>NZ_CDBO01000025.1 GCF_000819885.1 Aeromonas fluvialis
CCCGGCGCCGTTGCCCGAGACGGTGAGCAGCAGCCAGATGGGGACCAACCTGCTGAGCTACATCGCCCTGCAAAGTGGTCTGTTTCACCAGAGCATTAGCCAGATACAACAACAGCTTAAACAGCACTTCGGCCTGAGCTTCAGTCGCGGCGCCATCAGCGAGGCGCAAGGGCGAGTCAGTGCCATGTTGACCCCGACGCACCAGGCCATCAAACAACAAGTGCAATCAGCCTCCTGTATCCATGCCGATGAAACACGGCATCAGCGTGGTGGTGAGCGGCGCTGGATGTGGCTGGCACTGAGCAAGGTGGCCGTCTGTTTCATGACGGCGTTTGGCCGGGGTCAGGATGCGGCCAAACGGCTGCTGGGCTCAGAGTTGGATGGCGTGTTGGTGACAGACCAGTACGCAGGATACCGTTTCATCGACAGCAGCCAGCGTCAGCTGTGCTGGGCCCATGTACTGCGCAATGTGGCAGCGATTGCCGACAGCGGCGAAAAGGTCAATCAGCCCATTGGGGCCCGACTGGTGCTTCTCG
>NZ_CDBO01000026.1 GCF_000819885.1 Aeromonas fluvialis
CATGATGTTATTAGCCAGCAGTTGCAGTACCTGCTGGCAGGTTTGCTCCAACAGGTCGAGCCCGTCCTGCCGGCGGGGCCGGGCGGCCAGACCATGTCCCGGTCACCGCCCTTGCGGCTCAGCAGTTGCTGTTGCAAGCGGCTCAACGCCGGCAGCAACGCCACTCCTTGAAGGAAGCGCCATGGCTTGTGCTCGAGCAGGTCGAGTTAACCATGAAACTTTTGCAGCCACCCATGCCAACGACTCACGTAGTTGTTTAGCGCCTTAATGTTAATTATCATAACAATCATGCATTTATGAATAATTTCGGCTCTGTAACAGCTCTGTGTAAGCTCAGTATCGTTCGTGGTGGCTGCTAATCATGGATAATCATAATTGGTGTTTGAGAAGCCCTCTTTTGCTCAGAGTGCTGATAAGTTCTTCACGGTTTTTAATCGAGACCGGCTGATGACCTGGCTCGGTCTGCACGTGATTGAGGCTTAGCCCGAAACCATCAATCAGGTAGTTTATTTGTGACAACTTGCTTGGTATGACAAGCTCCCCATCACACATCCCGTAATCTCTCTCTATTAACGACATTTGATGGCTATTCAGCCGTGGATCTGCTTGTAGTACAAGTTGTATAGGCGTGTTCCAGTCGGTGTCTTCTTCGATTGGGTTAGTGGAGGAGCCGAGTTCTTCGGGTTCGCCAACAAAGCGACTTAACATAAAATCGCGATAGGCTCTGCTTTTTTCACAATATGCTCGAACATGCCAGCGCAAAGGGGTTTCTACCAATGAGTGCGGTGCGATTATTCGAGCTTCGGGCTCTGCTGAGCTCATTGATAAATATTCAATTTCTAATCTTCGTCCTTTGCTAATCGCTCTTACGAGGGCGCGCATTATGACGGGGTCAATTGCCCTTGTAGGAGGTATCACTGACGTGACTTCGCGAAACCCTAGTGCAGAATAATTGCTCTTCGTTACGAGGCGCTCGTTCAGTGCCAGTAGGTTAAGGTACTCATCGACACGTCCTCGAGTAAAGACAGGGTTAAAGGTTTTTGAGGTGGTATAGCCCGCAATATGCGGATCGTATTCAAGGTTACCGGGAGCGTGTTCTTCTAGGTAGGCATTAATTTCTCTAGAGGCTTGTTGCCGCCCAATGTCGAAACAGTTGCACAAGTGTACGGTAGTCACTCGACCTTCCCAATAGGCGATGATCTCTATGACTTGGTAGCGTAGCAGTGTTTTTTTATTTACTTTTCTATGTAGAGTCTGTGTCTGCTCAATCATTAAAATGCTCAACTTAAAAAGATTAGCTGGTTAGTAGATGACTGGCTAAGAAGTCTTTGAGCGTCTGCTGCAATGGCTGAGAGGTCGTTTCGGCCAGCCAAAGCGTTTGCTCGTCTTGCTTCCAAGCCGTTAAGCACTTGCACAGGTCAGCTATTTTTCGCCTTGCTCATGCCTATCTTTTGCAACACCAACGCCTTGTTGAAGACGAACCGACAAGAGCCCTCAAAGCGGCGCATTTGTCGCTCTTGCTGGCCATTTGGCATCCTGGGCGGGAGCACACCTTGTTAAATCAAGTAACAAGCCAGATTTTTGCTCATTAAGCACACAACCCAAGAGTAAATAGCACTCGGTTTCACACCGCGGAGTGAGCAAAATTTATTCCTATTGGTGTTATTTTGCTCCACTTGCTCATTTTATAGGTTAGTTTGCTCTCACCCTGATTTGGCATCAGTTCGTATTTGAAGGCTTGATGTCGTTGCATTACTTCATCATCCTTTGGTCTATGAAAAATATCAACGACATTAGAACTGGAAGGCACTGCATATTCCGGCCGACCATGAACACCTATTCCGGTTCAACGTGAACACCATTTCCGGACCAATGTGAAGGCTCATTCCTGCTCAACCTGAACACTTTGCCCCTCCTTTCCGGAAACAGTGTTCAACATCCCAGAATCACTGTTCACACTCACCAGAACCATCCTTAATGCATTGATTTAAAAACTTTTTATACGCTATCCCTTGTGCTAGGGAAGAGCCTATGCCTACCAAGTGGATTGCAATGCGTAAAATTCGTGAAGTGCTGCGACTGCGGCTGGCTCAAGCTCTCTTTTGCTAGGTCAGTGTCTGCACCAAGGTCCGTGTCAGCTCCATCCAGAAACCAGGGTGAGAGTGTGAACTTTTTTTTAAAAACTGCCTAAATTAAAGCCGCTTTGGCTGTTTGTTGTTCGTTTTACTACCGAAGGGCCTCTAGTGAGAGTCAGTGGTGCTTTCTATATGCCGATACTCGCAAGGCGGTTCATGAGTCACTGTTGAATTTATTTACTTGATAGATATTTTTTTGTGTCACAAACAGTCAACAATGGTTTTTCGTAACAGTGTGACAATGGTTTTTAACGATAAATTCACACTCTCGCCCTGCCTGATATCCCCGCCATGAATGACGGGGATATCAGGCGTAATGGGTAAGTAGCTGGTCGACCTGTTGTTCGACGGCGTGCTTGTGCTCCAGTCCATTGGCAAGCGAGAGGCATGTACCAAAATAGGACACTTATGTGTGCGCAAGAGTTGAAATAGGATAGTCGGTGAGTTCATCAGAAAGAGGTGTGAAAAATACGATGTCGAACAGAAACTCAATAACTTGTCTTGCGAAGCAGTTTTGTGATGGACTATGGAATAGCTTTACCAATAAATATCCGGCGTTCGTCAATCGAATTAGCCCCACACTAGTGCATTTGGCTATTTATCAGCATCTCATTAACCACCCATCTATAATTGGCAGTAAAGGGCGGCAACGTCAGCAAGAGTTAGTGGAATCGTTTGAACAGTGGTATGAGGGAATAGAGCTTGCCCGCGCCATTGATTGGATTGATATAGATTTGGATGTGATAGATATTATTAGAGCTGAAACTGGTGACTATAGTTATTACTTTAATGAGTCTGGCAGTTTTATTCGAAATAAGGAGCCCAATCAGACCTTGGAACGCAGTATTAACCATCAGCTTTTTCAGGTTTTACCAACGGCGACCTCATCCGTTGTTGTCAACAATAACCAAAATCAAGAGATCGTCAAACAAATTAAGAGTCATCTGTTAAACTTAGTATCTTCTCCAATAAATAGTTCAATACCCGGTGAGCAGGAGTTGTTCTCGCTAATGGTTGATGACATTTCACGATTGCTGATTGGTTTTCCACGTGATGAGTATAACGCTAAGGATTTAGGCAGTTACTTATATCTTTTTCAAAGCGCAGCGCTCGGGAATCATAAGACCAAACACGAGTGCGCTCAACTCGAAATGTCGATTCATGCAAGCGTTTATAAACTTCAATATGAGGGGGGCGCACCTCAACACATTGATCCAGTTTGGAAAAAGGGGTTGGGATACTCTGATGAGTTAGTCAAAGACTACAACCAACTGATTTCAATCTTGGACAGTCAGGTGTTCACCGTGAATAGGGAAGATATTACTGATGGCTTTGAGCTGAGTGTTTGGCGCTATCCGGATAAGGAGAAAACGCAGCAAAAAATTATTCTGAGAGGCGATGGACACTTTGAGCTAATGGGAGAAAAACCACTCATTTTTGACGATGCTCGTGCGATCGAAATGCACTTGATGAGTATGACAAAAAGTGACAGTTAATCAGTTGTAACGCCGATAGGGAATGTGAAACTCTCGTCAACTTCCTTTGACCATTCTGTTACCGATTGAGGCCATGCTACGCGATCCTGGCCAACCAAAACTTGCGTTGATGCAAACATTCGGCATTATAATGGCTGTATGGATATACAGCATTGCAGCATGATGAACCTACTCACCCCAGACCCCTCACCCGCCGAGGTGGCCATTCCGCTGTTCTTACAGCGGGCCTCTTGCGGCTTTCCCAGCCCCGCCAGCGATTATCTGGAAGGCAGTCTCGATCTCAATCGTCACTGCATCAGCCATCCGGCCGCCACCTTCTACCTGCGTGCCGAGGGGGAGAGCATGACCGGGGTCGGTATCTTTCCCGGTGATTTGTTGGTGGTCGATAAGAGCCTGACTGCCCGCCACGGTGACGTGGTGATTGCACTGCTCGATGGCGGCTTTACGGTGAAGATCTTGCAACTCACCCCCCGGCTCGCGTTGCTGCCCGCCAATCCAGCCTTTGCCCCGCTGGCGGTGGATGCCGAGCAAGGGTTTGAGCTGTTCGGGGTGGTGACCCATGTGATCGGTAATTTGAGGCAGCGTGATGGCCATTGCGCTGGTTGATGTTAATAACTTCTACGCCAGTTGTGAGCGGCTGTTTCGCCCCGAGCTGCGTGGGCGGCCACTGGTGGTGCTCTCCAACAACGATGGCTGCGTGGTGTCTCGCTCTTACGAAGCCAAGGCGATGGGCATCAAGATGGGGGTGCCCTACTTTCAGATCCGCGAGCCGTTTGAGGCACATGGCGGGGTGGCGTTCAGCTCCAATTATGCCCTCTATGGTGATATGTCGAGCCGGGTGATGAGCACGCTGGAGACCATGGCCCCTGAGCTGGAGGTCTACTCCATCGATGAAGCATTTCTGGCGTTGTCGGCGTCGTTTGCCGGGGATCTCACCGCCTATGGGCAGCAGATCCGCCAGCGGGTGCAGCAGTGGACCGGCCTCACGGTCGGGGTCGGCATTGGCCCCACCAAGACCCTCGCCAAACTGGCCAACTATGCCGCCAAAAAGTGGCCTGCCACCGGCGGCGTGGTCGATTTGCACGATGAACTGCGCCGGGCCCGGCTGATGGCGATCACCCCGGTGGAGGAGGTGTGGGGGATTGGCCGCCGCTTGACGGTCAAGTTACAGCGGCAAGCCATACACACAGTGGCCGATCTGGTCGCCAGTGATGCCAAAGGGTTGCGCGCCCAATACGGCGTGGTGGTCGAGCGGATCGTGCAGGAGCTACGTGGCCTGCCTTGCGCAGAGCTGGCCGTTGAACCGGTGGCGAAGCAACAGATCCTCTCCAGCCGCTCGTTTGGCGAGCGGATCACCGAGTGCGCGGCAATGGCACAAGCCCTGGCGGGGTTTATGGCTCGCGCTGCCGAGAAGCTGCGGGCGGAGGAAATGTGCTGCCAGCGGGTGCACCTGTTTGTGCGCACGAGCCCGTTTGATGAGCGGGCCCCCTATTACAGCGAGCAGGCCGGGGCGCGGCTGAACTGCCCAACCGATGACACCCGTTTGCTGCTGCAGCAAGTGAGCGTACTGCTACCGCAAATTTGGCGCGACGGCCATCGCTATCAAAAAGCGGGCGTGATGCTCAGTGAATTCACCCCCAAGGGGCAGCAACAGGCCGATCTGTTTGCCCCGCCTTCCCCTCAATCGGATGCGCTGATGGCGGTGCTCGATCAGATCAAGGCCAAAGGATGGGGAAAAGTCGGCTTTGCCAGTCAGGGTACGGGGTCACCCGAGTGGATGATGCGCCAAGCGCATCTGAGCCCTTGTTACACCACCCGTTGGGAAGATCTGCCGGTGGCACGTTGACCTTCTCCCCTCCCTCAACAAGGCGACAGCCGCCCCCGGCACCAAATGGTCACAGCTACATGACGGGGAGTCGCGGGTATGGTGGTCCCCGATTGCGGAGGGCGATGCATCACTCACCCTCTTCACCCGCACCAAGAGTCAATCCGTCGGGGGCGAGTAAGTGTGGAGGGGCGCACCCTTTCAACCGGCGCAATTCGATACAGTAATGGGATGAACGATTGCGATCGTGAACCCGCCGACTTTCTATCTATAAGAAAAATTGGAGCAAATATGGCAACTCGGGGTATCAACAAAGTCATGCTGATCGGCCATCTTGGCCAGGAGCCGGAGGTGCGGCAGATGGCACAAGGGGGGGCGGTGACCACCATCAGTCTGGCGACCTCCGAGAGTTGGCGTGATCGGCAAACCGGCCAACAGCAAGAGCGGACCGAATGGCACCGGGTAGTGTTTATAGGCAAGATTGGTGAGATTGCCGGTCAGTACCTCAAAAAGGGCTCACAGGTCTATGTGGAAGGCAAGCTGCAGACCCGCAAGTGGCAAGACCAGAATGGCCAGGACCGTTACACCACCGAAGTGCTGGTCGACAGCTTTAACGGGGTCATGCAAATGCTGGGGGGGCGCAATCATCAGGATAGCCATCCCGTGTCCGCCACAGAGCGCGCGCCCGTGGCTCCACCAGTCAACGGCAAGACTTCCCTACCAGTCACCCCACCACCCCCTATCCCCGACTGGGATGGAGATGATTCCATCCCCTTCTAACCCCTCAACCAAACAGGGACGCACATGGCGGCCCTGTTTCTTTACGAACTCGCCCAACAGGCCTCGCTCATCCCAGCCGTTTGTAGATCCGGGCATCCTCGTCGGATTTGTGAAACCAGTAAAAGTCGGGTAAGCCAACAAATACCCGCCGCCAGTGGTACACCTCGGCTGACAGGCGATCGGCCATCTTCACGATGGTTTCAGGCATGTACTGGATTTGCTGCTTGCCCACCGAGGCCGATAGGCAGGCGGTCAGCGCTTCAAACACCCGCGGCTCTCGCGCCATCAATGGCTCGAGGTAACGCTCCAGTTTCATAAAGTTGAGCGCCTCATGGGAGGAGCAGATCCCCTCCCCGCTGCTGTTGTTGTAGTAAAGGTAGAGCTTGCCGACATCGTGCAACAGCCCGCCCAAAAAGGCCACGTCGGCGGTGCGGCTGTCGAGCTGGTATTGCTGGCAGAGCATCCTGGCCGTCAGCGCCACTTCAACACTGTGTTCCAGCAAGCCGCCCTCGTAGTCATGGTGATGGTGATGACTCGCTTTGCCGCGATAGAAGGCGGCAATAAAGGGTTTGTCAAACAGCAGCCCCTGGACAAATTGACGAACGCCACCACCAGGCAGTCCGGCATAAAATTGCCATAACTGGTCGATCATCTGGCCATGACCTGCTGACCGTGCCTGCTCAAGGTGAAACAGCCACACCTGGCGAGCGGCCTCGCCGGTCATCCCCGCAATCCCCTGCGTAGGCAGGCCGACCGGAGCAGACGGCTGGGCGGCAAGCCGCCAGCGCACCAGCTGGCCACTGGGCTCGATATGAGCCATCTCACTGTGCGACACCACCACCAACTGGGTGTCACCGGGCGTCCACAGTTGCCACTGCTCCAAATGCCCCTCAAGGCAATGCAAGCGCGTTGCCCACAGCAATTGACCAGGTTCCTGCCGATTAATGACGTGGGCCATGGTGGATCTCCTCGTTTAGGATGGTAGTGCTCTCATCGCGCTGACCCGATGCGGTCGGCTCATAGCGACTGAGCATCTGCTCAAAGGCATGCCCATCGCGCCCCGACAGATCCGGCACATAGCGGGAATAGACCCGAAACAGCATTTGCGTGCTGTTGTGGCCCAACTGCCGGGCAATCCACTCCGGGCTCTCCCCGGATGCCAGCCAGAGGGTCGCAGCCGTGTGCCGAGTCTGATAAGGCTTGCGCTTCTCCAGATCGAGCAAAGCTAATAACGGATACCAGATCCGGTTCGCCACATTGCGATCCTCCAGCGGACGGCCATTGCGGTTGCAAAACACAAAGTGATCCGGGGTGACATCAGTTCCTTGCCGGCTGCGCTGAAGCAGCAGTGCCTCATACACCCGCTCGCTCATTTGCACCGTCCGGTAGGAGCCATCGGTCTTGGTCGGGATCAATTCATCGCGCACCCAGGCTTGATAAATCAGCAACTGCCGACGCTCAAAATCGACATGACGCCAGGTCAACCCGTGGATCTCGCTAGAACGCAAGCCGGTGAAAAAACGGGTGATGTAGTAAGGGCGATAATCCGCCCGCACCGTGGCCACGATGTCACCTATCTCGTCGAGACTGAACGGCATAATGGTACTGCGGGGGATTTTGAGCGCCCGAATATTGCGCCAGGGCGAGATAAAACCGTAGCGGTCGGCCGCATCGGTCAGCATCATTCGCAGCGGCGTCATGATGTGATTCACCCGCGAGGCGGAGATCGGCTTGCCACTGCGCCCGGGCAACTGGGTCACCTGCGCCCGGAATGCCAAAATAGCGCCCTTGTCGATCAGGCTCAGCGGCTGGTTGCCAAACTGCGGCAACAGGTGACCATCGAGAATGTCGCGTACCGTCTCCCGCTGGGAGGTGCGCCATTCTGCCGCCTTTTCGGCATACCACTGCTCGGCGAAATCGCGCAGCAAGGGGCACCCCGCCAACAATACCGCTTCCCGCTTGGCCTGGTTGGCGAAATAGTCAACGCGAGGACTATTGGGAAACGCCTTGCAGAAATCAAACTGCCCCAGCGTGATCTGAGCCTCCATCCGCTCACAATACTGCTTGAGCTTGCGACGATTTTGCTCACTATCCGGCAGGCCGGTCCGTTCCCGACAACGTTTGCCCTTGAAGGTAAAATCGAGATACAGCCGTTGGTTGAGACTGAAGATAGACGCCATCTTGCCACCCCCTAGCCTTGGAAAGATTCGAACGTGGCGCTGTGCTTGAGCATCTCCTCTTCGATCGGCTCCCAAAGGAACAACAGCTTGCGTCCCCCAAACGGGCGAATGTAATGCAGCCCTTCGAGCAGCACGGAATCCTTGAGCTGGTTGCGGATGGTACGCGGATCAAACTTGATCCGTGCAGAGAGCTCTTCTGTTGTCAGATAGGTGTATGCCATAATCGTTCTCCCAATACCGATTTATCGCCTCAGGAGATTCAATTAACCTCCTGAAGAACAATTTAGCATCAAAAGACCTTTATGCAAGACTTTTTAATCTGCAGGAGGTTAATTTAATTAGGTTTAGAACATGGTGAAGTGTCATTTGTCTAGGATCATGGGTGAGAAACGGCTCAAGATTGCCGATGTTGCACGAGAAACAGGCCTCAATAGAGGCACTATCACTCGTATGTATAACGAAACAGCAACCCGGATCGAGCTTGATGCACTAGAAACACTATGTCGCTATCTCAACGTTCAGATAGCAGACATCTACGAACTGGTGGATTGATACCTACCGAAGGATGAGCGGGCAACTCTGGGGAGATCTCTTAGTTACTCAGGCGTGAACCTATCAATCCGATTGTGTAACTGCTCACGAATAAGTAAATTTTTCAATAGCATACCTTCGTGTGCGTATTCCCACGCATG
>NZ_CDBO01000027.1 GCF_000819885.1 Aeromonas fluvialis
GACATGGTGTTATTAGCCAAGCCAAGCAGCCGTTACGCATCAGAGAGCCCCCAATGAGGTTAGTTTCAAATTTGCCTGTCAGTTCCTAGCGAACCAGATGGCAGCGATGGCGGGTGCGCTATCGCCAGCGCATACGGCAAGGAGATTGGTGGAGTTGCGGGGCAGCATAGGCGTCATGTTCATAAAAAAACGCCCCAGGCCATCAAGGCCCAGGGCGGTGAAGATATCAAAGACCCGTTTTCCTGTAGATCGCAATGCAGCTCCGCTTAAGTGAACAGCATTGCGGCAATGCCGGGTATTTTTGGTGCCAAGTAGAGCTTGATTAAGTTTTTTAACATTCGGTAATGTTAACGGCGAGGCCACCACGGGCGGTTTCCTTGTACTTGGTCTTCATGTCATTGCCGGTCTCCCACATGGTCTTGATCACCTTGTCTAGTGACACCTTGTGTTCACCAGTGCCCCGCAGGGCGAGGCGGGCGGCATTGATCGCCTTGACGGCTCCCATGGCGTTGCGCTCGATGCAGGGCACCTGCACCAGTCCGCCGATAGGGTCGCAGGTAAGCCCGAGATTGTGCTCCATGCCGATCTCGGCGGCGTTCTCCACCATGGCCGGGCTGCCACCCAAGAGTTCGGTCAGTGCGCCGGCCGCCATGGAGCAGGCGACACCCACTTCCCCCTGACAGCCCACTTCGGCCCCGGAGAGGGAAGCGTTCTTCTTATATAAGATGCCGATGGCGGCGGCGGTGAGAAAGTAGCGCACCAGGGTTTCGTCATCCACCTTATGAACGAAGCGATCGTAGTAGTGGAGCACGGCGGGGATGATGCCCGCAGCGCCATTGGTGGGGGCGGTGACCACCCGGCCACCGGCGGCGTTCTCTTCGTTGACTGCCAGCGCGAAGAGATCGACCCACTCCATCACCATCAAGGGATCCTTGTTGAAGTTGGTCTCGCAGCTGAGCTGGCGGAACAGTCCCGGGGCGCGGCGCCGTACCTTGAGGCCGCCCGGCAGCACCCCTTCACTCTTGCAGCCCCGCTCGACACAGCCCTGCATCGCCTGCCAGATCTTGCGCAATCCCGCTTTTATCTGCTCATCGCTGCGAAAAACTCGCTCGTTGGCGAGGAGCAGTCCCGAGATGGAGAGGCCGCTTTCCCGGCAGTGGGCTAGCAGTTGGGCACAATTGTCAAAGGGGTAGGGAACCGGGTGTTCGGCCTCTGCGTTGGCGGCCTCTTCTTTGGCGGTGGCGAAGTGGCTCTCTTCAATGATGAAGCCGCCCCCGATGGAGTAGTAGGTCTGGCTAAACAGCAGCGCGGTGTCGGCAGCAAAGGCTCGCAGGGTCATTCCGTTGGTATGGGCCGGCAGTGTCTTGCGGCGATTGAAGATGATGGCGCCGCTGCGGGGAAAGTGGCTTGGTTGCTCGCCAGCCAGCAATAGGCTTTGCGCCTTCTCTACTTGGGCCAGTAGATCCGGAATGGCATCGATGTCGACCGACTCGGGTTCAAAACCGGCCAGTCCCAGAATGATCGCCTTGCCGGTGCCGTGTCCTTTGCCGGTCTGTCCCAGCGAACCGTAACACTCCACTTCGACCCGCGTGACCTGCGGCAGATGGCCTTGCCGCTTGAGCTGCTGGACGAAAGCATAAGAGGCACGCATGGGGCCGACGGTATGGGAAGAGGAGGGGCCAATCCCGATGGAAAACAGGTCAAACACGCTGATCATGACATCAATCCGGTGATGGTTTATGTCTGTTTATTCTAGGATTTTTGCCGAGGATGGAAAGCGGGGATATGCCGTGCTGTGACATGGACACAGATAATGTCGCAGGGGGTAGCTTAAGCAGGTTGAAGGGGCAGATCCCCTTCAACCTGCCGGATCAGTCGAGAAATTCGCACAGATAAGCGGTGGGGGTTTTCACTTCCAGCTTGAAGGAGGAGTGACCGGCCACCAGGAAGGATTCGCCCTGGCTGTAGGTGTGCCACTCATCTTCATCGGCCAGCTGGATGGTGAGGGCGCCCTTGATCACCGTCATCCGCTCGGGGGCGGCGGTGTTGAACAGGTAGTCACCGATATTCATCACTCCGACGGTTGATTTCTCGCCTTTTTGCTCAAAACCGATGGATTTTACATTTCCATCGAAATACTCGTTAACTTTCAGCATCTTTACATCCCTGTGTGTACGTTTGTGCAGCCAAACTAGCACAATCTTTTGCCAGTTGTCATGGGGGGTGAGGTAAAAATCGCCGAGACCGCTTTGAATCTTTACTTTTTCGCAAACTTATTAATAGCCAAGGTTAATGATTTGCCGATTTAAAACAGCAATTAAATGTGAGATAACACGCGCAAACAGGGGGATTGGTAGATTCTTATTCTCATGTTTGGTTAATTGCACTGGGAAAGTGTGAATTTTGCTACATAAAGGAACATATTGTGTTAACTAAAGGACTCATTAAAAACATTGGCTTCCAGGTTGTGGTCGCCATGGTACTGGGCGCAGTGGTCGGCGCGTTCATGGGTGAACAAGCCACCGTGTTTGCACCGCTCGGTACCCTGTTTATCCAGCTGATCAAGATGCTGGTGATCCCGCTGGTGGCGGTTGCCATCCTCTCTGGCGCCGCCAATCTGGGGGCCAGTCCGGCTGCGGGCAAGATCGGCGCAGCGACGCTGGCCTTCTTCCTTGGTACATCAGCCCTGGCCGTGTTGCTGGCACTGGTGATGGGGCAGATCTTCAAACCGGGTGTCGGGGTCGATTTCGCTTCCGTCGCCTCCATGTTTGGCGGTGACTACGCCGATAAAGGGGCACTGCCGGATGCGGTTGCCACCCTGCTTGGCATGATCCCCACCAACGTCTTTAACTCCCTCAACGAGGCGAACATCCTGCAGATCTTGGTGTTTTGCATGTTCCTCGGCATTGCGCTGGCCAAGCAGCCGCGCGAGCGGGCCAAGCCGCTGGTCGATGGGCTCAATACCCTGGTAGATGCCTTCGTCTGGATGATCAACAAGGTGATGATCATCGCGCCGCTCGGGGTGTTCGGTCTGATGGCTGAAGCCATCGGCACTTATGGCTTCGATGTGCTGACGCTGGTGCTCAAGCTGTTCGTGGTCTACGTGGCTGCCATCCTCATTTTCGGCTTTGTGGTTTATCCGCTGCTGGTGGCGATCTTCTCCAACACCCCGGTGGTGAAGTACCTCTCCGCCATGAAGAAGCCGCAGATCGTGGCCTTCTCCACCGCCTCTTCCATGGCGACCCTGCCGGTCACTATGGAGACCTGTGAGCATGATCTGAAAGTGACCAACGCGACCGCCTCCTTCGTGCTGCCGCTGGGTGCCACCATCAACATGAGCGGCAACGCCATCTATTACGGTCTGGTCGCCATCTTCTTCGCTCAGGTTTACAACATCGATCTGAGTGCCGGTGCCTGGGTGGCCATCATTTTGACCTCCACCCTGGGGGCGATTGGTCAGGCCGGTGTGCCGGGCCCAAGCTTCCTGGTGGTTGCCGTACTGCTGGCAGCCGGGATCCCCATCGAAGGATTACCGTTGCTGTTTGCGCTGGATCGTCTGTTCGACATGATCCGCACCTCTCTCAATATCACAGGTGATGCCGCCTGTGCCGTCATTGTTGACCGCTTCAGCCCGGAATATGACCCGCAGCGTTGGAACAAGGCATAACAGCTTTGAGCTGAATAAAACAGCGCTGAGCTAAAACTGCATAACGCGAGCCCCTGCCATGATGGTGGGGGCTTTTTTATATCTGGCGGACAAGTATCAGAGAAAAGGTGTGCACAAAAGATTGCTGATGGATTTAGCTGTGTTGAATGGAGAGCACAGGAGGGGCAAACAACAACTGTCGTGGGCATAGGCCGTAAGGCGTCAACTGGCCTGTTATAGATGCCGAGGCAGAGTGATTGTCGAATGACGGGTAACAAAAAGGGGAGCTTGGCTCCCCCCAGATATGATCTGCTGTTGGTTTTACTCCATCAGGCCAAACAGAGTGTGGGAAAACCATCCTGGTTAAACCCTTGTGGCGAAAGAAACAGCGTCAACGTGATGAAATCATATCTTGGTTGACCATCTCGACATCGTCACTGAAAAACGCCAGTTGGTGGCGATTAAACAGACAAGGCAAAGAGGGTGGGTCCGGATTGATGCCTCTCTAATCCGGCTCAGAACTGTGACACTGAGGGCAGAGAGACAGCAACCAAGGTGAAAAACACCGTGAAAACGGCAGTAACGACAAACTCTTTCATTTTTTTCTCCCCAAGTTGTTGGTTGATGCAGTCAAGATACCATAACAGGGGGTTAAAACAAGGGTTAAGTTGATAAAATGGCTGCTTTGCGTGTGTCTATGATTGAAATGGTTGTTTTTGATATATTGCGCTGATTTTATCGTCTATTGCGACGCGCTACCCATCCAAGAACCAGTTTTATTTATTATGTCGTTTAAATTCAATTGCTTATGGATTTGCTTGTTGATTTTTTGGTGGGTTTTATATGGGACTCAAATAGGGGTTTATAAGTTATCCCTCTCGTAACTGTGTCATGGAGGCCATAAAAAGTGTATCTGGTTATGATTTGACGATACCTGACGCAGATAGCTCATCCAAAAAAATTTGGTGGAGGCAATTTGGTTGCCAACCCTTGTCGCACCATGACTTTATCAGGCCGGAGTCACCGCATTTTTACAGCAATACATTGGGTTCATCGGGAGGAGAGCCGTGCATCGGGGGATACAGGGTGGCGGCAGGCTGTTTTTTCACCGCCGATTTTCCCGTCGGCCACGGAATAGACAAGGTTTCATCAATAGTGCGGTGCGCACTAAGCCAGAGGTGTACTCTCGGGCTGGGCTGGTCTCGAACTGCGATTTGCGTGGGTGGTGCATCTGAGTGAGTAATGTGATTGCAATACGAGAGCAGAGCCTGAGCATGGGTGGGGAAGATATCTGAATACCGTCAACCAGATGAAGATACACAGTGATGTGTGTTTACGGGCATGCCAAACAAGCTTGCCTGAGCGTCAGCAGTGCGCAGCGACCGTAGGCCAATTCAACCGTGATAAAACATTTACGGCAATACCGGCACTGTGTCTTGGGCGGTGCCAGGAGAAGATTGTTAACTATCAGTGAGATGGCGCAAGAGGTGGGGAAAAGGCCAGGATGCAAGACGACGACTGCACAGAGTACCTATACGCCAGCTTGCATAAGATATGAAAAAACCCTCCGATGGAGGGTTTTTGTCATCTACCGCCTGTGCAAGCCAGCTGGCTTAGAACAGGGTAGTGGAGAGATCGTAGAGTTCCTGGTTGAACGGACGCTTCAGGTTCTCGATACAGTCGATGATGTCGTGATGCACCATCTCGTTGCCCTGAATACCGACACAGCGGCCACCCTGGCCTGCCAGCAGCTGCTCGACAGCGAAGGCACCCATACGGCTGGACATGATACGGTCGCGGGCTGTCGGGGCACCACCGCGCTGGATGTGACCCAGAATGGTTGCGCGGGTTTCACGGCCGGTCAGGGCTTCGATGTCCTTGGCCAGTGCATTGACGTCAGTGACGTGCTCGCAGATGGTGATGATGGCGTGACGCTTGCCCTTGGCTTCACCTTCCTTGATTTGCTGCAGCAGCTTCTCTTTGTCAAACGCCACTTCCGGCACGATCACGTACTCGGCACCGCCAGCAACGGCTGCAGACATGGCCAGATCGCCACAGTGGCGGCCCATGATCTCGACCACAGAGATGCGGTGGTGGGAGCTGCAGGTATCGCGCAGGCGGTCGATGGCATCGACCACTACGTTCAGGGCGGTATCAAAACCGATGGTGAAGTCGGTGCCGGCGATGTCGTTGTCGATGGTGCCCGGCAGGCCGATGCAGGGGAAACCCTCTTCGGTCAGCTTCTTGGCACCCATGTAGGAGCCGTCACCACCGATCACCACCAGGGCGTCGATGCCGTGTTTTTTCAGGTTTTCGATCGCTTCGGCACGTACGGCCGGATCTTTGAAGGCAGGGAAACGGGCAGAGCCCAGGAAAGTACCACCCCGGTTCACGACGTCTGAGACGCTGTGACGCTCCAGCTTGACGATGCGATCCTGGTGCAGGCCGAGGTAGCCATCATAAATACCGTACACTTCCAAGCCATGATGCAAACCGGCGCGAACAACGGCGCGAATGGCTGCGTTCATACCGGGTGCGTCGCCACCACTGGTCAAAACACCAATACGTTTGATTTGTTTGGTCATGAGTGCCTCTGGATCTGAGTTGTCAAATGCGGATGTTGTAATAGACAAGCCACTTTTACTATATCGGCTTTCGTATGGGATGCGGGGGCCACCATAGGAAAAGCGATACAAGAGAGGGGACATGCCCCTCTCTTTGCCAGTCATTGGCGCTTACTTGGCAGCACCAGCGATGATCTGGGAGAAGTCGTCCACTTTCAGGGACGCACCACCCACCAGGCCACCGTCGATGTCCGGCTGACCGAACAGGTCGGCAGCAGTGGCGCCAGTCACGGAACCGCCGTACAGGATCTGTACTTTGGCAGCAACGGCGGCATCAAAACCGGCCAGGTACTGACGGATGTGAGCGTGCACAGACTGAGCGATTTCCGGCGTGGCAGTCTTGCCAGTACCGATGGCCCATACCGGCTCGTAAGCAACTACGGCGTTGGTGAAAGAGGCGATACCGCAACGGTCGATAACGGCTTTCAGCTGGGTCTCAACCACGTTCTTGGTTACACCGGCTTCGAACTGCTCCAGTGTTTCACCGATACACAGAACCGGCACCAGGCCGCCTTTCTGGATCGCTTCGTACTTGGCAGCAACCACGTCGTCGGTCTCTGCGTGCAGGGTGCGACGCTCGCTGTGGCCGACCAGGGAGTAGGTGCAGCCGAAGGCTTTCAGCATGGAAGGGGCGTTCTCGCCGGTGAAGGCACCAGACTCGTGAACGTCAGCGTTCTGGGCACCGTAAGCAATCTTGCTGTCAGCGGTCAGCTGCTCAACCAGACCCAAAAAGATAACCGGCGGGCAAACGGCGACTTGCACAGAAGGATGAGCGGCAGCAGCCGGGGTCAGTCCTTTTATCAGAGCTTCAACAGAAGCTTTGGTGCCGTTCAGTTTCCAGTTACCCATTACCAGGTGCTGTCTCATCTTCTATATCTCCTAGGCATTTGATTGCGCGACATTATATGAATTGAACCGAGCCCAAGATAGCTGACCCGGGGGCAAATGACGTAATTTTTTTTCGCTTTCCTGATCCAAATCAGGAATGAAACGCTTGATCGCTCATTCGTTAACCTGCCCCCGCAAGCGGGTCCACCATACCCCAATCCATTCATGGAGGGCGGCTTCGGAATACATCAGATAACGCCCCCTGGGTAAATAACTGTAGAGCGGTTGGGCCACCTGGCTCTGCTTGGCGGTGTAGTCGGTGGGGGCTGGCACGGCATTGAGCCCCTGACCCTGATAGAGGGCGATGGCACGCGGCAAATGAGTAGCCGAACTGACCAGCGCCACCTCTTTTCCCTTGAGGTGGCGACTGATACTGACCGCTTCGTCATGAGTGTCTTTGTTGTTTTCAAACAACGTCATCCGCGAGCGGGGAACGCCGAGACTCTCGGCCATCCGGGCATTGACCTCGGCGTTGGAGAGGGGATCCCCCGACACATAGCCTGAGAAGATAAGCTCGGCTTGCGGATAGGCCAGGGCCAGCCGTACCCCCTCCAGGGTGCGGGCCAGGGCAATATTGTTTTGCCAGGAGCGCATCGGCACCGCCGGATCGCTGACATGGCCATTGCCGAGCACCACGATCGCTTCAATTTTAGGGTGCTGGCTCACCTCGAACGGCGGGTAGGTCTGCTCCAGCCCACGGGCCAGTTCATAGCTCACCGGCCGCATCCCCATCAGCGCCACGATGAGCAGGGCTAGGGTCGCCAGCAACTTGCCGGTTTTCTGAAAACGGGTGAACCAGAGCAGCAGCAGGGCGACAAGCAACAAGGAGAGGGAGAAGGGGAGCGGCATCAGCAGATGCCCCAGCCACTTTTTAAGCACAAACACGACAGACACTTCCTTGAGTTTTCAGTAAATTCGGGATGTGACAGAATAGCGCTCTTTTTTGGGATGGCCACCACCCAGTGGCGCTAATGTTGAGTTTCTCCTTGAAGCACGATCAGAGTTTTGACGGGCGCGCCGACAAGTTCGCCCGCAACATTTACGACTCCACCAAGGGGCGTATTCGCACCACCATCGTCTGGAGCGATATCGAAGCCTGTCTGGCGCGCCTTGGCAACCGACCGCTGCGCATCCTCGATGCCGGGGGCGGTTTTGGCTTTTTCGCCCAGAAGCTGGCGGCCTTGGGCCATCAGGTGGAACTGTGCGATCTGTCAGCAGAAATGTTGGCACTGGCCCGTGTCCAGATCGCCGAGAAGGGGCTGGAAGATAAAATTCGTCTCATCCATTGCCCCATTCAGGATCTTAAAGCACACGTGACAGGTACCTTTGATCTGGTGCTCTGCCATGCGGTGCTGGAGTGGCTTGCCGAGCCGCGCCAGACCTTGATGGGTCTGTTCCCTTTCGTCAATGCAGGGGGCATACTGTCGCTGCTTTTTTACAACCGTCATGGCTTGCTGTTCCAGAGCCTGGTGGTGGGCAATTTTGACTATGTGCGCCTGGGCCTGCGCAAGAAGCGCCAGACAGCGCTCACGCCCACCAATCCCCAGTTGCCAGAGCAGGTCTATGACTGGCTTGGTCGCGGGGGGCTGCGCATCATCGGCAAGACCGGGGTGCGGGTCATTCACGACTATATGCGTCACAAGCAGGATCAACTGGAGAAGTTCGATGATCTGCTGGCCATGGAGCAGCAATATTGCCGTCAGGAGCCTTTTGTCGCCCTTGGTCGCTATATCCATGTGATGGCCCAGAAGCCGGCCAGTTGATCGCTGTTCACTGACAAGTGAACCATGTTTTCGATGCTACTGGATGTAGCCGCGCGCAAGCTTTTGCGCCCAATACAACAACGAGATGACAACGTCATGATGAGTACATCCCGTACCCTGCCAGAGATGGTGGGATGGGTCAGGCAGGAGGGGTTGGCGCTGAGCCTGCCCACCGACCGGCTGGCCTTTCTGATTGCAATCAAGACCCTGTCCGAAGATGAGTCGGATCTGTCTGAGGCGGCGCTGCACGATGCCTTTGGCTACGTCAGCAGCGCCTTTGGCCAGATGGACGAGACCCTCACCGGTCGCGCCAACAACGCCATCAACGACCTGATCCGCCAGCAGTTGCTGTCGCGCTTCAACACCGACATGGTGGCGGGGGAGAGCCTCTATCGCCTGTCGCGCCTTGGGATCGGCATCGTCGACTTCTTTCTCGATCAGCGTCAGGTTGACTCCATCAAGCTCTCCATTCTGCTCGAACACCTGGCTGCCGAGCTCGACACCGCCCGCAAGGCGGCGCTCGAGACCAACACCCGCGAGCAGTGGGATGCCGAGGTGCTGCCGCGCCTCACCTTCTCGCTGGAAGAGACCCTGGGGCGGATCGATCTCACCCAGCGCGCCATGGATGAGCAGCAGAATCAGGTCAAGAGCGAGATTGCGGCCCTGCTGACCCAGAACTGGGTCGATGCCATTCACAGCTGCGAAAAGCTGCTGCACGAGACCGGCCAAACCCTGCGCGAGCTGCAAGATACCCTGGATGCTGCCGGCCACCGCCTGCAGGCGGGGCTGCTCAACATTCAGGAGGCAGCGCAGGGGCGCGACGATCTGTTCCACGTCGAGGAGCTGACCCATGCCCTACAGGGGCGGCTGGATGTGATCACCAGCTGGGGGCAGCAGTGCATCGAGCTCTGGTCCCGCTACGATCGCCACGTCCATAAATTTATCCGCAACGCCATCGACATGGACAAGAACCGCGCCTTCAGCCAGCGGCTGCGCGACTCCATCCGCAATTTCGAGCAGCACAACTGGCAACTGCGGGTGGCCGAAGAGCCCCGTCTGCTGGAGCTGCGCGACGAGACCATCGCCATCCACGACGAGGAGGTGACCGGTGAGGTGCCCCTCGAGATGGAGTACATGGAGATGGTGGACATCAACCAGGAACTGGCTGAGCGCATCGAGCGCCACCTGGCCCGCTACCCCGAGCAGGGGCAGCAGCTGGATCTAGCCGACGTGCTGCGGGAATACCTGCTGGATTACCCGGCTCATGCCCACTTCGATGTGGCGCGTCTTCTGATCGACCAGGCCGTGCGCCTGGGCCATGCCAGCGGTGAGCGCGAACTGCATCGCCAACCCGCATGGAAACCCATTAACCAAGCTGGATCCAAGGTTCAGGCCTATGTCATTGATCAATACTGAGTTTCCCTTGCCGCTGCGGCTCGCAGAGGCGATTGCCAACCCCTTGTTTCCGCGCATCGACACCGCCTTGCGCTCCGGTCGCCACATCAGTGCCGACGAGTTCGAGCAGCATTCGGCGCTGGTCGAATATCACAGCGAGCTGGAGATCTTCTACGGCCGCTATCAGGTGGAGCTGATCAAGGCGCCGGAAGGCTTCTTCTACCTGCGTCCGCGCCCGAGCTCTGACATCGGCACCACTGTGCTCTCAGAGCTCGATATGCTGGTGGGCAAGGTGCTCTGCTACCTCTACCTGAGCCCGGATCGTCTGGCTTCGGAAGGGGTATTCGCCATGGCCGAGCTGCAAGAAGAGGTGCTGAGCCTCGCCGACGAGAAGCAGCTGCTGCGGATGGTCAACAGCCGCTCCGGTGGGACCGATCTCGACAAGAAGAAGTTGCTCGAAAAGATCCGTACCTCCATGCGCCGTCTGCGCCGCCTTGGCATGATCACCGCCCTTGGCAACGGGGATAAATTCCGGGTCAACGAATCTGTGTTCCGTTTCGCCGCCGATGTGCGTTCCGATGAAGATCCGCGCGCCGTTCAGCTGCGGATGATCCAGGAGGGTGAAGCCATCTTCCACGACGACGAAATGCCGAGCAGCGACTCGCTCTTTGATGACATCGAGGCGGATCTCGATGAAGAACAACTGGATCTGGAGGTATAACCGGTGCGAGGCAAGTTCAAATCCCTGACCATGGTCAACTGGAACGGCTTCTTCGCCCGGACCTTCGATCTCGACCAGTTGGTCACCACTCTTTCCGGCGGCAACGGCGCGGGCAAGTCCACCACCATGGCGGCCTTTATCGCGGCACTCATCCCCGACCAGTCCCTGCTTCACTTCCGCAATACCACGGAAGCGGGCTCCAGCAGCGCCTCCCGTGACAAGGGGCTCTACGGCAAGCTGCAGCGTGGCCACTGCTACTCCCTGCTGGAAGTGATGAACAGCCGCGAACAGCGGATCTGGGTCGGCGTCCACCTCGAGCAGGTGGCCAACCGTGACAACAAGGTCAACATCACCCCGTTTGCGCTGGTAGATGTGCCGGAGAATCTGGCACCGACCGATCTGCTGCTGGAGAAGCTCGATGGCGGCAAGGGGCGGGTACGCGCCTTTACCGACCTGAAAGGGGCGGCCGCCGAGCTGGGGGCGCTGAAAGTCGCCAAATTCAATACGGTGACCGACTATCACAACTTCATGTTCGAATTCGGCATCACCCCGAAGAAGCTGCGTGATCAAAAAGATCGCGGCAAGTTCTATCGCCTGATCGAAGCCTCTCTCTACGGCGGTATCTCCTCGTCCATCAGCCGTTCCCTGCGCGAATACCTGCTGCCGGAGAACTCCGGGGTGCGCAAGGCGTTTGCAGACATGGAGGCGGCCATCTATGAAAACCGCCGCACGCTGGAAGCCATCAAGGAGACCCAGGGTCAGCGGGATCTGTTCAAGAACCTGATCACCGAGACCACCCACTATGTGGCGGCGGACTATGTGCGCAACGCCGCCGAGAAGAGCCGCCTCTCCGAGCTGGCCCTCAAGGCGCGTCAGGAGCTGGCCGACAAGCGCCGCATTCTGGCCGAAGAGAAGCAGCGCGCCATCTATCTGGCCGACGAGGTGGAGCAGCTCACCAACCGCGAGAAACTGCTGACCGACGAGCTGGAGTCTGCCTCCGAGCATCTGGCCAAGGTGATGGCGGCGGTCAGCTTGCAGAAGAAGATCGAGATGTACCGCGCCGATCTGGCGGATCTCTCTGACAAACTCGAACAGCAGCAGGCTGTGGTGGAGGAGATCCACGGCCAGCTGCTGGAAGTGGAAGAGCGCAAGGAGCTGGCGCAGGCAGAAGTCGACAGCCTCAAGACCCAGCTGGCCGACTACCAGCAGGCGCTCGATATCCAGCAGACCCGTGCCATCCAGTATCGTCAGGCGGTGCAGGCCCTCGATGCTGCCCGCGAGCAGTGCGAGCTGCCGGGGCTCACCGCCGAACAGGCGAGCGACACCCTGCACCAGTTCCGCGCAGCCGAGCAGAGCCTCACCAGCCGGGTGCTGGGGGCCGAGCAACAGCTGGCACTGGCCAAGGCGGCAGTGGCCGAGCACGAAGCGGCGCTAGCGCTGCTGCTCAGCATCGCTCCGGAAACAGTGCGCGAGGCCGCCTGGCCTACCGCGCAGGCGCTGCTCAAGCGTCATATCGAAGACAAGGCTCGCATTGCCCAGGGGCAGGGGCTGCGCGCCGCGCTGGCTCGCCTCGAGAAAGAGAGCGAGAGCCAGAAGAGTCTCTTCAAGCTGCGTGACGAGCTGCAGCAGGCCTCTGGCCAGCTGATTGCCAGCAGCGATGAGCTGGAGATTTTCCTTGAAGCCCAGCGCACCCGTCAGGAGGAGCTCTCCGAGCAGCAGGCAGAGGTGAACCAGCGCCGCGCCAGCCTCGAGCATCAGGGCACCCAGTTGGGCCGTGATATTGCGGAACTCACCAAGTTGGCTCCACGCTGGCTCAAATCCTTTGAAAAGCTCGAGCAGTTGCGCGAGCAGAGCGGTCTGCCGCTCGCCACCGCCGAAGAGCTTTCGGCCGGTATGCAGACAGTGCTCGATAAGGAGCGCGAGTTCGAGCAGGAGAGCAACCGCATCGCGGCGCAGAAACAGGCGCTGGAGCTGCAAATTCGCAACCTGCAGCTGGGGGCAGGCGAGGCGGATCCCCGTCTTGCCCGCATCGCCGAGCAGGTGGGGGGCGTGCTGCTCTCCGATGTCTATGACGACATCTCCATCGATGATGCCCCTTACTACTCGGCACTCTATGGCCCGGCTCGCAGCGCTTTGGTGGTGCTTGACCTTGAGGGCGCCATCGAGCGGCTGAAAAAGCTGGAAGATTGCCCGGAAGATATCTACCTAATTCAGGGCAACCCCGACTCCTTTGACGAGGATCTGGTGGAAGCGGACGAGCTGGGGGACGCCGTGCTGGTGCGCACCAGCAAGCGTCAGGTGCGCTTCTCCCGCTATCCCGAGCTGCCGCTGTTTGGTCGCGCCGCCCGTGAAAAGCGGATCGAGCAACTCGACCTTGAACGCGAAGGGCTCATCGAGAGTTACGCCAAGGCCGCTTTCGAGCAGCAGAAGTACCACCGCCTCTACGGTCACTTCCGCGACTTTATCGGTCAGCATCTGGATATCGCCTTCCGCCCCGACCCGGAAGCCGAAGTGCAGGCCAAGCAGGCCGAACTGCGCGCGCTGCAAGGAGCCATCGGCGAGTGCGACAAGCAGCTGAGTGATGCCAAAGCGGCGGCCGCCCAGCTGACCCGTCATATCCAGCTGGTGCAGGGAATGCTGCCCTTTGCCCACCTGTTTGCCGAGACAGAGCTGGCGGCTCGCCTCGAGGCGGCTCACGCCGATGTGGAAGCCCTGAAACAGGCCGAAGCCTTTATCGCCAAGCACGGCAAGTCGCTGGAAAAACTGGAAACCATGGTGCAGGTGTTGCGTCAGGATCCGCAGGATCTTGCGGCGCTGCAGGCTGCCTATGATGAGGTGAGCGACCTGCTGGCCGAGCAGAAACGCCGTTGCTACGCCCTCGATCAGCTGGTGGCGCGTCTACCGCACTTTGCCTATCAGGATGCACAAGATCTGCTGGGCAAAGCCTCCGAGATGAGCGAGCGGCTCAAAGAGAAGCTCAAGGCGGCCGAGCTGGCAGCCCGCACCGCTGGCGAGCAGCACAAGCAGATTGCCCTGCGTCACACCGAGGCGTTGCAGCTGCGTACCGCCCTCAACTCCAGCGTCGAGGCCAAGCGCCAGACCCTGACCGAGTTCGAGCAGGAGCTGGCGGCCATGGGGCTGACCCTCTCTGACGATATGGAAGAGAAGGCGCGCGCCCACAAGAAAGAGATTGAAGAGCTGCTGATCCGCACCCGTTCCCGTCGCACCAGCGCCGAGGCCCAGTTGCAGGTCACCAAGCGCGAGATCGAATCCCTTGGCGGCCGTCTCAAGCTGGAAGGCAAGGATTACTACAGCGCCCGTAAATCACTGGTGGGTCACAAGGCGAGCTGGTCACGGGTGGTGCGACTGGCGCGGGAGACCGATGTCGAGAAGCGCCTCAACAAGCGTGAGCTGGCGTATCTTGACAGCGACGAGCTGCGCTCTATGTCAGACAAGGCCCTTGGCGCCCTGCGGGTAGCGGTGGCCCACGACGAAGCTCTGCGCGATGCGCTGCGTCTTTCCGAGGGCAACCGCAGCACCGAGCAGAAGGTCGCCTTCTACGTGCAGGTTTACCGTTACCTCAAGGATCGCATCCGCAACGACATCATCCGCTCCGATGATCCGGTGGAAGCGATCGAGGAGATGGAGATCGAGCTGGCGCGTCTGGCTGACGAGCTCAAGCAGCGGGAAACCCATCTGTCGCTCTCCTCCCACGAGGTGGCGGCCAAGATCACCAACATCATCCGTCGCGAGCAGAACCGCATCCGGGTGCTCAACCAGGGTTTGCAGAACATCGCCTTCGGTCTGGTGCGCGGGGTGCGCCTCAACGTCAATATCCGCGAGGCCCATACCCGTCTGCTGACGGCGCTGGCCGACCAAACTGCCATGCACAACGATCTGTTCGCCGACAAGGAGCTCAGCTTCTCCGAGGCGATGGCCAAGCTGTTCCAGCGCCTGAATCCGCAGATCGAGCAGGGGGATCGCAGCTATCAGGTGATGGGCGACGTGCTGCTCGACTATCGCAACTACCTGGAGCTGGAGATCGAGGTGCAGCGCGGGGCTGACGGCTGGCTGCGGGCCGAGAGCGGCGCGCTCTCCACCGGCGAGGCGATCGGTACCGGTCAGGCCATCCTCTTGATGGTGCTGATCAGCTGGGAGGAGGAGTCCCGCCGGCTGCGCGGCAAGGACATCGCACCCTGCCGTCTGTTGTTCCTCGACGAAGCGGCCCGTCTGGATGGCAAATCCATCGCCACCCTGTTCGAGCTGTGCGAGCGGCAGGATATGCAGCTGCTTATCGCGGCGCCCGAGAACATCAGCCCGGAGAAGGGCACCACCTACAAGCTCATCCGCAAGGTGCAGGGCAAGCACGAGCACGTGCATGTGGTGGGCCTGCGTGGCTTCGGCTTTGCCGACGACAAGCTGATTGCCTGAGAAGTCTCTGGCCCATCCGACACGGGATGACCGGTAACTAGTTGAAAGGGAGGCATTTGCCTCCCTTTTTACATGGAAGATATGGCAAAGTAGCCGCACCATCGCTGCGGCCTGACAATAAGGCGAGAAGTTGCTTGCGAACATGCCGCCAGTGTCACCGGCCGCATCGAAGATGCAAAAATAGCGCAGAGTGGAAAGAAGAAGAGAGGAGAGGGGAAAGGTGCAACATATCCAGAAAGGGCTGCTGTTATCTCTTTGCCTGCTGCTGGCGGCCTGTAGCAGCCGTTATGACGAGAGCCACGGCGGCAGCTGGCGCGGCTATAGCGAAACCGGCTATGCCAGCTATTATGCCGACCGCTATCACGGCAAAAAGACCGCCAGCGGCGAGTTATATCGTAACAACCTCAATAGCGCCGCCCATATGGAATTGCCCTTTGGCGCCATGGTGCGGGTCACCAACCTCGCCAACGGCAAGAGTGTAGTGGTCAAGGTCAATGACCGCGGCGCCTTTAAAAGCGGGCGTATTATCGATCTCTCCAAATCCGCCTTCGGCTCCATCGCCAATATTCGTGATGGCATTATCAAGGTAAAGGTTGAGGTTCTTTAGTTTGATGACCAGAGCGTGAGATCGCCAGATGGTAGAAGCACTGCATTATATGCATGATTAGAATTGACAATTAATTATTGAATTTGAGGCCATCATATGGAAGTGAGAGAAGTCTGTGTATCTGATGCGCATAATATATTGGCGTTAATGAACCGACTCGACAGTGAAACAACCTTTATGCTCTATGAACCGGGAGAGCGAACTACGACAGAGGTTGAGCAAGCTCAAATATTGGCTTCGTTTGTCGATGCAAACAACAAAGTCATGCTGGTACTGGCAGAGCACGATGAGATTGCAGGCTTTATTGTCGGCATTGGTCAACCAGCAAATCGCAATAAACATGTCTTGTATTGTGTTATCGGTATTCAACAATCTACAACCGGACAGGGATTTGGTAAAAAGTTGTTTTCTGCGCTGGAAGAGTGGGCAACAGCGCGGGCTTTTACCCGTATGGAGTTAAATGTCATGTGTCATAATGTCCGAGCTTGTGCTCTTTATCACGCTTGTGGTTTTGAGGTCGAGGGAATAAAGCGAAACTCGATGAAAGTTGATGGTGAATATGTTGATGAATACTTAATGGCTAAGCTGATTTAAGTTATGTCACAATTTAGAGTTTTGATTACCTTTCTTCGTGAAAAATTAGCATGGTATATTACCATGCAATGGTTATTAAAGTGTTTTGTGGCAAATGTTAGTTCATGCTGATTACAGGATGGATAGAGTGAACTCAGAAAGGAAGCGAAATTCAAAAGTAATTCTATTTTTGTGTAATGGGGTTGAAGAGTATGAGGCATCAGTATTTACAGATGCCTTTGGTTGGACGACAACTTATGGCCTTGAGCCCATACAGTTAACTACAGTTGGTTTTCACCAACGAATTAAATGTGCATGGAATTTTACGATCGAACCGGAATGTCTGCTTGATGAAATAGATATCGAAGAGTTTGATGCCCTAGTAATACCGGGAGGTATGAGCCGTGCAGGCTTTTATGATGATGCGTATGACCCAAGGCTATTGGCATGGATTAAAGATTTTGATGCCAAGGGAAAAGTTGTTGCTTCGGTGTGCGTGGGGGCATTGCCTATTGCCAAAGTGGTGTGCTAAGTGGTCGCAATGGTACGACTTATCATCTGAGTCAGAAACGGCAACAACAGATGCAAGAGTATGGTGTACAGGTACTGAATCAACCTATCGTTATCGATGGAAATATTATCACTTCACGTAGCCCGTCCACTGCAATGAACGTTGCGTTTCTTGTCGTGGAGATGCTTACCTCAAAAGCCAATCTGGAGAGAATTAAAGAGGGGATGGGGTTTCTCGACGGTGGTATCTGCTAAATGTACGAGTTCTTGTTGAAGTAAAAATAGCTTGGTGCTTTATATTGAGTGCTCAGGGTAGATCTTTGTGGCTATCAGTATGTCTTAATAATTTATCAGTTTGTTTATTTTTTCAATATGGCTTGAGCAGGGAATGAGATGGATATTGAGCTGATTAATGTGCCGCAAAGTGAATTTGAGCTGGTCTTTACTGCCGTGAAACAGGGGATTTTTCCCTATGTTGAGTCGCTCTTTGGCTGGGATGACCAATTTCAACGCGAGCGACTAACCAGCTCATATCGGCCGCAATGGTTTTCGTGGATCCTGCATGGGGGAGAACGCATTGGTCTGTTATGTAGCAAGCCATATGAGGATGCCCAGCATGTTCATCTGCTGATTATTTTCCCTCAGTATCAAGGGCGGCAGCTTGGCGCTGCCGTGATGGAACGGCTTCATCAGGAGGCTGAGTGTGAGGGCAAATGCCGAGTCACCTTGTCCAGCTTCACAGAGAATCATAGGGCGATACGGTTTTATGAGCGCCTTGGTTACAACGTGGTCCAAGAGGATCAGGCGTTTGTCTCCATGTCCCGGCCGTTGGGCTGTGACCTCGGATTGAAAAAAGTGGTTAATGAAGAGTTGTGATGGCGATTTTGAATATTTTGACGGCTCCCGACCCAAGGTTGAGGCTCAAGGCCGAGCGAGTTGAGGATATCGCTGTCGTACAGGGGCTGATTGATGACATGCTGGAGACCCTGTATGCGACGGAGAACGGGATTGGTTTGGCCGCTACTCAAGTCGGGCGTAAAGAGGCCGTCGTTATTATCGACTTGTCCGAGAGCAGGGATCAGCCGCTGGTTTTGATTAATCCACAACTGATAAGCGGTACTGACAAGGTGCTTGGACAAGAGGGATGTCTCTCCGTGCCGGATTATTACGCGGATGTCGAGCGTTACAGCTCGGTGGTGGTATCTGCACTGGATCGAAAAGGCAATCCGATCACCATCGAGAGCAGCGATTTTTTGGCCATTGTCATGCAGCATGAAATTGATCATCTGGATGGCAACCTGTTCATTGATTACCTGTCACCGCTCAAGCGGCAGATGGCACTCAAACGAGTTAAAAAATCTCTGAAGTCCGCCAGCTAATGTCTGCGGATAGTGGCTGGCCGTTTTAGTTATGTGGGGAGCAGGCAGAATGAAAGTGGCAAGATGGAATGTCAGGGCACTGTTTGGCCGCAATAGCAAAGGAGCTCAGGGGCGTTATGGCTTATGTGCTGCGTTGCTGCTGGGAGCATTGTGGGTTGCACTTCCCGTATCAGCTGATGAGGAGCAGTTGCCGGCCGAATATCGCCCCTTTGTGCAGCAGTTGGTCGATGCGGCAGAAGCCCGGGATCATCAGGCCCTTGCCAATCAAATGAAATACCCCTTCAAGCAGGAGTATCCTATTCCCGCCATCAAAAACGCGTCGGAGATGCTGACCCGTTTCGACGAGGTATTTGATGACGCCATATTAAAAAGCATCGCTACCTCCCGGGTCGGGCAGGATTGGCAGGCCATGGGCTGGCGCGGCATCATGCTCGGCAGTGGAGAGGTCTGGATGGATTTCGATGGCAAGGTGATCGGTATCAATCATCAGACGGCGCAGGCCGCCAAATTGAAAGCCGAGCTTATCGCCAGGCAGAAGAGCGGTCTGCATCCCAGCGTGCGGGAGTACAAGAACCCCGCTCTGATGTGGCAGACCGAGAAATTTACCATCCGCATCGATGAGTTGGACGATGGCCACTATCGCTACGCCTCCTGGGCCAAGGGCAAGACGCTCGCCGACAAGCCGGATCTGGTGCTGAAAAATGGCACCGTCAGGGTGGAGGGGTCGGGGGGCAATCATACCTACCTCTTCACGAGCGGCCCCTATCGCTACGAGTGCGTCGTCACCGTGCTGGGTGAGCGAGGCGTGCCACCGGGTGAGCTGGTGGTCTATAAAAATGACGTCGAGATAGTGCACCAACCGGTGATCAAGGTGCTGTGACAGCAAATCCACATAAAGAGAGATCAAAGAGCGGCCGGGAGCCGCTCTTTTGCTTTCGAAAATAGAGAGATGAGCTGCGCTAGCATTGCGGCACCCTGACCCCTTTATCGAGATAGAGGCTGCTGTAGTGGGCGCGGTGGGTGACAAACATCACCTGATGGCGGCTGCCGTCGGAGAGGATAATAAAATCGCCCGCCTGGGCGGGGCTTTGCAAGGAGACCTCCTGCTCGGGGGCGGTCAGGCGATCGACATCTTCCTTGAAGGTGAGGGTGTAAGAGTACATATGGCGCTCCACTGCTGGCTCATATCAAACACTCCGTTGAAGGTAGTTGCTGGCAAGGGGGGGCGCGGCGCCCGATTGGCGCTGTTAGACCAAATAGCGGTGATGAGAACGTGCGTGGTTTCAGCTGGGTTGTTTGCTGAGGTGCGCTTGAGGCCTTTACATCAAGGCAATTGGTATCAAAAGCGATGGGAAAGGGGCGAAAAGGAGGATGAAAAAACCGCCAGTTGGCGGTTTCTCTTATGCGATGGGCCCTACTTCAGGGCCTTCTTCAGCTTCTTGATCTTGCCTTCATGCTTGGCAATTTTCTCAAGACGAGCGGCGATCTTCTTTTTGATCTCTTTCTTGCTTGCTTTGGCCATTGGTGGCGCTCCTTTGCAGTGGGGACACATGAGGTGTCAGTGTGGGTCTTCCCTTTGACGTCCCAGAGTGCCACAGGGCTCCTTTGTGAACCAGCACTCGGTTGCTTTAATAGCCAGCTCGCTATAACTGCAAGGGGTCGAGCCAACGCAGCAGTTGCTGGTCAACCTGCGGGCTGCTGAGCAGGGCCATATGACTGGTGTGATAGACAATCAGGGTATGGGCAGGAAGAAAAGCCAGCTGATGGCGCGCTTCGTTGTGCTGACCGAGGGCGCTGCGTAGCGGCACCAGTCCATCGCCAATCAGTCGGTCGGCCAGCAGGCTGCGCTTGGTGGCAGTGGTCGCGGCGATGGCATAACAGTTGACGCTGCAGGGCAAGGGGAGTGGAACGCGGGGATCGCGCAAGGGCACGGCGGGGTCGGGTTGGGCCACTTCGTCGATCACCTTGCCGTGGCGCAGATCCTTGATGCCAGCACTGCGCAGCCGCGCCAGCCTGACGAAGGGCTCGCTGTAGGCGGTGGTGGGCAGCAACTGCTCCAGCCAGTGACCGGCATGTTCGAGCGGCGCGCCGTGGTGTGGTGTGCCGAGAAATATCAGGTTGGCAAGGTGCGCAGGCCAGGTGAGCCCAGCCACGCTGGCATGTTGACAGGCGCTGCGGGCAACCAGTCCCCCCATGCTATAGCCCATTATCGTTATCTCTTTGAGTTCTCCCGGCCAGTGGGCGAGCAACTGCTCCAGCAGCAGGGCCAGCGTCTGTCCGTTTTGTGCAATGGGCAGGCCCGAGTTGTAGCGCAGATAAAGAGGCTGATAGCCAAGCGCGTTGGCAAGTTGTTCTCCGTGATTGACCGGCTTGCCTTGATGCTCGGTCTGCCACTGCAGATCGTTCATGCAGAGGCCATGGATCATCAGCAGCACCCGTCCCTCGCAGGGTAGATCCTCCGGCATCGCCTGCCAATCGAGGGGCTTGCCCTGATAGCGCAGGGTCATGGGGGTGGCGAGAGCATTGTGGTGCTCGACCAGCTTGTCCCCCAACACGCCGTTGAGCGTGGCGATCAGGGCCGCACGTTTCGGGGTTTCGGGGATCTGGTGGGGCGGCGGTGTGGCTGGCAGGCGGCTGAGCAGTTGGTTGATGCCGCTGCCCAGGGTGTTGGCGGCGCCATGTACCCCCTTGTAGACCAGCCCGGTGATCCCGGCTGTTTTTCCCTCATCCCGTCCCTTGAGCCCCATACCGCTCAGTACCGCCTGATGTACCGCTTCAGTGATCTCTACCGCGGCGGGCAGCGCCAGAGTCAGCAGGTGCGCCAGCTCGCGGATATCCGAAAGATGCCAGGAAGAGGATGGCGATGGGTCTGTGGCGTCGGTCATGGCAAGCCCTTGTGAAAGCGGGTGTCGCGTTGTCGTGCCGCGAAGAGCGCCGCGTATCTCTATATCAAACCAGCTTGCGCCCTTTGTGGCGGGTTTACCAGTAACGGGCCATGCATGGCGGGGCTGATAAGAACCGCTTGCGAAGCCGGTCACGGTAATGACAGGGAAAATCACCTCTACTTCGTCATATGAAGCCACATGGAGAGGTGAGGATGTCGCTGTTTAATGAGGTGCGGGTACAGGATTTGTGTGCACGGTTGCTCGATAGCCAGAACGAGAAGGGCTGCTCCCTTGAGAGCCGGCATGGTAGGGAGTTGAAGGATCTGTTGCAGGCGGTGGGCGGGATCAAGCCGGTTGGCCGTGGTGCTCCTTATGTGTTGACCGAGGCGGGACGGACTTATTTGCTCGGGCAGCTGGCGCAGGTCGTTCCCCCCGAACTGGACAAGCGTAAGCAGTTGCAACGAATGGGAGTGAGTTTGCCTGCACGGCTTAATCAGGCCTGCTTTTATGCCCTCTGGCATGGGGACAGCAAGCATTCGCGGTCAGCATCCCTTGCCGCGCCACAGCTTGCGGAATTGTCGCTCACGCAGGATGAGGTGATCCGCATCCGTACCCTCGAACCGCTCTCACTGGTCGATCAGCAGGGTCAGCAGCACGATATGACGGCAATGATGGCGCTGCTGGGGGAGTTGGCGTTGCCGGAGCGGACTCTGGGCACGCTGGCTGCCATCGGCTGGCAAGGGGATCGGGTCATTACGTTGGAGAACAAGGGGGCCTTTGTCGACTACCCGCTGCAATCCGGGCAACTGCTGCTTTTTGCCCCCGGTCGCAATACCACCCTGGCCAAACAGCTGATCCCGCTGCTGCCTGCGGGCGTGCAGTGGGCCCATTTTGGCGATCTCGATCAACGGGGTATCGATATTGCCATCGAGCTGGCGCGCGAGCTAAATCGACCGGCCATGCTCTGGCTTCCCTGTGAGTTGCAACCTTATCTGGATCACTATGTCCGTCCGGTACGCACCTTTGCGACGGACAGTGGCAAGGTGCCCTGGCGTGTGACGATGCAGGCTGATCAGGTCGATGGTCATGGCGCGTCGGCAGGCATTCCCTGGCTCGATAGACTGATCACAGACGGGACTTGGCTGGAACAGGAGGTATTAATTCTGGCCCCTCACTGGCGGAGCTGGTCATTGGAAGAGATAGGCAATCAGGTGTGAAACGGGGAGCCCGCGCTCCCCGTCATTTCGTGGTCAGCTGTTTACTTGGCGTTGATAGGGCCCTTGGTGCCGGCATCATTATCGACCCAGCCATCTTCACCCTTGATGCGGCGATCCCCCTGAATGGTGTAGATGACCATGCCATCCTTGAACACCAGCGCGCCATCGGATTTCTTGGCATTGACCTTCTTGTCGTTGACCCACACCTGATCCTTGCCATCGATGCGGATATTGGCCACGGTGGCGCCGGTTTGGGGGAAGGTGGCGATCCAGTTGCCTGCATAGGGGCTGCCGCTGGTTGCCGCGGCCGGAGCATTGCCAACACCGGTAGCCGCGTTCTCAGCCTTGGTCTTGTTGATATCGCAGCCATTGAGTTCGCTCACCTGAGTGCAGCCCGAGCGCTCCAGCTTCTGCTCATAGCTCAGATTCAGACCGCCCTCCGCTGCAGGGGCGGCCGCGCCAAATCCCGCTTTGGCATTTTCCGCTTTGGTTTTGTGAATGTCACAGCCCTGCGCCTCGGTAACCTGGGTACAACCGGATCGCTCCAGCTGCTCGGCATATTTGGCGCTGATGGCGTGGGCAGGGGCGATCCCGAGCAGGGTCAGGGTGATGAGCAGAGCGGCATTCCTGGACATAGATAACTCCTCAAAGATGTAAGTCATGCAGGTTCATCCGCGCAGTTGCGGTCGTGAACATCGGCCTCTCCTGAGCATCCGAGACAAATGCGCAACTGGCGTATTCACGTTAGCACCTTGGGCCAACCGCGCCCAGCGATGTGGCCGGAAGATAAGGCGAGAGGTGATACGGGAGTGCAGGGGAGGCGAGATAGCAGCAGTGTCAACGCTGGAGAGATCATTCCAAGAGAAAAGGTGTTGCGGGCATTATCATAATGATAACGACAGCCCCGCTGATATCATTTCAGCCCCTGAAACTGACCTTTGATGATAATTCTCACCGATGCCGAGATATCGCCTCTGATTATTATCACCCGGCTATTTTATCGCTTGGCCACCCTATCCATCCTTTTATGGAATAAACCGCTGAAATAGCCACTGATTTTGTGGGTGGCATCACACACTCTAGCCATTTATTAATATCTGCCTGCATTTTATTGGTTTGGCACGGTTATTGATTGCCTCATATCGACGCTAACCGACGCGCTCACCCACAACCGGGATGCTGGTGACATCGTGAGTGAAAGGGGAGCTATCCATATCTCATCCAATGATTGGGGCGAACGATGAAAGCAGTTAACGAATTAATCAAAGAGATCAGAGCACTCAAATCCAACCTGCATGAAAAAGATTTTCTGCTGACCTGGGAGCAAACACCTCAGGAGCTGGAGCTGGTATTGAAACTGGCCGAATCCCTCAAGACCCTGCGCGCCGAAAATATCTGCACCAAATTGTTTAACAGCGGGCTCGGTATCTCGGTTTTCCGCGATAACTCCACCCGAACCCGCTTCTCTTATGCCTCTGCGCTGAACCTGCTCGGTCTGGCCCAACAGGATCTGGATGAGGGAAAATCCCAGATCGCTCACGGTGAAACCGTCCGTGAAACAGCCAATATGATCTCGTTTTGCGCCGATGCCATCGGCATCCGTGACGACATGTTCCTCGGTGCCGGTAACGCCTATATGCGCGAAGTGGGCGCCGCACTGGATGAAGGGTTCGAGAAGGGAGTGCTGCCCCAGCGTCCGGCGCTGGTCAACCTGCAGTGCGATATTGATCACCCGACCCAGTCCATGGCTGATCTGGCCTGGTTGCAGGAGCACTTCGGCAGCCTGGAAAACCTCAAGGGCAAGAAGATTGCGATGACCTGGGCTTACTCCCCGAGCTACGGCAAGCCGCTCTCCGTGCCGCAGGGCATCATCGGCCTGATGACCCGCTTTGGTATGGATGTGACCCTGGCCCACCCGGAAGGGTATGACCTGATCCCGGACGTGATCGAAGTGGCCAAGGAGAATGCCAAGGCCTCCGGCGGCAGCTTCCGTCAGGTCACCTCCATGGAAGAGGCGTTCAAGGATGCCGATATCGTCTATCCGAAGTCCTGGGCCCCCTACAAGGTGATGGAGCAGCGCACCGAGTTGCTGCGCGCCAATGACCACGCTGGCCTCAAAGAGCTGGAGAAACACTGCCTTGAGCAGAATGCCAAGCACAAGGATTGGCACTGCACCGAGGAGATGATGAAGCTCACCAAGGGGGGCGAAGCGCTCTATATGCACTGCCTGCCGGCCGATATTTCCGGCGTTTCCTGCAAAGAGGGCGAAGTAACCGAAGGGGTATTCGAGAAATACCGTATCGCCACTTACAAAGAGGCGAGCTGGAAGCCCTATATTATCGCCGCCATGATCATGGCCCGTAAATTCTCCGCCCCGGCAGAAACCCTGGAGAATCTGATTAAAGAGGCGCAAAAGCGGGTGAAATAAATAACAGCAGGAGCAGGGTGAATATTCATCCTGCCCACGCTGTCGAATCCATTATTTCGAGTTTTCTCCCCGTGGTATCTGAATAACGGATCTCCCGGCGAGGCAGCTCTTTGTCAGGTAACGCCTAGTGAGGTAAGCATGTCCCAATTTTCGCTGAAGATGGATATTGCCGATAACCGCTTTTTTACCGCCGAGCCATCACCGCTGTTTTCTCGCGCCGAAGCACAAAAGGCTCGCGCTTTTCATAAAAAACTGGCCGGTTATGAGCCGACCCCATTGTGCGACCTGAAAGATCTGGCCGCCTATATCGGGGTAAAAAATATATTGGTCAAGGATGAGTCAAAGCGTTTTGGCCTCAATGCATTCAAAATGCTGGGTGGCGTTTATGCCATCGCCAACCTGCTCTGTGAAAAATACGGGGTGGCCATCGAGGATTTCTCATTCGATCTCATCAAACGCACCATCAAGGAGCCGATGACCTTCGCCACCACCACAGATGGCAACCACGGTCGCGGCGTTGCCTGGGCTGCCAAGCAGGTGGGTCAGCATGCGGTGGTCTACATGCCCAAGGGCTCCGCCCAGGAGCGGGTGGATCACATCCTCAACCTCGGTGCTGAGTGCATCGTCACCGACATGAATTACGACGACACCGTGCGCCTGACCATGAAGATGGCCGAAGAGCGCGGTTGGCACATAGTGCAGGACACAGCCTGGGAGGGGTACACCAAGATCCCGACCTGGATCATGCAGGGTTACTCCACCCTGGCCGACGAAGCGGTCGAGCAGATGCAGGCCATGGGCATCAAGCAGCCCACTCACGTGCTGCTGCAGGCCGGGGTCGGGGCGCTGGCGGGCGGGGTGCTCGGTTATCTGGTGGACTGCTTCGGCGCGAAAAACCTGCACAGCATCGTGGTCGAGCCGGATCAGGCCGACTGCATCTACCGCTCCGGCGTGGCAGGGGAGATGGTCAACGTGGGTGGCGATATGCGCACCATCATGGCCGGTCTCGCCTGCGGCGAACCCAATCCCCTCGGTTGGCCATTGCTCAGAAGCTGCACCACCCAGTTCATCTCCTGCCATGACAAGGTGTCGGCGCTGGGCATGCGGGTGCTGGGCAACCCCCTTGGCAATGATCCGCGCATCATCTCCGGCGAATCCGGCTCGGTCGGTACCGGCGTGTTGGCGGCGGTGCGTCACCACCCGGATCGCGCGGCGCTGATGGCGCGCCTCGGGCTGGATAGCAACTCGGTCGTGCTGATCATCAACACCGAAGGGGACACCGATGTGACCCACTACCGGGAAGTGGTGTGGGAAGGCAAGCACCCTGCCTGCGAGTAATTTTGGCTGCGAGTCACTCCCTGCAAGAGCAGAGACACGAATTGAAGAACAGATCGCGCCTCGCCAACGGGGCGCGGTAACGGGCACAGGGCGCTGCCGACGAACAGGCCGCGCACTCTCAGTTGTTATGGAGAATCACAATGAGCAAGCAAATTCCGTTTGAAATGGTGTTGGAGAAGGCCTACCAGTACAAGGCCGAGATGAGTCAGTTCCTGCGCGACATGATCGCCATCCCAAGCGAGAGCTGCGATGAAGAGCGCGTCGTGCTGCGCATCAAGCAGGAGATGGAGAAGGTTGGTTTCGACAAGGTCGAGATCGATCCCATGGGCAACGTGCTGGGTTATATCGGCCACGGCCCGCACCTGATCGCCATGGATGCCCACATCGATACCGTCGGTGTCGGCAACCGCGCCAACTGGACGTTCGACCCCTATGAGGGGATGGAAGATCACGAGATCATCGGCGGTCGTGGCGCATCTGACCAAGAAGGCGGCATGGCCTCCATGGTTTATGCGGGCAAGATCATCAAGGATCTGGGGTTGGAAGATCAGTACACCCTGCTGGTGACCGGTACCGTGCAGGAAGAGGACTGCGACGGTCTGTGCTGGCAGTACATCATCGAGCAGAGCAAGATCCGCCCCGAGTTCGTGGTCAGTACCGAGCCGACCGATTGCCAGATCTACCGTGGCCAGCGCGGCCGCATGGAGATCCGTGTGGAAGTGCAGGGGGTGAGCTGCCACGGATCTGCGCCTGAGCGCGGTGACAACGCCATCTTCAAGATGGGCCCGATCCTCGGCGAATTGCAGGAGCTCAGCCACAACCTCGGCAACGACGACTTCCTTGGCAAGGGCACCCTGACCGTCTCCGAGATCTTCTTCACTTCGCCAAGCCGCTGCGCCGTGGCGGACAGCTGCGCCGTCTCCATCGACCGTCGTCTGACCTGGGGAGAGACCTGGCAAGGTGCGCTCGACGAGATCCGGGCCCTGCCTGCGGTGCAAGCCGCCGGTGCCGAGGTCTCCATGTACCAGTACGACCGTCCGGCCTACACCGGTCTGGTCTACCCGACCGAGTGCTACTTCCCGACCTGGAAGGTGGAAGAGGATCACATCACCGTCAAAACCCTCTCCAAGGCTTATCGCGAGCTGTTCAACAAGGAGCCGGTGGTGGACAAGTGGACCTTCTCGACCAACGGTGTCTCCATCATGGGTCGCCACGGCATTCCGGTCATCGGTTTTGGCCCGGGTAAAGAGCCGGAAGCCCACGCGCCGAACGAGAAGACCTGGAAAGAGCATCTGGTCAAGTGCGCCGCCATGTACGCCGTGATCCCCATGCTCTATCTGGCCGAGCTGGACAAGTAAGGGGTCTGCCGGGTGGTGACTGCCATCGCCGCCCAGCTGTTGAAAGTGCCCCGTCTCCATTGAGGCGGGGCCTTGCTGTTTGAAGTGATGTTCGAGGTGGTGGGGATGAAACGGCTGATCAAAAACGGTGTGCTGGTCGATGCGCAGGGTGAATATCGTCAGGATCTGCTGATCGAGCACGGGGTGATCCGCGCCCGTGCCGCCGATATCCAGCCCGATGGCGAAACCGAGCTGATCGATGCCAGCGGCTACTATGTAATGCCGGGCGGTATCGACGTCCATACCCACTTCAACATCGATGTGGGGATTGCCCGCAGTTGCGATGATTTTTTCATCGGTACCCGTGCCGCCGCCTGTGGTGGCACCACCACCATCGTCGATCACATGGGATTTGGCCCGGCGGGGTGCAACCTGCATCACCAGCTGGCCCGCTATCACGACTACGCCGCCGATCAGGCGGTGATCGACTACAGCTTTCACGGCGTGATCCAGCATGTGGATGACGCCATCCTTAATGAGATGGCCGCCATGGTGCAGGAGGAGGGGATCAGCAGCTTCAAGCTCTATCTCACCTACCAGTACAAGCTGGGGGACCATGACGTGCTGCGCGCGCTGGCCCGCCTCAAGGAGGTGGGGGCGCTCGCCACCGTCCATCCCGAGAACGATGCCGCCATCGCGGCGCGCCGTGCGGCATTGCTCGCCGCGGGTCATCATGAGCCCTGGTATCACCCGCAAAGCCGCCCGCTGGAGTGCGAGGCGGAGGCCATCGCCCGGATGATCAATCTGGCGGGGCTCGCGGGCAATGCCCCGCTCTATATCGTCCACCTCTCCAACGGACTGGGGCTGGAGTATCTGAAATTGGCGCGCCGTCAGGGCCAGCCAGTCTGGGTGGAGACCTGCCCGCAATATCTGCTTTTGGATGATTCCTGCTACTACCGGGAGAACGGAGTCGACTATCTGCTGAGCCCGCCGCTGCGCTCACGCCGCGAGCAGGACAAGCTGTGGGTCGGCATCGCTGCGGGCGACATCGACACGGTGGCGACCGATCACTGCAACTTCTCCCACGCCCAGCGCATGACCCTCTCGGGCGGTGATTTCAGCCGCTGCCCCAACGGCTTGCCGGGCGTCGAGAACCGGATGCTGCTGCTGTTTGCCCACGGGGTATTGGGCGGGCGCATCTCGCCGTCCCGCTTTGTGGCGCTCACCAGCGCCAACCCGGCGCGCCTGTTTGGCCTCTGGCCGCGCAAGGGCAACTTGCAACCGGGGGCCGACGCCGATCTGGTGATCATGGATCCCCGTGGCGAGACCCTGATCCGCCATGCCGCGCTGCATGACAACGGTGACTACAGCCCCTACGAGGGGATGCGCTGCCCCGGACAGATCAGAATGACTCTCAGTCGCGGCGAGATAGTCGCTCGCGATGGCGAGTTTCTGGGGCGGCGTGGTCATGGCCGCTTTCTGGCCAGGGCACCCGTTGATCCGCTGCTGGGCGAAGCGGCCCGAGAACAGCAATTAGCACAGTGATAGACAGAACAACCGAGCCGGTATGACGCCGGCCCACCCTTATCATCGGAGAGCACAAGATGAAACAGCGTATCGTACTGGCCCTGGGGGGCAATGCTCTGGGCAATAACCTGCCCGAGCAGATGAAGGCGGTGCAGAGCACGGCGCACACCATCGCCGACCTGATCGCCCAGGGGCACGAGGTAGTGGTCACCCACGGCAACGGGCCGCAGGTGGGGATGATCCAGCAGGCGTTCGAAGTGGCGGCCCGCCACGAGCCCAAGTCCCCCCATCTGCCCATGTCGGTCTGCGTGGCCCTGAGTCAGGGTTATATCGGTTATGACCTGCAAAATGCCCTGCGTGAAGCCCTGCTGGAACGCGGCATCCACAAGCCGGTCGCCACTCTGGTGACGCAAGTAGAGGTGGATAAAAACGATCCCGCCTTCCTCGACCCGAGCAAGCCCATCGGCGGCTTCTTCAGCAAGGAGGAGGCCGAGGCGCTGATGGCCAAGGGCGAGCGGCTCAAAGAGGATGCCGGTCGTGGCTATCGCCGGGTAGTGGCCTCCCCCAAACCCGTCGACATCATCGAGAAAGAGACCGTCTCTGCCATGCTGGCCGCCGGTCAGGTGGTGATCACCGTCGGTGGCGGCGGCATTCCGGTGCTGCGGGAGGGCAATCACCTGCGCGGCGCCAGCGCGGTGATCGACAAGGATTGGGCCAGTGCCAAGCTGGCGGAGCTCATCGACGCCGACATGTTGATCATCCTCACCGCGGTAGAGAAAGTGGCCATCAACTTCGGCAAGCCCGATGTGCAGTGGCTCGATCAGCTGAGCGTGGCCGATGCCAACAGCTTTATCGCCCAGGGGCAGTTTGCCAAGGGATCCATGTTGCCCAAGGTGGAAGCGGCGCTCTCGTTTGCCACATCCCTGCCGGGGCGCAAGTCTCTGATCACCTTGCTGGAGAAGGCAGCCGAGGGGATTGCCGGCAAGACCGGGACCGGGATCAGCCTGTAGCGTGCAACGCGATGACGGGGTGATAGACAGGGGGCCTTGGCCCCCTGCTGTTTTTGGCTCGGGCGCTACTGTGGCTGAGGTCGATTTCCCATAGATCGTGGGCAGCCCGCCAGCACAGGGGTAAGATAGCCACCCCGGTAAGGGGTTGGTCCATCGGAACAAGAGGCGAGAGGCAGAGCAATGCGTGGTGAGAGATGAGCGGAAAGATCAATATGGCGGCGCTGGGGGGGCTTGTTCTGCTCACCGCCATCTGGAGTTACAGCTGGATCGTGATGAAGCAGGTAATGCTCTACGCGGGGGCGTTCGAGTTCACCGCCCTGCGCTGCCTGTGCGGTTCATTGGTGTTGTTGTTGGTGCTGGCCCTGCGCGGCCGCCGTTATCTCAAACCCACCCCGTTTCGCTATACATTAGCCATCGCCCTGTTCCAGACCTGCGGCATGGTGGGGTTGGCCCAGTGGGCGTTGATCAGCGGCGGGGCGGGCAAGGTGGCCATTTTGAGTTACACCATGCCGTTTTGGGTGGTGATCTTCGCGGCGCTCTTTCTCGGCGAGCGGATGCGCAAGCTGCACTATCTGGCGGTCGGAGTGGCGGCCTGCGGGCTGCTGCTGGTGATCCAGCCCTGGTTGCTGCATCTTGAATCCCTCAAGAGTGCCCTCTTGGCGATCCTCTCCGGCATCTGCTGGGGGATCAGCGCCATCATCGCCAAGCGGATGTATGCCCGCCATCCCGGGGTGGATCTGATGTCCCTCACCACCTGGCAGATGATCTACGCAACCATAGTGATGGCGCTAGTGGCGGCGCTGGTGCCGGAGCGCCCCATCGACTGGCAGCCCTACGTGATGGGGGCGCTGGCTTATAGCGCCATCTTCGCCACGGCGCTGGCTTGGAGCCTCTGGCTGTTCGTGCTGAAAAAGCTGCCGGCGGGTATTGCCAGCCTCAGCACCCTGGCGGTGCCGGTGACTGGTGTGCTGCTCTCCTGGTGGCTGCTGGGGGAAAACCCGGGGCCGGTGGAGGGGTGCGGCATCGCCCTTATCGTACTGGCGCTTCTCGTCATCAGCCGCAAGGGCAAGCGCTCCGTGGTGTCGGTGGCGGGGGAAACCCGTATCAAGCACGGTTGAGTGGTGACTGGGCTGCCAGTGCACGATAAACGGCACTCAAAAGAGCCCGCGACAGGGGACCAGCCCCTAGTTACAATGGCGTGGTCTGACTGTGCTGGAGCGCAGGTATCTGATTTATTGTGATTATTTCAACGAACCTAACGGCAAGGATGAGACCGTATGATGACGCTGGTGTGGTTGGCTGTAGGCCTGGTGTGTCTGGTGGTGGGGGCCGAATCTCTGGTGCGGGGCGCATCTCGCCTCGCCACCATGATGGGGATATCGCCACTGGTGGTGGGATTGACCATAGTGGCCTTTGGGACCAGTGCTCCCGAGCTGGCTGTGAGTATCCAGTCTGGCCTCGAGGGGCAGGCAGGGATAGCGGTGGGGAACGTGGTCGGCAGCAATATTTTCAACGTGCTGTTTATTTTAGGTATTTCGGCACTGATCGTACCGTTGACCGTCTCCCAGCAACTGGTACGTCTCGATGTGCCCTTGATGATAGTGGTCTCTTTTCTGGTGTTGTTGCTGGGCTACGATGGCCGTATTGCACCACTGGAAGGGGCGCTGCTGTTTGCCGGCATCATCGCCTACACCGCGTTTCTCTTTGTCCAGAGTCGACGGGAAAACAAAGCGGTGCAGGCGGAGTACGAGCAGGAGTTTGGTACCCGTGAAGCGAGTACGGCGGGCAACTGGTTGCGCAATCTGCTCTTTATTGCCGCAGGTCTGGGTCTGCTGATCCTCGGCTCCCGCCTGCTGGTTGGCAGTGCGGTTGAGATTGCCCACTACTTCGGGGTGAGCGATCTGATCATCGGCTTGACCATAGTGGCGGCCGGTACCTCCTTGCCCGAAGTGGTGACCTCCATCGTTGCAGCCCTGCGCGGGGAGCGGGATATCGCTGTGGGTAACGTGGTGGGCAGCAATATCTTCAATATCCTCTGCGTGCTGGGGCTTACCTCCATCGTCACTCCCGGTGGGCTTGAAGTGTCGGCCACCGCCCTTCAGTTCGATATTCCGGTAATGATTGCGGTGGCGCTTGCCTGCCTGCCCATCTTCTTTACCGGTTACACCATCGCCCGCTGGGAAGGGGCCCTGTTTCTGGCCTACTACATCGGCTACACCTGCTGGCTGATCCTCCACGCCACGTCCAGTCCGCTGCAAGGTCAGTTCAGCGCAGCGCTAACCGGTTTTGTGCTGCCGCTCACCGCCATCACTCTGGTTGTGCTGGCGGTGCGAGCCTGGCGATTGCAACGAACCCGGTCGTGATGCAGATTTCCCAGAGGTAAAGGGAGTGGCATAACCCGACAGATCGACAAAAGCCCCACCATCTTGGTGGGGCTTTTGCTTGGCGCTGAGAGTGTACGCGCATTGATCTTATCTGCGCTTGGCCAGATGCATCATGGCTTCCAGCACGGCGCCGCCGATGGCGCGGGCCTTGTCAGAGACGGTGGTGGCATCGGCGCGCTCGCCACGCGGGTCGATATCGCCAATCTTGAAGCCGATAGGCACTTCGATGCCATCGCTGAGCAGCCCCCGCACCATGCCGGAGAGCGGCGCGATAATAGGGGCATCCCCCACATGGGCAATCACATCTCCCTCCTGCACCAGATCGCCGAGCTTGATCAGGCTCTTCATCACCCCGGGGGCGGGGGCGCGCACCACCCGGCGGGCAGAGTGTCCCTCGATCACCCCGGGAATGCCGGTGTTGGGCTGGGCAGGGCCCTGATAGATGACCCGCCCCAGATGGTGGCCGCGGTTGGTCTCGATCACCGCATTGCAGTCGCGCCCCGCCTCAAACCCCGGGCCAAGGGCTACCGTAATGGGGGCCATCTCCTTGTGGGTGCCGAGATTCTGCTTGGCGAGGATGGCATCCACCAGATAGCGGGGCTTGAGCTCGGCGAGGGTGGCACAGTCGGGGTCAACCAGTAGCGGAATGACGCCCCGATCCAGCTGCTCGAACGCCTGCTCGACGCACTCGACCCGCTTGGCTCGTACTCCTTCGACGCTTGTTTCACCGTCGAACATCCCCTGGGCGAAGGCGACAGTGCGGCGGATCACCGTGGGCTTGTCGAGATCCAGCATCACCACCTTGAAACCGGCATTGTGCAAGCGCAGTGCCACCCCGGTGGCGATATCGCCGGAGCCACGCATCACCACCAGCTGATCCCGCTTGAGGCGCACATCATCCTGCATCAGACCGCCTGCCTTGCCGTTTTTCACCTGCAACAACTCGGCGAGAATGCTGATGGCGATCTCCTCGGGGGTCTCGGCGCCGATGTTGTAGCCGATGGGGGCGTGCAGCTGCTGCAGTTGCTCCTGGCTCACCCCTTGCTGGCGCAGCGCCTGGGTGAAGGTCTGCACCTTGCGCTTGCTGGCGAGCAGCCCCAGATAGGCGAGGGGACGGCTGATGAGCCGATCCAGCGCCTCCTTGTCCTGATGGTTGGTGGCGATGATGACGAAGTTGGCGGGCTCGATGGCCAGTTTATCGATCACCGCGCTGATGGTATCGGCCTGTTTGAGGTGAGTGCCGGCGGGGAAGAGGTCAGGGTTGAGGCTCCCCTCGAAGCAATCCCCTACATGGACATCAAAGCCGAGCGGCGCCGCAGCATGGGCCACAGCCCGGTTGACGTGGCCGGCACCAATGAGCACCAGCCGTGGTCGCAGACCATAGACATCGATATAGACCGACATGGCACCACCGCAATCCGACCCGACCGCATGTTCGCCGTTGCGCGCCATCCGGCCGTGGAAGATGCGCGGCTTGCGCTCGGCAATGGCGGCCATCGCTTCCTCGATCACCAGCCGCTCGATCATGCCGCCGCCGATGGTGCCGATGATCTGGCCATCGGCCATCACCAGCATCTGGGCCTGATGGCGCGGGGTGGAGCCTCGGCTCTCGATGATCTGGGCCATGGCAAACGGCGTGTTCTCCTGTTCCAGTCGGGCTGCGTGTGCAAACAGATTCATAAGGTACCTCTTCTTATCCTTAAACCATCATGGGCGAGGCGGCTGTGCCTCATCCTGAGCGAAGTAACCGAGTGCGAGGCGAATGGGCTGTGGCTCGCGAACCGCCCCCTGCCAGATGGCATGGATCTCGGGGTGGCGGCTATGCAGCTTTATCAATTCATCGAGCCACGACGCCTCATTTTGATAATCCCCATTGATAAACCAGATCTGGCGCGCCCTGGCCGGGGTGCCTTTGAACAGCCCCTCGGGGTGGGAGAGCAGCTGGTGAAACAGGGCCCAGTCGAGGGGGTCACCGGCCTCTATCCCGCACAGGGCCTGAAGCTCTGCCCAGCGGTGGATCTGCTGCGGGTCGGCCTTGGCCCCCACCATGGCGCCGCCCGTCAGGGCGATCACCCAATCACTGTGCTGAGGAATGCAAGGTTCGTGCAAAGCGGGCACTTTCAATAACTTGTGATGGGCGCCATCCGCTTCGACCAGGATCAGATCGAAGCGCTGCTGCCCCTTGATGAGATCAATCTGCTGGGGCGTGGGGCCCGCCACCTTTCCGGTGCGCTCGTCGAGATGGCTGAACAGGGCAACCAGCGCCGGGCCATCCGGTAGCGTCTGACAGCGGGTAAGTTGACGAACGGGATCCGTCTCGATAATCAATTCCCGATAGTGTGACGGGGCAGGCAGAAACATCCGGGTGGTGGTGGTAATTAGCACCCTTTTACCCTGTTGATAAAAATATTCCGCCAGCCAGAACAGGGTGCTGGTTTTTCCACCGGCGCCGCAGAGGCTAATTAAGGTGGTATGGCTATCAATATTTTTGGTGAGCGAGTTTAATAGTGGATCTATATCTGGAAATGCGACAGCAACAACGTGTGGGTGCGACATAATGACGACCAAAATAAATATCGAAGGGAGTGGAAAACAACGTTGCCAGGAACAAGTGCAGTGTGACTGTATAATAACAGCGGCGGGTTTATCTTCCCGAATGGGTACTTGGAAAATGATGCTACCTTATTGCCAGGGGACAATGCTTGATGCAAGTCTCAAAAATGCCCTGGCCTTTTGTCAGCGGGTTATTCTGGTGGTGGGCCATCGTGGCGAGGAGCTTCAAGCCCGCTACGGATCACGGCCGGATATTGTTGTCGTCCACAACCCCGACTATCGGCAGGGCCTGGGCAGCTCCATCCGCTGCGCCCTGGCGGCCAGTGACGCTGACTACCTCTTTATCAGCCACGGGGATCTCCCCTGTATCCCGCGCGAGGTCTATCAACAGCTCTGGCTGGCACGGGGCTGTGAGACACTCTTTCCCACCTGGCTGGGGGAGGCGGGCCATCCGGTGTTGCTGCCAAAATCCCTTGCCCGCGAGCTGGCAGCGGCCCCGATGCAGCCATCGGTGCGGCGCTGGTTGCACGGGCATCAGCACCGTATGGTGCCAGTTGACAGCCCCGCCATCCTGTTTGATGTGGATACCCCGGAGCGCTATCAGGCGCTGCTGGGTGGCATTCTTGAAAATGAGAGTTAGCCCACGAAATCACCCTGTTTTAAAAAGATAACGGGGAGATAAATGGCGTATCAAAGTGATATTTCTCGCACTTGATCTGATAGGGCGAGTTCTTTTTGAACTGCTCATTAAGTAAATTCCAGAGTGATTGATAACTACTCGCAATACCCATAATGGTGGCATCGTAAATTCTCTCCATTAATTGGAGCTGTCTCACGCTTTTACCGTAAAAAATAGTTTTGTAACTGTAGTGGCCTGATTGTTGCTCTTCTCCTTGCCAAGGGGGAACACCCGTGCGGATACCCCATTTATTCATGCTGCCAATGGGCAGAACAGCTGCAAGGAGATAGCCATGGGCGATATTATGCGACCCGTTCCGTTCAAGAACCTGTTGACTCGTATTTTTGCGGAATATAAAGAGAGTCAGAGCATTTTCGGTATTCCCGCCGCGCAATTCTATCGCAAGCAGGACGAGCGCAAGATCAAGGTGTTCGGTGAAACCTGCGAGACCCCCATTGGTCCGGCAGCCGGCCCCCATACCCAGTTGGCCCAAAACATCGTCACTTCCTGGTTGACCGGCGGGCGCTTTATCGAGCTCAAGACGGTGCAGATCCTGGATTGTCTCGAACTGGAAAAGCCCTGCATCGATGCTGAAGACGAGTGCTTCAACACCGAGTGGTCTACCGAGTTCACCCTGCCCAAGGCATTTGACGAGTATCTTAAAGCCTGGTTTGCCCTCTACCTGTTAGAAGAGGTGTTCGACCCGCGGCTCGACGGAGAGGCCAAGTCCTTCATCTTCAACATGAGCGTGGGTTACAACCTCGATGGCATCAAACAGCCACCGATGCAGCAGTTCATCCACAGTCTGATGGATGCAAGCCAAAGTCCGAAGTTTGCCGAGTACCAGCAGGTGCTGCGCGAGCTGGTGGTCGACGAGCAGTTTATCGCCGAGCTGGGACTGGGGGCGCGGCGTGATCGTCTGCAACAGCTGGTGGATCGCATCCCGGCCAATCTAGTGCACGGTGTCACCCTCTCCACCATGCACGGCTGCCCGCCGAACGAGATCGAGGCCATCTGCCGCTACATGCTGGAAGAGAAGGGGCTCAACACCTTCGTCAAACTGAACCCGACCCTGCTGGGCTACCCGCGGGTGCGCGAGATCCTCGATACCTGCGGCTTTGATTACATTGGTCTGAGCGAAGAGTCGTTCGATCACGACCTCAAGCTGGATCAGGCCAAGGCGATGCTGACCCGCTTGATGGCGCTGGGGGCCGAGAAGGGGCTCACCTTCGGGGTCAAGCTGACCAACACCCTCGGCACCATCAACCGCAAAGGGGCGCTGCCGGGGGATGAGATGTATATGTCCGGCCGTGCGCTGTTCCCGCTCTCCATCAACGTGGCGGCTGTGTTGTCTCGCGCCTTTGATGGCAAGCTGCCCATCTCCTACTCGGGTGGCGCCAGCAAGTTCAATATCGCGGAGATCTTCGAGACCGGTATTCGTCCCATCACCATGGCCACCGACCTGCTCAAACCGGGCGGCTACCTGCGCCAGATCGAGTGCCTCAAAGAGATAGATGCGTCGGACTGCTGGGGCATGAGTCAGGTGGATGTGGCCAAGCTGGAGGCGCTGGCCGCCAAGGCGCTCACCATGGATTACACCCAGAAGGAGTGGAAGTCCGAGGATCGTATCGAAGTGGGGGGCGGCCTGCCGCTGACTGACTGCTACGTGGCGCCCTGCGTCACCGCCTGCGCTGTGCATCAGGATATCCCCGAGTACATTCGCCTGATGGGCGAGGGGGAGTATGTGGCAGCCCTTGAGCTGATTTATCAGCGCAACGCCTTGCCCGCCATCACCAGCCACATCTGCGATCACCAGTGCCAGTACAACTGTACCCGTCTCGACTACGACAGCGCGCTCAATATCCGCGAGCTGAAAAAAGTGGCGCTGGAGCGGGGCTGGGAAGGGTACAAGGCCCGCTGGCACAAACCGGCAGGCAGTGGTGACAAGCACCCGGTTGCGGTCATTGGTGCAGGCCCTGCCGGTCTCTCCGCCGGTTACTTCCTGGCCCGCGCCGGCCATCCGGTCACCGTGTTCGAGCGCGAAGCGGATGCCGGTGGCGTGGTCAAGCACATCATCCCCGAGTTCCGCATTCCGGCCGAGCTTATCCAGCACGATATCGACTTTGTTGCCGCTCACGGGGTCAAGTTCGAGTTTGGTTGCGATCCGGCGCTCACCGTCGACAAGCTGCACGCCCAGGGCTTTACCTATGTCTTCGTCGGCATCGGTGCCGACAAGAATGGCGGCATGCGCCTCGAAGGGGGACATGATCGGGTCTACAAGTCCTTCAACTTCCTGCGCAGCTTCAATCAGGGCAAACCGCTGCCGCTCGGCCGCCATGTGGCGGTGATCGGCGCCGGTAACACCTCCATGGACTGCGCCCGCGCCGCCCTCAAGGTGCCGGGTGTCAGCGATGTGACCGTGATCTACCGTCGCAGCGAGAAAGAGATGCCCGCCTATCGCGAAGAGTATCTGGAAGCGGTGGAAGATGGGGTGCGTTTCTGCTTCCTCACCAATCCGGAGCGTTTTGAGAAAGATGGCAAGCTCACCGTGCGGATGATGGCGCTGGGGGATCCTGACGAGCAGGGCCGCCGCCGTCCGGTGCCCACCGAGCAGACCGAAGTGATGCAGATGGATGCCTTGATCACCGCCATCGGCGAACAGCCTGATTGCGAAGTGCTCAAAGCGATGGGCATTCCTCTTGGCAGCGATGGCTGGCCGGACGTGGATAGCCAGAGCGGCGAAACCAGCCGTCGCAACGTCTTCCTCATCGGTGACGTGCAGAGCGGCCCGTCCTCCATCGTCGGTGCCATCGGTGGTGCCCGCCGCGCCGCGGATCTGGTGCTCTCTCGCGAGCATATCGCCAGCCAGCAGAGTGAAGTGACCATCCAGCCATCGGGCAAGGATGAGATCTACCGCCGCAAGGGGAGCATCGCCGTCACCCTGGTTGACAAAACCGAGCGCGATGCCTTCGTGGCGCAAGAGGCGCACCGCTGTCTCGAGTGCAACTACCTCTGCAGCAAGTGCGTGGATGTCTGCCCCAACCGGGCCAACGTCGCCATCGCGGTGCCGGGCTTCAAGGATCAGTTCCAGACCCTGCACCTGGATGCCTACTGCAACGAGTGCGGCAACTGCGCCCAGTTCTGCCCGTGGCAGGGCAAGCCCTATCAGGACAAGGTGACCATATTCAGCCTGCCGGAGGATTTCGACAACAGCCGCAACCCCGGTTTCTATCTGGCGGATGGCGGTGAGCTGCGGGTGCGTCAGGATGGCGAGACCTATCGCCTGACCATAGACGCCCAGAGCCAGATCAAGGATGCGCCAGCGGCCCTTTGCGACATGTGCCGGATCATCAGCCATGTCCATGCTCATCACCACTACCTGCTGGGGGCCGTCGAGGCCTGAGCGAACCACGAATAAGCGAAGGAGCAAACCATGTTTATTCTGAAGAACGTCACCGCTGTCCAGCTGGAGCCGACCCGGGTGCTGGAAGGGGTGGATATCGCCATCGAAGGATCGTTTATCAAAGCGGTGGGGCCCAATCTGCGGGCCCTCTACCCGGAGGCCAACTATCGGGAGATGGGCGGCAAGCTGGTGATGCCGGGCATCGTCTGTGCCCACAACCACTTCTACTCCGGCCTGTCGCGGGGGATCATGGCCAATATCGCCCCTTGCCCGGACTTTATCTCCACCCTGAAAAACCTCTGGTGGCGGCTCGATCGGGCGCTCGATGAGGAGTCCCTCTACTACAGCGGTCTCATCTGCTCGCTGGAAGCGATCAAGAGCGGCTGCAGCGCGGTGATCGACCACCACGCGTCGCCCAACTTCATCAAGGGCTCCCTGAATGTGCTGCGCAAAGGGTTTGTGGAAGCGGGTCTGCGCGGCATGACCTGCTTCGAGACCACGGATCGCAACGGCGGTCTCGCCGAGCTGCAGGCCGGGGTGGAGGAGAACATCCTGTTCGCGCAACAGATCGATGCGGCCAAGGCCAAGGGGAATGAACCCTATCTGGTGGAGGCCCATATCGGTGCCCACGCCCCCTTCACCGTCCCCTACGAGGGGCTGGCCATGCTGCGCGAAGCGGTGCAGGTCACCGGTCGCGGCCTGCATATCCATGTGGCGGAAGACCGCTACGACATGGCCCACGGCCACCACCACTATGGCAAGGAGCCCATTGCCCGGCTGGACGAGTTTGGCCTGATCGACAGCAAGACTCTGATCGCTCACGGCATCTACCTGAGCCCGGCCGACATCGAGCGGCTCAACAGCCGCGATGCCTTCCTGGTGCACAACGCCCGCTCCAACATGAACAACCACGTGGGCTACAACATGCACCTGCCACAGTTTCGCAATCTGGCGCTCGGCACCGATGGCATCGGCTCCGACATGCTCGAAGAGCTCAAGTTTGCCTACTTCAAGCACAAGGATGCCGGTGGCGCGCTGTGGCCCGACAGCTTTGCCCGCTTCCTGTGGAACGGCAACACCTTGCTGGAGCGCAACTTCGGCGCCAAATTTGGCCGCCTGGAGCCGGGCTACAAGGCCGACCTCACCATCTGCGACTACGACGCACCGACCCCGCTGGCGCCGCGCAACCTCGGTGGCCATCTCGCCTTCGGCATGGGATCTGCCAGCGTCAACAGCGTGATGGTGGAGGGGCGCATGGTCTATCAGGACCGCGAGTTCCCGTTCGATGTCGCGCCCCTTTATGAGCAGGCCAGCAAGGTGGCGAGCCGCCTGTGGCAACGGATGGATCAGCTGGCCTAAGGCCATCTTCCACAGTTTTGGACCGGATTGCCCGCCCTGTGGATCACCCCGGCGGCGGGCAGCAAGAGTAAGGACGACACATGATTGAGCAATTCTTCCGACCCGAGCAACTGGGTCAGGCTTTGGAACTCAAGGCCCGCTTTGGCAACGACGCCGTCTACATGGGGGGCGGCAGCAAGCTTAACGCCGCCCCGACCCGCATCGACAAGAAGGTCGCCATCTCGCTGGAGAGGCTGGGGCTTGACCAGATCGAACAGCAGCATGGCCAGCTCCATATCGGCGCTACCGTCACCCTGCAGACCCTCAAAGACGATCCCCGCACCCCGGCCGCCCTGTGCGAGGCGCTGGGGTTTGTCTACTCCCGCCATCTGCGCAATCAGGCCACCATTGGCGGCGAAATTGCCTGCCAGCAGCAGGACTCCCCGCTGCTGCCGGTACTGCTGGTACTCGAAGCCGTGGTAGTGCTGGAGAACAACCTGCTGCAACCCATCGACGCCTATCTGGCGGGTCAGCGCAATGCCTTGGTACTGGGGGTTGTGCTGCCGGAGCCTGAACTGCGCTGCGCCACTCGCCGCATCAGCCGCAACGCCGACGGCCTGGCGGTGATGACCGCCGCGGTAGCCCTCGACAGCATTGGCGAGATGCGGGTGGCCGTCGCTGGCGTTACGCCGCAGCCGATGCGTTTGCGGGATCTGGAGCGCCGCGATCTGCACGATGCCGCGCTGGAAGCCGCCGTGAGCGAGCTGATCTCGCCCCGTGAGGATCTGGCGGGCAGCATAAGTTACAAGCGGTATATCACCGGTGTAGTGGTGGCGGATCTGCTGGTGGATTGCCAGCAGCAGGAGGTGCAAGCATGATGGAACTCAACTTTACCCTGAACGGTGCCCTGCGTACCGTCATCTGCAAGGCCGGTTACAATGCCCAGCGGGTGCTGTTCAACCAGTGCCGGATGCACTCGGTGCGCAACAGCGACGACGGCTTTGGTTTCGCCGGTTCCGACGCCATTCTCTTCAACGGCAAGGTGATCAACGCCTCCCTGCTGATCGCCGCCCAGTTGGAAGGGGCGCAGGTGCGCACCGCCGAGTCGCTGGGCAGCTGGAACCAGCTCAGTCTGGTGCAGCAGGCGATGGTGGATGTGGGTGTGGTGCAGTCCGGCTACAACGATCCGGCTGCGGCGCTCATCGTCACCGACCTGCTTGATCGCCACCCCGAGCCGACCCGTGATCAAATCGACGACGCCCTCTCGGGCCTGTTTCACCGCGATGGCGGTTATCAGCAGTTCTATCAGGCCATCGAGCTTGCCTGCTCACGGATGAAGGATCCCGATTACCTGTGCCAGATTGCCCCCGAGTTTCGCGACGATCTGCGCCATATCGGCAAGAGCTGCCCCAAGGTTGACGCCGCCAAGATGGTGCAGGCCAAGCCCTGCTATGTAGAAGACAGGGTTACCGAGGATGCGCTGATCATCAAGATGCTGCGCAGCCCCCATCCCCATGCGGTGATCACCAAACTCGATGTGAGCCGCGCCGAAGCGCTGCCGGGCGTCGTGCACGTCATTACCTATCTCAACTGCCCGGATGTGTTTTACACCCCGGGTGGCCAGAGTGCCCCCGAGCCGTCACCGCTCGATCGCCGCATGTTCAGCCGCAAGGTACGTCACGTCGGTGACCGGGTCGCCGCCGTGGTGGCCGAGAGCGAAGCCATCGCATTGGCGGCGCTGAAACTCATTGAGGTCGAGTATCAGGTGCTGCCTGCGGTCATGAACATCGATGAAGCGATGGCCCCCAATGCACCGCTGGTGCACGACGAACCCATTATCTATATGGCTGGTGCCCCTGCGGATCTCGAGCAGCAGAACGCCTGCTCGGTGCGTCGCGGCGACGAGCACATGATCATCAATTTCCCCATCGGCTCCCGCCCGCACGAGAACCTGGCCGCCAGCGTCCATGGTGAGATCGGTGACGTGGCCAAGGGCTTTGCTGAGGCGGACGAGATTGTCGAGCGCACCTACGAATCGACCCAGGCCCAGCAGTGCCCGACCGAGCCGCATATCTGCTTCACCTACATGGATGGCGATCGTCTGGTGATCCACGCCTCCACCCAGGTGCCGTGGCACGTGCGCCGTCAGGTAGCGCGTATCGTCGGCATGAAGCAACATCAGGTGCACGTGATCAAGGAGCGGGTAGGGGGCGGTTTTGGCTCCAAGCAGGACATCCTGCTGGAAGAGGTGTGCGCCTGGGCGACCAGAGTCACCGGCCGTCCGGTCACCTTCCGCTATACCCGTGAAGAGGAGTTCATCAGCAACACCTCCCGCCATGTGGCCAAGGTGAAGGTGAAAGTGGGGGCCAAAAAAGATGGCACCATCACTGCCATCGAGATGGATTTTCGTGCCAACACCGGCCCTTACGGCAACCACTCATTGACGGTGCCGAGCAACGGCCCGGCGCTCTCCCTGCCGCTCTATCCGTGCGACAACGTGCGCTTTACCGTCAACACCTACTACAGCAACATCTGCCCGACCGGGGCCTATCAGGGTTATGGCGCGCCCAAGGGCAACTTCGCCCTGACCATGGCCATTGCCGAACTGGCCGAGAAACTGGGCATCGATCAGCTCGACATGGTGGAGCACAACCGGGTGCACGAAGGGGATATCCTCAAGGTGCTGGGTGCCATCGGTGAGGGCAAGATGCCGACCTCTGTGCCCCACGCCGCCAGTTGCGCTCTCGAGCCCATCCTCAAGCAGGGTCGTGAGCTGATTGCCTGGGACAGCCCCAAACCCGCCGACGGGGATTGGCGCATCGGTCGTGGCGTCGCCATCATCATGCAAAAATCGGGGATCCCGGATATCGATCAGGCCAACTGCATGGTCAAGCTGGAATCTGACGGCACCTTTATCGTCCACTCCGGTGGCGCCGATATCGGCACCGGCCTCGATACCGTGGTGGCCAAACTGACCGCCGAAGTGCTCGGTTGCCCGCTCAGCGATGTGCATGTGATCTCCGGTGACACCGACCACGCCCTGTTCGACAAGGGGGCCTACGCCTCGTCGGGTACCTGCTTCTCCGGCAACGCGGCCAAGATGGCGGCCGAGAACCTCAAGGCGAAGATCCTGTTCCACGGCGCCGCCATGCTGGGCGAGCCGGTCGAAGACGTAGAGCTGGTTCACCCGGGCATAGTACGCGGCAAGCAGGGGGAGGTGAGCCTCGCCAAGCTGGCCCACAAGGCGGAGACCGGTACCGGCTTCGGCATTCTGGTGGGCACCGCCAGCTACATCACCTCTGAGCTCGCCTTCCCGTATGGGGCCAACTTTGCCGAGGTGGCGGTCAACGTCAGAACAGGCGAGATCCGGCTCGACAAGTTCTACGCCCTGCTCGACTGTGGTACCCCCATCAACCCGGAGCTGGCCCTCGGCCAGATCTACGGGGCGACCATGCGGGCCATCGGCCACACCATGACCGAAGAGATCTGCTACGACAGCAAGGGCATCCCGCTCACCCGGGATCTCAAGAGCTATGGCGCGCCCAAGATTGGCGACATTCCGCGTGACTTCCGGGCCTTCCTGGTACCGAGTGACGACAAGGTTGGCCCTTACGGCGCCAAGTCCATCTCGGAGATCGGGGTGAACGGTGCCGCGCCCGCCATCGCTACCGCCATCCACGACGCCTGCGGTGTCTGGCTGCGCAAGTGGCATTTCACGCCGGAGCAGATCCTGCGCGAACTGGGCAAGCTGTAGTCATAAAACGGCAGAGACCGGCAGGAGGAGCAGACTCCGCCTGCCGGATAAACCCGGGTCACTGTGGGGTGTGATGCGCCGGGGTTATTGGATCGTGTTCGATACACCGGAGTAATGAAGGATGTCTGAGAAATCGCGCAAGGACTCTGACCTGATCTACGCCTTGGAAGATCAGCCCCCCTTTGGCCAATCCCTGGTCGGGGCGGTGACTCATCTGCTGGCCATTCTGGTTCCCATGGTCGCACCTGCCCTTATCGTGGGGGCGGCCCTTAATCTCTCGCAAGAGATCACCACTTATCTGGTCTCGATGTCGATGATTGCATCGGGCATCGGGACCTGGTTGCAAGTCAACCGTTATGGCCCCATCGGTTCGGGCCTCCTCTCCATTCAGTCGGTCAACTTCTCGTTCGTCACTGTGATGATCTCGATCGGGACCGCCATGGGCAAAGATGGGATCGACGAGGCTCAAATCATCTCTTCCCTGATGGGGATCTCCTTTGTCGGGGCGTTTCTGGTGATGGGGGCATCGTTCGTGTTGCCCTATTTGACCCGGGTGATCACACCGACCGTGAGCGGCATTGTGGTGCTGATGATTGGCCTGTGCCTCATCAAGGTCGGGATTATCGACTTTGCCGGTGGCATGGCGGCCAAGAGCAGCGGCACCTTCGGCAACTATGAAAACATCGGCGTCGGCCTGCTGGTGCTGGCGGTGGTGATTGGTTTCAACTGCTGCAAGAGCCCTCTGCTGCGAATGGGGGGAATTGCCATCGGCCTGCTGGTGGGGTATCTCGCCTCCATCATGCTCGGGATGGTGGACTTCTCCGTGTTGCAGGGGTTGCCGGTGGTGACCGTCCCCATGCTGTTCAAATATGGCTTCTCCTTTGATTTCGGCGCCTTTCTGGTGGCTGGCACCATCTATCTGCTGAGCGTGCTGGAGGCGGTCGGGGCCCTGACTGCCACCGCCATCGTCTCCCATCGTCCGGTGGAGGGGGAGGAGTATACCCGCCGCCTCTCCGGTGGCGTGTTGGCAGATGGGCTGGTATCGGTGATCGCCTCGGCGCTGGGCTCACTGCCCTTGACCACCTTCTCCCAGAATAACGGGGTGATCCAGATGACCGGGGTGGCGTCGCGCCATGTCGGCAAGTTCATCGCCATGATCCTGGTGATCATGGGGCTCTTCCCGGTGGTTGGCCGTTTCTTTACCACCATCCCGTCCCCGGTATTGGGCGGGGCCATGACCCTGATGTTCTCCATGATCGCCATCGCCGGTTGCCGGATCATCCTGACCCACGGCATGGATCGACGGGAGACCCTGATCGTCGCCACCTCCCTAGGCCTTGGGCTCGGTGTCTCCTACGACCCGAGCGTGTTCAGCGTCTTGCCAGATGCCCTCTATGTGCTGGTGGAGAACCCCATCTGCGCCGGTGGCATCACCGCCATCATCATGAATTTGGTATTGCCCCAGAGCCGCACACGCAAGGCGGCCGTCAAGGATGCCGAGGCGGTGGAGGTGATCCAGCTGAGCGACAAGCCCGATGTGATCTTTACCGCCCGCAGTGCGGGCCAGCCATTGGCCAGCAAGGGTGAGGGTTCACCAGAGCCAGTGCCCGGGCAAGCAGTGGCGCCACAAGTGGAACGGATCTGACGGTTAAACCGGCAAAAACGTCAACAGAACAAGAGAAACAGGGAAACGGTTATGAAAAACGACAACTCTGTCAAAGCGGTGCGCGGCAGTTTCTTCGATATCACCCGGGTGGTGGATCAGCCTGAGGAGATTGAGGCCAACGCCCGTCTCATCGAGGATGGCCTGCTCATCATTCGCAACGGCTGCATCGACTGGTTCGGTCAGTGGGAGGAGGGCAAGGATCGCATTCCGGCCGAAGTGCGGGTGCGCGATTACCGCGGCAAGATGATAGTGCCGGGCTTTGTCGATACCCACATTCACTATCCCCAAAGCGAGATGGTGGGGGCCTATGGCGAGCAGCTGCTGGAGTGGCTCAACCGCCACACCTTCCCGGCCGAGCGGCGCTACAACGATCTCGAGTATGCCCGCGAGATGTCCACCTTCTTTATCAAGCAGTTGCTGCGCAACGGCACCACCACGGCGCTGGTGTTCGGCACTGTTCACCCCGAGTCGGTAGACGCCCTGTTCGAGGCGGCGAGCCGCATCAATATGCGGATGATCGCCGGCAAGGTGATGATGGATCGCAATGCGCCCGACTATCTGCTCGATACCGCGCAGAGCAGTTATGTGCAGAGCAAGCAGCTTATCGAGCGCTGGCACGGTAACGGTCGGCTTCTATATGCCATCACACCACGATTTGCACCCACCTCGACACCCGAGCAGCTGGCGATGGCGCGGCGATTGCGCGAAGAGTTTCCCACTACCTATCTGCACACCCATCTGTGCGAGAACAAGGACGAGATCGCCTGGGTCAAATCCCTCTTCCCGGCGCATAAGGGGTATCTCGATGTCTATCACCAGCACGGGCTCACCGGCCACAACTGCGTCTTTGCCCACTGCATCCATCTGGAGGAGCAGGAGTGGGATTGCCTGAAGGAGACCGGCTCCACCATCGCGTTTTGTCCCACCTCCAACCTCTATCTCGGCAGTGGGCTTTTCAAGCTGCACAAGGCGTGGCGCAAGCAGGTGAAGGTGGGGATGGGCACCGACATCGGCGCCGGTACCACCTTCAACATGCTGCAGACCCTCAATGAAGCCTACAAGGTGATGCAACTGCAGGGTGAGCGTCTCTCGGCCTATCAGGCCTTCTATCTGGCGACGCTGGGCGGCGCTCATTCGCTGGGGCTGGACGAGAAGATCGGCAGCTTTGCGGTGGGCAAGGAAGCGGACTTTGTGGTGCTCGACCCGGTCGCCACCCCGCTGCAGCAGCTGCGTTATGACAACTCTACCACCCTGCGGGACAAGCTCTTTGTGTTGCTGACCTTGGGTGATGACAGATCCATCTACCGCACCTATGTGGATGGCCAACTGGTGCATGAACGGGGGTAGGGGCTGGAGTGGGCTGCCGCGGCGCAGCCCCAACGAATACGGCGGCTGGCGTGCCCCACAGGGCGCCAGTCTTGCCGCACGACAGGGGATCTCCCCGCATAGAACGTGAAATGGCCCGGTTTTTTGACCAGCAAGGCAAACGTTTGAGTCAAGGCTGCCTGCCCTGGTCTGTCTGTCGCATCCTCTGCCACCATCGCCTGTTTCTCATCAGACTGGCGCTCGGCAGACCCGCAGATCCTGTCGCCATTTCGTCATGGAACATTCAGGCGCGTGTGAAGGAGTTGGGTATGACCCAAGCAAACAGCAGGACAAACAGCGTGGAAAAGCTGGTCAATGATGACGTCAGCCAGAGCGCACCAAAGAAACAGCCGCTCACGGCTCTTGATCGCTACTTTATGATCAGCGAGCGGGGCAGCAATGTCAGACAGGAGGTACTGGCGGGCCTCACCACCTTCCTTGCCATGGTCTACTCGGTGATCGTGGTGCCGAGCATGCTCGGCAAGGCAGGCTTCCCCCCCGGTGCCGTGTTTGTCGCCACCTGTCTGGTGGCGGGTTTAGGTTCGCTCTTGATGGGGCTTTGGGCCAAGTTGCCGATGGCCATCGGCTGCGCTATTTCCCTCACGGCGTTTACCGCCTTCAGCCTGGTGCTGGGGCAGCAGATCCCCATTCCGGTGGCGCTGGGTGCCGTCTTCCTGATGGGGGTACTCTTTACCGCCATCTCGGTGACCGGGGTGCGTAGCTGGATCCTCGACAACCTGCCGATGGGGATTGCCCACGGCACCGGCATCGGGATCGGGCTCTTCTTGCTGCTGATCGCCGCCAACGGGGTAGGGCTGGTGATCAAGAACCCGCTGGAGGGGCTGCCGGTGGCGCTGGGGGCGTTTACCTCCATGCCGGTCATCATGTCCCTGATAGGCCTTGCGGTGATCTTCGGGCTGGAGAAGCTGAGAGTACCAGGGGGGATCCTGCTGGTGATCATCGCCATTTCGATTTTCGGCCTTATCTTCGATCCTGCGGTGAAGTATCAGGGACTGTTCGCCCTGCCGAGCCTCTCGGACGAGCAGGGGCAGTCCCTTATCTTCAGTCTGGATATCATGGGGGCCCTCTCGCCGCTGGTGCTGCCCAGCGTGCTGGCACTGGTGATGACGGCGGTGTTCGATGCTACCGGCACCATCCGGGCGGTAGCCGGGCAGGCCAACCTGCTCGATAAAGATGGTCACATCATCAACAGCGGCAAGGCGCTCAGCGCCGACTCGGTCAGCAGCATCTTCTCCGGTCTGGTGGGGGCAGCACCGGCTGCCGTCTATATCGAATCGGCGGCGGGGACGGCGGCGGGGGGCAAAACCGGCCTCACCGCGACCGTGGTCGGCGGCCTGTTCCTGTTGATGCTGTTCCTCTCGCCGCTCTCCTATCTGGTGCCGGCCTATGCCACGGCACCGGCCCTGATGTATGTGGGGCTCTTGATGCTGAGCAACGTCACCAAACTCGATTTCAATGATTCGGTCGGGGCCATGTCAGGGCTGGTGTGTGCCGTCTTTATCGTGCTCACCTGCAATATCGTCACCGGCATCATGTTGGGCTTCAGTGCCCTGGTGATCGGTCGCATCTGCTCGAAGGAGTGGCACAAACTCAACGTCGGCACCGTGATCATCGCCCTGGCACTGGTGCTCTTTTATGCTGGTGGGTGGGCTATTTAGGGATAACCCGCCCGTTTGGGGTCGCATTGGCGGCCCCATTTTTATTCCTGTTGCGTGCTGTCCGTCTATGCGGAGCATCACGCCTCTGCCGCCTGCAGTGAGTGGTGTCATTGCGATACCATTTTGATAAATCCCCCTACCAGATTGATAGGCTCCCGCCCTTGGTGTCCCCGTCCTGCCGATTTTTTCACCGTCTTATGCCCGTTTGTTCAAAAGCGGATCCCGGCTTGTCGCTGTGGGTTGGCCAAGGGGGGGGGGCGAGATGGGATCCCTTTCACACTTCTCCCCATTCTCCTGACGATGGCGGGAAACAGGCGCATATCTTGCTGTTTTTTATGCCGGTTCCAGATTTTTCCCTTCGAAAAAAGGACTTGCATATGTCCATAGGATTACCGCTCAAGCGGGTGGATGCCGAGGCCAAGGTGACCGGCAGCGCCCGCTATACCGATGACAACATCATGCTCGGGATGCGCCACGCCAAGTACGTGCGCAGCAATATTGCCCACGGCAAGGTGCTTGCCATCGATGCGACCGAGGCGCTGGCGTTGCACGGGGTCGAAGCCGTGTTTACCCATGAAGATGTGCCCACCACCTGTTTTCGCACCGCCGGTCACGCCTGGTCCCTCGATGAGGCCAAACGGGATGTGAAAGACCGCCGTCTGCTCACCGACCATGTACGCCACTTTGGCGATGGGGTCGCCATAGTCGTGGCCCGCGATCCGCTGGTCGCCGAGAAGGCTGCCGCCCTGGTCAAGGTGACTTACGAGCCGCTACCGGTGATGACGGATGCCGAAAGTGCGCTGGCCGACGATGCCTATCCCATCCACCCGAGCGGCAATCTGCTGCGCCAAAGCCAGCTTCGTGCCAATGACCCGGAGCAGGCCATCGCTGCGGCCGATCTGCAGTTTCAGGGGCACTACCGGACGCCGGTGGTGCAGCATTGCCATCTGGAGACGGTGACCTGCTACGCCTACATGGATCAGCCGGACCACATCATCGTCGTCAGCAGCACCCAGATCCCCCAGATAGTGCGCAGCCGGGTGGCCAAGTCCCTCGGCCTGCCCTGGTCGAGCGTGCGGGTGATCAAGCCCTATATGGGCGGCGGTTTTGGCAACAAGCAGGACGTACTGGAAGAGCCGATGGCGGCGTTTTTGAGCTACAAACTCGGCGGTGTGCCGGTCAAGGTGACCTTGAGCCGGGAGGAGTGCTTCTTTGCCTCCCGCACCCGCCACGGTTTTGCCATCGATGGCAAGATGGGCCTCAACCGCGATGGCACCCTCAAGGGGTATCAGCTGGACGTGCTCTCCAACACCGGCGGCTATGCCTCTCACGGCCACTCCATCGCCAGCGCCGGGGGCAACAAGATCAGCTACCTCTATCCGCGCAGCGCCTTTGGCTATGACGCCAAAACCTTCTACAGCAACCTGCCCACTGCCGGTGCCATGCGCGGTTACGGCGCGCCGCAGGCGATTTTTGCCCTCGAGTGCATGCTGGATGACGCTTGCGCCGAACTCGGGTTAGACCCGCTCGATGTGCGGATCGCCAACGTGGCGCGGGAAGGGGATGTCAATCAGGTCAACCAGAAGACCATCTACAGCGCCGGGTTGCCGGACTGCCTGCTGCGTGGTCGCGAGATGTTCGAGTGGGATCGGCTCAAGGCCGAGTGTCTGGGGCAGGATCCGGCGAGTCGGGTACGGCGCGGCATCGGGGTTGCGTGCTTTAGCTACGGCTCCAATACCTATCCGGTGGGGGTCGAAATTGCCGGCGCCCGCATGCTGCTCAATCAGGATGGCACCGTCAATCTGCAGATCGGCGCCACCGAGATAGGGCAGGGGTCGGACACCGTCTTTGCCCAGATGGCGGCCCAGACGTTAGGCATTCCGTTTGAGCAGATCCGGGTCATCTCGACTCAGGATACCGACATCACCGCCTATGATCCGGGCTCGTTCGCCTCGCGCCAGAGTTATGTGGCGGCCCCTGCCATCCATCAGGCGGCGCTGCAGTTGCGGGCCCGCATCCTCTCGCTGGCGGCCCAGCTCTGCCATCAGGATGTAGGGTCGCTGACCCTGATCGACGGCTACGTGGTGCTGGCCGGTGCGCCGGAGAAGGTGCTGATCAGCGTCGCCGAGGTGTCGGTCAACGCCTATTACCATCTCACTATCGGCGGCCAGATCACCTCCGAGGTCTCCCACAAGACCACCACCAATCCGCCGAGCTTTGGTTGCACCTTTGTCGATCTCTGCGTCGATATCGATCTCTGCAAGGTAACCATCAATCGCATCATCAACCTGCACGATGCAGGCAAGATCCTCAATCCGCAGCTGGCAGAGGGACAGGTGCACGGCGGCATGGGGATGGGGATCGGCTGGTCCCTGTTCGAGGAGATGATCATCGACGCCAAGACTGGCGTGGTGCGCAACCCCAACCTGCTCGACTACAAGTTCCCCACCATGCTGGATTTGCCGGAGCTTGAATGCGACTTCGTGCAGACCTACGAGCCCCAGTCGGTCTATGGCCACAAATCCCTGGGGGAACCGCCCATCATCTCGCCGGGCCCCGCCATCCGTAACGCCATTCGCATGGCGACCGGGGTGGCCATCAACGAGCTGCCCATCACCCCCAAGACCCTGTTTCGTGAGTTTGTCGCAGCGGGTTTGATTGGCGAGGGATCAGGGGAGGAGCAACACCATGTTTGATATTGCCCGTTACTACAAGGCGCACAGCGTGGCCGAGGCGGTCGCCCTGCGTCAGGCCGACCCTGAGGCGCGTCTCCTGGCTGGCGGCACTGATGTGATGATCCAGCTGCATCACCTCAACGCCGCCTATCGACATATCGTCGATATTCACGACTTGCCCGAACTCAAAGGGGTGTGCGAGTTGCCTGATGGGTCGATCCGCATCGGCTCCGGCACCACCTTTACCGAGATCATCGAGAACGAACTGGTGCAGCGTCGCCTGCCGATGCTGGCCGAGGCGGCCGCTACCATCGCCGGCCCGCAGATCCGCAACGTCGCCACCTATGGCGGCAATATCTGCAATGGCGCCACCAGTGCAGACTCGGCGGCGCCGACTGTCGCGCTGGAAGCAGAGCTGGAAATCGCCGGCCCCGATGGTACGCGCCGCATACCCATCGCCGGTTTTCACACCGGTCCCGGCAAGGTGGCGCTACAACCGGCGGAAATTCTGGTGGCATTCCACTTTGCGCCGGATTCTCACCCCCATGTGGGCTCCCACTACTTCAAATACGCCATGCGTGGGGCCATGGATATCGCCACCATCGGCTGCGCCGCCTACTGCCAGATTGAGGATGGTCACTTCAAGCGCCTGCGGCTGGCCTATGGCGTGGCGGCCCCGACCCCGGTGCGCACGCCTCACGCGGAAGCGGCGGCCGAAGGGCAACCCCTGACTCGCGCCACACTGGCCGCCATTGCCGAGGCGGTGGTGGCCGATGTGGCGCCGCGATCCTCCTGGCGGGCAGAGAAGGCGTTTCGCCTGCACCTTATCAAAATCCTGGCGCAGCGGGTGGTCGCCTGTGCAGTCGAACGTGCCGGAGGCAAGATCCTATGATGCAACCGCAAAGCTGTCCCGCAGTGGAGATCCAGTGCGAGATCAACGGCAAGCCTTACTCCTATGCAGTGCCGCCCACCATGTCGCTGCTCCACTTTCTGCGCGGGCAGGGGCTTATCAGCGTGAAAGAGGGGTGCAGTGTCGGTGAGTGCGGCGCCTGTACCGTGCGGGTGGATGGCACCGCTATCGACAGCTGCCTCTATCTGGCGGTGTGGGCCGATGGCAAATCCATTCGTACCGTGGAGGGGGAACGCAAAGGTAACGAGCTTTCCGATGTGCAGCAGGCCTTTATCGACGAGGGGGCGGTGCAGTGCGGTTTTTGCACCCCGGGCCTCGTGATGGCGAGTGCGGCCCTGCTCGACAAGACCGAACGCCGTCCGCTGACCGATGCGGAGATCCGCCGCGGGCTGTCGGGCAACCTCTGCCGCTGCACCGGGTATCAGAACGTGGTGCAGGCGGTGAAGAAGTGCTGCAAGGGGTGATAGTTCGGGTGCCGTGAGTGGTGCGTGCTGTTGTGTGAGAAAGGAAACAAGCCGCCCAAAAACACAGGCCCGCCTCGAAAGAGGCGGGCCTGCTGCTGAGTGGGGCCAGGAGACCTCACACTTTTGGCTGTTCGATCACCAATTTGCCATCCTTGACCGGAATGGTGGCACCGGGGGCTTGCTTCATGCGGATCACCCCCTCCTGACCTGCGAGGCGATAGGTCACGTCATAACCAATGGTGTTGACGCTCGTATCCTGTACGGTTTTGCAACGCTGCTCGGTGGTGGTGTAGGTATCGCCCGCCTGCATATTGCCCTGCACCTGATTACCGGCATAACCCCCCGCGACGGCCCCTGCTGCAGTGGCCACCTTCTTGCCGCTGCCGCCGCCAAACTGGTGGCCAACCACGCCCCCCAGCGCTGCGCCCACCACTGTGCCGAGGATCTTGTGCTCATCCTGTACCGGCTTGCGGTGGGTCACGGTGACGTTGCGACACTCCTGTCGGGGAGTCTTGATGGTCTCGGTGATCGGCTTGCTGGCGATCACCTCGGCAAAGGTGGGCTCCTGTGTCGAGAAGGCGCCGCTGGCGGCGGCCGAGAGTGCCAGGGCCGAAGCGATGCCAATACCGATACCTGCCATCATGGATCTGTTCATCTTGTTGTTCTCCTGCCGTTAATAGGGTGCTCATCGAGCGTGGTGCCATCTTGTCACAACCCCTTGGCAGGACAAGGCGAGGGAGGCGGGTCTGCGACAGGCGCTGGCAAGGTCAAAAAACAGCCACCCCGAAAAAGTGTCTGACTTTGGCGACAATGAGCTGAAAGTGACCAGTTTCCGGCGCATGGTGGACTGTGTCACTGTGATCAGGAACAATTCGAGTCGCAATTTGCAAGGCGGGTGGCGAACAGCAAGCCAGAGTGGCAAGGCGTTGGCGTTGGCAGGTCAAGGGAGAGGTCTTGAACGGGCGTTCTGTTCTGTGAGATGGCCACGCAAGTGGTTGATTAATGGCTCCAGACCCATCGAATATTGGCCGATAAGAGATCACGGCAAGCATTTTGCTTTGATTGGGTGAAGCCGAGGGTGAACTGGTCGGCAGACAACTGCGTAAGACCTGATATGAAGATGTTCACCCGAGGTCACCGGATCAACGAGGGGGAGATATGTCAATGTTACCCAGCTGGATCACCCCGGCCATCCAGGCCAACGTCATCACCGCGCAGCAGGCAGAGCGCCTGCTCGCTTCCCTTTACCAGCCACTTGCCGCGCAGGGGGAGGAGCTCCCCGCCGATATCGCCGACATCAGCCTCAAACTCTACTGTTTCCGCCAGCAGGGGCGGGTACGCCACTAAGGCTGATTGAGGGACGGCCTCCGCCATTGGCGGGGACTGCTCTCTTGCTGGCGCTTCCCTGCACACTCCTTCCGCTGCCCCTCTAAGACGTTTTGCTAATACCTGCCGACAGGCTCACAGTTAGGCTGTCATCCCCATAAGAGACCTGCGATGAGCAGGATGCTCATGTTGCTCGTTGATCCCGTAACTGCCCGTTTTGTGCCACCTGTGAGGAAGGAACCCGATGACAGTGCAGAGCATCTATGGGCGTGACATTGCCAAAACCGCCGCCAACTTCGAGGCTCTGACCCCCATCAGCTTTTTGGGGCGAGCTGAGTGGGTCTATCCCGACTATCCGGCGCTCAAGCAGGGACTGGATCACCCCATTAAGGTGATGACCGCTGGCGCTGCGCCGCCCGCTACCGTGATTCCGGGATGGAGGCGATAGGGATTGCCGTGACCCATGTCTATGGCCTGACCGAAATATGGCCCCTGCGTATTGTGCGAACCACAGCAGAGCTGCCTGGGACAGGATGCCACCGCGCTCTCCCGCCTCAAGGCCCGTCAGGGCGTCGCGTCCCCCCTACAGGGGGAGATGCGGGTGGTTCATCCGGTCAGCGGTGAGCCGGTGGCCAAGGATGGCAAGTCCATGGGGGAGATAGTGCTGAGCGGTAACGTGGTGATGAAGGGCTATCTGAAAAATCCTGCGGCGAAAACATCTCCAGTCTGGAGGTGGAGGACGTGATCTATCGTCATCCCGATGTGGACGAAGCGGCGGTGATCGCCATGCCCGATGAGAAGTGGGGGGAGGTACCCTGCGCCTTCGTGAAACTGAAAGAGGGGCGAGAGATCAGCTAGGCGGAGCTGAACGCCTTTTGCCGGGAGCAGATGGCCCACTTCAAGGCCCCCAAGCGCATCATCTTCACCCCCTTGCCCAAGACCTCCACCGCCAAGGTGCAAAAATTTGTGCTGCGCAAGCAACTGGGATAGCAGATCAAGCCGGGGGAGGTTGCACAGAGGGCAGAGGGGAGCCGCTGCGAAGGCCTTGTATCACTCCTCTTTGCCAATGACGCAGTTGCGGCCGCTCCGCTTGGCCCGATAGAGCATCTGGTCGGCGCGGGCGTAGAGGCTCTCCATCCGCTCCCCTTCGCCATTTTCCACCAGTCCGGCGCTGATGGTGATGACCAGCTTATCCCCATTGGGCAGGGGCAGCGGGCTCTGCATCACCTGCAGGCGCAGCCGCTCGGCCAGCGAAGCTGCCGCCGAGAGGGTGGTATTGGGCTGTAAAATGGCAAACTCGTCGCCGCCGATGCGGGCCAGCACATCTTCGCTGCGCAGCACCGACTGCATCACCTTGCCCAGATGGATCAGCGCCTTGTCCCCTTGCGGATGACCATAGCGATCGTTGATGCATTTGAACTGATCCACATCCAGCACCATCAGCACCGAGGTGAGCTGGTGGCGCATGTTCATACTCAGGTTCTTCTCGCATGCCTCGAAGAAAAAACGGCGGTTGTAGAGACCGGTCAGGCCATCGCGCACCGACTGCTGGTGCAACTGCTCCTTGAGCTGGTGCAGTTCGGTGATATCGGAAGAGATGCCAATCAGGGTCGGGGTGCCATTGGCCAGCATAAAGGGCACCTTGACCGACCAGTAGTTGTGCAGATTGCCCTCGGGATCTGTCAGCGTCTCTTCCCCGGCTTGCAGCTCGCCGGTTTCGAATACCCGGTTGTCAAGCCGCCACAGCACGCTCGCGCTGGCCAGCGGGATCACCTCATCATCGCGCCGGTTGATGATCAGCTCGGCAGGAAGGCCAAGCAGATCGGCGACCTTTTGATTGACGTAGAGAAAGCGGTGCTGGCTGTCTTTCATATAGATATGGGCATCGACGTTGGCGAGGATGATCTCCAGCAGCTGATGCTGCTCCGCCAGTCGCGCCTCGATCAGCTTGTGTTCGGTGATATCGGTGGAGATGCCGCACAGGCCGACCAGCGTGCCATCCCGGTCGTACATCGGCTTCTTTACGCTCCAGTAGATCCGTTTTTCACCTGTGGTTCTGAGGTAGTTGACCTCTTCCCGGGTGATCGCTATCTGCTGATCCAATACTTGGCGATCATTTCGCTTCAGATCCTCCGAATGGGCGAGATCAAAGAAGGTGCCATCGTCCTGCCCCTGCAACTCGGCGAGAGTACAGCCAAAGAGATCCAGCACCGCCTGGTTGGCATAGGTGTAGCGGCCCGCCAGATCCTTGGTAAACAGGTAGGCGTCCGTCTCGTTGAAGATGGATCTGAGTTGATCCAGCTCATGCTGCAATCGGGTGGGTAAGGGTTCATCCTTCATGGGGTTAACCATCCTTGGGTCACCATGGCTAAATTATGAGTGTTTTTTAAGCCATTCGAGGATACAAAACAACCAAATGGTGTTCATTAAATGATCGAATCAGTCCAGCCAAGGCGGAATGGCTCATTTATCGAGTGATTCGCTTTGTTTTTGTTCGTTCATGCTCCCGCCCTGGCTCCCGCCCAGAGTCGCTGTGATGGGTTGGCTGAACACGAGGCCAATGTGCATCAACTGTTTTAAATTATGGCCTGGTATAACGACGAACACCGACATAGCCGTATCCGCTTCGTCACGCCGAGCGAACGACATCGAGGCGAAGATAAGGCCCTGCTAGAGAAACGACATGCAGTGTATCAGGCCGCACAAGCGCAATACCCTGCGAGGTGGAGTGGCAAGACGCGAGACTGGACACCGATCGGTGCAGTGATGCTGAATCCGGAGCGGTCCGAACCAGAGCAAAAACAGGTGGCTTAAAACAGGTTTACGCGACAACCATCTTGAAAAACGCCGCCCTCGGCGCCACTAATGATGGCGCTGATGACAAGAAACATGACATCTACAAGATCATGTTTACGATGGATATCAGAGCGGGTTTCTTCAACGAGGGTAAGGTGTTCAATTAAGGTCATAGAGCACGCCTCCTGCATGGAGGCGTGATTAGATCACAGATGATCAGTCTGTTCAAATTTCATTAACAAAGTGCGATCCCGCCCTGGGGATAACCCGGCTTTATTATCAGCTTATTTATTGTGCCGCTCATAAAGCCGCTGCACCACATCCTGTAATCCCAGCCCTTCGTTTTGCAGCAGCACGGTGAGGTGGTAGAGCAGATCGGCGGATTCGTTGATGAGCTCCTCCCGATCCTTGGCCATGGCGGCCAGCGCCACTTCGACACCTTCCTCACCGACCTTCTGGGCGATGCGCTTGGTGCCTTTGCCATAGAGGCTGGCGGTGTAGCTGGTGGCCGGATCGGCACCTTTGCGGGCGGCCAGCACCTGCTCCAGCTCTGCCAGAAAACCGAGGGGTGGCAGCGGGTGGCCATGGAAGCAGGAGGTCGTCCCTTTGTGGCAGGTGGGGCCGATGGGATTGGCAGCAATCAGCAGGGAATCGTGATCGCAGTCGGTGCTGATGGCCACGAGTTTGAGCACATTGCCCGAGCTTTCGCCCTTGGTCCAGAGCCGCTGTTTGCTGCGGCTAAAGAAGGTGACCTGACCTGTGGTCTGGGTCTTCTCCAGCGCTTCACGGGTCATAAAGCCCTGCATCAGCACCTCGCCGCTGGCGGCGTGCTGGACGATGGCGGGGATCATGCCATCGCATTTTTCCCAGTCGAGCTGTTCAATTAATAAGTTGGAATTATGCACGGGTATCGGCTCCTCTATTATCAGACCGGCACTCAGGGCGGGGGATCATGGCGCATTTACATTTTTCCCAGTCGAGCTGCTCGGCAAGGGGGCGCGCGCTGGCGGTTGTTTGTGCATTTTCAGAGAAGTTATTCACGGATGGCGACTCCTTCGGTTTTCAGCCAGCGTTTCAATTCGGGAATGGGGATAAGGCCCTTGTGGAACACAGAGGCGGCCAGCGCCCCGTCCACATCGGCGAGGGTGAAGGCATCGCGAAAGTGTGCCATGGCACCGGCGCCGCCGGAGGCGATCAGCGGCACCTTGCAGACGCTGCGCACTTGCTTGAGCTGGTCGAGATCATAACCCTGACGCATGCCGTCCTGATTCATCACGTTCAGCACGATTTCGCCCGCGCCGCGCTTTTGTACCTCCTGCACCCAGTCGAGAGTGTGCCAGGCGGTGGTGCGGGTGCGACTCTCGTCACCGGTAAACTGTTTGACCTGATAGTGGCCCGTCCCAGCGTCGAAGTAGGAGTCAATGCCCACCACCACGCACTGCACGCCGAAGCGCTCGGCCAGTCGGCTGATCAGGGTCGGGTCGGCCAGCGCCGGGGAGTTGATGGAGATCTTGTCGGCGCCAAACTCGAGGATCTGGCGGGCATCCTCCACACTCTTGATGCCACCGGCGACGCAGAAGGGGATATCGATCACCTCCGCTACCCGGCTCACCCAGCTCTTGTCCACCACCCGCGCATCGCTGGAGGCGGTGATGTCATAGAACACCAGCTCGTCAGCGCCCTCTTCGGCGTAGCGGCGCGCCAGCTCGACAATGCCGCCCATCACCTCGTGATTGCGAAACTGCACCCCTTTGACCACCACGCCATCTTTCACGTCGAGGCAGGGGATAATGCGTCTTGCCAGCATCAGTTGCCTCCTGTGGTATCGGCAGCGGGAGCTTGCCAGCAGGCGATGGCGTCCCCCACCGAGAACTTGCCCTCCAGCAGGGCGCGGCCAAGGATGATCCCCTTGACCCCGGAGCCCTTGAGCGCCTCAATGTCTTCGATGCCGCCAATGCCGCCGGAGGCCTGAAAGGCCACGCTCGGGTAGCGGGCGCAGAGATCCCGATAGAGCTCGACGTTGGTGCCAGCCAGGGTGCCGTCACGGCTGATGTCGGTGCAGAGCACATGCTTGAGCCCGGCGGGGAGGAAGCGTTCGATCAGCGCCTCGATGGTCACGCCGCTGTTCTCCTGCCAGCCTGCCACCGCGATATGGCGATTGCCTTGTGCATCGATATTGACGTCCAGCGCCAGCACGATCTGCTCGGGGCCATATTTCTCCATCCAGCTGGCCACCAGATCCGGGGATTTGACGGCGGTGGAGCCAATCACCACCCGGCTGGCACCGGCGGCTAGCAGATCTGCCACATCCTGTTCGGTGCGCACGCCGCCGCCGACCTGCACCGGCGCTTCGGTGGCCGACAGCAGTTGAGTCAGCAGGGGCAGCTGGCGCGCCTTGGCATCCTTGGCACCATCCAGATCTACCAGATGGAGCTGCACCGCCCCCTGGGAGACATATTCGTCGAAGCGCGCCTGCGGGCTGCTGCTGTATTCAGTCTTCTGCTCGTAGTCGCCCTGATAGAGGCGAACTACCTGACCGTTGATAAGGTCAATTGCGGGAATGATCATGCTAGTCACAGCTCCAGAAAATTTTGCAGCAAACGGGCACCGGCTGCGCCTGAGCGCTCCGGGTGGAATTGGGCGCCAAAGAAGTTACTGTGGTCAGCAACCCCGCCCACGATGGCGGTGAAAGGCTTGCCATAGTTGCAGGTCGCCAGCGTTGCTTCTGTCACCTCCAGCGCATAGGAGTGCACGAAGTAGAAGTAGCTGCCGCTCGGGATCCCCTTGAGCAGAGGATGGCTTTCGTCATGCTCAATCTGGTTCCAGCCCATATGGGGCAGGCGCAGGTTGCCTACCTCCATCAGCCGGATCTTGCCCGGTACTATGCCAAGGCAGTCGATAAGCGGCTCTGGTGAACCCTCTGTGCCCATGCTCTCTTCGGAGGCCTCCGCCAGCATCTGCATGCCGAGGCAAAAGCCCAGCAGCGGCTGCTTGGCGGCGCGAATGAGCGGCACCAGCCCGCGCTCGTTGAGGTTGTTCATGGCGGCCACCGCGGTGCCGACGCCGGGCAGGATCAGCTTGTCCGCCTGCTCGATATCGGCGGCCTGGCTGGAGACCAGTGGCTGTACGCCGAGGCGCTCGAACGCCATCCTGACCGAGGCCAGATTCGCACAGCCGGTGTCGATGATGACCAGCTTCTGCTTGCTCACATCCATCACAGCACTCCCTTGCTGGAGGGGAGCTCGCTCCCTTCCACCCGAATGGCCTGACGCAGGGCGCGGCCAAAGCCTTTGAACAGCGCCTCTACCTGATGGTGGGTGTTGCCGCTGCCCACCTTCATCTGCAAGGTGATGGCCATGGCGTCTGACAGCGAGCGGAAGAAGTGGGGCACCATCTCGGTAGCCATCTCGCCCACGTTGTCACGGCCAAAGCCGCTCGGGCAGTCGAATACGAAGTAGGGGCGACCGCTCAGATCCAGCGCTGTGCTCACCTCTTGCTCCGTTAGCGGGCGGGCATCGATCACTGCCTGCACTTCGTCCATCGCCAGCACGAAACCGAAACGGCCGATGCCGCGCTTGTTGCCAAGGGCCTGACGCAGTGCCTGACCGAGGGCCAGCCCCACGTCCTCTACCGTGTGGTGATCGTCGATATGCAGATCGCCGCTGACGTTCAGCTTGAGCTGGAAACCGGCGTGGGTGGCAATTTGATCCAGCATGTGATCAAAGAAGCCGATGCCGGTGGCGATCTGGTTGCCGCCGCTCTTGTCGGTGGCAGAAGGGTCCAAATCTACCGCCACCTGAATGCGGGTCTCCTTGGTATTGCGCTCTACCTCGGCTACGCGGCTCTTATTTGGACTGAGAACAGTGAGCAGCTGATCACGGATAGCGAGCCAGCCGTGATCTAGCGGGTGGTAGCGAATACCGCTGATGCCCATGTTCTCGGCAAGCTGCAGATCGGTCTGGCGATCGCCAATCACGAAGGAGTTGGCAAAGTCGATGCGGCCCGAGGCGAGGTACTCCCTCACCAGCCCAAGGTGGGGCTTGCGGCAGCTGCAGCCGTCGGTGGGGAAGTGGGGGCAGATCAGCACCTGCTCCCACTTCACCCCTTGCGATTCAAACAGGTGCATCATCAGGTCGTGGGGTGGCTGGAAGTTCTCCAGCGGCAGGCTGGCGGTGCCCAGCCCATCCTGATTGGTCACCATCACCAGCACGTAACCGGCGGCCTGCAACTCGCGCAGCACTGGGATCACCATGGGCTCGAAGCGCAGCTTGGCGAGGCTATCCACCTGCTTGTCGCTCACCGGCTCTTCAATCAGGGTGCCGTCGCGGTCGATAAACAAAAACGGGGTCTTCATCGCTACATCCTTGTTCTAGAGAGAGGGAGAGGGCAGGTCACGCAGTACGGCCAGCACGGCGTCCATCTCGCCCTGATAGCCGATGGTGACGCGAATGCTGTTATCCAGACCCGGCTTGGTTGAGAAATCCCGCAGTATGATGCCTGCGGCCTTCATGGCAGCAAAGACGGCGGCGCCATCCACAAAGCGCACCAGCACGAAGTTGCCCTTATCCTCGAACACGGCGTTGACGCAGGAAAGTCTGCCGAGCTCTGCCTTGAAGGCGGCTTTTTGCTTGTTGAGCTCCTGCACCCGCTCCTGCATCAGCTCCAGCCCCATGGGGGAGAGGGCCTGCGCCGCGATCTGGGCGATGGGCTCGGGAATGGGATAGGGGGCGATCACCTTGGCCAGCATGGCGATCACCTCGGGATGGCCTAAGGTAAAGCCGCAGCGGATCCCCGCCAATGCAAAGGCCTTGGAGAGGGTGCGGGTCACCACCAGATTGGGGAAGCGGGCCAACAGGTCCACCACGGACGCTTCCGGGCAGAACTCGATATAGGCCTCGTCCACCACCACGATGGCGCGATCCCGCGCCTTCTCCAGCAGAGCGATGAGACCGTCGCGCCCCACCAGATCCCCGGTGGGGTTGTTGGGAGAGCAGAGAAACACCAGTTTCACATCAGACAGACGGTCTGCGATGGCGGGCCAGTCAGGCTGACGGTTGGCGGTCAGCGGCTGCTCGACGATGCCGACGCCGCAGGTCTCGGCGCTGATGGCGTACATGCCGTAGGTGGGGGGGCAGATGAGGATCTGATCTTCACCCGCTTCGCAGAAGGTGCGAATAAGCAGCTCGATGGCCTCGTCGGCACCGCGACTGACCAGTACCTGTTCGGGATTGACCCCGGCATAGGCGGCATAACCAGTCACCACCTCGGCCGGTTGGCATTCGGGATAGCGGTTGAGACGGCTCCCCTCGATGGTGAAGGGATAGGCCTGTGGTGCCTCGTTGGCGTTGAGCCAGACGTGGCCCTTGCCGCCGATGCGGCGAGCGGATTGATAAGGGGTGAGGGCCCGCACCACGCGGCGCGCCAGATTGGCAATGCTCATGACAAATCCTTCTGCTCTGTTTTTTGCGGCAAATCGATTGAAAGTGCGTTCAGTCTGAGGGTGACGGCGTTCTTGTGGCCATCGAGCCCTTCGGCCTCTGCGATGCGCTCGACGATGGGACCAAGGCCCTGAATACCTTCCGCGCTCAGCTCCTGCACCGTGTAGCGGCGCTGATAATCGGCAAGGCCAAGGCTGGAGTAGGTGCGGGCATAGCCATAGGTAGGCAGAGTGTGGTTGGTGCCGCTGGCGTAATCGCCGACCGACTCGGGGGTCCATGCCCCGAGGAAGATGGAACCGGCGTTCTCGAGGCTATCCAGCAGATCGCGGGGCGCTTGGGTCTGCACAATCAGGTGCTCCGGCGCGTAGGCGTTGGAGATGGCGCACGCTTCGGCCAGATCGTCACAGAGGATCACCAGACTGCTACCGAGCGCCTGCGCGGCGATCTCGCGGCGGCTCAGCTTGGCCAGCTGGCTCTTGATTTCTCCTGCGATGGCATCGGCCAACAGGGGCGAGGTGGTCACCAGCACCACCTGACTGTCGGGGCCGTGCTCGGCCTGGGAGAGCAGATCTGCCGCCACGAAGGCCGGGTTGGCACTCTCGTCGGCAATCACCAGCACCTCGGAGGGGCCCGCGGGCATGTCGATGGCCGCGCCGCGCCAGTCGCGCGAAACCTGCCCCTTGGCTTCGGTCACATAGGCGTTGCCCGGGCCGAAGATCTTGTCCACCTTGGGAATGCTTTCGGTGCCGTAAGCCATGGCTGCGATGGCCTGGGCGCCACCGATGGCGAAGACCTTCTCGACGCCGCAGGCGCGGGCGGCAAACAGGATCTCGTCGCTGGCCGGGGACGGGGTGCAGAGCACCACTTCACGGCAACCGGCGATGGCTGCAGGAATAGCCAGCATCATCACGGTGGAGGGGAGCGGCGCGCTGCCCCCCGGCACATAGAGGCCGACCCGGCTGATGGGCTGGGTGCGCAGTTCGCACACCACCCCAGGTTGGGTCTCGACCCGCACCACCGGCTGCACCTGGGCGGCGTGGAAGGTGCGAATATTGGCAATCGCCGCTTCGATGGCGTTTTTGATGTCGTCATCCAGTCGCGCGCAGGCAGCTTCAATTTCGGCCTCACTAACGCGCAACTGTTCACGGGGGGCGCGCTCGAAGCGCTGGCTCAGCTCGCGCAGGGCCTCATCGCCACGGCTACGCACCGCGGCGATGATATCCCGCACTACGGCGCCAATATCGGCCTCGTCATTGAGGGCGGGCCGGGTCAGCACGTCGGCCTGCTGGGCGGGAGAGAGGGTCTTCCAGATCAGGGTCTGCATGAGATCTCTTCCTTATTCCATCATCTTTTCGATGGGCAGCACCAGAATGGAGCTGGCGCCGAGGGCCTTGATCTGCTCCATGGTCTCCCAGAACAGGGTCTCGCTGGAGACGACGTGCAACGCCACCTGATTGGTGTCACCGGCCAGCTGCATGATGGTGGGGCGCTCGGCTCCCGGCAGCAGATCGGTGATGGCATCGAGCTTGTCTTTGGGGGCGTGCAGCATGATGTACTTGCTCTCGCGGGCCTGCTGCATCCCCTGAATGCGTGGCAGCAGTTTGTCGATCAGCTTCTGCTTGACATCTGACAAGGGGTTGGGGGCCTGTACCAGCACTGCCTTGGAGCGGTAGATCACCTCCACCTCTTTGAGGCCGTTGGCTTCCAGGGTCGCGCCGGTGGAGACCAGATCACAGATGGCATCGGCCAAGCCTGCGCGTGGTGCCACTTCTACCGAGCCGCCCAGCATCACGCTCTTGAAGCCAAGACCCTTTTCGTCAAAGAAACGCTTGAGCAGCCCGGGGTAGGAGGTGGCGATGCGCTTGCCCGCCAGACTTTGTGGCCCTGTGTAGGTCACATCTTCCGGCACGGCCAGCGAGAGGCGGCAGCCGCCAAAATCGAGCTGCTTGAGGGTCTTGACCTCTGCAGACAACCCTTGGGAAGCGCGAATAAGCTGCACCTCTTCCAGCACGTTCTCACCGATGATGCCAAGGTCAACCACCCCTTCCATCACCAGACCCGGGATATCGTCATCACGCACCCGCAGGATATCGATGGGCATGTTCTCGACATGGGCGATAAGGCGCTGCTCGCGCAGATTGATCTTGAGGCCACAGCTCTTGAACAGTGCCTGGGAGTCCTGGCTCAGACGACCGGACTTTTGCATGGCGATACGCAGACGTTGTGTTTCCATTTGCTCGATTTCCTTCTAGTCAAAAACGAAAAAACCCTCGGAAGTGTGTGCTTCCGAGGGTTTATGAATCTTGCGGTCCTTTTGGAAGTCACCAGTTAAGTGTCTTCCAGCAGTCAACCTCCTGAAAGACTAGTCGGGATGATGGTGGTGATGATGAGTCTTCAGAGTGGTGAACTTCATGTAATCAATCCTTTACAAAAATAAGATGTCGTAATTGACGCCTGATTTAAACTACCTGCCTTGACAGAAAATGCAACCCAAAATTGTGATTTGATCGATTAAAGTGGCGGAAACGGTTTTCTGGTCGATAACTAGACAATAACCCCTGCAGGAGTCGCCATCATGCCCAGCCAGGACCTGTTGTTCCCCATTTTGCCCCGGGCTCCCGCCGCGCCCGGCAGCGAAGAGATCAAGCGGGAAGTGAACCAGATCAGCAAAAAGCACCAGCTGCGCAAGACCAGCACTGACAACAGTGACTCCCAGCAGCGCCAGCAGGCGTATAGCACGCCCGCCAAGCGTGATCAGTCCAAGTCGGAAGAGGATGATCACAAACCGGATCCCGAGCATCAGATCGATCTGTTCGTCTAAGCAGATTATCTGTCCCGCTTTTGCCGCGCTTTTGGCATAATGGCCGCTTTTGCTGCGGGACGCCCTTTTGAACATCCAGACCCTGTTCAAGCCAGATGGCCCTCTGGCCAGCCATATCGACGGTTTCAAAGCCCGCGCCCCCCAACTGGAGATGGCCGAAGCGGTCGCGCGCGCCATCAAAAGTGGTGGTCGTCTGCTGGTGGAGGCGGGGACCGGTACTGGCAAGACTTATGCCTATCTGGTGCCTGCGCTGGAATCCGGCAAGCGGGTGGTGATCAGCACCGGCTCGAAGAACCTGCAGGAACAGCTCTTCTATCGGGATCTCCCGACCATTACCGGTGCGCTCTCCTACACCCCGCCGGTGGCTCTGCTCAAGGGGCGCAGCAACTATCTCTGCATCGAGCGGATGAACCGGCTCTTGAGCGAATCCCATCTGCAAAAGCCTGACATCCTGAGCGATCTGGTGAAGATCAAATCCTGGTCCACCGCCACCGATAACGGCGATGTGGGGGATATTCCGGGATTGCAGGAGAACGCCGAGATCCTCGCTCACGTCACCAGCACCAATGAAAATTGCCTCGGCCGTGACTGCCCCTATTACGACGACTGCCATCTGGTGGTGGCCCGTCGCCGCGCCATGGATGCCCGGGTGGTGGTGATCAATCATCACCTCTTTTTCGCCGATATGGCGGTGAAAGACACCGGGTTTGGCGAGTTGGTGCCGGAGGCGCAAGTCTACGTTTTTGATGAGGCGCACCAGCTGCCGGAGATCGCCACCAACTACTTCGGCAAGTCGGTGGGTAGCCGAACGATTCAGGATCTGGCGCAGGATATCCAGCTGGCCTATCGGGCAGAGGCGCACGACATGGCCCAGCTCGGCAAGGCGGCGGACCGGCTCGCTATCGCCAGTCAGGATCTGCGTCTGGCCTTCGGGGTGGATGGCGGTCGCGGCAATACCCGCGACATGCTGCGCCAGCCGCTTTGGGGGCAGGCTTTGGCTCGTCTCAACGATGCCATCGGGCTTTGCTACGAAGTGCTCAAACTGGCTCTCGGCCGGGGTGAGCAGCTGGATCACGCCTTCGAGCGCATCAGTGAACTGCGCACCCGTCTTGGCGAGGTGCTGGCGGTTAACCAGACCGGTTTCTCCTACTGGTACGACTGCTCACGGCTTCATTTCACCCTCAATCTGACGCCGCTTTCGGTGGCCGAGCGATTCAGTGCCGAGGTGCAAAGACCGGAAGTGGCCTGGGTCTTCACCTCCGCCACCCTGACGGTGGATATGCGGTTTGATCACTTCAAAGCCGAGCTGGGGCTAGCGGGCAGCGCCGAGCTGATCCTCGACAGTCCGTTCGACTATGGCGAGCAGGCGCGGCTCTGTGTGCCCCGTTATCTGCCGGAGCCCAACGCCTTTGGCCGTGGCGAGCAGCTGGCCAATCTGATGATCCCCCTCATCAACAAGACGCCGGGGGGCTGTTTCTTCCTCTGCACCAGCCATCAGGTGATGCGTCAGGTGGCCGAGGTGCTGCGCCGGGAGATTGGCCGCACCGTCTTGCTGCAGGGGGAGGACAACAAGCAGCGGTTGCTCAAGGAGTTTGTCGAGAATGGCCGTGCCGTGCTGGTGGCGACCAGCAGTTTCTGGGAGGGGATCGACGTACGAGGGGCGGCGTTGTCGTGTGTTATCATCGACAAGCTGCCGTTTGCCAGCCCCGATGATCCGCTGCTCAAGGCGCGGGTGGATGATTGCAAGCTCAAGGGGGGCGATCCCTTCGCCGAGCTGCAACTGCCCAAGGCGGTGATTGCCCTCAAACAGGGGGTGGGGCGGCTTATTCGTGATCGCAGTGATCACGGGGTGCTGGTCATCTGTGATCCACGAATGGTCAACAAGCCCTATGGCGCCACCTTTATCAAGAGTCTGCCCGCCATCCCGCGTACCAGGGAGTTGGGAACGCTGGGGAGCTTTTTCGATCGCACTGAACGCGGTGAATAAGTGTGCCGCCAGATAACAGATTTGAACAACGGGTGAGCATATCTCGCTTGCCGGTTATGTAATTGACTGATTTTATAGAGATTGGAACGCATGAACGAGTTGAAGATCCTGGCCGTAGATACCGCCACCGAAGCCTGCTCAGCCGCCTTGCTGGTGGGTGACAGGCAGTTCTCCCGTTGGGAGGAGGCGCCACGGGATCACACCCGCAAGATCCTCCCGATGGTGCAGTCTCTGTTAGACGAGGCGGGAATAAGTTTGAGCGATCTGGATGCCATCGCGTTTGGCCGTGGCCCAGGCTCCTTTACCGGCGTGCGGATCGGCATTAGCGTGGCGCAGGGGCTGGCGTTTGGCGCCGGTGTGCCGCTGATTGGTATCTCGACGCTGGCCGCCATGGCGCAAGGGGCCTATCGTCTCGACGGCGCCGAGCAGGTGCTGACCGCCATCGATGCGCGGATGAACGAGGTCTATTTCGGCCGCTATGAGCTGATCGATGGCCGCATGCAGCTGGTGGGCAATGAGGTGGTGAGCGATCCCGCGGCACTGGTTGACGTCAGTGGCAAGCTGGCGGGTCGGGTGACCTGCGTCGGCACCGGGTTTGAGACCTATGGCGAGACCCTGAGTGGTCTGGCCGATGAGCTGGCGGTGAGCCAGGTGCGCTTCCCGGCAGCAGAGGACATGCTGCCGCTGGCCCGTGCCGCCTGGCTGGCGGGGGAGGCGGTGCCGGTTGAGCAGGCGACGCCGGTCTATTTGCGTGACAAGGTGACCTGGAAAAAACTGCCGGGTCGTGAGTAAGGGACGGGTAGACAACGGCCGTGGTGCCGCCCTTGCTACCAACCGATGAACATCCTCTGTCGGCTGGTGCTGTCAGCACGGCAGGGGCGGGCACTGACGATCTGGAAAGGAGAGTGACATGTTCAGGCGTGCAATGGTGATGGGTGCGGCTGTGTTGCTACTGGCAGCCTGCAGCTCGGTCCCCAAGGAGCTGGCCTATGAACCCGAAAATCAGCTGGTGGCCTATCCACCTGCCCTGGGCGGGATGGAGGGCAAACCGGCTCGCTGGAGCGGCGTCATTTCTGCGGTGCACAACAAGGCAGATCAGAGCGTTATTGAAGTGGTCTATCTGCCGCTCAAATCCAACGGCGTGCCGGAGCAGACCGAGCAGAGCCCGGGTCGCTTTCTGGCCATCATGAAGGGCTTTGTCGATCCGACCCTCTATGCCAAGGGGCGCAGCCTGACGGTGCTTGGCACCATTGGCAAACCGGTAGATAGCCAGATTGGCGAGCACAAGTACCGCTTCTCGGTGCTCAATGTGACGGGCAGCAAGCTGTGGCCGCCAGTCAAAGAGGTGGAGGTGCGCTATATGGACCCTTACTTCTACGACCCCTTCTATGATCCCTTCTGGCCGAGATGGCCGCTGCGTCGCTAAGGCTGGCCATGATCGACAGCATCAAGAGCACTCTGCACGGACGTCAGCTCACCTTGGTGGATGGTAGGCAGGTGGCCCTGCTGGAGAACCAATCCGCTGAGCATGATCAGCAGGGCAAACCCCTGCTGATTGCTCTGCACGGTTGGCTCGACAACAGTGCCAGCTTCTTGCCGCTGGCGCCGCATCTGGGGGATTTTCACCTCATCTGTGTCGATCTGCCGGGACACGGCCACTCCGATCACAAGACCACCTCTTATGTCTTTGTCGACTGGCTGGACGATCTCTACCAGATCGTCCAGGCGGCAGGGTGGTCGCGTTTCACTCTGCTCGGCCACTCCCTCGGGGCGCTGATCGCCTCGGCCTATGCCGGGGTGTTTCCCGAACAGGTGGAGCGGCTGATCATGCTGGAGGGGCTGGGGCCGCTCAGCCAACCCGATGAGGAGGTGCCTGCCCAGTTGCGGCGGGCGATTTTAAATCGCAGCCGTACCCGTGAGCGCATCGCTAGCGGCTTTGCCTCGCTTGATGAGGCGGTGACCGCCCGTTGTAAGGTGGCGGACATCACGCCGGCAGCGGCACGCCTTATCTGTGAACGGCAGCTTGAGGAGCGGGCAGGGCGTTGGCACTGGCGCAGCGATCCCAGATTGCGGGATCTCTCGCCCCTTAGAATGAGCGAGGGACAGGCCAGGGCACTGATGGCGGCAATTCGTTGTCCGGTGTTGTTTATCCGGGGGGAACAGGGCTTTGCTGCACTGGCAGCGCAATGGCAAGTCCGTCATGATGCCTTTCAGCAGATCGAACGGGTCATATTGGGCGGAAACCACCATTTTCATATGGAAAATCCGGCCGATACGGCCGTTTGTATCGTAAAATTTTGCCAATTTCGGTAGAATCACCAGCTTTCAATAATTCCAGGTTTGTTTTCTCCCTCACACTTTTCTGTTGTTAATTTGCTGTTAATTGATGTTGCACTGTGTAAGTATTGCGTCATTAGAGCATCAGCTTAAAACAGTCGATTGAAATAGATGTGAACTGGGACGGAGGCAACACAGTGAGCGCACAGGTGCTAGTTATGCAGGAGAAGTTCGTGGAAAAAGTCTGGCTGAAGCGTTATCCGGAAGGGGTTCCTGCCGAGATTAATCCAGACCAGTACGGCTCCCTGGTCGAGATGTTCGAATCCTCGGTGACCCAGTTTGCCGACCAGCCTGCCTTCGTCAACATGGGGCAGACCATCACCTACCGCCGACTGGAAGAGCAGTCCCGTGCCTTTGCTGCCTATTTGCAAAACGAGTTGAAGCTGGAGAAGGGGGATCGGGTCGCGGTGATGATGCCGAACCTGCTGCAATATCCCATCGCCGTGTTCGGCATCCTGCGCGCTGGCATGATAGTGGTCAATGTCAACCCGCTTTATACCCCGCGCGAGCTGGAGCATCAGCTCAAGGACTCCGGTGCCAAGGCCATCGTTATCGTCTCCAACTTTGCCCATACCCTGGAAAAGGTGGTCTACGACACCCCGGTCAAGCACGTCATTCTGACCCGAATGGGGGACAACTTGGGGCTGGCCAAGGGCACCCTGGTCAACTTCGTGGTGAAATACGTCAAGAAGCTGGTGCCGAAATACAATCTGCCCCACGCCACCACCATGCGTCAGGCGTTGGTGAAAGGGCGTTACCAGCAGTACATCAAGCCGGAGATCAGCAACGACGATCTCGCCTTCCTGCAGTACACCGGCGGCACGACCGGCCTCTCCAAAGGGGCCATGCTGACCCATCGCAACATGATTGCCAACGTCGAGCAGTGCCTCGGTGTCTATGGCCCCATGCTGGAGCGTGGCAAGGAGTTCGTGGTCACGGCGTTGCCGCTCTATCACGTCTTTGCCCTGACGGTAAACTGCATGCTGTTTATGCGGATCGGCGGTTACAACCTGCTGATCAGCAACCCGCGCGATATCCCGGGTTTTGTCAAAGAGATCAAGAAGTATCCCTTTACCTGTATCACCGGGGTCAACACCCTGTTCAATGCGCTGGTCAACAATGAGGAGTTCCAGGGCATCGCCTTTGACAAGCTCAAACTGACCATCGGCGGCGGCATGGCGGTGCAGCGTGCGGTGGCGGAGAAGTGGAAAGGGCTGACCGGAACCCCCTTGCTGGAAGGTTATGGCCTGACCGAATGCTCGCCGCTGGTGAGCGTCTGCCCCTACGATCTGACCGATTACAACGGCTCCATCGGTCTGCCGGTCTGCTCCACCGATATCCGTCTGGTGGATGACAACGGTCAGGTGATCCACGCCCACGGCACCCCCGGCGAGATGCAGGTCCGTGGCCCGCAGGTGATGAGCGGCTACTGGCAGCGCCCCGAGGCGACCGCCGAAGTGATGCAGGATGGTTGGCTCTGTACCGGTGATATCGCGGTGTGCGATGAACAGGGCTTCTTCAAGATCGTCGATCGCAAGAAAGACATGATCCTGGTCTCCGGTTTCAACGTCTATCCGAACGAAATCGAAGACGTGGTCGCCCTGCACCCGAAAGTGCTGGAAGTGGCCGCCGTCGGCGTACCACATAAGGTGTCCGGCGAGCTGGTGAAGATCTTTGTGGTCAAGAAAGATGCAAAATTGCAGGAGGACGAGATTATTGCCCACTGCCGTACACATCTGACTGCCTATAAGGTGCCGAAACTGGTAGAATTTCGCGACGAACTTCCCAAGACCAATGTGGGCAAGATCCTGCGCCGCGTACTGCGCGACGAGGAGATTGCCAAGCAATAACCGGACTGCGGCTGCAGAATCCTCTGCACACCAGCACCGCCGTTATGCAAAACCGTGGGTCATCCCACGGTTTTTTCTTTTTGGCCCTGAATAACCGCGCAGGCACAGATGCATTATCAACTTATCACTCAGCAAGCCGACTTTGAGCACTATCTCGCTTCTCTGGCCGACGTTCCCCTGGCTATCGATACTGAATTCGTTCGCACCCGCACCTACTATCCCCAGCTTGGCCTATTCCAGATCTACGATGGCCAGCAACTGGCACTGCTCGACCCGCTTACCCTCGATCTGACGCCACTCTGGCAACGACTGGGCCGGGAGGGGCAGATTGCCATCCTGCACGCCTCCGGCGAAGATTTGGAGCTGATCCAGCACCAGGCGGGCCATCTGCCCAACCAGATGCACGACACCCAGCTGGCCACTGCGTTTCTCGGTTACGGCGTCTCGGTCGGCTTTGGTGCGCTGGTTAACGAATTCCTCGGGGTTGAGTTGGAAAAAGATCAGGCGCGCACCGACTGGCTGGCCCGCCCGCTTACGCCGCGTCAGCTCGAATACGCGGCGGCGGATGTGTTCTACCTGATGCCGCTCTACGAGAAGGTGATGGCCAAACTGCGAGAAAGCGGCAAGTTTGCCTGGTTCGAACAGGAGTGCCAGAACCACTCCGCCCGCAAGACCCAGGGCAGCGATCCCCGTCAGGCTTACCTTGAAATCGTCAACGCCTGGCAATTGGGTCGCCGCGAGCTGGCCATCCTGCGCGAGCTGGCCGCCTGGCGCCAGCAAGAGGCGGTACGCCGCGATCTGGCCCTCAACTTCGTGGTCAAGGAGCTGCACCTGTTCAAGGTGGCGGAGCGTCGGCCAGCCTCCCTGCGGGATCTCAACGAGCTGGGACTCTCACCCATCGAGATCAAGATCCATGGCAAGCGAATGCTCGATATCGTTGCCAAGGCTCAGCAGAGTGATCCCGACAGCTGGCCCGAGGCCATTCGCCGGCTGGTGGACTACCCCCAGTACAAGGCCGAGCTCAAGCGGATCAAGGCCATGGTGGAAGAGAAGGCCAAGGCCAGCAACATTCCGCCCGAGCTGATTGCCAGCAAGAAGATCATTCATCAGTACTTCACCTGGAGCTGGCGGATGAACGATGAAGAACGGGCCCGCAGCGACAAGCCGATGTTGCTGCAAGGGTGGCGTCATGAGCTGGTAGGGCATCTGCTGGCACAATAAGCCATCAGATTGCTACACCTATTAATTTAATCCTCACCCCCGGGTGGGGATTTTTATTGGACGAAAAGACAAGCGGGCATGCTGAACTGGGAAAACGAGGGTGTTCTTGATTGGCCGTATAGCGGGAATCGAGAATGAAAAAGAGAGCAGAGAGAAAAGGCAGCGGAAAACCGCTGCCTTTTTTGATCACCAGATAGGCTGGGTCAGGTAGGGGTTGCTCGCCTTCTCGCGGCCGAAGGTGGAGCTGGGGCCGTGGCCCGGGATAAAGACAATTTCGTCGCCCAGCGGCAGCAGGGTCTCGGTGATCGACGTGATTAGCGTACCGTGATCCCCACGGGGAAAGTCGGTACGGCCAATGCTGCCGGCAAACAGCACGTCGCCGACCCAGGCGAGTTTTTCGGCCTGTGAGAGCAGCACGATATGGCCCGGAGTGTGACCGGGGCAGAAGTAGACCTCCAGCTCGCACCGGCCAACCTGCACCTTGTCACCCTGCTCAAGCCAGCGATCCGGCGTGAAGGCGGGGGTATGGGCGAAGCCGAACATCTGGCTCTGCTGGGGCAGCATGTCGAGCCAGAAAGCGTCTTCCTTGTGGGGACCGGTAATGGCGACGCCAGTTTTTTCCCGCAGCTCGGCGGCGGCCCCCACATGATCCAGATGACCGTGGGTTAGCAGGATGTGGCTCAGAGTCAGCCCGCGCTTGGCGATGGCGGCCAGCAGCTTGTCTGCTTCGCCACCCGGGTCGATCAGCGCCGCCTGATGGGTCTCGTCACACCAGACGAGGGAGCAGTTCTGGGCGAACTGGGTGACCGGGATCACCTCGAATTTCAACATAGAGTTCCTCTCTTGGGATGGTCAGCCGCGCAGAGCGTTGGCATGTTGCTCGGCGAAATAGTCGAGGCAGGCCTGCTTGTCACCGCGAAACACGATGCGCTCCTGCTTGTTGCCAAGCTGATAGAGATACATGGGGTCGTAGTAGCGGGTGAGCAGCAGGGTGATCCAGGCCAGATGCAGCGCGGTATCGCCGCTCTTTTCCTGCTCGGTGAGGGCGGTCTGCATCAGGGCATCCAGCTCGCGGTGGGCCTGATCGCCGAGACGGCGCTTGAGACGGGCCAGCGCATCGGTGAGGTAGGCGGCAAACAGCGGCCAACCGGCTTCCTGGCCATACATGGCTTGATAGCGCAGCCAGAGATCGTGCACATAATCTTCGCGGATCTGCTCGGCGCGCTCCTCTTGCGGCACATCCACCACCACCAGCGGGGCCTGACTCATGGCCTCGTGCAGAGAGATGGGCAGGCAGCAGCGGCCAATCAGCCGGCTCTCATCCTCGACCACGAAGGCCTGCTCGCCCTGATGGCGGCGCTTGAGCAGTTCGATGGCGAGGTTGTTTTCAAAGTTGATGTTGCTGGGCTGACCGCCGGGCAGCTGACCAAACGAGGAACCCCTGTGATGGGCATGTCCTTCCAGATCGAGCGCCTGGGCCACGTGGTCCAGCATATGGGTCTTGCCGGAGCCGGTCATGCCGGTCAGCACGGTCCAGTGACACTCGGCAGAGGCCTTGTCCTGGGTGTCTATCAGGAAACGGCGCAGCTCCTTGTAACCACCGGCGACGCGGGGACGGGTGATCCCCGCCTCCTGGATCCACTGCTGAACGGTTTGCGAGCGCAGGCCGCCGCGAAAGCAGTAGAGCAGGGCATCGGGCTGCTGGCGCAACTGCGTCAGCCAGCCTTCGAGCCGCTCGGCCCGCACGGTTCCCCCTACCAGCTGGTGACCCAGTGCGATGGCGGCCTCCTGACCCTGTTTTTTATAACAGGTGCCCACTTGGGCGCGCTCGTCATCTGTCATCAGCGGCAGGCTGCTGGCACAGGGGAAGGCCCCCTCCTTGAACTCGATGGGGGCGCGGACATCAATCAAGGGCACATCGTCTAAAAAGATCCGGGCGTAGTCGCTGGCCAGTGGTAATTCACTCATTGGACAATCTCGATAAAGCGGGTGCCCTCAAGGGGCTTGATCTGGCCGATGGGCGAGAGTGCTAGCCCAGCTTCTTGCGCGATGGCGAGCAGCTCGGCTTCGCTCTCTTTACCCACGGCGACCAGCAGGCCGCCACTGGTTTGCGGATCGCACATGATGTTGCGGGTGCGATCGTCCATGGCATCGAGCTTGTGGCCGTAGGAGTCGTGGTTGCGCAGGGTACCGCCCGGGACGCAGCCCTCAGAGAGGTAGTAATCCACCTCATCCAGCAGCGGCAGCGCCTTGAAGTCGAGCCGGGCGCTGACATTTGATCCTTCACACATCTCCAGCAGATGGCCAGCCAGACCAAAGCCGGTGACGTCGGTCATGGCGTGGACTCCCGGCAGTTCGGCAAAGCGCTGGCCGATCTTGTTGAGGGTGCACATGGCGTTGGGGGCCAGCTGCTCGTGTTCGGGTTTCAGCTTACCCTTCTTCTGGGCAGTGGTGAGGATACCGATACCAAGGGGCTTGGTCAGATAGAGGGTGTCACCCACCTGGGCGGTGTCGTTCTGCTTGATGGCGTCAAGGGGCACAATACCGGTTACCGCGAGGCCGAAGATGGGCTCGGGGGCATCGATGCTGTGACCACCGGCCAGCGAAATGCCCGCTTCATGGCACACCTGACGGCCGCCGTCGATCACCTGCTGGGCCACTTCGGCGGGCAGGGTATTGATGGGCCAGCCGAGGATGGCAATGGCAACGATGGGCTTGCCGCCCATGGCGTAGATATCGCTGATGGCGTTGGTGGCGGCGATGCGGCCAAAGGTGAAGGGGTCATCGACGATGGGCATGAAGAAGTCGGTGGTGGAGACAATGCCCTGACCGTTGCCGATATCGACCACGGCCGCATCATCCTTGCTGCTGTTGCCAACGATCAGGGTCGGGTCGTTGAAGCCCGGGATCTGGCTCTTGAGGATGGTGTCGAGTACCTTGGGAGAAATTTTGCAGCCGCAGCCAGCGCCGTGGCTGTATTGGGTCAGACGAATGGAAGACATGTTTACCCCTAATGCAGCGGCTCTGTGGAGCCGTCTTGGTCAATGGGCGGCCTTGTAGAGAGAATGACAAGAAGCCGCAAATATGGGTGGCCTCGGTGCCAACAGGGGCAGCGATGACTGGCAGTGATGGAGGACCGCCAGGCCGGACGGGGAAGAAAAGGGCGACAAGGTGCACCAGCGCAGCCCCGCCAAGGGCCACAGGACGGAGCATTATGCCACATTTGCCCCTTGGGGTTCGAACAGGAATTCATATAAGCAGCCGGGAATTGCCCGCGCGTGTTGCATCAGGCGAGGGTTCTTTGGCTGCAATCAGGAGGAATAAGTCGTGCCAATCCGATTTTTGATCAACCAGCCCATCACGGCGCTGCAGTTTGTGGCGCTGCTCGAACAGACCACGCTGGGGGCTAGGCGTCCCATCGACAATCTGGCCACCCTGCTGGGGATGCTGGATCACGCCAATCTGCTGGTCACCGCCTGGCAGGGGACGTCGCTGGTCGGGGTGGCCCGTTCGGTGACCGACTTTCATTTTTGTTGCTACCTCTCGGATCTGGCGGTAGCCGAGTCGGTGCAGGGGCAGGGGATTGGCAAAGCCCTTATTCGCGAGACGTTTTTGCAATTGCAGCCCGGCTGCAAGCTGATCCTGCTGGCGGCGCCGCAGGCGGTGGACTACTACCCCAAGCTCGGCTTTAGCCAGCACCCGAGCGCCTGGGTGATGAACAGTCTGGATGAGCTGATCTGAGGAGAGTGATGCGGGTCCAACTCCAACGCCGTTATTGGGCAAACACAGTGGTGGGGAAAAAATCAGGCCCGCAAGGGGCCTGATTGATCACAAGGGGAGGGGGACTGCCGATCAGCGGGCGCGCACCACCAGACCCTTGAGGTAGAAGCCTTCCGGATAGGCGGTACCGATGGGGTGATCAGACGCCTGGGAGAGCAGCTCCAGGATCTGGGCATCGCGACCGGCATCGAGCGCCGCATCGGCCACGATCTTCTGGAACAGGCTCTGCTCCATCAGGCCGGAGCAGGAGTAGGTCAAGAGCACACCACCCGGCGCCAGCAGCTGGAACGCCAGCATGTTGATGTCCTTGTAGCCGCGGCAGGCCCCCAGCAACTGGGCCTTGCTCTCGGCAAACTTGGGCGGATCCAGCACGATGACGTCGAACTTCTCGCCCTTCTCGCGGTATTCACGCAGCAGCTTGAACACGTCGTGACGGATAAACTGGGTGTTGCTGGTATCGAGCCCGTTCAGCTCGGCGTTCTGTCGGGCGATATCCAGTGCGTTCTGGGAGAGATCGACGTTGACCACCTCTTTGGCGCCGCCCTTGAGGGCATAAACGCCAAAACCGCCGGTGTAGCTGAAGCAGTTGAGTACGCGCTTGCCTTCGGTGTACTTGGAGGCGGCCTGACGGTTGTCTCGCTGATCCAGATAGAAACCGGTTTTGTGGCCATTGCGAATATCCACCAGGATCTTGACGCCGCCGTTCTCCTCGATCACTACCGGCTCGTTCGGGGTCTCGCCATAGATGACGCCGGTGCGCTCTTTCAGCCCTTCCTTCTTGCGTACCGCCACGTCGGATCGCTCATAGATGCTGCACTCTGGGTAGAGGGTACGCAGCGCTTGCGTGATCAGCTCGCGCTGGAACTCGGCACCGGCGGAGAGAATTTGGCACACCAGAAAATCGGCATAACGGTCGATGGTCAAGCCTGGCAGGCCATCTGATTCGGCGGCGCAGAGGCGATAGCCGGTGAGCCCCTGACGCTTGATCAGCGGATCGCGAGACTCCTGGGCATATTTGAGGCGACGGATAAAGAAATCGAGATCGATGGTCTCGTTCTTGTCGAAGGTCCAGACCCGGGCACGGATCTGGGAGCTGCCTGACCAGGCGCCACGGGCCAGCCACTTGCCATCGTTGGCATAGATCTCGACGGTGTCGCCGTCAACGGGGTTGCCTTCAACCCGCTCAATCCCCTTGGAGAAGATCCAGGGATGACGGCGCAGCAGGGATTTTTCGCGGCCTTTGACGAGATAGATGAACACGCTCATGGATGTTTGCCGATGGTAGAAAGAAAAGGGGCCACATTCTATGTGGCCCGCAGCTAAAACTCAAACAACCCTGTGTAATGGATGGGGTTGCCCTGATCTGGCAGCTTATATGGTCATATCTTAATCCCCTTGAGTGCCTGGGTCAGCTCGGTGGCGGTGGCTTTCAGTCCCTGAGTTCCGGCTACCGAGGCGCTGGCGGAGGCTTCCACCTGTGCCGCTTCGTGGCGTACCTGATCGAGATTGTGGGTGATGTCGGCGGCGACCGCGCTCTGCTCTTCGCTGGCGGTGGCGATCTGGCTGCTCATCTCCAGCACCGCATCGCTGTGGTTGCTCAGTTTCTCGATATCCAGCCCTACCTCGCTGATGAGCTGCTGGCTGCTGGCGGCGCGCTCGACGGTCTTCTCCATGATCTCGTTGAGGGCGCCGGTGCCGCCCTGCAGCTCTTCGATCATCTGCTGGATCTCCACCGTCGCCTGTTGGGTGCGACTGGCGAGGGTGCGCACTTCATCCGCCACCACGGCAAAGCCGCGACCCTGCTCACCGGCACGGGCCGCTTCGATAGCTGCGTTGAGGGCCAGCAAGTTGGTCTGCTGGGAGATGGCGTTGATGACGTTGACCACCTCGTTGATCCGGTTGGCATTGTGGGTGAGGCGCTCCACCGCGCCGGAGGCGTTACCTATCTCGTCGGCCAGGGTGCGGATCGCCGCTATGGTACGAGCAACTCGGTTGGCGCCATTGGCCGCCTCTTCACTCGACTGGCGAGTCTGTTGCAGGGTGTCGTTGGCATTGCGGGCCACTTCGCGGATGGCCGTCGACATCTGTTCCATGGCGGTGGCCAGCGAATCCATGTGCTGGCGCTGGGAGCGCGCCATGGTCTCGCCTTCGCGGGCATGGTCACGAAACTCGTCGGCGGCCATGGTCAGCGCTTCGGCAGACTCTTCCACCAGCTTGACGATCTGATGCTGGCGATCGGTAAAGCGGTCGATGCTGCCCGCCAGGGTGGAGAACTCATCGCGCACCGGGAAAAAGTTGAGTCGGAAGGTGAGATCCCCGTCCGCCACGGTTTGCAACGCCTTGTTGGTGGAGTAGAGGGCACCGGAGACAAAGGTCATCATGTAGTGGCTCACCAGTGCCATCAGAGCGGCCAGTGCGCCGATCAGGATCAGGGTCGAGCCCTGACCTTCCCACATGGAGAGCTTGCCGGTATCGAGACCGCCGGTGACGTAGCCCGCCTGACCCGCTGGCGCGGTAAACTGGTAGTGATCCCCTCGCTGCTGCAACCCGCCAATGCCTTGCTGAGCCAGCTGCAGATCAGCAGACAATACCAGGGTGGGCTGCTGACTAACTAACTGCGCCGTTGTCTCGACCCGCTGCTGCAACTGCGCTACCCGCAGGGAGATCTCTTGCTGATGGCTGGCCGCCAGCATGTACCAGCTGAGGAAGGCTATGATGAAGAGCGGAAGCCAGAACGCAATATGGAATTTTTCACTGATGGTGAGGTGAATGAGATAGCGGTCAACCCACCGGAATTTAACTTCTTTCATAATGGAACTGCATCCTGCAGAGATAGAGTGTCGGGATACATTATCGTCTCGGAAAATTTTTTCTTAAGTGGAAGGTGTGAGAAATGGGAGAGCAATCGTTTGTCATTCGGGTGTGGGGGCAGGTGCAGGGCGTCGGGTTTCGCTATTTCACTCGCGAGCGAGCCTTGCAACTGGGCCTGCGAGGCCATGCCTACAATCTCGAGGATGGCTCGGTGGAGATCCTGATCTGCGGCCCCGCGCAGGGGGTGCAGATGATGTTGGGCTGGCTGGAGCATGGCCCACGCACCGCCAGAGTGACCCGGATGGAGTATGAAGAGGCGCTGCCGCCCACCGGTCAGGGCTTTCACACCAACTGAAGCGGCGGGGACGAGATGAACGCTGACAAGGAAGGTCTGTTGCTGACTCAGGCAAAGGGTTGGGTCGCCCGTTATCAGGAGGTTGCGCGGGCGGTGCGTGAAGAGGCCAGCGAACCGGCCGTGCATGGCTACCGTATCGCGGCGCGCCGCTTGCTGGCGCTGCTAGCCCTGTGGCGGCCATTGGTCTATCACCCCGAGCTGGAGAGGCGTCTGCTGCGCTCGGTCGGGCGGCTCTCGGCGCTGCGGGATGCGCAGGTCTACGCCGAGCGTTTTGGCAAGCCGTCTGCCGCCATGACGGGCCCCCATGCACCTGTTTGCCGAGTGCCCATGTTGTCGCGCCGACTAACCCGCTGGCTTGCGGCTGTGGCGCAGGTGCCGGATGCGCGGGCATTGGTGTCGCTTTATCAGCAACATCTGGCCCTGCGGCTTGATGAGGCGCAGTGCGTCCTCGATGAACTTCCTCTCTCTACCGGAAAATCGGCCCACTCTCGTCGTCAACAGTTGCGCCGCTGGCATCGGCTGCGCCTCGAGATCAAGCAGGTCCGTTATGGCGTTGAGCTGCTGCAGGCGCTGGGGGTCGGGGAGCAGAGCTGGTTGAGCACCCTGACTCATTGGCAGGAGCGACTCGGCCAGTTGCAGGATTGGCGTCAATGGCGGCGGAGGTTGCGAGCAGAGCAGGGACGCCCCCACAAGCAAACGAAACGGTGGCAGCAGTTGAAGCAAAAGATCACTGCCCGTTTGCGTCAACTGGACTGCCAGCAGGCGGAGCTGGTGGCGCTCAAACTGGCGATGCAGGCAGGCCACAGCATGAATGACATGCCAAGTCGGGTGGTCAGGTATTCAGAACAAAATGTATCGTCCGCCAAGTCTGGTGGATAGTCCCGAGGCCGCAATCTACGGAAGTCATCCGCGACAAGCACCGACAAAACTATCCAGGCCAAACAGGTGAGACAAAAAAAGAGAGACCGTTTGGCCTCTCTTCTGTATCTGGTTGTACATGTCTCTCAGTGAGCAAGATGCTTACTTGACGCGCATCCCCGGCTGGGCACCATCCTGCGGCTCCAGGATCCAGAGATCCTTGCCACCCGGGCCTGCGGCCAGCACCATGCCTTCGGACATGCCGAAACGCATCTTGCGCGGCGCCAGGTTGGCCACCATCACGGTCAGCTTGCCTTCCAGATCTTCCGGGTTGTAAGCGGACTTGATACCGGCAAACACCTGACGGGTTTCGCCGCCGATATCCAGTTGCAGCTTGAGCAGCTTCTCGGCTTCCGGTACCGCTTCAGCCTTCTTGATCAGCGCGACGCGCAGGTCAATCTTGGCAAAATCGTCATAGGTGATGGTCTCGCTAATGGGATCCTCTGCAAGCGGGCCGGTCACTTTCGGTGCCTGCTCCTTGGCCAGGTCTTCCTTGGAGGCTTCCACCATGGCTTCGACCTTGGCCGGCTCGATGCGGGAGAAGAGGGCCTTGAATGGGGCGACGGTGTGGTCAACCAGCGGGGCGGCGATGCCGTCCCAGGTCAGGGTCTCACCCAGGAAGGTTTCGGCACGTTCGGCCAGCAGCGGCATGACGGGCTTGAGGTAGGCCATCAGCACCCGGAACAGGTTGATACCGACCGAGCAGACCGCTTGCAGTTCGGCATCCGCCCCTTCCTGCTTGGCGATGACCCAGGGGGCCTTGTCGTCCACGTAGCGGTTGGCCTTGTCGGCCAGCGCCATGATCTCGCGGATGGCACGGCTGAACTCGCGGCTCTCATAAGCCTCGGCGATGGCGGTACGGGCGTTGGCGAATTCGGCGTAGAGCTCGGGTTCGGCGCAGGTTGCCGCCAGCTTGCCGCCAAAACGCTTGGCGATAAAGCCGGCGTTGCGGGAGGCGAGGTTGACCAGCTTGTTGACCACGTCAGCGTTGACCCGCTGCACGAAATCTTCGAGGTTCAGGTCCAGATCGTCGATGCGGCTGTTGAGCTTGGCGGCGTAGTAGTAACGCAGGCACTCCGGATCCAGGTGGTTCAGGTAGGTGGATGCCTTGATAAAGGTGCCCTTGGATTTGGACATCTTGGCGCCGTTGACGGTCACATAGCCGTGCACGTTGACCTTGGTCGGCTTGCGGAAGTTGGCACCTTCTAGCATGGACGGCCAGAACAGGCAGTGGAAGTAGGCGATATCCTTGCCGATGAAGTGGTAGAGCTCGGCGTCGGAGTCCGCTTTCCAGTAGCTGTCAAAGTCGATGTCGCCACGCTTGTTGCACAGGTTCTTGAAGGAAGCCATGTAACCGATGGGCGCATCCAGCCAGACGTAGAAGTACTTGCCCGGGGCGCCGGGAATTTCGAACCCGAAGTAGGGGGCATCACGGGTGATGTCCCACTGCTGCAAGCCGCTTTCGAACCACTCCTGCATCTTGTTAGCCATCTCTTCCTGAATGGCGCCGGAGCCGCGCACCCACTCAGAGAGCCATTTTTCAAACTGCGGCAGGTCGAAGAAGAAGTGCTCGGAGTCCTTCATTACAGGAGTCGCGCCGGAGACGGCAGATTTCGGATCGATCAGCTCAGTCGGGCTGTAGGTGGCGCCGCAGCTGTCGCAGTTGTCGCCATACTGCTCCGGAGATTTGCACTTGGGGCAGGTTCCCTTGACGAAACGGTCCGGCAGGAACATGGATTTTTCCGGATCGAACAGCTGGGAGATGGTGCGGCTCTTGATAAAGCCACCATTTTTCAGGCGGCCGTAGATAAGCGTGGCCAGCTCGCGGTTTTCGTCGCTGTGGGTGGAGTGATAGTTGTCAAAGCTGATGTTGAACCCGGCGAAGTCGGCCTGGTGCTCCTTGGAGACAGCCGCAATCATCTCTTCCGGGGTGATACCCATCTGTTGCGCCTTGAGCATGATCGGGGTGCCGTGGGCATCATCGGCACAGATGAAGTGCACCTGATGACCGCGCATTCGCTGATAACGAACCCAGATATCGGCCTGGATGTGTTCCAGCATGTGGCCAAGGTGAATGGAGCCATTGGCATAGGGGAGGGCGCAGGTTACCAGCATTTTACGAGGATCAGTTGCCATATTACGTTCTTGATGTGCTTGTTGGGATGATAGAGTGCCGTGCATGTTACCCGAATTGGGGGTAGCCTGCCTAGGGTTGTGGCTGTGCCGACCTTGGTAGCATCTGCCGCTGTGATGGCAGGCAAGCCACTGATTTGTGTGCGGTAACCGTTCACCTCAAGATAAAGACAAGATAATGAGGAGTTAATGGTGATTGATTCAGTAAAACAGATCCTCGCCGAATTCAAGCCAGCAGGCTGGCCCAAGGATCTGGTGGATGCCGGATTCGTTCGGGAGATCATCAATCAGGGGCTGGGGCTCTCTATCCGGCTGGTATTGCCGTTTGCCGGTCTCTCGCTGCTCGATCAGCTCAAAGAGAGCTACGATGCCAGGCTGCGCAGCGCCACCGGTGCCGCCCGTATCGACTGGGCGCTGGAGATTGACGTTGCCAGCATGCCACGGGCGCAGGGGCTCAATGCCGTGCAGGGGATTCGCAACATCATCGTGGTTGCCTCCGGCAAGGGGGGGGTGGGCAAATCCACCACCGCTGTCAATCTGGCGCTGGCCCTGCAAAAAGAGGGGGCGCGGGTCGCCATTCTCGACGCCGATATATATGGCCCCTCCATCCCCACCATGATGGGCACCCTCAAAGAGCGCCCGGTCAGCCATGACGGCAAGCTGATGGAGCCGGTGATGGCCTGTGGCCTCAAGAGCAACAGCATTGGCTATCTGGTCTCCGAGCAGGATGCCACCATCTGGCGCGGCCCCATGGCGAGCAAGGCGCTGGCGCAGATCCTCCATGAGACCCGTTGGGGCGAGGTGGATTATCTGGTGGTCGACATGCCTCCGGGCACTGGCGATATCCAGCTCACTATGGCTCAGCAGGTGCCCACCTCGGCGGCAGTGATCGTCACCACCCCGCAGGATGTGGCGCTGGCCGATGCCCGCAAGGGGATCGCCATGTTCAACAAGGTCAATGTGCCGGTGCTCGGTATTATCGAGAACATGAGCTACCACGTCTGCAGCGCCTGTGGTCATCATGAGCCGCTGTTTGGTACCGGTGGCGGCCAGAAGATGGCAGAGCAGTATCAAGTGGCACTGCTTGGTCAATTACCGCTGCACATCGATATCCGCCAACACATGGATGATGGCTGTCCGACGGTGTTCGGCGCACCGGAAGGAAGCCTGGCTCAGGCTTATTTGAAGCTGGCGCGCAGGGTAGGGGCTGAACTCTTTTTCAGCGCAAAACCGATTGCGACCCCCCTCTATGCCATGGCGCTGGATGAATAATCGGCGGTCGGTCACTTGAAAGGGAATTGAGGGTGGGCATGACCCACCCTTTTTTATATAATGGATCGGTTTAAACCATCCCCACTGCTCTTCTCTTTTAGGTATTTGTCATGTCTGATACTCAACATTCGTGTGTGATCATCGGTATTGCGGGCGCATCTGCGTCTGGCAAAAGTCTTATAGCCCAGACCATTTATGAAGAGCTGGTGGCCGAACTGGGCGCAGGTCAGATTGGTGTGATTACCGAAGATTGCTACTACCGCGATCAGACCCATATGACAATGGAAGAGCGTATCAAGACCAACTATGACCACCCCAATGCACTGGATCACGACTTACTGGTACAGCACCTGAGTCAGTTGGTTAAAGGTGATGCGGTCGCCATTCCCCAGTACTCGTACACCGAACATACCCGGATGAGTGAAGTGACCCCGTTTGCGCCGCGCCGGGTGATCATTCTGGAAGGGATCCTGCTGCTGACCGACAGCCGTCTGCGGGATCTGATGGATGCCTCCATCTTTATGGATACCCCCCTCGATATCTGCCTGCTGCGCCGTTTGGTGCGTGACGTGCAGGAGCGTGGCCGTACCATGGACTCCGTGCTCAAGCAGTATCAGAAGACGGTGCGTCCCATGTTCCTGCAGTTTATCGAGCCATCCAAGCAATATGCCGATGTGATCGTGCCCCGTGGCGGCAAGAACCGCATCGCTATCGACATGCTCAAGGCGCGTATTCGCCACATGTTGATTGGCTAACAAGATGAAACAAGCCGGGTGATGCCCGGCTTTTTTAAACGCACAATTTGTCAGGAGAGTCGCCCAATGCGTCTGTGTGATACCGATATCGAACGCCATCTGGATGAAGGCAAGATCGTCATTGAGCCAAGGCCCGGTGTAGAGCGGATCAGTGGCGTCAGTGTCGATGTGCTGCTGGGTAACGAGTTTCGGGTGTTTCGCGATCATACCGCTCCCTATATTGACCTGAGCGGTCCGAGCAGCGAGATGGCCGATGCCATCGATCGGGTGATGAGTGACGAGATCCACATCCCCGATGGTGAGGCCTTCTATCTGCACCCGGGCCAGCTGGCTCTGGCGGTGACATATGAATCTGTTACCCTGCCGGCCGATATTGTCGGCTGGCTGGATGGTCGCTCCTCATTGGCGCGCCTGGGGCTGATGGTGCACGTGACTGCGCACCGGATTGATCCGGGTTGGTCCGGTCGCATCGTGCTGGAGTTCTACAACGGCGGTAAACTACCGCTGGCGCTGCGCCCCAAGATGAAGATCGGTGCGCTGAACTTCGAGATGCTCTCCGGTGTGGCCGCCCGTCCTTACAACAAGCGGGAAAATGCCAAGTACAAGAGTCAGCAGGGCGCCGTTGCCAGCCGTATCAACCAGGATTGATGACAGGTCGCACTGCGAAGAGTGAGGGAGCACAAGGTGCTCCCTTTTTTTATCGGGAATCGAACGGATATGGCGTTTGGCGCTCTGGCCGGATGAGATTGGCTGGGCAACTATGTTTTCTCACTCTTTTTGCCCTATTTTTTGTCATAAAAGCGTCATCTAAATGAAGTTATTAGTTGGAATATCCGCGATATTGCCCCTTTCCTGCCATCAATGATGGCTTTAATTAATCCATGGCAAGCCAGATGTTGACTGGAGTTAAGATATTTTTTTCTAAAAAGCTCTTTATTTTTATGACTGAAATATTTCAAGGGTGGCTATGGTGTTGGCCGCCATCTGGCATAATCCGCCGCAACTCATAAACAGGCTTTTTTTATGTTTGAAATGTTCAGTGGTTTGGGTTTGTGGTGGTCAATCGGTTTGGTATTAGCCGTTTTTTTTGTGCTTGCCTATGAATTTATCAACGGCTTTCACGATACCGCCAACGCGGTAGCAACGGTTATCTATACCAAGGCGATGCCGGCTCATCTGGCGGTTGTCGCATCGGGTATCTTCAACTTTTTTGGCGTCATGTTTGGCGGCCTGGGTGTGGCGTATGCCATTGTCCATTTGCTGCCCATCGACTTGCTGCTTGGAATGGACTCAACCCAGGGGTTGATCATGGTCTTCTCCTTGCTGTTTTCTGCCATCGTGTGGAATCTGGGCACCTGGTATTTCGGGATCCCGGCTTCCAGCTCACACACGCTGATCGGTTCCATCCTGGGGGTCGGCGGCGCCTATGCCTGGATCACTCACCAGCCGGTGACCGAAGGGATCAACGTGGGCAAGGCGATCGATATCATGCTCTCTCTGATCATCTCTCCCACCATTGGGTTCATCATTGCGGCCTTGCTGCTGCTGGCGATGAAGCGCATCTGGACCAGCGACAAGATCCATAAAACGCCGGAAGAGCGTCAGCTGGTGGATGGCAAGAAACACCCGCCGTTCTGGGCCCGTCTGACCCTGGTGGCTTCCGCCATGGGGGTGAGCTTCGTGCACGGCTCCAACGATGGCCAGAAGGGGATCGGTCTGGTGATGCTGGTGCTGATCTGCATGGCACCTGCCTATTTCGCGCTGGACATGAACAGCCGCGCCTATGATCTGGACCGGACCCAGGATGCCAACCAGCGCATCATGGAGATCTACCAGCGCAACCAGTCTGCCATCGCGGGTGTGATCAACTTCTCCGCGCCGGCAATCGCCCAGGAAGAGCTGATGACCCACTGCTCCGCCGATGGCGTGCTGCAGGCGATGGCTACCCTGGATGCCCGTCTGGCTGCCGTGCGCACCTACGAGCAGATGAGCCTGACTGATCGCCGTGAAGTCCGTCGTCTGCTGCTCTGTATCGATGACACAGCCCGCAAGGTTGCCAAGCTGCCGCTGCCGGCCAAGGAGCTGACCGATCTGGCCAAATGGCGCAAGGATCTGACCGCGACCGCTGAGTATGCACCAACCTGGGTCATCGTCTCCATCGCGCTGGCACTCGGTTGCGGCACCATGGTGGGCTGGCGTCGCATCGTCCATACCGTGGGGGAGAAGATCGGCTCCACTGGCATGACTTACAGCCAGGGTATTGCGGCCCAGATCACCGCGGCCAGTGCCATCGGTGTGGCCAGTTTGACCGGTATGCCGGTATCCACCACTCACATCCTATCTTCTGCGGTGGCGGGTACCATGGTGGCCAACAAATCGGGCCTGCAGAGCCAGACAATCAAGACCATTCTGATGGCCTGGGTGCTGACTTTGCCGATGACCATGCTGCTCTCAGGCGGTCTCTTTATCGTCAGTAATCATCTGTTTGGCTAATTGCCAGTAGCATCCTCTATAAAGGATTTCCATGGCTGTCTCTTGAACACAACTCGTGTGGCTCAAGAGACAGCACCAGATCATCGCCTGCCAGGAGGGTCTGTACCTACATCAGCCCTCCCATAACCCCCAAGCCAGGCTCGCCCCGTTTGCTTCCAGCCCCCCAGTATCGCTATGCCATATTCGGCGCGGCCTTCTTCTCCAGCTTCAACCACAGCAACGTCCAGCTCTTCGTACCCTGCAGCCCTTTGCCGCCTCTCCTGCTTGCCAGCCTCTTCTTTGATACATCGCAACGGCAGTAGCCGCACCGCGATAAAAGCCAGGGTGATGCTCATTCGTGTCAGGTTCTGGCAAACGTGGTGTTGAACACGGCTTCTCAACTGCCTCGCTGCACTTGGCTGCTTGGGAGGCGCTACAAGGGGGCTGGCTTAACAAGTTTTGCCGTTTATCGAGGCTTCCCGTCCCTCTCGGTGTCAATGAGTGTTGCGCCGAGAAATGGTGCTGGTGGTTAAAAAGAGAAGGGGGCAAACAGTGCCCCCTTAATTCATTGACCCCGTCAGAGCCGAATAGAAAGCTGACTTAGCCCGCCTTCGCCACCATGGCTTTCAACTGCAGGAAGTACTGTTCGTAGAGCTGAGAGGCGTTGCCGACGTCAGACTGGAACACCCCTTTTTTCTTGGTCTCGTCGCTTGGGAAGACTATTTTATTGTTTCTGAACTCCGGAGAGAGCAAGGGGATGGCATCCTTGTTCGGGGTTGGGTAACCGATGGTTTCAGCCACCTTGGCCGCTACATCGGGGCGCATCAGGAAGTTGATAAGGGCGTGCGCCTCTTTCACATGCTTGGCCTTGGCCGGGATGGCGAGGTTGTCCATCCAGAGCACGGCCCCCTCTTCGGGGTAGGTCATCTGGATGGCCGGATATTCGAGCTGGGCGCCGTAGGCCGAGCCGTTCCACAGCATGCCGATGTTCACTTCACCCGCGATGAAGGGATCTGCCGGGTTGTCAGAGTTGAATGCCTTAACGTTGGGCATCAGCTTTTTCAGGTATTCGAACGCTTCGGCGATCTGCGCCTTGTCCTGGGTATTGGGGCTGTAGCCCAGTTGCACCAGTGCGATATGGAACACCTCGCGGGCATCATCCATCAGCAGCAGGCTCTCTTTCCACTCCGGCGCCCAGAGCTGTTTCCAGCGGGTGACCGGCTGCTCGATGATGTCAGTGTTGGTGCCAATACCGGTCGCGCCCCAGATATAGGGGATAGAGTAGCGGTTGTTCGGATCGTACTCGTGGTTGAGCAAGGTGGGATCGAGGTGCTTGAAGTTCGGCAGCTGGGCGCGATCCAGCGGCTGCAGCATCCCCTCCTTGGCCATTTTCGAGATGAAGTAGGTGCTGGGCACCACCACGTCATAGCCGTCGCCATGGGTTTTCAGCTTGGCGTAGAGGGTCTCGTTGGATTCGTAGGTGGAGTAGATCACCTTGATACCGGTCTCTTGCTGGAACTGCTCCAGCAGGCCATCCGGCACATATTCTGACCAGTTGTAGAAGTAGACCACCTTATCGTCGGCCGCGTGAGCGCTCTGGCTCAGCAGCGGGGTGGTGAGGGTGAGGGCGGCTGCCAGCAGGGCGCCGGCCTTGTGTTGGATTGTCATCAACAACTCCTTGGGGTGATGGGGCCTTGCGGCCCACCGTGACAGAGTTCGCCAAAGGTGGCGGGGACGAAACGGGCAGGGTCAGCCCTGCCGTTTGCGCAGTAACAGTTGTGCCAGCAGTACCATCCCGAGGGAGGCGAGCAGCATCAGGGTGGCCAGGGCGTTGACCTCGGGGGAGACCCCCACCTTGACCATGGAGTAGATCTTGAGGGGCAGGATCTCGTAGGCCGGGCCGGTAACAAAGGAGCTCACCACCACGTCGTCCAGCGACAGGGTAAAGGAGAGCAGCCAGCCCGCCATCACCGCCGGCAGCGCCAGCGGCAGTATGATGCGGCGCAGGATGATCCACTCGCCAGCCCCCAGATCCCGCGCCGCCTCCAGCATCCGCACATCAAAACCGCACAGCCGCGAGTAGACGGTGATCACCACGAACGGCAGGCAGAAGGTGATGTGGGCGATCAGCAGCGACCAGAAGCCCAGCGCAATGCCGGTCACCACAAACAGGGTCAGCAGGGAGATGGCCATCACGATATCGGGGGACATCATTACCACGAACAGCATGCCGCTCACGTACTGCTTGCCGCGAAAGCGATAGCGAAACAGCGCCACGGCGGTGAGGGTGCCGATCAGAGTGGCTGCGGTGGCGGTGAGGGCGGCGATGGTCAGGGAGTGCTGGGCCGCCTGCATCAGGCTGGCGCTGGCAAACAGCTTCTCATACCAGCCCAGGGTAAAGCCGCGCCAGTCGATGCCATATTTCGACAGGTTGAAGGAGTTGGCGATCAGCACCCCGATGGGCACATAGAGATAGCCAAACACCAGCAGCAGGAACAGCAGAGCCTTCAGCGCGCGCATCATGCCAGTCCCCCCTTCTTGCTGAGCAGCTTGCCCGCCCGCCAGTAGCAGTAGACCAACAGCGCCATCAGCACCGTCAGCATCACGCTGATGGCCGCGCCAAAGGGCCAGTCACGGCTGTTGAGGAACTGGGTCTTGATCAGGTTGCCGATCAGCAGGTGCTTGGCGCCCCCCAGCAAGTCGGAGACATAGAACATCCCCATGGCGGGCAGGAACACCAGCAGACAACCGGCGATGATGCCGGGCAGGGTGAGGGGCAAGATGATCCGCACCAGCCGCTGCCAACCGTTGGCGCCGAGATCTCGCGCCGCCTCCAGCAAACGGCCATCCAGCTTCTCGATGCTGGAGTAGAGCGGCAGCACCATAAAGGGGAGCAGCACATAGACCAGCCCGATGATGACGGCCACCTCGGTATACATCATCTGCAGCGGTCGCTCGATAAGCCCCAGATCCAGCAGCCAGCCATTGATCAGCCCCCGGGTGCCAAGCAGTACTTTCAGCGCATAGGTACGGATCAGGGAGTTGGTCCAGAACGGCACCACCACCAGAAACAGCAGCAACGGGCGGATGCGCGTTGGCAGATGGGCCAGCAGCCAGGCAAAGGGGTAGCCCACCAGCAGGCAGATGGCGGTGGCGAGCAGCGCCAGCCAGAGGGAGTGGAGCAGCACCTCAAAGTAGAGGGGATCCAGCAGGCGGCCATAGTTGCTCAGGGTAAAGAGCGGCGCGATAAGCTCGGACTCGTCACGGGTCAGGAAGCTGACGCCGATGATCATCAGGTTGGGCAAAAAGACAAATAGCGTCAGCCAGCCGAGGATCAGCGCGATGGCCCCGTTGCGAAAACCGTTGTGGGCAAAGCTGGGCCGGGTGTGCCCGACAGGGGAATTAATGAGGCTCATAGGGCAGCACGACCTCCCAACTGTCGACCCAGTGGATCGCCACCTCCTGACCCAGGCGGTAGTCAAAGTCGGGGTCATCCTCGTCGAAGAACTCGGAGATAAGCAGCTGTTTGCCACTTGCGAGTTTGATCAGCGAATCCAGTGTCGCTCCCTTGTAGTTGCGCTCGCTGATATTGCCCCGCAGCGCAACGCTCTGATCGTCATCCTGATCGAGAATGCGCAGATCTTCCGGGCGAAGCAGCACCAGTACCTTGTCGTCTGGCTGGAATGGCAAGGTGGTATGGAGCAGGCATTCGCGCCCCTCCACCTCGGCCTGCCAGATACCGGGCTCACGCTGGCTGATCAGCTTGCCATCCATCACGTTGATCTCGCCGATAAAGCGGGCCACGAACAGATTGGCTGGCGATTCGTAGATATCGCGCGGGGTGCCGCGCTGGATGATCTTGCCCCCCTCCATCACCAGGATGCGATCAGACATGGTGAGCGCCTCTTCCTGATCATGGGTGACAAAGACAAAGGTAATGCCGAGGCGACGCTGCAGTGCCTTGAGCTCGCTCTGCATCTGCTTGCGCAGCTTGTAGTCAAGCGCCGAGAGGGATTCATCGAGCAGCAGCAGGCGCGGCTTGTTGACCACGGCGCGGGCGATGGCGACCCGCTGTTGCTGACCGCCGGAGAGCTGATCCGGGCGGCGGTTGGCGAGCTCGGTGAGCTGCACCATGGCGAGGGTCTCCTCGACCCGCTGACGGATCTCGCTGGCAGGCACTTTCTGCATCTCGAGGCCAAAGGCGACGTTTTCAAACACCGTCATATGGGGGAAGAGCGCATAGCTCTGGAACACGGTGTTGATGTGTCTGTGTTCGGCGGGGATATGGGTGATTTCGTCACCGGCCAGATGAAGGGTGCCACCATCGACCGATTCGAGCCCGGCCAGCAGGCGCAGCAGAGTGGTCTTGCCACAGCCGGAGGGGCCCAGCAGGGTAAGAAATTCACCGTCATAGATTTCAAGGTCAAGGTCACTCAGGATCACCTTGCCATCGTATTTTTTGCTGATCTTGTTCAGCGCGACAATTACCTGTGGATTGTTCATCATCCGCCAGTCTCACCCCAGCCAGTGGCCATCGTGTTGAAAGAGGGTCGCATTCTATGCAGTCGACACATGAAATTAAAGGCTTTTTGGCCCGAATTAGCCGCGAGAGGGCAGGAAAAACGGCTACGAATAGCAGGCCAAATCGCTATAATGTGCCACCTGATTTGGTCGTTTTCGATATTGGACAGTCAATTGAGTAATAAAATGCGTATTGGCGGCTCCCTTGAGCAGTCTCTGAACCAGAGCTATCGCCTTGATTTGAAAGGGGTCATCCAGGAAGGCTGGCAACAGACCCGCCGTACCGGATTTGGCCTGCTGCTGGCGATTGTCGGTGTCACGGCAACCTGGATCCTGCTTAGCAATGTGCTGTTGGTGCCCTATCTGGGGGACGACAGCCAGATGAACGTGGCCATGTTGCTGAGTCTGCTGATGACAGTGATGATGGCGCCCATGACCAGTGCCCTCGATATGTTGGGGTTGCAACAGTCGGTCGGCGTGCGGGCCCGGGCGAACCAGGTGTTCGACTTTTTCCGCCACTTTGTGCGTCTCGGCATGTTGAGCCTGCTGGGCAGCGCCTTGACCAGCCTGTTTGGCCCGCTGTTTGATCTGCTGGGGTTGCCCCCCGTATTGGCCTTTATTCCCTCGGCCCTGATCGGCATGGGGCTGCTCTTTACCGTCCCCCTGGTGCTGGAGCGTGGCCTGACTCCCCCCCAGGCCATTGTGGTCTCTCTCAAGCTCTTTATGCGTGGCTGGCCCACCATTGTGCTGTTCCATGGGGTGATGACCGTGCTCTTCTTCCTGGCTCTGATCCCCATGGGGTTGGGGCTTATCTGGGTGGCACCGCTCTACTTTAACTGCAAGGGGATCCTCTATCGGGATCTCTGCGGGGTGGGGGTAGAGGTTAATGCGGTGACTGAAGGCCCCAATCATTTCAATGCATGATGCAAAAGGACGTTGAATGACCCGTCAATATGGAGTGACCCAGGCTTTGCGCCATACCCTACTGGCGAGCCTCTTGCTGCCAGGGTTGGCACTGGCAGCGCCGGTGCTGGATCTGCAATACAGCACCTTCTACAGCCAGATGAAGACCTTTGCCAAAGGGGAGTTTGGTCACGCCAGACTGGGGTTTTATCTGACCGATCCGCAAAATGGCCAGCGCTGCGGCCTCACCTTTGCCCGGGTTGCAACTGACAGCAAGGAAGTTGCGGGTGAGGTAACGGTCGATAGCGAATTAAGGCTGCCTTTTGATGAAGATCTCAACCTCGACAAGGGGATTGTGACGGTCGGCCTGAAAGAAGAGCATCCCATCTGCGATATGACGGTGCAGGTGATGGCCAGTGCACCGGATGGATCCGCGCTGTCCGTGGCGGAGCTGGCGACCCGCCAGCAGCAGATGCAGTCACTGCTCGACAAGATGGCAGGCATGGTGGGTAAATATTTCTTGCCCGATATGGTGGGGATCCGAATTGCTATGATCGAGCCGCAGGGGCGGGCCTATCTGGTGGACGGTGCCCGTCAGACACCGGTCGACTGGCAGGAGGGAGAGCTGCAGATCAGCAATGAACAGCTGGCGGCATTTGCCAGCGGTACGCTGCGTATATCGGGAGAGGTGTTACGGCTGATCCCCTGGCTGCACAAGGGCTGATATCGGCGACGGTGCCATCTTCGTCACAGGCAGATCAAGAAAGTAAAAAGGAGCGATCATCGCTCCTTTTTATTGCGTGGCATTTGCCATGTGGCGTCGGCTTAGCGCACTTCAATCACATCCAGCATTTCCATCTCGTCGATCGCCAGTAGCGGCACCTTTGGCATCTCGGGTAGATCAAACGCCTTGTCGCCGCCATCTATGATGCCGGAGTCGCGGTTGATGCTCTTGAAGTCAAACAGCTTGTGGTCGAGCAGGTGGCTCGGGATCACGTCCTGAATGGCGGTAAACATGGTCTCGATACGGCCGGGGAAGCGACGATCCCAATCCTGCATCATCTGCTTGATAGCCTGACGCTGCAGGTTTTCCTGCGAGCCACACAGGTTACACGGAATGATGGGGAAGGCTTTGACGTCGGCGTAGCGCACCAGATCTTTCTCTTTGCAGTAGGCCAGCGGGCGGATCACCACGTTCTTGCCATCATCGCTCACCAGCTTGGGCGGCATGGACTTGAGCTTGCCACCGTAGAACATGTTGAGGAAAAGGGTCTCCAGGATGTCATCGCGGTGGTGACCAAGGGCTATCTTGGTGCAACCCAGCTCCTGGGCGGTACGGTAGAGAATACCGCGGCGAAGCCGTGAGCAGAGAGAGCAGGTGGTTTTGCCTTCCGGCACCTTCTCCTTGACGATGGAGTAGGTGTCCTCTTCGACAATCTTGTACTCGATGCCGAGGGAGTCCAGATACTCGGGCAGCACATGCTCGGGGAAGCCGGGCTGTTTCTGATCCAGGTTAACGGCAACCAGATCGAAATGGACGGGGGCGCTGGCTTTGAGGCTCATCAGTATGTCGAGCATACCGAAGCTGTCCTTGCCGCCGGAGAGGCAGACCATGACCTTGTCACCCTCTTCAATCATGTTGAAGTCGGCAATGGCCTGACCCACATTGCGCCGCAGGCGCTTGTGCAGTTTATTGAAACTGTATTTTTCTTTGGCGTTCAGCTCTTCTAGCATGCTCGTAAAACCCGGGACACAAATAAGCGCGTTATTATAGCCATGTCCCGGGGGAGGGCAAGGTGCCGAGTCAAAAGGCGATTATGATTGCGCTCGTCGACTCTCGATAGGGCAACTGTAATCTGCTGGTTTGAGGATCAGGAGGTCGCAGGATAGCCGGTCAATCACATGTTCGGCAGTATTGCCGAGCAGGGCGGCCGAGAGACCGGTCCTGCCGACACAGCCCATGATCATCAGATTGGCATCGAGCTCTTCGGCCATGTCCGGCAGCACCTCTTCCGGCAGCCCTTCAGCCACCCGGGTCCAGAGATGACCAATCCCGAATTTGTCGGCATGGCTGAGCAGCAGGCTTTCGTGATGTTTGCGGATCGCTTCGTTATAGGCGTTGGGGTCAAACTCCGGCAGCTCAATGGCGACATTGACCGGGGTGCCCGGGTAGGTGTTGACCAGATAGAGGTTGGCACCCAGCAGCTCGGCAATATCGCTCCCCTCCTGGGTGATCCGCTCGTTGAGCGTTTTTTGATCCGGATCGTCACTGGAGCAGTTGATGGCCGCGATAATATTGCCGCCCCGCTTCCAGTGCCCCTCCTTGACCAGCAGTACCGGGCAGGGGCATTTGCGCAGCAGGTGCCAGTCAGTGGGGGTAAAGATGAAGGTTTGCAGGAAGCTGTGATGGTGGGTCGCCTTGACCACCAGATCATGGCGCTGCTCCAGCACCTCCTGGATCACGCACTCGAACGGGCGATTGTGCCAGACCACCTTCACCTCGCAGGCGATCCCTTGTGCCCGGTAGGGGGTGAGCAGCTCATCCAGCCACTCCTGACGCTGCGCAATCACGCCGTGGCGCATCTCTTCCCGTTCATCCACCGACAACATGGCGGTCATTTCATACGAGAAGTCATAGATGGTGAGCAGCAGGGTCAGATGGGCATTGGTGTCCAGCTCGGCGATTTTGACTGCCCGCTCGAGGGCGATCTGACGCTCCTCTTCCGGATTGATAACCACCAGAATGTTCTGATATTTGACCATCTTCTCCTCCTTGGAAAAGTCCAATGATGATAGAGCCTTGGCTCATACAGCTTAGCGCAGGAGGAGGGAGAGCGGGAAGGGACCGGATCACATTCCAGAGGAAAGGATCCGGCCGCTCATCAGGAGTGAAGAGGGAAAATCAGCCGCAAGCAGGACGGGTTGCACCAGCCATCATGCCAAGTGCCACCTGATCCAGCACGGTAATGTACTTGCCTTTGACACTGATGAGACCGGACTTCTGGAAGCGACCAAGCAGACGACTGATGGTCTCGACAGTGAGGCCCAGATAGTTGCCGATATCGCCACGAGTCATAGCCAAACGGAACTCTTTGGCGGAGAAGCCGCGCTCCGAGAAGCGTACCGACAGATTGTGCAGGAAGGCGGCGAGGCGCTCTTCGGCATTCTTCTTGGAGAGCAGCAGGATCATCTCCTGATCGCCCATGATTTCGTTACTCATCAAACGCATGATCTGCTGGCGCAGCTTGGGCATTTTGCCGGAGAGCTCGTCGAGCACTTCAAACGGGATCTCGCACACCATGGCAGTTTCCAGCGCCTGGGCGAAGGAGGGGTGCGACTGCTTGTGGATGGCATCGAAACCAACCAGATCACCGGCGAGGTGGAACGCGGTGATCTGCTCGTCCCCTTGTTCGGTGATGGTGTAAGACTTGATGGTCCCGGAACGAATGGCATAGAGCGATTTGAACTCGTCGCCAGCCTTGAACAGCTCTTCACCCTTCTGGATCGGTTTCTTGCGCTCGATGATACTGTCGAGCTGGTCAAGCTCGATATCGTTCAGGGTGAAGGGGATGCAGAGCTGACTGATGCTGCAATCCTGGCAATGAATTGCACAGCCACCGCTCTGGATACGTCTGCCAGGTTTCTTTTCCGGGATCATAGGCTCATACGAATAATTGATTTATATCAAACAAGTTTACCATCAACTCATCCCTTTTGGATAGGGTTTCAAAAGGAGGCAATGCCGATCCACAGCGTATGACCCCCGAACAAAATGAGCAGCAGGGCACCGCCAAGGCGCAAACTGCGCAGGGTTAGCCAGTATCTGAGGCGATCGGCAAGCCCTCCCAAGGCGAACAAGGTGGGCAGGGTGCCGAGGCCAAAAAAGAGCATGATCAGCGCGCCGCCACTGGCCGACCCCGCTGACGCGCTCCAGGTCAGCATTGAGTAGACCAGCCCGCAGGGCAGCCAGCCCCACACCATGCCAAAGGGCAGCGCCTGCAGTGGTGAGGTAAAGGGAAGAAATTTGCCCGCCAGCGGTTTGATATGGGGCCATACTCTTGCGCCGAGCCGCTCCAGCAGCAAGACCCCTTGCCACCAGCCAGCCAGATAGAGGCCAAGGGCAATCATTAGCAGCGCCGCCACGAGGCGCAATCCGGCGATGGCGTGTTTGCCGGCGCCCAGTTCGCTGGTGCTCGCCAGCAGTCCCCCTGCCAAGGCGCCAGCCATGACATAGCTCAGGATCCGGCCGACGTTGTAGTTGAGCAGATAAGCGAGTCGCCCCCACAAGTGCTGTTTGTTGGCGGGGATTGCCATGGAGAGCGCGGCGGAGACACCACCGCACATACCGATACAGTGGGCCGATCCCGCCAGCCCTACCAGCAGGGCGCCCAGCAGATCAAGATTGTGAGTCATGAGAGGAGGGGGTCACGGCTTTTTGTTGGGGATCATCCTCATCGAACAGGATATTGGACCCCTGCCGGTCGAGATCTTCAAACTGCTCGGAGCGAATGGCCCAGAAGAAGACGACCCCGGCGATGATCACAAACAGGATGGCGATGGGGATCAGGACAAAAATTATGTTCATGAAAAGATACCTTGGCATTCATCCCTGGCAAGCGTCCCCTATGGTAAACCTGTTCGGGCAGGAGGCCAGCCGCTATCAGTTAGAAATGTGGCCTGCATCGGAGGCAGGCCACCGTTTCAGCTATTTTCCGTCACGATCGTCATCGATTGAGCCGCATGGAGTTGGTCACCACGATCAGTGAACTGAGGGACATGCCTGCCGCTGCCAGATAGGGGGGGAGCCAGCCACTGGCGGCCAGCGGTAATACCAGCAGGTTATAGCCAATGGACCAGGCAAAGTTCTCGATGATGATCTTGCGGGTGCGCAGGGCCAGAGCTCTGGCATCCAGCAGTCGGCTCAAGTCATCGGCCAGCAGGATGGCATCGGCGCTGTTTTTCGCCAGATCGGTGCCACCGGCCATGGCGAAGGAGGCGTGAGCCCCGGCCAGCACAGGGGCGTCGTTGATACCATCCCCCACCATGATGCTGATATCCCCTTTGGTTTCCCGAGCCTTGAGATAGGCCAGCTTACCATCGGGTGAGACCCCCTTCACCAGCTCGTCCACACCCAGCTCGCGGGCAATTTCATTGGCCTGTAGAGAGCTGTCGCCCGTGAGGACTGTGGTATGCAAACCGGCCGCCTTGAATGCAGCGATCAGCGTCCTGGCATCGGGACGCAGGGTATCTTGCAGATTGAAACGGGCAAGTACCTGCTGCTCGTCAGCCAGATAGATAGCCAGACCAGAGCCGTTCTCTTGCGCCGGGTCCAGCCCAAGCCAGCGGGCACTGCCGATGCGGTAGCGTACGCCATCCACCAAGGCTGTGATGCCGTGACCGATGACCGGGGTGATTTCGCGGGCGGATGGCAGCACGGTGATGCTGTCGGCGGGCAGTCGGAAGGCGCGGGCGATAGGGTGTTCGGATTGCCCCTCCAGCGCCCGGGCGATGGCGAGGCAGTGTGCCTCGTCAACCTCTGCCAAGGTAGTGATGCCGGTCAGGCTGATCTCCCCTGTGGTCAGGGTGCCGGTCTTGTCCATCACGATGCGATTGGCCTTGGTCAGAATATCCAGCACATGTCCCCGGCGCAGCAATATCCCTTTGCGCGTCAAATTGGCGGTGGCCGAGGTCAGCGCCGTCGGGGTGGCCAGCGAAAGCGCACAGGGGCAGGTGGCGACCAGCACGGCGAGGGTCACCCAGAATGCCTGATCCGGTTGATGGAAGTGCCAGAAGGTCCAGACTGCGGCGGCAATGAGCAGTAGCACCAGAATAAAGTGGCGCGACAGTTGATCCGCCATCTGGGCGATAGCTGGTTTGTCGTCGAGAGCATGATCCTGCAGCCGCATGATCTGGGCGATCCGTGATGCTTCGATGCGGTGGCTGACCCGGATCTGCAGTGGGGCATCCGTATTGATGGTGCCGGCATAGACCGGATCACCGAGCTGTTTGAGCAGGGGCAACTGTTCGCCGGTCAGCATGGATTCGTTGAGGCTGGCTTGCCCTTCAACAATGAAGCCATCCGCCGGCAAGGTGGAGCCCGCCAACACCCGTACCCGATCGCCGACCTGCAAGGTTTTGGCCGCGACCTCATGTTCCCCTTCATCATCGATGCGGGTCGCCATGATGGGCACCAGTCGCGCCAGATTGGAGCTCGACTCCGACGCCTTGCGTCTGGCCCTGAGCTCGAGAAAACGCCCAAGCAGTAGGAAGAAGACGAACATGGTTATGGAGTCATAATAGACCTCACCGGTATTGAACACAGTGGCCCACATGGAGGCGATAAAGGCACCGATCAGTGCCAGTGAGACCGATACATCCATCGACAGATGGCCCTGCTTCAGGCTGTGCCAGGCGCCCACATAAAACGGCTGGGCCGAGTAGATCATGATGGGGGTGGAGAGCAGCAGGCTTATCCATTTGAAATAGACCATGAACTCCTCTTCAACGCTGATGAAGAGGTCCATGTAGAGTGCCACGGCACACATCATCACCTGCATGGAACCGAGGCCCGCCAAGGCCAGCCGGAACATGTAGCTGCGCACCTCTTTGGCGTACAGCGCCTCCTGTTGATGAACCTGAAATGGGTAGGCGCGATAGCCTATTTTGGCAAAACCCTTGAGGATGTCGCTTAACGAGAGCTGGGCCGGGTCCCACTTGATGCGGGCGCGATGAGTCGTGGTGTTGACGTTGATATAGCGCAGACCACCCAGGGTCATCAGGTGACGTTCGATCAGCCAGGCACAGGCTGCACAAGTGAGCCCCTCGACGGTAAGTTGTATCTCGCGCACATTGCCGCTGTCGGTAACAAACTCCTGCTGCACTTCTGCCAGATCGTAGTGGGTGAGGGCGGCCAGCTCCTCGGGCACCAGATCCCCTTTGGTGCCCGGGGTGGTTCGGTGATCGTAGTAACTGGCAAGACCGCATTCCATGATGGTCTCGGCTACCGCCTTGCAGCCCGGGCAGCACATGGGGCGAACTACTCCTTTGATCTCGAGATAATAGTCACTACTGGGGGGGGCCGGTTCGCCACAGTGGAAGCAAGGTGTCATGGTTGATAGCCCCCTGAATGCAGGATGCATGTTACAGGGGGAATGGCGAGAACAGGCTCGCCACAGTGAGAACAGCGGGTCATGACCTAGCGTCCTTTCGGGTCGAGTTCGACAGGGGCCTGGGTGGGCAGCTGGACGGTCTCTTGCAATCGCCACTGGTGATCAAAGGCATCGACCCGAATGTGCCACTTGCCGGTACGCGGTTTGTCGAAATGGAAACGATAGGTACCACTCGCGTCGGCGGTGATCATGTGTTCGCTGTCCTGACCGGCCAGGGTTGGGTGAAACAGGGAGAGATAGAGGGCTTGCCCGGCGGGAATATCTCCGCTGATGGGTTTGAGGGTCAGCTCGTTGCCAACCATTTCCAGCGAAAAGCGAATATTGAGGGCTTCGGATCGATCAAACTTGCTTAAGTCCTGATTGATCTCTTTCCCTTGTTTGTAATAGTCCTCGGCCACCAAATTGACCCCATCCTTGCTGGCAATGATGGCGGTGGCGATGCTGCCAACAACGGCGGCAGTGGGGAGGGCGATGATAAACCAGGGCCAGAATTGGCGGTACCAAGGTTGGGTCATAATGCTACTACCGTGAAACGAACGATTAACGTGAAAGGTGGCTTTTACGCAACACAAGATAACAAAAAGCCTCGAGGAGTCGAGGCTTTTTGCTGTGTAATCACGTGTTTATCACATGATACGACTTATATAACCAACCTTTATTTAGCCGGCTGATGGGACAGGCTGTAAACATAGGAGGCGAGCAGGTGCACCTTGTCCTCACCCAGAATATCTTTCCAGGCCGGCATCACACCGTGACGACCGTGGGTGATGGTCTGAACCACCACTTCGCGGGAGCCACCGTAGAGCCAGATGCTGTTGGTCAGGTCTGGCGCACCAACGGCGATGCTGCCCTTGGCATCGGCACCATGGCAGGCGGCACAGACGGCAAAGCGCGCCTCACCCTTCTTGGCTTCGACCAGATCCACCTTGCGACCGGAGAGGCTCAGCACGTAGGAAGCCACTTCTTGTACCCCCTCTTTGCCGAGGATTTCACCCCAGGCCGCCATGATCCCCTGACGACCGCCCATGATGGTGGTTTTGATTTGATCCGGCTGGCCACCCCATTGCCATTCGCTGTCGGTCAGGTTGGGGAAACCGCGACCACCGCGGGCATCGGAGCCATGGCATTGAGCACAGTTTTGCAGGAACAGGCGCTGACCCACTTTGAGTGCTTCCGGATCCTTGGCGATCTCGGTGATCTCTTTGTAGGTCTTGCCATCCGCCTGATAGGTCAGTTCGCGGAACTTGGCGCCATAGATCTCGTCAGCCTTGGCCACCTCGCGGTCATACTCCACCGCACGACCCTCGGCCTTGGCCGATTCGGTCGCGGCGCGGGATTCTGCCAGCGAACGGACATCCTGGTTGGAACTCTGCCACCCCAGCAAGCCTTTGAAGTTGCCAAGACCCGGGAAGGCGACCAGATAGACCAGACCGGTGACAATGAAGAAGAGGAACATGTAGGTCCACCACTTCGGCAACGGGTTGTTGATCTCCTCGATGCCGTCGAAGGCGTGGCCCATCGGCTTGCCTTCTTCAACACCCATCTTGTCCTTGCGGCACCACATCAGCAGCAGGAAGCAGCCGAGTATGGTCCCTAGGGTGATGACGGTTACGAAAATACTAAACAGAGTGCTCATTATTGTTTCGCTCCTGCGTTCTTTTTATCAGCACCGGCTTGCTCATCATCGGCAAACACCAGATTGGCCGCTTCGTCGAAAGAGGTTTTGCGGCGCTTGCTGTAGGCCCAGACAATGATGCCGATCATGATGGCCATCAACAGCAGGGTATACAGACCGCGAAAAGTGCCGTAATCCATCTTCTGCTCCTTATTTCAGGGCGTGGCCCAGTGATTGGAGATAGGCGATGAGGGCTTCCATCTCGGTCTTGCCTTTGACTGCCTCTGCCGCGCCCTGGATGTCTGCATCGCTGTAGGGTACCCCAAAGTTATCGCGGAACAGCGCCAACTTCTTGCCGGTCAGCTCGCCGGTCAACACATTGGTATCAAGCCAGGGGTAGGCTGGCATGTTGGACTCGGGTACCACATCACGCGGATTCATCAGGTGGGCGTGGTGCCAGGCATCGGAGTAACGACCGCCGACTCGGGCCAGATCCGGACCAGTACGCTTGGAGCCCCACAGGAAGGGGTGCTCCCAGACGCTCTCACCGGCGACCGAGTAGTGACCGTAACGCTCGGTCTCGGCACGGAACGGACGGATCATCTGGCTGTGGCAGTTGGTGCAGCCTTCGCGAATGAAAATGTCACGCCCTTCCATCTGCAGAGCGGTGTAGGGCTTGAGGCCCTCCACCGGTTCGGTGGTCTGCTTTTGGAAGAACAGTGGGGTGATTTCAACCAGGCCCCCTAGGCTGATGGCGAAGATGATGCCGACCACCAGCATGGGAACGCTTTTTTCAAATATCTCGTGACGGTTATTGTTGCTCATGGGTTGACCTCTTCAATCATGCGGGCTGGGCGACAGGTTCCAGGGAACCTTTGGGCGCAGTGATGGTGCGATAGGCGTTGTAAGCCATCAGCAGCATGCCGGTGACAAAGAAGCAGCCACCCAGGAAGCGCACGAAATAGAAGGGATAGGAGGCCTGCAGGGCTTCCACGAAGCTGTAGGTGAGGGTGCCGTCATCGTTGACTGCACGCCACATCAGACCCTGCATCACGCCGGAAATCCACATGGCCACGATGTAGAGTACTGTGCCCACGGTCGCCAGCCAGAAGTGGACGTTGATGAGCTTGACGCTGTACATCCGGCCCTGGCCGAACAGGTTCGGGATCAGGTGATAGATCGCACCGATAGAGACCATGGCAACCCAGCCCAGCGCACCGGAGTGCACGTGACCGACGGTCCAGTCGGTGTAGTGGGAGAGGGCGTTGACGGTTTTGATCGCCATCATGGGGCCTTCGAAGGTCGACATGCCATAGAAAGAGAGGGAGACGATCAGGAAGCGCAGGATGGGGTCATAACGCAGTTTGTGCCAGGCGCCGGAGAGGGTCATGATGCCGTTGATCATACCGCCCCAGGAGGGCACGAAGAGGATCAGGGACATCACCATGCCCAGCGACTGAGCCCAGTCAGGCAGTGCGGTGTAGTGCAGGTGGTGCGGACCGGCCCAGATATAGAGGGAGATCAGCGCCCAGAAGTGCACGATGGAGAGGCGATAGGAGTAAACCGGACGACCAGCCTGCTTGGGCACGAAGTAGTACATCATCCCCAGGAAGCCGGCGGTAAGCAGGAAGCCCACCGCGTTGTGGCCATACCACCACTGCACCATGGCGTCCATGGCACCGGAGTACATGGAGTAGGACTTCATGCCGGAGAGTGGCACTTCCATGTTATTGACGATGTGCAGCACGGCGACCGTGATAATGAAGGCACCGAAGAACCAGTTCGCCACATAGATGTGGGAGGTGGTGCGCTTCATCAGGGTGCCGAAGAAGACGATGGCATAGGCGACCCATACCACTGTGATGGCGATATCAATCGGCCACTCCAGCTCGGCATACTCTTTGGCAGAGGTGTAACCCATCGGCAGAGAAATGGCGGCAGAGAGGATGATGGCTTGCCAACCCCAGAAGACGAAGGTCGCCAGCGGGCCACCAAACAGTCTGGTTTGACAGGTGCGCTGCACCACGTAAAACGAGGTGGCCATCAGTGCACTGACGCCGAAGGCGAAGATCACTGCGTTGGTATGAAGGGGCCGCAGACGACTGTAAGTCAGCCACGGAGTCTCGAAGTTGAGGGCAGGCCAGATCAGCTGGGCTGCGATCAGTACGCCAACCGACATGCCGACAATTCCCCAGACAATCGTCATGACGGTAAACTGGCGAACAACGGTGTAGTTGTACTCAGGATGGTTAGTTGTATGGCTCATCGTTATATTCCGCTTCCGATGCTGCTGTTGTTTGGTTTTGTATCCGGCGAACCGGACTGGCTTCATCAGCCACCGCCAACCAGTTGTTAACATATGTTAACGAAAGGAAAAGCAAAAGATGGCTAAATGAAAACTGCATGGGGATGATACTGAACTGACAGGTAAAATAACAGTATAAACAGTGATATATTTGGCTCCGTCCGGTCTCGTTATGGCAGTGTTTTACCTTGTTCGAGATCACAAAAAACTATTTTAATTGCATCTTAATCGGACTGTTTTGGATGAAAGAGAGACTTACCGCACGTAAAGTTGTGCACCTCGCACTGGTATTGGCGCTGTTATTGGCGCTGATTGCCTACCGCACCTGGTTTTCAGCCGATAACGGCGTGCCCGCTGGCCAGACAAAAGATCAGATTTGTGATCTTTCCCACACCAGCTGCAGTGTGCGGGTGGGCGACAAGCCGCTGACGGTCGCCATCAAGGAATTACCGCTGCGCGCCGAACATGACTTTGCAATTGTTATTACTGGGGGCGATCCGGCCAGCAAGCCGGTGAAAGCGACACTCGAAGGCAAAGATATGTTTATGGGCACCATTCCGGTGAGCTTTGAACAAATAGATGGGCAATGGCAGGGGGTGACCCAGGTGGGGAGCTGCACGTCACCCGTCATGGTCTGGCTGTTAAATATCGAGTGGAGTAATGGTCAACGCCAGCAATTGGCGCTTTCCGTTGCCCGGGAATAACGGCGCAAGAGGTGGGGAGTGGAAAAAATATTTGAAATTTCCCGGCCAGGCGTTACCTTCCCCAAACCATCAGGGAGTGAAGTTCATTTAATCATGATTGAAAAACAACCGTTTTATCGCACCCTCAACCAGCAGGCCAAGGCGCTGCTGGAGGGGGAGAGCGATCTAATTGCCAATCTGGCCAACCTTTCCGCGCTGCTTAATCAGGAGCTGACGGAGATCAACTGGGTCGGTTTTTATCTGCTGCAGGGCGAGACCCTGGTATTGGGGCCGTTTCAGGGTAAACCGGCCTGTGTGCGGATCCCGGTCGGCCGAGGAGTGTGTGGGACGGCAGTGGCAGAGGGGCGCATCCAGCTCATTGATGATGTCCACCAGTTCGAAGGTCACATCGCCTGCGATGGCGCGAGCAACTCGGAAATCGTGATCCCGGTGCGCCGTGGTGGCGAGATCATCGGGGTACTCGATATCGACAGTCCAGTTTTTAACCGTTTCGACCAGCAAGACCGGATTGGTCTTGAAGAAACAGTGCAAATTTTGGAAAGCATGCTCTAAGTCATTGCTAGATGGTTCGCAAAAGGCCCCAAGCTCTCTATAATGGGGCCTTTGTTGTGCTCGGGACGTGCCCGTGCGTTTTTATGAAAGCCAAGGTTATACATGGAAAACACTGAGAAGCTGAAGAACAGTAAAGAGATCGTTGCCTACCTGGTCGAGAAATTCCCGGCCTGCTTCGTTGCTGAAGGAGAGGCCAAGCCGCTCAAGATTGGCATCTTCCAGGATTTGGCCGAGCGTCTTGCTGACGATGCCAGAGTCTCCAAGACCATGCTGCGTTCCGCACTGCGTCAATACACCTCCAGCTGGCGCTATCTGCACGGTCTCAAAGCTGGCCAGGCTCGCGTTGATCTGGATGGCAACCCGGGCGAATTGCTGACCGAAGAGCACATCGAGCACGCCAAGCAAGCCCTCAAAGAGAGCAAAGAGCGCGTATTCGCCAGCCGTCGAACCAATACCAAAGAGAAGGATGAGAAGGCCAAGAAGCCCCGTCGTCCTGCCGTGCGCAAAACCGAGAAGGCTGATGTCCCAGCCAAACCGAAGGCTGTCGCCAAGGCCCCTGCTGCCGAAGCGCCACTGGTTAAAGTGGATGCCGCTACCCTGAAAGTCGGCCAGGATGTGCGCGTCGTTATGGGTAAATTCCCTGTTCCGGCAACCATCAAGGAAGTGACCAAGGACGATGTACAGGTCCAACTGCAGACCGGCATGATGGTGCGTGTCAAATCAGAGCACTTGGTTCTCTAAGGAGACAGATGTTGAAGCATGGCGTAATTCGTTTTTCCCTCGTAGCCTGTAGCCTGGCGCTTGCCGGGCTTGCGCAGGCCATCGAGCCGGTGCTCAAGGAGAGTGATTTGTCTGTGTTGGCTCAAGAGAGCCAACATGCTACGGCCAGCAAGCGAATTACCAATCTGTTTACCCGCTCGCACTACAAACAGTTCAAGCTGGACGATGCCTTTTCCTCCGTGATGTTCGATAAATATCTGGAGAATCTGGACTACAGCCGCAACCTGTTCTTGGCCTCTGATATCAGCCGTTTTGAAAAGTACCGTAACGGTTTTGACACCGACCTCGAAAGAGGCCGTCTGACTCCCGCTTACGAGATGTTCAACCTGAGTCAGCAGCGGCGTTATGAGCGGTTCGAATACGCCCTCAAATTGCTTGACACTCCCTTCGATTTTACCCAGACCGACAACTATGTGTTTGATCGGGAAGGGGCGGCTTGGCCCAAAGATGAAGCAGAGCTCAACGAGCTGTGGCGTCAGCGGGTCAAGTTCGATGCCCTGAGCCTCAAGCTCAGTGGCAAGGAGTGGCCCGAGATCAAGGAGCTGCTTGGCAAGCGTTACAACAACGCCATCAAGCGGATGTCCCAGACCGAGAGCGAGGATGTCTTCCAGCTCTTCATGAACTCCTTCGCTCGCGCCATCGAACCGCACACCAGTTATCTCTCACCGCGCAGTGCCGATCGCTTCAACACCGAGATGAACCTCTCGCTGGAGGGGATTGGTGCCGTGTTGCAGGCAGAAGATGACTTTACCGTCATCCGCTCGCTGGTGCCCGGTGGCCCGGCAGCCAAATCCAACCACCTCAAACCCGATGACAAGATCACCGGGGTAGGGCAGGAAGATGGCAAGGTTGTCGATGTGATCGGCTGGCGTCTTGATGACGTGGTCGAGCTCATCAAGGGGCCCAAGGGGAGCAAAGTGAAGCTGGAGATCCAGCGCGGCAAGGGTGCAACGGCCAAGACCGAGCAGATCGAGCTGACCCGCGACAAGGTACGCCTGGAAGACCGGGCCGCCAAGTCCAAGGTGATCACCGCCGAAGGCAAGAAGATTGGTGTCATCGAGATCCCGAGTTTCTACGTCAATCTGCACGATGACGTGATCAAGGAGCTCTCCAGCCTGAACAAGCAGAAGATCGAGGGTCTGATCATCGATCTGCGCGGTAACGGCGGTGGCGCCCTGACCGAAGCGTCGGCCCTCAGCGGTCTCTTCTTTGCCAGCGGTCCCGTGGTGCAAATTCGTGATCACATGGGCCGTATCACGGTCAATGGCGATGACGATGGCAATGTCTACTATGGTGGCCCCATGTCGGTGATGATCGATCGCTACAGTGCCTCGGCCTCCGAGATCTTCGCTGCTGCCATGCAAGATTATGGCCGTGCCCTGATCCTGGGTGAAAACTCGTTCGGCAAGGGGACGGTGCAGCAGCATCGCAGCCTCGCCAAGGTCTATGACTTCTACGAGCAGCCGCTGGGCCATGTGCAGTTCACCATCGCCAAGTTTTACCGGATCGATGGTGGCAGTACCCAGAACAAGGGCGTTGCGCCGGATATCAGCTTCCCGACACCGGTTGCGCCACAAGAGACGGGCGAGAGCCGCGAGTTCAATGCGTTGCCGTGGGACAAGATTGCCTCCGCCAACTACGAGAAACTCGGCAACTTCGCCAGCGTACTGCCCAAGTTGCAGGCGGCGCACGATGCCCGGATCGCCAAGGATCCCGAATTTGCCTATGTGATGCAGGACATCGCCGACTACAAGGAGGAGAAAGACAAGAAGTCGGTCTCCCTCAACGAGGCGGAACGTCTTGCCGAACAGGCAAAACAGGATGAGAAAGCGCTCAAACGCACCAATGAGCGTCTGGTTCGTCTTGGCAAGCCGACGGTGAAGAGTCTGGATGATCTGCCTGCTGATTTTGAAGCGCCCGATGAGTATCTCGTCGAAGCGGCCAATATCACGGCGGACCTGGTCAAGGCCAGCAAACGCAGCTGATCAGGTGACAAACAATGCACAAGGGCGACTCGAGTCGCCCTTTCTTTTGCTGGCATAACGGCCTGAATGCAAAGTGTTTGACCCTGCCAGTTGGTTGTGACAGCCTCTTTCTCGCCTTTAACAAGCGTGGAAGCAGATAATAATGACCGATCACTCTCAGGCCATGACGGCCAAATACCGCCAGGATTATCAGGCGCCGCTCTACTGGATCGACACCATTGACCTCGATTTCCAGTTGCAGGAGCCATTCACCGAGGTGACCGCCATCACCCGTATTCGCCGCAACGGCGAGCACAATGCCCCCCTGGTCCTCGATGGTGAGCAACTGACCCTCAAGCGCGTGGCCATCGATGGCATTCCCTGTGACCACTACGAGCAAGGCGAGAGCAGTCTGACCCTGTTCAACCTGCCGGCCGAATGTGTGCTGACCATCGTCACTTTGCTGGATCCGGCCGCTAACACCGCGCTGGAAGGGCTTTACAAGTCTGGCGATGCCTACTGTACCCAGTGTGAAGCGGAAGGGTTCCGTCGCATTACCTATTATCTGGACCGCCCCGACATTCTGGCGCGCTACAGCACCCGCATTACTGCCGACAAGGCCCAATTTCCCTTCTTGCTCTCCAACGGCAACAAGGTTGACTGCGGTGAGCTGGACGGCGGCCGTCATTTCGTGCAGTGGCAGGATCCGTTCCCCAAGCCCAGCTATCTGTTTGCACTGGTGGCCGGTGATTTCGATGTGGCGCGCAGCCACTTCACCACCGCCAGCGGCCGCAAGGTGGCCCTCGAGATCTTCGTCGACAAGGGCAACCTGGATCGCGCCGGTTTTGCCATGGAGAGCCTCATCAACGCCATGCGTTGGGACGAGCAGCGTTTCGGCCTCGAGTATGATCTCGACGTTTATATGATCGTTGCGGTGGACTTCTTCAACATGGGCGCCATGGAGAACAAGGGGCTCAACATCTTCAACTCCAAGTTCGTGCTGGCCAATCCGGCCACCGCTACCGACAGCGACTACCACGGTATCGAGCGGGTGATCGGTCACGAATATTTCCACAACTGGACCGGCAACCGCGTCACCTGTCGTGACTGGTTCCAGCTCAGCCTGAAAGAGGGACTGACGGTATTCCGGGATCAGGAGTTCTCCTCCGATCTGGGCTCCCGTGGCGTCAACCGCATCAACAATGTGCGTACCGTGCGCGGCCCGCAGTTTGCCGAAGATGCTGGCCCCATGGCGCACCCCATCCGCCCGGATGTGGTGATCGAGATGAATAACTTCTACACCCTGACCGTCTACGAGAAGGGCTCTGAAGTGATCCGCATGATGCACACCCTGCTGGGTGAAGATGCCTTCCAGGCCGGTATGCGCCTCTACTTCGCGCGTCACGATGGGTCCGCCGCCACTTGCGATGATTTTGTGCAGGCGATGGAGGATGCTTCCGGTGTGGATCTTGGCCGTTTTCGCCGCTGGTACAGCCAGTCCGGCACGCCGGAGCTGACCGTCACCGACGAGTACGATGCCGCCAGCGGTATCTATCGCCTCCACGTGAGCCAGCACACCCCGCCGACTCAGGATCAGCCGCAAAAGCTGCCGCTGCATATTCCGCTCGATATCGAGCTCTATGACGAACAAGGTGTCGTCATTGCGCTGCAATATCAGGGCAAGGCCATCGGCCATGTGCTCGACTTGCTGGAAGCGGAGCAGACTTTCGAATTCGATCAGGTGCCGGTCAAGCCAGTTCCCTCCCTGCTGCGGGACTTCTCCGCGCCGGTCAAGCTGCACTATGACTACAGCGATGAAGCACTGGCCTTCCTGATGCGCTTTGCCCGCAACGAGTTTGCTCGCTGGGATGCGGCCCAGATGCTGATCAACAAAGCGGTCATCGACGGGGTGGCGCGGGTGCAGCACGGCCAGGGAGTTGAGCTCTCCCGGACCCTGCTGGCGGCCTTCGTTGCCATTTTGGACGATAGCGAGCTGGACTCGGCCCTCAAGGCTGAAATCCTGGCACTGCCGGGTGAAGCAACCCTGGCCGAGTTGTTCGAGGTGGCCGATATCGATGCCATCCATCAGGTGCGTGATGCTATCCATACCCGTCTTGCCGCCGCCTTTGGCGCGCGATTGGCGGCGACCTATCAGAGCCTGCATGTGAGCGGTTATCAGGTGGTGCACGCCGACATGGCCAAGCGAGCCCTTAAAGGGGTGGTGCTCGGCTATCTGGCGGCGCTGGATGCAGAACATGCCGATGCGCTGGTACGCGAGCAGTATGCAACAGCCGACAACATGACCGACACCCTGGCGGCGCTGCAGGTGGCCAACAGTTATCTGCTGCCGTGTCGCTCCGAGCTTTTGGCCGACTTCGAAGAGAAGTGGGCCAAGGATGGACTGGTGCTGGACAACTGGCTGCGGCTGATTGGCAGCAAACCGGCTGCCGATGTGCTCGGCGAAGTGCAACAGGCGATGAGCCACCCCACCTTCAGCATTCGCAACCCGAACCGGCTGCGGGCGTTGATCGGCAGTTTTGCCATGAACAATCAGGCGCAGTTCCATGCGGTGGATGGCAGCGGTTACCGCTTCCTGACCGATCTGCTGATCGAGCTCAACGAGGTCAATCCGCAGGTGGCCTCCCGCCTTATTACTCCGCTTATCCAGTTCAAACGACTGGATGAGGGGCGAAAGGCTCTTATCCGCGCCGAGTTGACCCGTCTTGCCAACCTTGATGGGCTGGCACGGGATCTGTTCGAGAAGGTAAGCAAGGCACTGCAGCAGTAAGACGAGACGGGGCAGGGGCGTTAACGCCCCTGCCCCCATTGTATGATTTGTCGTGTGATCAGGAGCAAGCGTGAAGCAGTTTACTTTTCGGCTCTCATTGAGCCGCGACGAGGTGATGCTGATGTATCAGGGCCATGCCAGACGGCTGGTAGTGCGCAGCGAACAGGGGCTGACCCTGGAACTTGGCATAGAAAAAATACGGCCCTTTGTCGCCATCAATGGTGTGCATGGCTATTTTCGGCTGAAAACTCAGGACGATTACCGCTTTATCAGTCTGGAACGCATGAATTAACAAAAAAAGAACAGATTACCGACTATTTATCTGCTTTTCGTCACTATCAATGCGCTGATCTGGTACAAAGGTAGTGGGAATTTCTGTTTTTTCGGTCTTTCGCAAAATATCTCACAGTTTAAGCCGTGATCCGCACCTTGTTTTTAACATCTCGATAGCGCCTTTCCTCGCCTTCCCTTATCCAACTCATTACACTTCGCAACAACTCTGCACCAGCGGGTAACCAGGGTGGTTGCCACTGCGTCGGTGGTGAATGTCGTCCGATAAGGAATATAAAAATGGCATTGAAAGACGCCCCTACCTCAGTTCTGCTTGAAAACGTTCTCAGCCTGATCCATCAGAAGCTGCCCCAAAAAAGTGCCTCTCTGGTCGAGCGCTTCGTTGCCAAGTTTTACGGCAACATGGCGAGCTCCGACCTGCACGATCGCAATGACAGCGATCTCTACGGTGCGGCACTCAGCCTGTGGAATGCCCTCAATCAGCGTACCGGCACCGATCCCTATATCCGGGTCTACAACCCCGAGCTGACCCGTCATGGTTGGCAATCGCCCCACACCATCGTCGAGGTGATCCTGCAGGACGCCCCCTTCCTGGTAGACTCCATCCGGATGGCCCTCAAGCGCCTCAATATCACCGCCCATATGATGCTGCACCAACCGCTGCACCTCATTCGCGGTGGAGATGGCAAGATTGGCGCCATTCTGGCGCTTGATAACACCGCCGGACAAACATCCGTTGAAACCGCCTTCCTTATCGAGATCGACCACCTCACCAGCGAGGAGCAGATGGCCACGCTCGCTGCCGAACTCAAATCCGTGGCCGATGAAGTGGCGCTGGCGGTCGGCGATTGGCAGCCGATGCTGGCCAAGCTTAATGAGATCATCGACGAGCTACCCAAGCGCAAGCACCCGGTCAGCAAGGAGGAAGTAGCCTCCTGCATGGCCTTCCTCAAATGGGTGGCTGCCCACAATTTCACCCTGATGGGTTACCGCCGTTATGATGTCAAGGCGGTGGAGGGGGATCACGAGATCCTGCCGCAGGCCAGCTCCAGCCTGGGTCTGATGAAGAACTCCATCAAGGAAGTGGGCCAACGCCTTGGCTCCATGCCGGCCAGTGCCCGCCACGCCGCCTTGAGCGCTGACCTGCTGATCCTCACCAAATCCAACAGCAAGTCTCGGGTGCACCGTCCGGCTTATGTGGACTATATCGGCATCAAGCGCTTCGACGAGCATGGCAAGGTGGTCGGGGAAGATCGCTTCATCGGCCTCTACGCCTCTTCTATCTACAACACCAGTGCGACCCAGATCCCGCTCATCAGCCATCGTCTCGAGCGCATCATGGCCGCCTCCGGCCACGAGAAGGGCTCCCACGCCTACAAGGCGCTGCTGAACGTACTGGAGACCTATCCCCGCGACGAGTTGATCCAGGCCCGCGAAGAGGAGCTGCTGGCCACCGGTCTTGGCGTGCTGGAAATGCAGGAGCGTGACATGCTGCGGCTGTTCGTGCGCCGTGATGTCTTCGGTCGCTTTTTCTCCTGCATGGTCTATGTCACCAAAGAACGCTACAACACCGCACTGCGGATCAAGACCCAGCAAATTTTGCAGAATTATTTTGGCAGCAACGAAGAGGTAGAGTTCAACGTCTACTTCACCGAGGGGGTGCTGGCGCGAACCCACTACATTGTGCGGGTCAACAACAACAACGTGGATGTGGATGTGAACGAAGTACAGAACAACCTGATTGAAGCGGCCCGCAGTTGGGACGACCGACTCGACTCCGTGCTGCTCTCCCATTATGGCGAGGCCCGTGGCAATGAGCTGCGCCGCCGTTTCTGTACCGCCTTCCCGCGTGCTTACAAGGAAGATGTGCTGCCGGGCTCTGCCGTGGCCGACATCATGGCGCTCGATAACCTGAGCGAAGCCGAGCCCCTCGGCATGCTGTTCTACCGCGCGCAGGAGGAGGAGAACGATCGTCGGGTACGGCTCAAACTGTTCCATCGCACCGAACCCATTCACCTCTCCGACGTGCTGCCGATGCTGGAGAACATGGGACTGCGGGTGATTGGCGAGACCCCGTATCAGGTGCGCACTCCGGGGGGCGATCTGTTCTGGATCCTCGACTTCTCCATGTTGCTGCACGGCGAGCAGCCCTTTGATCTGTCCCAGAGCCAGCAGCGCTTCCAGCAGGCGTTTGCCGCCATCTGGAACAAGCAGTTGGAAGATGATGGCTTCAACCGGCTGGTGCTGGGGGCGGGTCTCACCGGCCGCCAGGTGTCGGTGCTGCGCGCCTACGCCAAATACATGCGTCAGACCGGCGTCTCCTTCAGCCAGTCCTATATCGAAGAGACCCTGACCCGTTATCCCGATATCGCCCAACTGCTGTTTACCCTGTTTGAGCAGCGCCTCGACCCGGCTGGCAAGCAGGACGCCAAGGTACAGGCCAAGCTGCACGAGGAGCTTGCCGCCAAGCTGGATCAGGTGGCCAACCTGGACGACGATCGCATCATTCGCCGCTATGTGGAAATGATCGACGCTACCCTGCGCACCAACTACTACCAGCTGGACAAGGCGGGCAACATCAAGCCCTACATCTCCTTCAAACTGGCTCCCTCCAGCATTACCGACATGCCGCTGCCGCTGCCGAAATTCGAGATCTTCGTCTACTCGCCGCGGGTGGAAGGGGTACATTTGCGCTGGGGTAAAGTGGCTCGTGGCGGTCTGCGCTGGTCCGATCGCAAAGAGGACTTCCGCACCGAAGTGCTGGGTCTGGTGAAAGCCCAGCAGGTGAAGAACACCGTCATTGTGCCGGTAGGGGCCAAGGGCGGTTTCTACTGCAAACAGATGCCGGTGGGGGCGCCCCGTGCAGTCATCCAGGAGGAGGGCAAGGCCTGTTATCGCCTGTTTATTCGTGGCCTGCTCGATGTGACCGACAACATCATCGGCGGCGATGTGATCCCGCCCAAATCCGTGGTGCGTCACGATGAGGATGACTACTACCTGGTGGTTGCCGCCGACAAGGGCACGGCGACCTTCTCCGACATCGCCAACGAAATAAGCCTCGAATACGGTCACTGGCTCGGCGATGCATTCGCCTCCGGCGGCTCGGTCGGTTACGACCACAAGAAGATGGGTATCACCGCCCGCGGTGCCTGGGAGTCGGTCAAACGGCATTTTCGTGAAATTGGCGTCAACTGCCAGACCACCGACTTCACTTGCGTGGGGATTGGGGACATGGCCGGCGACGTGTTCGGCAACGGCATGCTGCTCTCCGAGCACACCCGGCTGGTGGGCGCGTTCAACCACATGCACATCTTCGTTGACCCGACCCCGGATGCGGCCAAGAGCTTTGTCGAACGCCAGCGCCTGTTCGATCTGCCGGGTTCCAGCTGGGATGACTACAACCGCGAGCTGATATCACAAGGGGGCTGCATCTTCTTGCGTTCCGCCAAGTCCATCAAGCTGAGCCCGGAAATGCAGACACTGCTCGGCACCGACAAGGCCAGCATGGCGCCGAACGAGCTGATCAAGGCGCTGCTTTGCCTCAATGTCGACCTGCTGTGGAACGGCGGCATCGGCACCTATGTGAAGAGCGCTCGCGAGAGCAATGGGGAAGTGGGCGATCGCAGCAATGACGCACTGCGAGTCAATGGTCGCGATCTGCGGGCCCGTATTGTGGGTGAGGGAGGCAACCTCGGCTTTACCCAGCTTGGCCGGGTGGAGTACGCCAGTCAGGGCGGTCGCATCAATACCGATTTTACCGACAACGTGGGCGGGGTGGATTGCTCCGACAACGAGGTGAACATCAAGATCCTGCTGAACCAGTTGGTGGCGGCAGGGGACCTGACCCTCAAGCAGCGCAACCAGATGCTCTACGAGATGACCGACGATGTGGCGCAGATTGTCATCACCAACGCCTATCGCCAGTCCCAGTCCATCTCGGTCACCAGCTTCCGCGGCTCTGAACAACTGAAAGAGCAACAGCGCTTTATTCAGGGGCTGGAGCGGGAAGGCAAGCTGGACCGTGCGTTGGAGTTCCTGCCATCCGATGAGGAGCTTTCCGAGCGGATGGCGGCAGGGCAGGGACTGACCCGCCCCGAACTGGCGGTGCTGGTGGCTTACGGCAAGATGGTGCTGAAAGAGCAGCTCAACTGCCCGGAAGTGACCGACGAGCCCTTCTTGGCCAATATGCTGGTGACCAGTTTCCCGGCCAAGGTGCAGCAGCAGTTCGGTGCTCAGCTTGCCCAGCATCCGCTGCGCGGCGAGATCATCGCTACCCGGGTAGCCAACATGCTGGTCAACGACATGGGGCTCAACTTTGCCAGCCGGATGAAGGATGAGACCGGTGCCTCGGTGGCGGAAGTGGCTTGCTGCTTTGCCATGGCCCGCGAAGTGTTTGGCATGAATAAGCTTTGGCGTGATATCGAAGGGTGCGACAACCTGGTGGATGCCCAGACTCAGCTTGAGCTGATGTTCTACAGCCGCCGTATCGTACGCCGTGCCACCCGCTGGTTCCTGCGCGCCCGCAATCGCAGCTGGAGCATCAGCGAGAATATCGCCTTCTTCCGTCCGGCGTTCGAGACCTTAGGGAAGCACCTTTACGAGGTGATGGATGAGAGTGAAGTGGCAGAGCATCGTCAGGTTGTTGCCAAGTGGATGGAGAAACAGGTGCCCGAGGCCATTGCCCGTCAGGTCGCCCATATGAGCAGCCTCTTCTCCAGTCTGGATCTGGCGCAGATTGCCGCGGAGCACAAGACCGATATCCTGCGCGCTGCCAATGTCTACTATCGCCTCGGCGCCAAGCTGGATCTGCACTGGTTCCTCGATCAGATCAACCATCAACCGGTGGGCAACCATTGGCAGGCGATGGCGCGCGCTTCCTTCCGCGAAGATCTGGACTGGCAGCAACGCATTCTCACTTCAGTGGTACTGGAAGGGTGCAAAGATCAGGGAGAATGCGCTACCATACTGGCCGACTGGATTTCGGAGCATGAGCAACTCTTGTCCCGTTGGACCCATATGTTGGCCGACTTCAAGACCACCAGTACTCACGAGTTCGCCAAGTTCTCGGTGGCCTTGCGAGAGTTGAACCTGCTCCAGTTGAATTGTCGGGCTCTTTAATTGCCAGATTAAGGCATGACACCGACATTACACCCAAAGCCCCGGCCAGTTGCCGGGGCTTTCTTTAAGGAGCAAAGATGTTGTACCCCATCGCCAGGCATTTCCTGTTCAAGCTCAATCCGGAACAGGCCCACGATCTCTCCATGAAATATTTGCCCCGCCTTCTCGGTACGCCACTCGATTGTTTCTTCCGCCAGAATTTGCCGAAACGCCCCGTCACTGTCATGGGGCTTTCTTTTGCCAATCCGGTGGGATTGGCGGCCGGTCTGGATAAAGATGGTGAGTGCATTGACGCGCTGGGCGCCATGGGATTTGGCTTTATCGAGGTCGGTACTGTCACCCCCAGACCCCAAAGCGGCAATGATAAGCCCCGTTTGTTCCGGGTTATTCCCGCAGAGGGGATCATCAACCGGATGGGTTTCAACAACAAGGGGGTGGATCATCTGGTGGCCAAGGTCAAAGAGGCCAAATATCAGGGGGTCATCGGCATTAATATCGGCAAGAACAAAGACACTCCCATCGAACAGGGCAAGGATGATTACCTGATCTGCATGGACAAGGTTTATGATCACGCCGGTTATATTGCCGTCAATATCTCTTCCCCCAACACCCCGGGTTTGCGTTCGCTGCAATATGGCGAGGCGCTGGATGAATTGCTGGCCGCCCTCAAGGTGCGTCAGCAAGAGCTGGCCGCCCAATATAAGAAGTACGTGCCGCTGGCGGTTAAAATTGCCCCGGATTTAAGCCTTGCAGAAATAGATCAGGTGGCCGCTTCGCTGGTGCGAAATGGCATCGATGGGGTTATCGCTACCAATACTACCCTCGAGCGCGAGATGATTTATGACATGCCCCATGCCGGTGAAGCGGGTGGCCTGAGCGGTCGTCCGTTGCAACACAAGAGTACCGAGGTGATCAGGCATCTGGCCAAGGCGCTCAATGGTGCTCTGCCAATTATCGGGGTGGGTGGTATTGATAGTGCCATGGCTGCCCGTGAAAAATTGGCGGCGGGTGCCAGTCTGGTACAAATTTATAGCGGTTTTATTTATAAGGGGCCGGGACTGGTCAAAGAGATCGTCACCAATATATAAGAAATAGTGGGGAGCCCTTTATTTGACGTTGCTGATTTTATCTACATGGAATAAAGTCAACAGACGAAATTCAAGTAAGGGCTCCAACATGTTTATCCAACCGACCGATAGCTGGCAATGGCACTATGATGCCCAGAGTGACCGTCTGATGTTGGACCTGTCTGATAACATGTTATTTGCGACCGAGTACAAAGGGAGACAATTGGTGCCCAACTCGTTTGCCACCCAGCCTTTTTGTGTCGATGATGCGGCCCTTTATTATCAGCTGATGGATAAAGCGGTCGAACTTGAGTGGAGTATCCCCCATCAGGTGCAGCTGGTGCTCAATGCCATCGCTGTCAGTCGCTTCTATAAACCCCTGATGCCGCAAAGCTGGTTTTTTTGTGAACAGCATCCGCAAGTGATCCCGCAAAACGGTGATCTGGTCTTGATGAATACACCCCATGGCAACGGCGAATTTATGGTCATTGAGGCAGGGGATCAGGCTAGCGTCTGTTTGAACCTCACTGCCGATCTGGCATTGACCACCAGTAAAACCTTGCCGCGTTTCGGGGTGATCAAGGTGATGAATAACCGGATGAAACAGCGTATTACCGTGACCGAGCAATATCGTCAGGTCAGCTGAGATATGGCATCACTCCGTTTATAATCTGTCACTTCGCCCCGGCATCTTTCATTATCTGCATGTTGACCACTCATTATCGACCAACCAGCATGGCGTCCTCTATCTAAGGTGCGTGGGATGCGCCCGTTTTTTGCTGCATCATCCCGCATCCTTATCTCTGATAATCATCTATCGATTTCAAGCCTGTTCCATCCGCGGTTTCCCCTCCGACTTTTGCATGCTCCAGCCCGCCTGATGAGGTATAATGCGGCACTATTTTTATGGGTTCTCCGTGAGCGTGATGAAAGAATTTTTTGCAACCTGCCCCAAGGGGCTGGAAAACCTGTTGGCCGATGAGCTGACCAATCTTGGCGCAGAGCAGGTCCGTGAGACCGTGGCTGGCGTCCATTTCAAAGGCGAACTGGCGATTGGCTACAAGGCCTGCCTGTGGAGCCGTTTTGCCTCCCGCATCGTGCTGGTGCTCTCCGAGTTCCAGATGAACGACGATCTGGATCTCTATCTGGGCGCCCACACAATCCCCTGGGAAGAGCACTTCTCCGGTACCTCTACCATCGCGGTGGACTTTACCGGTACCAACCCTGCCATTCGCAATACCCAATATGGCGCGCTGAAGATCAAGGATGCCATCGTCGACCGCTTCACCAAGCGCGGTCACGTGCGTCCGGACGTGGACAAAAAGTCGCCGGATATTCGCATCATGGCGCACCTGGGCAAAGGCAAGGCCAATATCACGCTGGACTTGTCAGGCCCGGCGTTGCATCAGCGTTTCTATCGTCAGGGCACAGGTGAAGCACCGCTCAAAGAGAACCTGGCCTGTGCCATGATTGCCCGTAGCGGCTGGGCCGGTGAGCCCATGATGGACCCCATGTGCGGTTCCGGTACCTTGCTGATTGAAGCGGCCTTTATCGCCGCCGACATGGCGCCGGCTCTGCGCCGCGAGCGCTTCGGTTTCGATCGCTGGCTGCAGCATGATAGCGAGCTGTGGCAAAGCCTGATGATGGAAGCGCAAGTGCGCGCCAAACGTGGCATGCAGCGTTGTGAAGTGAAGCTGTTTGGTTGCGATGCCGATCAGAGAGTGCTGCTCAAAGCGCGCGACAACGCCAAAGCGGCCGGTGTGGCCCACCTCATCACCTTCAAGCAAGCCGATGTCACCAAGCTGGAGAACCCGCTGCCGATGCCTGCTGTTGTTGAAGGGGAGACAGGGGAGGCCCGCCAGGTCGGTATGCTTATCTCCAACCCGCCTTATGGCGAGCGTCTTGGCGAATTTCCGGCCCTGCTGGAAGTGCATCAGGCCCTCGGCGATGCTCTGCGTCGCAGCTTCCAGGGTTGGAAAGTCTCCATTCTTTCCGCATCGCCCGAGCTGCTCAGCTGTCTGCGCCTGCGCGCCGACAAGCAATATCGCCTGTTCAACGGCGCCCTCGAGTGTCAGCTGCGTAACTACCAGATCGCACTTGATTCCGTGGCTTCCCAAAAAGAGGTGGCACAGGACTTTGCCAACCGTCTGCGCAAGAATCTGAAAACCCTCGAGAAGTGGGCCAACAAAGAGGGCATCGATTGCTATCGCCTCTATGATGCCGACTTGCCGGAATACAACGCCGCCATCGACCGCTATCAGGATTATCTGGTGGTACAAGAGTACGCCGCGCCCAAGGACATCCCCGCCCAGAAGACCCGTCAGCGTCTGCTTGACATGGTGCAAGCCGCCATCAAGGTGACTGGTATGGACGGCGAGAAGGTGATCCTGAAGGTGCGCGAGCGCCAGGAAGGCAAACAGCAGTATCAGAAGCTGAACTCAGAGCAGCAGCGGATGGAGGTGCAGGAGTACGGTGCCCGTCTGTGGGTCAACCTCTACGACTATCTGGATACCGGCCTGTTCCTCGACCACCGTCAGACTCGCCGCATGCTGGGTCAGATGGCCAAGGGCAAGCGCTTCCTGAACCTGTTTGCCTATACCGGCAGTGCCACCGTGCACGCAGGTCTTGGCGGTGCCAGCGAGACCACCACGGTCGACATGTCCCACACCTACCTGAACTGGGCGCAGGACAACATGCGTCTCAACTCGCTGGTGGGCCGTCAGCACAAGTTTGTCCAGGCCGACTGTCTGAAGTGGTTGTCGGAAGCCGATGATCAGTACGACCTCATCTTCATCGATCCGCCCACCTTCTCCAACTCCAAGCGGATGGACGAGAGCTTCGACGTACAGCGTGACCACCTGCTGTTGATGCAGCACCTCAAGCGCCTGCTGGCAGCCGATGGCACCCTGGTCTTCTCCAACAACAAGCGTCACTTCAAGATGGATCTGGCCGGTCTCGAGGCCACCGGTCTCAAGGCCCAGAACATCACCCAGAAGACGCGGCCGAAGGATTTCGAACGTAACCAGCACATCCACAACTGCTGGATCATCACCCATGCGCCTTCGCCGGTCGAGGCGTGATGCTGACCCTGTTTCATACCGACGGTTGCCACCTGTGCGAACAGGCCTGGGCGCTGGTGGAGGAGGCGGGTTTGGCCGCCACCACCCGCCAGTGCGACATCATGGATGATGAGCAGTGGCTTGCCGCCTATCGGGTGCGCATTCCGGTGCTGCGTGACGAGGCGGGCCGCGAGCTCGGCTGGCCCTTCACACTGGCCGAGCTCAAAAGCTGGGCCGCCCGTCAGCGTTGAGAGTGATTTGACGATAAAACGGGGGCAGACCCAGTCTGCTGCCCGTTTTTTTCATATGAAATAAGGAACAAACATGGCTCTTTTAACATTGCACGGCGCATGTCTGTCGTTCAGTGATTTCCCGCTGCTCGACAATGCCGAATTGACCATCGAGCGCGGCGAGCGCCTCTGTCTGGTGGGCCGCAACGGGGCGGGCAAGTCCACCCTGATGAAGGTGATCGCCAGTGAATTGCCGCTGGATGACGGCCGTCTGGTGCTGCAGCAAGATTTGAAAGTGACCCGCCTTGAGCAGGATCCGCCAGCCTCCAGCGAGCTGACGGTGTTTGACTATGCCGCCGAAGGGCTGGCGGGGGTTGGCGAGCTGCTCAAGCAGTATCACCACATCTCTATGGAGCTGGCACACGATCCCTCAGATGCCAACATTCGCAAGATGAGCGAGTTGCAAGAGCAGCTCGACTATCAGAATGGCTGGCAGTTCGAGACCCGCATCAGCCAGGTGCTGACCCTGTTGGGACTGGATCCCGACGTGACCCTCGACAGCCTCTCCGGCGGCTGGTTGCGCAAAGTGGCGCTGGCCCGCGCCCTGGCTTGCGATCCCGACTTGTTGCTGCTCGATGAGCCGACCAACCACCTGGATATCGAAGCCATCAACTGGCTGGAAGATTTCCTCAAGGATTTTCGCGGCGCCATCGTCTTTATCTCTCACGATCGGGAGTTCATCCACAAGCTGGCAACCAGGATCATCGATCTTGATCGTGGCGCCATCACCTCCTGGCCGGGCAACTACGATGAATACCTGCAGGGGAAAGAGGAGTGGCTGCGGGTCGAAGAGCTGAAGAATGCCGAGTTCGACCGCAAGCTGGCCCAGGAAGAGGTATGGGTGCGTCAGGGCATCAAGGCGCGCCGTACCCGTAACGAAGGCCGGGTGCGCGCCCTTGAGGCGATGCGGATGGAGCGTTCCCAGCGCCGCGAGCTGCAGGGCAAGGCCAAGCTGCAACTGGACGAGGTTAATCGCTCTGGCAAGCTGGTGTTCGAGACCGAAGGGCTGGGGCTTGACTTTGGCGATCGCACCCTGTTCAAGGGGCTCGATCTGCAAGTGCTGCGCGGCGACAAGATTGCGCTGGTCGGCCCCAATGGTTGCGGCAAGTCGACTCTGATCAAGTTGCTGCTGGCTCAACTCGCGCCGAGTCGCGGCACAGTCAAGGGGGGCACCAATCTGGAGGTGGCCTACTTCGATCAGTATCGCGAGCAGCTCGATCCCGAGCAGACCGTGGTGGACAACGTGGGGGAGGGTAAGCAGGAGGTGATGGTGCGTGGCCGCTCCCGTCATATTCTCGGTTACCTGCAGGACTTCCTGTTCGAGCCCAAGCGGGCTCGTACGCCGGTCAAAGCGCTCTCCGGTGGCGAGAAGAACCGACTGCTGTTGGCCAAGCTGTTCCTCAAGCCCAGCAACTTGCTGATCCTCGATGAACCGACCAACGATCTGGATGTGGAAACTCTGGAGCTGCTGGAAGAGCTGCTTTCAGACTACCCCGGCACCCTGCTGCTGGTGAGTCACGATCGTCGCTTCATCGATAACACCGTGACCGGCTGCTGGCTGTTTGAAGGGGATGGCCGCATCAGCGACTACGTGGGCGGCTATGCCGACATGATGGCCACCCGCGAACAGCAGAGCGCCCAGCAACAGGCCAAGAGTGCACCGAAAGCAGCCGAGCCGGTTGTCGCCGTTGCAAGCGAAGCGCCGAAGAAGGGCAAGAAGCTCTCTTATAAGCTACAGCTTGAACTGGAGGGGTTACCAGCCCGTCTCGAGCAGCTGGAAGCCGAACTGGATGCGCTGCAAAGCGAGATCAACCAGCCCGGTTTCTTCTCTCTGTCAGCCAAGCAAACCCAGCCGAAACTGGATGCACTCAATGCTGCCGAAGCGGCATTGGAGCAGGCATTTGCTCGCTGGGAAGAGCTGGAAGGACTCAAAAATCAGGAGTAAGTTCCCTGTAATTAAAACTTAATCCAGTTCAGTGCCTTGTGTCACATAGCCCGGTTAGGGTAGAAGTTTTTGTTTGACCCGGTGCACTCGCAGGAGTAAAGATGAAAGCGACCGATGCACAATTGGTCGCTTTTTTTGTTCCACGAAGAGGGTCGTAGATGATGAAGAGACAGAAGCGGGACCGTCTGGAAAGAGCTCGTGCTCGTGGTTATCAGGCTGGCGTGGTCGGCAAACAGAAAGAAGCGTGTCCGTACCAATGTCTGGATGCCCGAGGGCATTGGCTTGGTGGTTGGCGTGACGCCATGGAAGGGCGGGGTTCAGGCCTCTTCATGAAGTAGCGGGTACTTCATCACTCATTACAAAAGGAAAGGGGCCATTGTGGCCCCTTTGCGTTAATGCTGTTTTACCACGGATCAGACAGGTCAGAATGCAGTGGTGTCTTTGAACAGGCCGACTTTCAGATCGGTGGCGCTGTAGATCGGACGGCCATCGACTTCGACGACGCCATCGGCGATCCCCATCACCAGCTTGCGGTTGATGACGCGCTTGAAGGTGATCTTGTAGGTCACTTTCTTGGCGGTCGGCAGGATCTGGCCGGTGAATTTCACTTCACCCACGCCCAGAGCACGACCCTTGCCGGGGCCACCTTTCCAGCCCAGGAAGAAGCCAACCAGCTGCCACATGGCGTCCAGACCGAGACAGCCAGGCATCACAGGATCACCCGGGAAGTGGCAATCGAAGAACCAGAGATCCGGAGTAATGTCGAGCTCAGCCAGGATCTCGCCCTTGCCGTGTTCGCCGCCGTTGTCATTGATCGTGACGATGCGGTCCATCATCAACATGTTGGGGGCAGGCAGCTGACTGTTACCCTCACCAAACAGTTCGCCACGGCTGCAAGCCAGCAGCTCTTCACGGGTAAAAGAGTTCTTGCCCTGTTCGCACAGGGAAAGGCGGGCTTCCATGGTGGTATTGTCTACGGTCACGCGGTATTTCCTTCAAATGGGTCAAAGCCGGGTCAATTTAGCTTACACTTGTTCGCTAAACAACTCCGATCACTTCATCAGTGGCCAAACAGGCGTCCCAGCAGGGCACGCAGCAATCCGACTTTGGCAGTGGAGCCGTTCAACTCGTCCAACCGCTCCTGAATACGGCCAAACAGGGTATCGGGCATATCAGGCTCACCGGCGACACAGCCAGTCAGCAACTCGATGGCCTCTTCCACATGATCCACCGGGTGGATGTGGAACTGGCCTGCTTCAACCGCTGCAATTACCTCGTCAGAGAGGTTCAACTGCTGGATGTTGGTGCCCGGCAGAATGATCCCTTGCTTGCCGGTGATGCCGTGGATCTTGCACACACGGAAGAAGCCTTCAATCTTCTCGTTCACGCCACCAACGGCCTGCACATTGCCAAACTGGTCGACAGCGCCGGTGACGGCGAAGTGTTGATAGATGGGCTGGCGGGCGAGGGCAGAGAGCAGGGCACACAGGCCGGTCAGGGAAGCACTGTCACCGTCAATTTCGTGGTAAGACTGCTCGAATACCAGATTGGCCGACAGGGGGGAGGGGTTCTCTGCCCCAAACTTGTTGGAGAGATAACCGTGGATAATCATCATCGCCTTGGCGTGGATATGACCGGCCAGCTCCGCCTTGCGCTCGATATCGGCCACATCGCCATCACCCAGATGGACGGTGGCGGTGAGGCGCACTGGCTCGCCAAAATCATAGGGGTGACCGGAGACCTGAATGACTGACAGGCCATTGATCTGGCCGATCTCTTCGCCATCGGTTTGCAGCAGGATCTGGCCGTCGATGACGCCCTGATCGGACTGTTCAACCAGATAGTTGAGCCGGTAATCCTGCTCCTCCAGTGCGCCGCGAATATGTTCGTCGGTCACCACATCAGATTCCAGCTCCCGGGCCAGACTGTCAGACATCCGCATGATGGCGGCCAGCTGCACTTCGGAGAGCGACAGCCACTCCTGATGGTCACACAGGCGGCTGGCATGACGGCAAAGGGCGGCGAGGGCGGCAGGCGTGAAGTCCAGCAGGTTCCAGCGCTGACGAACCCAGGCCAGATACTGCAAAAACTCCTGCAGATCCTCTTCAATATTGACCTCGGAAACCAGGTCTGCGCGCAGGAAGATACGCTCGGACATATCGCGATCCAGCATCTGGAACTCTGCCACGTCGAGTCGGTCACCCACCAGGATCAGCTTGAGCTTGATCGGGGTCGCCTCAGGTGCGAAGAAGGGGGTCAGGGTTTTTCCTTCCTGATAGGCGTTCCAGTCCAGTTCGCCTTTTTGCATGGCATTTTTCAGCTTGAACCAGAGGTGCGGCTGATCCAGCAGCTCGTCCAGTTGCAAAATGAGGTAGCCGCCGTTGGCTTCGCGCAGTAAACCTGGTTCCAAAAGGTGCTGATTTGCATAGACAGAGCCTTGCTCGGTCTGGTAGTTGATGGAACCAAAAAGGGTATCCCAGTTGAGATCGCGGCCATAAATCACCGGTGCTTCCTGCGCTTCGTGATGGATTAGCAGGTTGATCAGAATGGGGTGCTGGAACTCCAGCCCCAATGCCACGTGAGCCGCCAGGTCGGAGAGGAAATCATCGATTTTCGGATCATTGTTCTGCTTGCGCATGATGCGGGTCACGACGCGCTCGGCATCGAGGTGGTGGCTCAAGAGTTTGAGCAGCTCACCAACCATTTCGCAGAATTCGATGCCGGTGCCGGGTTGCAGTCGCAGCCAGATAGGTTTGTAGGGGTTGTTGAGATTCTCGGTGTAGCAGAGATCAAACAGGTCGCCATCCTTGCCATTGGAGTCGGCAATCAGTGTCTGGCAAACACCTTCGTAATCTGCACCGGGAAAACCGTTGAGCAGCATGACCGGACAGTCACCATCAAAACTGGCGAGGCGCGTGATGCCGGAAATGGCTCTGGGCTGCAGCGCCGCAAAGGGGATAGGTTCAAGCTCACTGAGCATGGAGAACTGTTCAATCGCAAAAGCGGGTTTTAATTGTTCTGATGTTAATTCAGCCACTTAAGACATCCGGTCGAAGATAGGATCAATTGTTGCCATTATACACAGTTCAATAAGCGGCGACAGGAAACAAGACACGCCATTTAACATAATATACATTATGCGCAGTGATGGGTTTGTACGTTTTGGAGGTTTTTTCGATGAAGCACGGCCGTCGCCCACAGGATCGACTCTCGCTGGATGCGTTAACCGCCGGTGTCGACCTGTTGGCACAACTGCGGCGCCATCGGTTTCGGCAGCTGGAGATCACGGTGCCCGATGACCACCAGTTGCTGTGGTTCGACGTGTTCCCGTTGGCCGGTGCGTTGGTGCTGGTTCATCGGGACACCCCGTTGTGGGTCTGCCGCTGGCAGTTGGTTGACCGGGTGGCTGTCATCCACGACTGGCGGGCGTTTTGGTACACCCATCAACAGGATTTTGCCCATCTGCCGCTGGAGGCGATTTGTTGGCTATCCAGTCGTTACCAGGTTAAATGGGCCGCGCCCAGTGGCAGGCACTTTTGGCAGCGCTGCCTGCGGGAGGCCTGCGCCCGTGGCCTGTCGGTGAACGCTGGTGCCATCGGCCAGCCCTAAACACCGCTCACCGGGTTGGATGGCTCGGTTAGCCGTGCTCTATGGGCGCAACATCGCGGCGTGCGGCATGCAGCACAACGGACATTTCCTCTGGGCTGGCCCGTCGCACCACATCCACAGGCCTGGCGCTGCCCAGCCAGCCATTGGCCGATTGGAACCAGATCGCTAGCGCCACAGGACCACGCTGGGTTTGCAGGATGCTGATGATCTGGTCCAGTTCTGGCGATGCTGGCAGGTTCAGCTCGGCCAGACTGAGGACATAGCCTCGGGCCAGCAGCTCCTCACGGGTTGCGACCCGAAACGGTGATTTTTCGCCCATTATTCGCTCCTCTGGTGTGAGACATGTTGAAGGTCAAAAAGAGGTTTTGAAGGTTAAAACAAAGATGTTGAAGGTCAATTTTCACAAATGATGCCGATAACCCTATTTATCGGCATCAATGGGGCTATTTTTTATCGATGTTATTGGGCTTAGCGCCATCAGGATTGGCTCGTGCGTAATCGATCCCGCCACGTTCATAATTGTGAAAACTTAGATGTCTTCCTTGATCGATTTCTCTCGTTAGATCTTTACGAGAGACAACCCCTCGCCCCCGTATCGTCTAAGCGGCGACGGCCCGTCGAGCCAGCTAGTAGAAGGACAATAATATCTAGTTGATTCCCCCTGCAGATGCTCTTGCAGCGATGCCAGAATAACACAGTCAACACCCCTGCCCCACATCACCGAAATGTCCCATTTTGAGACCAGAGTTCACAATTAAAGTGACCCTCGATGGCGCCCCCCCCCCCCGCCCGTTCAGTCATCGATACACCCTCCACGCGTTATCCGGTCTTGATGGGACAAGAGACCAGACTCTTTCGAGAGTGGTCTCTTACTCGTAAGCGCCGTTAAATCG
>NZ_CDBO01000028.1 GCF_000819885.1 Aeromonas fluvialis
GGTTTATCCGCCACGCGGAGCATCCCGCGCAGGCGGTGCGTCCCTGCCTGGCCTTGCTGGGACAGAGCAAAACCTACGGCAAGGCGCGGCTGGAAGCGGCCTGTTTACGTGGCCATCTGACCGGTGCCAACCGGCTGCACAACATCCGCAGCATGCTCAAACACGGGCTGGAGCAACAGCCCATCCCAACGGTACAAGTCGATCCGCTGCAAGCTACCCACCATGACAATGTCCATGGCGAGCACTACTTCCATTGATCCTGCGCCCCACAAGGAGAACACCATGCACTTACACCTCGATGAACAACTGAGCCGCCTGCATCTGAGCGGCATGAAGCGGGCACTGTCGCAACAACAGGCACAGAGCATGCTGTATCAGGAGATGAGTTTTGAAGAGCGACTGCAACTGCTGCTGAGCCATGAACTGATGCAGCGGGAGCAGCGAAAAATCAACCGGCTGGAGAAGCAAGCCCGGTTTAGGCTGGCGGGCCAAGTGGAGCAACTGGACTACCGGGCCGGCCGGGGCATTAGCAAAGTGCAGATCCGCCAACTACTGGAAGGGCACTGGCTGAGTCATCAACAAAACCTGCTGCTGACGGGTGCGGCGGGCTGTGGCAAGAGTTATCTGGCTTGCGCCCTGGGTCGCTACGTTATCCGGCAAGGGATAGCAGTGCGTTACTACCGGCTGAAAACCCTGCTGGAAGAGATGCGGCTGGCGCAGGCAGATGGCAGCTATCCGAAGCTGTTGGAGCAGCTGAACAGTGTGGGGCTGCTGATCCTGGATGACTGGGGCATGGAAAT
>NZ_CDBO01000029.1 GCF_000819885.1 Aeromonas fluvialis
AATCATGGGTAATCAGGTAAGATTTTAGACAATACTAAACCTGTAAATAATTGACTTGTGATATCTTTTCAAGGTGCAAGGTGAAGGGCTTTATTACTATGTGATGTAGGGAAGCTGATTAAGATATGAAAGGCTCTACAATACTATGCGCTTAGCCTGATAGATATAAGGGACTAAAAATAATGAAAGAATTTGATATTAAAAAAATAATCAAATCTTTAAAAAACGCTTACGGCGAAGAGTTTATTTCTAGCATAACAATGCAATTGCACAAGCTTATTGACGCAGATTACACCTTTGTAGCGAAGTTAGACTTAAATCGTCGAGTTTCTCAAACAATATCTCTTGCTGCGGGGGATAGCTTTGGAAAAAACTTTGAATACGCCCTCCAACACACACCATGCGAAGATGTAAGCCAAAATAACACCTGTGTTTATTCAAAGGGTGTTTGTCACCATTATCCAAATGATCAGTTGCTTATTGACATGGGAATAGAAGGTTACATTGGTTCGCCGCTATTAAATTCTTCAGGGCAGGTTTTTGGTCTTATAGTAACCTTGTTTAAACATAAAATAAGTCATACGGAAAATATTAGCGCTTTATTTGAACTCTTTGCTGGCCGTATTTCCGCTGAAGTTGAGCGATTAGAAAAAGAGCAAGAAATAGCGGCCAATAGTCAACGATACAAGGCAGTATTATCAACATCTAAAGATGGCTTTTGGGAAACAGACATTGATGGGAAAATATTGGAGGTAAATGGCGCCTACTGCAAAATGTCTGGCTATTCAGAAGAAGAGTTAATGGACATGTACATTTGGCAGTTAGATGCGGAGCAACCAAAACCAATAGTTCTGAAAAGGATTGCAAAGATCTGTCTAGAAGGAGGGGCAATATTTGAATCTACTCATCGCCATAAAAATGGTCAAATATTTCCAGTCGAAATTATGGTTAGCTACTCAGGTATAGAAGGTGGCAGCTGTTTTGTATTTATCCGGGATATCTCAGAAAGAAAAAGGCATGAAGACAAGATTAAACACATGGCTTATTTTGATGAGTTAACCAACCTACCTAATAGACAATTATTAACAGATCGATTAAAGCAATCGTTATTGATGGCAAATCGAACGAAAAAGCTAGTTGCTATATTATTTTTAGATTTAGACGGTTTTAAAGAAATTAATGATCAGTTTGGTCACTCTGTTGGTGATGAGGTTCTTGTTTCTGTGTCAAACCGAATTATGGGGACATTACGCGAAACGGATACCTTTGCTAGGATTGGAGGAGATGAGTTTATCATGGTACTACCAGGGCTTGAGTCTGTCTTGGAAGGTGAAAAAATAGCCAAGCGCACGATTGAAGACTTTAGTAAGCCATTTGATATACAAGGCAACCGGTTACATATATCTACAAGTATAGGCGTTACCTACTACCCCATTGATAATAATGATACAGACATTTTGTTGCGTCATGCCGATCAGGCTATGTATGCAGCTAAAAAGCAAGGAAAGAATACTTATTCCATATTTGACACCGTAGAAAACACTCTAGAAGTACAGCGATATCAAAAGGTTGCAGACTTTAAGCGTGCAATAGAACAAGATCAACTACGCCTTTACTATCAGCCTAGAATTTATTTGCGATCAGGTTGTTTAGCTTCTGTGGAGGCGTTAATTAGATGGCAGCATCCAGATAAAGGCTTGTTAGCACCAAGCGCTTTTTTACCACATATCAAAGATTCCCCTTTAGAAATAGCATTAGATGAATGGGTGCTAAAAAAAGCGTTAGAACAACAAGTAGAATGGCTAGAGCAAGGGCTAGAAATAAATATCAGTGTAAACATTTCTCCAAGATATATTAGTCAACAAAGTTTTGTTGACTATTTGCGCCGGCTATTAGATTCCTTTCCACATGGAACCGCTCGTTATCTAGAGATAGAGATTGTCGAAAATCATGAACTCGGTGATGTTAAGGCAGTCGCTAACATTATGAACCAATGCAAGTCCTTAGGTGTTACCTTTTCTTTGGATGATTTTGGAACAGGATATTCGTCGTTAAATCATTTTCACAGTTTACCGCTGAGTGTATTAAAAATAGATCAATCCTTTGTTTATAATATAGAGACTAATGAGCTCGATAAAAATATTGTTAAGGGTGCAATTCAACTGGCTCACGCTGTAAACATGCCTGTTGTTGCAGAAGGAGTGGAAACGGTGCAACTTGGAAAAATATTAAAGGAATTAGGTTGTGAACTAGCACAAGGGTATGGAATTGCGAAACCTATGCCTGCGGAAGAGCTCTTTACTTGGTCTAAAAACTTCGAACATGGCACTGTATGGAAGTCTTTATAACTGAGTTAAAATTGGATTCTTTAATTAAATCATTGGTTCATGAGCACTTAAATTATGAACAGCTTCAATGAGTACATAAGCTTGACGCAACTTTAGACTGAGCCGCCAATTATAGCGGAGCATCAGTGTTCGGACCGACATTCCGCACCTGATTGGGGATTTTTTTCGGCGATGAT
>NZ_CDBO01000030.1:0-154 GCF_000819885.1 Aeromonas fluvialis
AGATGGGTCGTTAGCTCAGTCGGTAGAGCAGTTGACTTTTAATCAATTGGTCGCTGGTTCGAATCCAGCACGACCCACCATCATTTCAGAATCCCAGGTCGTTTAGCTCAGCTGGGAGAGCACCTCCCTTACAAGGAGGGGGTCACTGGTTCGA
>NZ_CDBO01000030.1:506-1315 GCF_000819885.1 Aeromonas fluvialis
AGCCCAGTAACGACCACCATATTCGCAGGAGAAGTCGGCATGTCGGCTCTCTCTGCAAAGAGAATCCCCACTGAGATGGGGATTTTTTTTGCCTGAAATTCAGCGCACAGGCATCCTCTTCTGCACTCGTTGTTGCAAGTCGCGCCCTTTACATGCTCCCACAATTCGGTCACCCGCCTCTCTGCAATTCTCCCGGCACAGCGACATCCTCCTCTGTATAGTGGCCATCCCAGTCATGGTACATGGCATGGAACACCGGCCATAAAATGGGTAGGCCAAGGCTTGCCCACAAGGATGCGCAATGCGTTACATGATGCTGTGGATCAAGAGCCCGCTGATCAGCAGTGGCTCCACTAGGAGCAAGCACCAGCGCTGCGTTAGACGCAGGGTGGGTGACAGTCCCGCAGGGAGTATGACGTCCACCCAGTCACGCCACCAAATAAAAACCGGAGCGAGATTGCTCCGGTTTGGCCTCTGACAACTGCTCGTCGGCGGACTAGATCACCCCGAGCTCCCGCAGCCGCTCCATCAGGTAGCTGTGGGCAGTATGGCGCTCGGAGAGCACCACATCCGGGCGCGGGTGGAGGAACAGCGGCAGGGAGATGCGGGACTTGCTGGCGCTGCCGCCGGTCGGATTGATGACGCGATGGGTGGTGGAGGGGTAGTAGCCGCGAGAGGCCTCCTGCAGCATGTCGCCGATGTTGATGATGAGGGTGCCAAAATCGCAGGGCACATCCATCCACTCCCCATCGGCTCCCTTCACCTGCAGGCCCGGCTCGTTGGCGGCAGGCTGGCTAATAACACCATGT
>NZ_CDBO01000031.1 GCF_000819885.1 Aeromonas fluvialis
GCCACGCTGACCCTGGCTACTCCTGGCGCGGCGGGTTCCCTGGGCCATAGCGAGGCCATCGTGATCGGGGCCAACCCAGCCATTGTCGTGTTCGATCTAGTCGAGGGTGTGTCATCGAGCCATAGTTCTCGGACATTTTCAGAGGACGTGGCATACACGATATATATTCGGGTCAATAGTGCTAGCAGCGCACTCAGCACCGATGGCGTTGGGCCCGGTGCGAGCGATTCTTGGGGCGCATGGGGCGGCGCGGGGAATTTGGGCAACGACGACAGAGTCATCCTCGTCGGCAGCGGCTCACCCCTGTCTAACGGCCCGCGCGTCGTTACAAATACTGATCGATGGTTTACCGGCGGGGTTTCCGGATTGGATTGGGGCGACTTGACGAGTTCCGTTATTTTCCCCGGCTTCACGCTTGTCACCTTTTCCAGAATTGCCAGATTGGCAAGCACGGGGAGGCTTTCCCGCATTCACAATGGTAGCACCAGGACCGTGGATTTATTTGCCGGGACCATCCCCAACATGGCCATTTTAAACGGAGCTGGCAACCAGTTATGGACTAACGCCATCCCCACTAATATCTTGAACAGCCAGGGCCTGGCGTAAACCGCTACCGTCGAACGCCAATCCGGCCAGCGCCCAGCGTTGCCAGCGCAGGCAATACTCCACCACCCGCTGTTGCGTCTGCTCTGGTGAGTGACGCAACCGACGGGCTTGCTCATAAAGCAGGTGGAGGTTAAGCAGGTGTTTTTCGTGTGTTTTGCTCGCAATCGCCAAGAGGCCATCGGCATTAAAGCGATAGCCGATCCAGTCGAAGCCTTTAGTGATGCGACCGATAAAGGTTTTGTCCGGGTGCTGCCGTAAGCCGGCGGCGGTGAACCATTGGTTCATCGCTGTCACGGCGCGTTTGAGTTGCCAGCGCGTTTGGCTGAAGATGAGTAAATCATCCATAAAGCGCAGATAACGAACCCCTACACGAGATGAAAGATCTTGGTCCAACGCATACAGGTGAAACCCTGCCAGCAGAGGGCTCAGGGGGCAGCTTCTGGGAATGCCCCTGATGGGCGTATGAAAATTGCCGCCTGTCTCGACGCTGTAAAACATAAACTGGCCGAGCAGGTTCATCAAAAGGGGGCAGTCGATACGTTTAGCCAGCAATTCGAGCAGCTGGTGTTTGTTGATGTTCGCGTAATAGCCCTTGATATCGGTTTTGCAGACAAAGGCATAGGCACCATCGTTGATCCATTGATGCGTTTGGCGCACTGCACATTTGTGGCCCCCATGGCCCTTGACGTGGGTGCAGCTGCGATGCACGGGCAGGATGGTTTGGAGGTGTAGCGTGATGAGTTTGAGGACCAAGGCATCGGCCGCACACCACAGCGCGATCTCGTTGCCATCGGCGCGTTGCACCACCTGCATGGGCGAGAACTGGTAAGTGCCCGCCGCCAGCTTGGCGAGCAGTTCGGGCAGCAGGCGCTTGCGATGGAAGCGCAGGTGCCAGATGTCGGCATTGGCGGGGAAGTGTTTACGGACGGAGCACAGCCAAGCCAAGGCGGTTTCGAGCTGCTGCGGATGGGTCAGTGCCTGAGTGCTCATGGCTGTTTTTTCTTGTGTTACGTTCTTCATGGATGGGTTGATAAGTGTCCTATTTAAATACTTTACGCCGCTTGGCCGATCAACAACAGTTTGAGGCCCTGAGCCGCGAAGCGCTGCACTACTGGCAGGCAAGCGCCGACCAGCAGGTGTTGCCGCTGCTGGTGCTCGCTTACCTGCACACCAACGCCCGCCGCGAGGCTGAGGCGACGTTGCAGGCGGCCGAGGCGTGTCGGGCTGATTTCAACAGGGATGCACAGGTCGATCTGGCCGGTGTGTATTGTCTGTTATTCCGCTTGGACCCGGCGATTGAACTGCTCGAGGCTGTGCTGGCGAGCGAGGCCGGTCATAGCTTGGCGCAGGCGCGTCTGGCTTGGTGTCGACTGCGGCAGGGTAACTACGATGAGGCCAGGCGCCTCTACCAGGCCTCAGCTGAACGGTCACCGGACCGTCTGCCGGTCTGGAGTGCGCTGGCACAACTGCACCTAGAGGCGGGCGATGTCGGCGCCTCGCAAGCGGCCCTTGAGCACGCGATTGCCCGACTGGAGGCGCTGCAATCGCAGCTGTCCGAAGCAACGATTGAGCTGTTTACCGCTCAGTTGCGCGGCTTGCAGCTGGAGATTTGGCTGGCCGCTGCGCAGTTGGCGCGGGCCGAGCAGTGGCTGGAAGAAAAGCAGTCGGTGCTAAGCGAAACCGATTGGGTTTCCGTCGTGCAGCGCTATGCCACGCTGCTGGCCGGTTACGATCGCCATAGCGAAGCCGAGGAAGCGCTACGCACGGCCCTGAAACATTACCCGGCAAATCTTGAATTGCTCTCGCAGCTGGCTGAAATAGCGCAACTGCAGGGGCGCACCATGCAGGCGGTGCAGTTGCTGCGCCGCTGCATCGCGATTGCCAAGCGCGAGGATAAGCCGGAGGTTGTGCTGTGGGTGCGACTTTCCAGTGCGTGCTTGCATTCTCTGGTTGTTCAGGCACGCAAGGCGGCTGAAAAAGCGGTTGCATTGGCCGATGCGCTGGAAGAAGGCGAGGCGACACCGCTGCAGATGATCCAGCAACTGCGTTTGCAGGCTAAAAATGCCTTGGCGCAGGTGGAGAGCCAAGAACAGCATTATGAACAGGCGGAAAACCTGTTTACTGAAATTCTCACTGACAATCCGTATTTTCTGCCGGCACTGCAAGGGTTGGGTCAGCAGCAGATGCAACGTGGCGATATCGATGCGGCGATTGCGTTGTTTGAGCGTGTGAAGGCGCTTGACCCCGCTAAAGGCTACGCCTCGCTGATTAATGCGCGGCAGTTTCCCGAAGATGAAAAAACGCTTGAGCGCATCGAAAAAGCGGCACGCCAGCCGAGCCTTGAGGGAGCCGTGCGCTCAAGCCTGTTGCTGCAATTGGCGTCTGCTTGGGAAAAGCGCAAAGCGTACGACAAGGCCTTTGCGCTGGCGGTAGAGGCTAACGATGCCAGCAAGAAGAAGCTGGGCTACGATCCCCGAGCCCATCGTCAAAGCTGTGCCCGAACCCGTTACGCTTTTTGTAAAGCGCTGTATGAGCACCGACGTGACTGCGGGTATCGGGGGGACGATGCTTCGCTGCCGGTGTTCGTGTTGGGTATGCCGCGCTCGGGCACGACCTTGGTGGAGCAGATTTTGGCCAGCCACAGCCAGATCTTTGGGGCGGGTGAGTTGGGTGTGATTCCGCAACGGATTCAGGGGCTGAACCGCTGGGAACGTCATACCGGCTCTGGGCGTCACTACCCGGATTGCATTGATGATCTGAATCCGTATGCGGTCGAGGGCATTGCCAAGGGCATACTGGAAGAACTTAAAGGGCTGGCGGCTCAAGATAAGCCGGATGCGCGCCATATAGTAGATAAGTTGCCGCATAACTTTGAGAACGTGGGTTTAATCAAATTCTTGTTCCCCCTCGCCAAGATTATCTCGGTACGGCGTGACCCGCGGGACATCGCCATGAGTAACTATTTTACCGACTATCAAGCCAAGCACGGCGGGATGGGTTTTGCCTACGATCTGACGTGGATCGGGGAGCAGCTGGCCGATCACAACCTGCTGATGCACCACTGGCAGCAGCTTTTTCCGGGTGAAATTCTGGAGATCAATTACGAGGATGTGGTCGAAAATACCGAAAGCGCAGCGCGCAAGATGCTGGAGTACATCGGTGTGGATTGGGAACCTCAAGTTCTCGCGTTTAATGAGCTGGATCGGCCAGTCAAAACCGCTTCGGTATGGCAGGTACGTCAACCGATTTACAAGAGTTCAAAAGCCAAGTGGATGCGCTATCAAGAGCATCTGGCCCCGCTGATTGCCGGCACCAATAAAAAGATTGAATGGGATGCAATTGAGATGTTGACGCTGCCGGAGCCCGGCTTGTTAACTGCAGGAGTCGCCTTATACAAAGAACAGAAACTGGACGACGCAGAGTTGCGCTTGAAAAAGTTAATCCATCATTTACCCGCGCATGCCGCCGCTAACTTTATGCTGGGGCTGATCTATGTGCACAAAGGCCATCTGGCTGAGGGTATCGCCTTGATGCTGAAGGCCCATGAGCAGTGCCCGTGGAATCGCCAATGGCGCGATGATCTGGCGCAGGCGTACGAATTGTCCGGTGAGCCGGAGAAAGCGGCTGCGTTGAAACACAAAAAACCGCATTTGGCGAACGCTAGCGTGGCCGACAACGAAGAAGAAATGGATGGTGAGTTCGCATGGTGATTTCAATGCCGCGCCTCGGGCGGCGTAGCCTGCTGGCGGTGTGTTTGACTGCTTTGGCGTTGCCTGCGAGTGGGCAGCAGGCCGATGGGCTGCAGGCTGCATTACAAGCTGCGTTGAGTCTGCACCCGACCGTTAGTGGCAAGCAGGCACTCATCAAAGCACGGGAATACTCCGCCGACGCAGCGCGTAGTCAGCGCTACCCAAGCCTGTCTGCACAGGCTCAGCAGTCTTCGGGGGATAACGAAGATAACGTAACCGGTGAAGATCTTTCCAACCAAGGCAGCCTGCGTGCCCGCCAGCCGCTATGGGCGTTCGGGCGTATCGATAACAGCATTGCTTTGGCCGATGCAGACACCGATGTCGAGCGTGTCGACCTGCTGCGGGTACAGCGACAGTTGCTGGAGCAGACCGCTGTGGCTTATGCCAGTGTGTTGGGTAGCCGCGAGCGTTTAAAGGTGATGGAGGCCAGTCAGGTGGCCCACCAATCGCTGTTTGATCAAATTAGCCGTCGTGAGCAAGGCCAATTGGCGTCGATTGCGGATGTGCGTTTGGCAGCCACGCGCTTGTTTCAAACCAAAGGGCGGGTTGATCGTTCTTCGGACGAGTTGGAAATTGCCGAGAGTGATTTGCTGGCGCTAACCCAAGTCCGCATACCGGCCCAGGTGCCAGTTGCCACAGGCCTGCTGCAGGTCAGCGAGGGCGATGCATTGCGCCAAGCAGCCATGCACAGTAGCGCAGAGGTGCGTTACAAAAAGCAGGAAATCGAACGCGCTAAAGCGGGTGTGGATCAAGCAAAAACTGCTTCCATGCCGACGATCTACCTGCAGGCCGAACAATTCTATAACCAACCGTCTTACCAGGAGGACAATCGTGTCAGCCTGGTGCTGGAGGGTACGTTGGAAGGCATGGGGTTTGCGACCCGCGGCCGCACCGGTGCAGCGGTGGCGCAACAGAGTGCGGCAGAGGATGACCTGGCCTATGCCGTCAGCGAACTTGATCGCAGCGTACGCCGCCTGCAGCGCAGCCGTGCGTTGCAGGCTCAGTTGATTCAAGTACAGGGCGAGTCACTAACCGAACTGCAGGCGGTATCGGAGTCCTATCAGCGCCAGTATGTGGCGGGCACCAAAAGCTGGCTGGATGTACTGAATATCCAGCGTGAATTCACTGAACAACAATTGCAGTACGTCCAGGCACAGAGCGATTGGGTGATCTACTCGCTGCAATTGGCGGCACTCACAGGCGGCCTTGATGCTCTGGTCAATTTAAATACCGAGGAGTTGTAAGTGCATGGATGGGCAAATCGCTAAACCTGAGCAGCCGGGCATTGCGCTTGCATTAGTGAAAGAGTTGTTGACGTCTCTACAGATCTCATACGACGACACTGCGTTGCAGCAGGCCTATATGCAGGATGTTCATTTGCCGGCCACTTTCAAGCCTGCGGAACGGCTAAGGCAAGTGCTGATACACGCTGGGCTGAAGAACCTGGTACCGGTGCAACTCGCCTGGCGTCGCCTCGATCAACGTCGGCTACCCGCATTGGTCTTGACGGGTGATAACTGGTTTTTGGCTGTGCGTGAAGCGGCGGACCATGTGACGTTGATCAGTGCCGCAGGCGAGCGGCGCGAGGTAAGCGATACCGCGTTGCAGGATGCGCTGGTGGTCTGGTTGCGGGCGCCGGCCAGTCGCAGCGCCCAAGTGGACGGAACACTGTCGGGCAACCTGGCAAGTCGTTTGGTATGGCGTGAGTTGTTCCGCGAGCGCGGCTGGCTATGGAAGGTGATGGTTGCCACGCTGCTGGTCAATTTGCTGGCAGTGGGTACCTCTATTTTTGCCATGCAGGTCTATGACCGTGTGGTGCCCACGCTTGCCTATGCGACCCTCACCACGCTGGTGACCGGTATGGCGATGATTATCCTGCTGGACTGGGTACTTAAAACGACGCGGGCCAAGATTCTGGATAGCCTTTCTTGTGCGGTGGATAAGCGCGTATCGCAGCAGGTCTTCGAGCACTTGTTGCATCTGCGGCTGGATCAACAGCCACGTAGCCTAGGCACACTGGCGGCGCAGGTCGGCGGGCTGGATGCTGTGCGCCAATTCTTCAGCTCTAGCGTGGTGTTCGCACTGATAGATTTGCCCTTTGCTCTGCTGTTTTTGGCCTTCATTGCCATTATCGGCGGCGCGGTCGGCTGGGTGTACACCTTGTTGCTGCCCGTGGCATTGCTGTTGGGTTATGTCACACAGTGGCGTTTGCGTGCTTTGCTCAAGCAGCAAATGCTGCGCAGTAACGAGCGACAAGGACTACTGGTAGACACTATTCGAGGTGCCGAGTCCATTCGCGCGAATAACGCCGGCTGGCGCTTTGCTCAGGAATGGCAAAGCGTTACCGCGAGTATTGATGGTTACAGCATCCAGCAACGAGCCATCAGTAGTTTTTCCAGCGTGACCACTAGCAGTTTATCGACGCTGGCTTACGTTGCTGCGGTTGTTGTCGGTGTATGGCAGATCGAGGCAGGTCTGCTGACGATGGGCGGGCTGATTGCTTGCAGCATCCTGGGCGGGCGAGTGATTTCGCCAATTGCCCAGAGTGTTCAGTTCCTCGCGCAGTGGCAGAATGTTCGGCAGGCGCTGCAGATGGTGCACCAGGTGTTGTCTCTTGAACGTGATCGTCGCCCAGAGCAGCAACTGCTGTTGCCGGATGAGTTGCCCAACGAAGTGGCGCTGGATCGCGTGCGCTTTGTTTATCCCGACTCGCCTGTCTGTCAGGTCGACGTCGAGGGTCTGCAGTTCAAGTCCGGTGAGCGCGTGTTGCTGGTGGGACCGGTAGGCTGTGGTAAGTCGACGCTGCTAAAAGTCCTTGCGGGCCTGTATCGGCCTGCTGAGGGTCGCGTGCGTTTGGGGGATGCCGATCTGTGGGAAATCGATCCGCAGTTAGTGGCCAGTCAGGTGGGCTATCTGCCGCAGGTCGTGCAGTTGTTTAAGGGCAGCTTGCGCAGCAACCTGGCGTTGACCGGTGCAACCAGTGACTCCCGCTTGTTAAAGATCACTCGCGATCTGGGCATTGATGCCATTGCCGCATCCAGCCCTCAAGGCATGGATTTGTCGATCAGTGAGGGTGGCGAGGGCTTGTCTGGCGGGCAAAGGCAGTTGGTTGCGCTTGCACGAGTGTTGATTAATCAACCGCGCGTATGGCTGCTGGACGAACCTACCGCAGCACTTGACAGTGAGTCCGAGCAGCGCGTTTGGGCTGCCTTGCAGGAGGCCGTGCACCCTGAGGATATTCTGATCGTTGCAACTCATCGGCCGATGGCGGCAGCACGCCTGGCAACGAGAGTTGTCGTTATGCAGCAAGGGCGTGTGACAAAGGACGGCTCGCCGGATATGGTTCTGGCGCAGATGCTCGCCCGTCCTGTTGCAGCATCACGGATGAGTAAAGGAGGAACGCTTGATGTGGTCTGATCGTTACTCTCAGGACGAAGACGCGCGTACTCAGGCGCGTGTCAGTAAGTTGCAGAGCTCGCACCGTGGTCGTCAGGGCTGGTTATTGATGGCCGCACTCATCGCTGTTGCTACCTTCGCTATTTGGGCTTCGTTGTTTCGAATTGATGAGGTAGCCCGGGCTACGGGTGAGGTGATTGCCAGCAGCAGGGTACAGATTATTCAGTCTGTGGATGGCGGGGTGCTTGAGCAGTTGTTGGTTCAAGAAGGCGACAGGGTTGCACCTGGTCAGTTGCTCGCGCGTCTAGAGCAAACTCGGCTTGGGGCGTCTGTCGGCGAAGTAGAAACAAGGTTGTTTGCGCTGCAGGCTAGGGCAACCCGCTTGCGGGCTGAGGTCATTGGCGAGCGACGTCTCACCTTCGAGGCGGACCTGCTTGAAAGGTCTCCGGAAAGCGCGCGTGTCGAGGAGGCATTATTCAAGCAGCGCCAGCTGGGTCTTGATGAAGAGCTTCGTACCATGCGTGTGGCTGTTACTCTGGGGCAGAAGGAATTACGACTGATTGAGCAGCTTTACGAGAACGGTGATGCCAGTGGCACTGAGCTGTTACGTGCTCAGCGCGGGCTCAATGAGGCGGAAGCGCGCTTGGTGAATCGACGTAACAAGTTTCTTGAGGATGCCCGCCTGGAACTGGTTAAGGCCGAAGATGACATCGCGCAGAGTGGACAAACCCTGACCCTGCGTAAGCAAGCGCAACAGGACAGTGTGTTTACCGCCATGGTACCGGGTATCGTCAAGAATATTCGTGTCACTACGGTTGGCGGGGTACTCAAGGCGGGTGAGGAGTTGATGCAGATCATTCCGGTCGATGATGACCTGATGATTGAGGCCAAGGTAAGTACAGCCGACATTGCCCGAGTTGTGCCGGGCCTAGAGGCAACCGTTCGTTTCGATACCTTTGACTACACCATCTTTGGTGGCGTTAAAGGCGAGGTTGCTTTTGTCAGCGCCGATAGTCTGAAGGAAGAAACCAGCAGCGGTATGGAGATCTATTACCGTGTGCGGGTTAAGCCATCCAGCTTTCCTGTGACTTCAACGACCGGCAGGGTGTTGGATGTGCTACCAGGTATGACGGCGCAGGTTGATATTCGTACCGGCGAGCGCACGGTAATGGACTATTTGCTCAAGCCCCTGCGCAAAACCATGAGTGAGTCTTTCGGTGAGCGGTAGTTTCAGTCAGCACGGACTGGTCAGCCGTGAGCAGCGCGAATCGCAGAATGCCCAAAGCGGACAGGTGCTTTGGCTTACAGGGCTCTCTGGCGCAGGCAAATCCACGCTGGCTTACGCCCTTGAGGCAGAACTTTTCAAGCTGGAAAGGCGTTGTGTCGTGCTCGATGGCGATAGTCTGCGAAGTGTAACCGTTCACCGGGAG
>NZ_CDBO01000032.1 GCF_000819885.1 Aeromonas fluvialis
ACTGCAAGCCGGTTATCAATGAGACGGCTGACTGCGCTCGTTGACGCCCGACTGTCTCGCTCATCAACAAACAACATAAAGGGCCAGCCCTCACAGGCTGGCCCTTTGCATCATTGGAGTCACCGAACATGACCCGTCTTATCACCGGACTCGAGGTGCATCGCTATGCCCCCGAGCTCAACAAACTGCATCTGCGTAACCGGCAGACGTTACCCGCTCCCGGCATCACCACCATCAAAGAGGCCAAAGCCCGCCTGTTTGGCCGCTGGCAGCCAGGGCATCAGGTGACCATCACCGTGAGCCACCCCGACTACGTCAACCTCTCCCGGCTCTACCGAGGGCGACTGACAAACCTGACAGACCTCCCAGAGCACCTGACCAGACTACGCCAGCGCCACAACGTGCCTGGCACTATCATCCACACCCTGTTGAGGTATCGCTAATCATGACCACACCCCATCCCACATACTCTGCCACGCACTATCCAGAGCTACAGACTCTCACACCGCTCCCCAGCATTTGCTGGGGTCTGCCGCGTGATATCTCTCCACGCTTTGGCGCTCGTCTGATACAGAGTCGCTACCGGCTCGATTTTCTATCCGATCGAGCCAGTCTGATAGGTGAATGGAGTGAGGTGCAGATAGCCAATCTCGACCAGGCTTTCCCGGAGCTCATCAAGGCACTGGAAGCCAAGCTGCTGACCGGTGAACTAGATGCCCAGCGTCAGCACTGCATCACTATCCAGCACGAAGGGTTCACCTGCGAAGCCGATACCCTTGGCAGCCACGGCTATGTCTACGTGGCGATTTACCCCGCGATAAGCGCGGACATAACGCACTGCGCCAAGGCGTGACCGCATATCCACTGGTGGCCACACTAACACCGTGGTTATGATTCACTACTGACTCACCCAACTAAGAGAACTTCTGATCACCTATTAGCACATGCCTCTGACTAACTACGCCCAGAACACTCCAACAGCCTGAACACCACCAACTAACCCAGCGTTTTCCCCTTCACTAAATACCTCTCCAACCCTGCCGCGCCAACGCGGTGGGGCGATGGCGTATGGAGCACCATCATGTTGCATCACAAACTGATCGCCGGGGAGATCCCCGGCACCTATCTCGTCACTGAGCTGATTAACGAAGAGGACCTGTTGACTATCGCTAACCAGATTGCCCGTCAGAAACTGGCCAAGGGGGTCGCGATTACCGACCAACACTTGGCACAACAGGCACTGCAAACCCTATTGCAGAGTAGGGAGCACGAAGTATTTGCCATGCTGTTTTTGGATAACCAGCATCGGATCCTGGGATATGAAGAACTGTTTCGCGGCACGCTCAGCAGTGCCTCCGTCTACCCACGGGAAGTTGTTAAACGTGCGTTGGCGCTCAATGCTGCTGCTCTGATGCTGGTACATAACCACCCCTCCGGCCACCCGGAACCCAGTAGCGCGGATATCGAGATCACCCAACGATTGCAAAGCGCCTTGGCACTGGTGGATATCCGCACCTTGGATCATCTGGTTGTGGGCGGCGAAGGCATCGTGTCGCTGGCAGAGAGAGGAGTACTTGCCTAACGAATAAGGGCTCAGCCAAGCTATCCTTCGGCCTTGCTGAACCCTTTTCTTTTTATTTTTTCAGGTGAGGCGCAACAATAATCCTAGATTGGCCCCTTGAATATCCAGATCCTATCTAACCACATCACCGCCTCACATCCAGTATTAATCCACGCGCCCGGCAGGGGGCGCGACCTGGTGATCATACCAACAGGGCCGCCCTGGTGTTCACGGTTTCAATCCACGCGCCCGCGGGGGGCGCGACACTCCCTTTGCTCCATTTGTATTGAGCAATCAAAGTTTCAATCCACGCGCCCGCGGGGGGCGCGACTCATCGGCCTGGCGGGCACCCAGTTCACTGTCAAGTTTCAATCCACGCGCCCGCGGGGGGCGCGACCAGGGTCTTTGAATTAATAACACAAGGAGATGATGTTTCAATCCACGCGCCCCCGGGGGGCGCGACTTAGCATCTTCCTTACATTCGCTGGCTGGGTTGGGTTTCAATCCACGCGCCCGCGGGGGGCGCGACTGACTATCGCCATCTGAGCAATACGGATATCGGCGTGTTTCAATCCACGCGCCCGCGGGGGGCGCGACCAATTACAACCTTTCCAACCATATGCCAATGGCTGTTTCAATCCACGCGCCCGCGGGGGGCGCGACACTTCCAGAGGATCTAGTCCGGCACCAATAGCTAGTTTCAATCCACGCGCCCGCGGGGGGCGCGACGCCCACCGCCGCATAGGGGACCCCGCCATGGCCAGTTTCAATCCACGCGCCCGCGGGGGGCGCGACTTTTGATGGCGTTTTGGCGCTTGTCGGGATTGGTGTTTCAATCCACGCGCCCGCGGGGGGCGCGACCTACCCTGTGCGGGTTCGCCCGCTGGAACCCGAGTGGTTTCAATCCACGCGCCCGCGGGGGGCGCGACGCCTTGTACTTTTCTACGAGACGCAGATGGGGGAGTTTCAATCCACGCGCCCGCGGGGGGCGCGACTGCTGGTTGTTGAGCGCGAGCTGGTTCTTGAGCTGTTTCAATCCACGCGCCCGCGGGGGGCGCGACTGCTCGCCAGCTCTGCCAGCAGCAGGCCACAAATGTTTCAATCCACGCGCCCGCGGGGGGCGCGACCAGGGCGGCCAGCACCGGGGAGAGTACAAAGCGGTTTCAATCCACGCGCCCGCGGGGGGCGCGACGGCCCACTATGACCGCGCCATCCTGGATCGGCATGTTTCAATCCACGCGCCCGCGGGGGGCGCGACCGGGGTGAGCGGACTGATAGAGGCCCGCCAAAATGTTTCAATCCACGCGCCCGCGGGGGGCGCGACCATGGCAGTACGCCAGCCGCTGGCGCCCGGTGTTGTTTCAATCCACGCGCCCGCGGGGGGCGCGACGCTTACACCGGATGCGCCAATGACGTGGCGAACATGTTTCAATCCACGCGCCCGCGGGGGGCGCGACGGTGCGGGTGGCTTTTCTCCAGCGCTTCGAGCATGTTTCAATCCACGCGCCCGCGGGGGGCGCGACGAGGCTTCGACTGGGCAGCAGGGGGTAGAGCTTGTTTCAATCCACGCGCCCGCGGGGGGCGCGACTAGATGCCTTGGTCGCAGTGGCGCAGCATGTATTGTTTCAATCCACGCGCCCGCGGGGGGCGCGACACAGGCCCGCCTCGATGCCGAGCGCCGCGAACGCGTTTCAATCCACGCGCCCGCGGGGGGCGCGACCGGCAACGTCAACCGCTAACAGACAGCAGTGCAGGTTTCAATCCACGCGCCCGCGGGGGGCGCGACGTGACATCACTAGCTGGCATCGGAAAAACTTTGCGTTTCAATCCACGCGCCCGCGGGGGGCGCGACATGGTGGTCATCCCCTGGCGCTGCAGCTGGTTGAAGTTTCAATCCACGCGCCCGCGGGGGGCGCGACTCCCGACGGTGCGGGCAATCAGCTGGTCAAAGCTGTTTCAATCCACGCGCCCGCGGGGGGCGCGACGATGGATAGTGTGCTCGGGCGCATCATGCAGCTTGTTTCAATCCACGCGCCCGCGGGGGGCGCGACAATCGAGGCTGCCAAACCAAAGATTGTTGTGTGGGTTTCAATCCACGCGCCCGCGGGGGGCGCGACTTCGAGCACCACGTTGTTATGGAGGAGAGAATTGGTTTCAATCCACGCGCCCGCGGGGGGCGCGACTCAGGGGTCGTGTCAGCTAGGTCAACAAGGCAGAGTTTCAATCCACGCGCCCGCGGGGGGCGCGACTTAAAGTCACCCCTTTTGCCAGCCGCGCCAGCCTGGTTTCAATCCACGCGCCCGCGGGGGGCGCGACGCCCCCCTTCTTGGCGGGTGGCGACTCTTCCTGGCTGTTTCAATCCACGCGCCCGCGGGGGGCGCGACTGTTTGGATTAACGAGGCCCAGTTCCTCGACCTGTTTCAATCCACGCGCCCGCGGGGGGCGCGACAGTCTTCTTGCAAAGACAGAAACAGCCTATCGGAAAACGGTATTCTGCGCCAACCCATGTCAGTTGGATCACAGATAGTCGATCCCGAAAGGCTGCTTTTCAATATATCGCGATTTATCAATTAGTTAAAAAATTGCCAATCTTCCGGATTTTTAATGAGCACTAGCGGTTGGCGTTCAGATAATCAGGTCACTCTTGAAGATATCGAGGGCGGGTTTGGCGCCATGATGCTCCACCTTGCTGCGCCACTCCTTTCCGAGACGATAAAAACGCAGGCTATCGACATCCGGATCATAGGTCTTTAACAGTTGATCCCGAAACCGCACCCACTGATCTGGTTCCACTTCGCATTCAAACACCGAGTACTGTACGCGCACACCATAGTCCAGACAGATTTTTGCCAGATGGCGCAGACGCCGAGGCCCGTCAGGATCTTCCAGAGAAACATCGTAGGTCACCAATATCATCATGGCTGTACTACCTCACCGATGAACATAGGGCGGATATTCCGCCAAATCACCGCGCAGATGTTGCGCAAGCAACATGGCCTGCACATGCGGCAGCAGGCCGACGGCTACTTTTTCACCCAAGAACGGATGGGTAACTTCTTCCTGTTTTCTGGCTTGCCAGCTCTGTAACAACAACCGCCGGGTATCTTCCTTCATGGCGACTCCGCCCAGCATATCGGTTGTAAAATCACCCACCTTGACCTGCTGACGATTGATCAGGGTCAACACCAATCGATCCACTATCGGCGCTCGAAACTCCTCCAGCAAGTCCAACGCCAGGCTATCCCTTCCCGGCCGTTCTTCGTGCAAGAACCCCACTTGTGGATCCAGACCCACGCCCTGCAGCGCGCCACTGATCTCTTTCGAAAGCACGGAATACATAAATGACAACATGGCATTGACGGGATCCTTCGGAGGGCGCCGAGTCCGGCCATCAAAAGTGAACCCCGTTTGCGCGTTGATCAGCTGACTGAATACCCCGAAATAATGGCGGGCTGCCTCCCCTTCAAAACCCAGGATGCGCGCCGGATCGCTCTGGCTTTTCAACTCGGTTACGATCTGCCGTAACCGATGCGCCGCTGCAGAGACATCCGGATTTGAACCATACGTTCGAAGATGCCGTTGCAGCACTACCCGCGAGGAGTGCACCTTTGCCACGACAATGTTGCGGGCAATATGGTTTTCACGACTATCCCCACAATCCGCGAGGCGAAACTGGGCGCGCCGTAGCAAGACATTCCCGGTTTGTTTACCCACCACCCGGGCCTGAAAACGACCAAAGGCATCGTAAAACGCCAGTTGTGTGCCGTTTTCACCACAAAACCCCATCAACTGCGGCGATACCATCACATTGCCAAAGCAAAAGATGTTACCCACCGAATGAATGGGTATCTGCAACAATTTTTTGCGTTGCCCCTCGACCGTCTGCTCCACCAGCAGCGTTTCCCGCTCCTTGTGCAGATAGGCGCCATCACGAGTGATATAGAGACTGTTTTGCAATTTTTTCACTCGTCGTCCTCCTGCATTGAGAATAGATCCGCTACATAGGCCACTGAGCGATCCCTTGCCTGATATTCCGGCTGACACCACTCCCGCAACGAACAGGCCTGGCAGTGCTTGCCCGGTTTTACATGTGGGATCTCACCCGATTTCAGCAATAGGGCGACCTGCGCGATAACCTGATGCGTCCGCTCCCGCAATACCGCATCCAGCGCCACCTCCGTTCGACGCCGTATCTGCCAGTACCAGAGCGCACCCCGCTGTATAGACTGGCCGGTCATCTCCTCCAGACACAGCGCCTGGGCACACAACTGGATAGCATCGGCATCATGGCTCTTGGGTTTGCCACGCTTGTATTCCACAGGCAGCAGCTCCCCGCTGACCAGATCCTTTTCCAGCAGATCAAGCTTGCCGGTCAGACCAAGGCGGAGGGCACTGACCAGTACCCCACGCTCATAACGCACGCCCTTGCGCGTTTCCGGCTCGCCCTGATCCACGCGCTGATGCAGCAACTGCCCTTGTGCTGTCAGCCAGTTTTCGGCCCAAACTTGACCGTTATGAATCAGGGCACATTGCCTTGGGCAAAACGCATAATGCTGCAATGCCGAAAGTGGGATCAGGCGGGGATCGTCCATCGTTTTCACCAACAGTGATCATCCAAGGCAATGACAATCAAAAGCCTTCGATAATTTCCGGCATCAAGCCGTCAAGGGATTCGACAGAAATGTCACCTTCTGCATTAACCATCAGAGAACGATGTACCTTAGCCGAGGAGTATTGGCCTGCTTTACAATTGTGTTTCCACCAAATGACCTTGACGACTTCCATGCTACCTTCTGGCCGTGCAGATGAGGCATCATTCTCGAAAAGCCGGGGCAGTACAGATTTGAATATTTCAGCATCTGCATCACTGAAGCCGGTTTTTTCAGCCAATTGCGGATTAATACTGCCGTAGCACTCATAAATGCTCGTACCATCGACGCGATGCTTCATGCCCATGGTGTCAGAACTACGCTTGCTGCCATCGCCTTCACCATTCACGCTCTTGGTGATCTGAGTACTGGTGATGCTGACCGGTTCTTTACTAAATGCAGATTGCACCGTTACCGGGCCACGAATAGGGATGGAGACGCCACTCGCATCTGCTTCTTTGCCAAAGGCAAAAACCTGGCCGAAGGCGCGCACATCGAACCACTTGGCACAAGCCTTCTTGGCTGCGTCGTCCTTCTTGGTTTTTTTCGGGTTCCAGTTGTCTTTACCCAAACCATTCAGACTGGACTCGGCACGATTACGCAGACTGGTTTCGTCATCCGTTTTGCGATCATCAGATTGCACAAAGATGGATTGACCAGCCTCCTGCAGCCGATCACGCAACTTGCGTTTGATACAAACATCGGTGATCTCACCAAAGCCACCGTAATCGGTGCGCGGGCGATTGCCATTGAGCGGATCACCATTGGGATTGGCATTCTTCACACGCAGGACGAGGGCGAAATCGATCTTGTTTTGTAATGTGTTCATGTTGGCCTCCTAGGCTTATACGCTTTCTTCGGTGAGTTGTTCTTCGGATTCGGCCACTTCGCCCTTGCTCCAGAAACTGTGGCGCTGGGAATGAAACCCAAGCAGAAACTCGCCTGTCAGTGGCGTGTCACTGGTGCGTTCTGGAATTGTGTCAAGCAAAGCCACTACTTCATCCAGCAGCTTCTTACGCTTGGCAAGAAACCCCGCAGATTTGTCACTGCCCGCTTTTAGACGCGCCATATAGGGAGTTAAGGCCAACTCAATCGTCGTCCAGGTTGAGAACGGACGCGCCGCAAAGCGCTGCATGAATCGCGCTGCAGTGGTGTCGCGCTTCTTACCCTCTTCCGTCAAACGCAAGGCGTAGCTCTCAATGCTGTCGGCAATAGCCAGCAATTGTCCGTACAGATAGTCGCGAGTTTTTCGATCCTTCTCCAATTCCATTTGGTAGCCCCTCTCTTTGTGATATCCCTTGAACAAAGCGCAGGCGATGCCAAGGGTCTTTTCCCATTGGCCTTCGTAGCCTGACTCACTCTTCTTGAAACCGATCCTGTTAATGGCACGCTGAAAAACTGATTCGACAACATCACGCGGCATTTCTTGTCCGTCGACAATGCATGGGAGCAAACGCTCTACCGTCGATTTCAGTATCTTTTCATCGATGATCGTCTTTCGCTGAACGTCATCCCAGCGCCCGAACGCCGCAATGGCAATGTCGCGTGGCGATGGTGCACCTATAAACTTCTCATCCGCGCCGAAGTTCTGCGGCCACGCACATTTCGCATGCCAGTCTTCAATACGCCCCAAGAACTCTGAACCCTTCAGTTCGCGGTAGTAGGTAATGGCCATGCGCCCTGGCGTCGCAGAATCGACCCCCATGACCATGACGTCTGCTTCTGGCTTCAGTTTCGCGCCATAGCCAGCAATCGCACGAGCGAGCCGTAAGGCAAACAACTGCCCCGAATCGGAGAAGCCTTTGAACTCTTGGGGTGCCTCAGGCAGCTCATCGCTGAAAAGATCAAACGAACTGGCACATGGGTCGGGAATGGGCTGGCCGGAAACCGCCCAACTCACCACCGCCAAATCAGCTGCGCGGTTCTTGTAGCCTTGCCGTGCAATAAGCCAGCGTAGTGCGTTGTGGGCCTTCTGGCTTACTTCGAACCCGACGCTGCAAACCTGTTTCTCGTAATCAGCCTTGTCGTCGGTGAAGCGGCCTTTGAAGGTCAGGCCGCTAAAGTCATTGGCAGATATGAGCTTCGCTCCGTCTCCGGGGTAGCGCAGAAACCGAGGGTGATTTTGCGCCAAGCGTGTCGGCACCCCTGTCGCTACACACAAGCCCAAGCGACTGTTCTTGGCCTCATCAAACTTTGCCCAAGCCTCAATCAAGGTTTTGTCGTCCCATGTCCCGGAAGCATCATCCCCCGGAGTTTCTATACGCCACCGAACAAAAACCTTGTCATCCTCAACTTTTGTCTTCGCTCCGCTGCTGTTCTTGATACTCAGCGGGAAAATCCCTTCGGACGAGAGATCCGACCAAAGGCGTCCTTTCTTCAGATAGCACAGTATCGAAGCGGCTTTCGGGTGCTTGAAACTCGACGCGCACCATTCCTCAAGCAGCCTGAAATACTCGACGTGCTTTTTTGCATACCTCAAATTCTGCTTGGTGAGGATGTCTGGCACCGCCTGCAAATACTCTGGCAGTAGGCCTTCACTTCTCAGCCGCTCTAGCGCTTTCTGCAGATCAGCGACTTTCGGTGCCTTCTCATCGTCTTCATCTTCGTCGTCTGGCTCGGCCTCTTCACTATTCCCATTCGAACCTGCCAAGCCCAACCATTGCTTGTATGACAAGGCCAGCTCTTTCAGCTTTCCGTGCGCCTTGGTGAATGATTGCCCAGGAACCGACGTGCAAAAGTCTTCCAGCAACTGGACGTAGTTCTTGATGCCCTGAAGATGCGCTTGCTCCGGCAAATCCATTGCCATGTAGCCGACTTCTTCGCACAAAGGATGGGGGGCGACACCAGCGGTTCGACCAGCTGATTTTTCTGTAGCCGGGATCAGCGTTGCCGCTTCATCCCACTCCAGCTTGCGTGTTCGTCCCTTGCGAAAGTTGCCGTCCCCATCCAGGACAATTTCAATATGTGCTTGTTTTACAAAGTGCGAGACAGGCCATGGCCTTTTTCTTGGGTCTTCATCAAGCGAATGGCAGGCTTCGTAAGTTTCATACAGCTTCTGAATCCACCTCATGCTTGCCCCTCCAGCTCGGCCCATTCGTCATCGGCAGCGCGCACGGTGTCACTCAGCCCGAAAGTTTTCACACTCATCGCGCGCACCCGCTTTCTAACGGAACATTGCTCAGGCCGGTCGAAGCGGATCACGCCGTCACGCATCACGATACGGGCGAAGCGCGCATGGAGCGCATCACCACCGACTTCGTCGGGGTAGTCGAAACCATGAAACATCAGGCCCAACGCCAACTCGTCAGCACTATCTAGTTCACTGGCTCCCGATCCAAATTCACAGGGTTCGACATAGCCCTGGCAGTCACGAGTGCCGAGGAAAATATCCTGCCGACCGCCGCGCTCCAGCATGCGTCGGGCGATGTTGTGGTGCTTGTGCTCGTTGCGGTCGGCTTCGAGTTCAGGGCGCGCAGTATTCCATTCGAAATGGGCGCGAACTTGATACTCCACATCGGCCAAAAAGGTGTAGATCGCCAGCGTATTCCCGCCACTGTACTCCTGCGGCTTAGTGCCCTTGGTTTGGGTTCGGATGCGCTTCATCACGCGAATCTCATCAATGACCCAGACCAACGTCGGTTTCCAGTAGATGGATTTACAGATACCTTTCAGTGCTTCATACGTCGGCACCTGATACGAAAACTTCTCGCCACCCACTTTGGTGAGCGGATCAGTGAAAAGGGCATAACGCCCCCACACCCTGAACTCAATACTGTTGCGATGCTCAGTCGACATAGATCGTCTCCATCATGGATACGGGTTCGGTTGAGATCCCGAACTGCGGGCTGTAATAACGAGGATCAAGGGTCAGGAAACGGGCCTGTTTGTTAGGGTCAGCCGAATGAACGGCACCAACTTTCACGAGTTGCTCAAACACATTGGGAAAGACATTGACCGTAAATTGCTGAGCACGGCGTAGCAGCGGCACATCCAATTCCACATCAAAAGATGCATGCAACTTCGCGATGATATCTGTGCCTTCCGGGCCATAGGGCACAATGACACCTTGAGTTGGGGCGTCGATGGCCTTGAAGGCTTTCGCTGCCGCCATGAAAGACTGATTCAGCATACGCTCAGGCGTTTTTCCATATTTGCGACGGCAGTCGGCATCGGCTCCCGAGTTTTCAGCCAACAGGTTAGCGATGGTGTCATCACGCCCCAGTGCCGAGGCCGAGACACAGTAGTCCATTTCTTTCTGACGCTCGAAAAAGTAGTACTGATAGAAGTCGCTCAGTGCCACAGGCCCGAACAGGTTGTCGGCGTAACGTGCGGGGACAACGGCATAGTCATCCAGCAGCCGCAATGCGACGTCGCGCCCCTTGGCAATGTCCGGCAACCAGGTCAGTTTTTCGTCTTCGGGTCGAGGATTGACGATATGGACAATACCTGGCTCTGGCCGACCATTTCGATTGCAGCGGCCGGCCGCTTGCGCAATGGAATCCAGACCTGCGAGATAGCGGATGACCACACCAAAATCGACATCCACGCCCGCCTCGATCAGTTGCGTGCTGACGCACAGGGTCGGTAAGCCTTCCGCCAGACGAGCCCGAACGTTGGCAAGCTCATCCTTACGATGGGCCGGGCACATATCGGTGCTGAGATGGAAAGCCTGTCCCTGCTCTAGCTGTGTGTGGCAGAGCTCGAAGACTGCTTGCGCGGCCCGCTTGGTATTAACGATGACAAGGCTGCTGCCTGCACGCCTCAGCTCATCCAGCGCGAGCTGTGCTACCTCAGCCACGCTCCAGCCACCCGGTTTACGTTGGTCGCGCACATCGACGCGCTTCAGATCGGCAAAGAGCTTGTGCACATCCGGCATGATTTCGTGCTGTGCCGCCAGCCGGATCGCGCCTTTTTCCGCAGCCACCTTGTGAAGCAATGGTTGCGTGGCGGTGCAAAGCACAACGGTGCTATTGCACTGTTCGGTAAGAAAGTTGATGGCGTTATTGAATAGGTGGGTGCATTTGATGGGCAGGGTCTGCACTTCATCGAAGATCAGCACCGTATTGGCGAGCTGGTGCATGCGCCGGGCGCCACGGGTTCCAGCCCCGAACAAGGTCTCCAGAAGTTGCACCATGGTGGTGTAAACCACGGGGGCGTCCCAGTTCTCACACAGGATCTTTTCGCGCCAAGTCTGTTGCTCAGGCGTGACGCTGCTGTGATGTTCCAGCACTATTTTCCCGTGATCTTCCGGTGCATCTGCAGGTTCAAGGATGTCACGGACGACTTGCGCATTCTGCTCGATGATCGATGTGAAGGGGATAACATAGATAATCCGATCAAGCTTGCGCTGTTGTGCGTGATGGAGCGCAAAACGCAGGCTGGCTAGCGTTTTGCCACCACCCGTTGGAACGGTCAGCGTATAGGTACCGCCGGGCCGTGTTGCGGCATCAAGGCAGTGCTGCGAAATGTCCCTGCGCAAATGGTCGATAGGCCGTGTGGGTAACATGGCCGAGAGCTTGCGTTCCAACCGAGTAATCAACGCTGGCCATTTGGCGTAGTCGCCGTTCGGACGGAACAGTTTGACTCGCTGGTGTTCGAAATCGGCGGTGTCTATCCGGTCTGCGTCGATCAGGCAACTGAACAGGTAGCGCACTGCCAGCCCGATTTGTTGGTGGGCGTTTCGGAGCTTCCCTTTGTGGGGCTCACGGTTTTTGGCAAAGATGTTGCCGATGCTGTTGCGCAGTTCTGTAAACAGTTCGGGCATACCCAGCAGTTCATCGATCCGCGCCATGATCTCGGTATCAGCGGCGCGACACACTTCATCCAGGTGTGTCTTGTCCTTAGCCTTGTTCATTCGACGGGAGAAGTTGTCTTCACCTCCCACATCCAAGCAATCAATCAGGCCGGAGTGATGCGATGCCACGCAAAGGGCAAGTACTTGAGCAAAGAGGGACTCCAGCCCCCCCCTTTCGGACAAAGCTCGCCAAATGTACTGCGCTCCTGCGCTAGAGTGATCTACTTTGCCACGCTGGGCATCAGCATCCACATAGTCATCTTCGTCACAATTCACTAGACCAAGTGCGGATTGGATATAATCCTGAAACTCTTGGCTGTACTTGCCAATGTCATGCAATAACCCAATCAACTCACCTGCCAGAGCAATATTCAACTTCCCGGCAAATCCGGCAGCTAGTAACCCCACGCTCTGCAGATGTTCACCGACCAAATGCGTTGTATTGTCACGCTTTCGGTAATGAGCCATCGCTGGTTTAACAGTCAGAGGATCCATTGACTGCCTCTTGTTAAAAAGGGATTGCTCGCTATGCATGGGATCCTCATGATCTACAAATAACTACTCGTTGCTGAAGCCGTTGATTAAAAAAAACAAGTTTCTAGTGAAGCCATCATACAGAGTATTCATTACATCCTAAACGGGTGTATAAATGCACATGTCGCATTTTGGAGCACATATGCCCGCCAACGAACTCACCTGGGATCAAACCCTGCGCTTTCGCCTGTTGGAGATCGTGTTGCAATGGGAAGGACGGCTGACCACCAATCACCTGACAACCGCCTTCAATATCGGCCGCCAGCAAGCCTCGCGAGACATCAATCGCTATATGAGTGACTACGCCCCTGAGGGGCTGGTCTATGACCGACGCCTGAAAGGGTACAAACCTACCGCGCAATTTGTGCCCCGCTTTAGTGAAGGCAAGGTGGACGAATACCTGATGCTGCTGCACCGTGAAAAGCAGCACCAACGCCAACATGAAGCGGGGCTGTTGACCCTGCCGCTGATGGATTTGCGCTACGGCCATATCGAGATCTTGGATGTACCCAACCGTCATATCGACCCCAAGATTGTGCGGGGTCTGGTGCAAGCGGCTCGCGGTCAGTTGCGGGTCGATGTCGATTACGTATCCCTCAGCTCAGAGGAGCAGAGCGGCCGCAATATCGTGCCCCATACCTTGGTCTATGACGGGATCCGCTGGCACGTTCGCGCTTACTGCGAGAAGAAAGGGGGGTATCTGGATTTTGTGATGAGTCGGTTTCGTGGGGAACCTGAGCTACTGGATACCTCCCCTCACGGCCGGGATCAGGATCTTGAGTGGAACACCCAGGTCACTGCGGTGGTCATACCCAATCCAACCCTCAGCGCAGGACAACAGGCCATCATTGCCAGTGACTATGCCATGCCAGATGGCAAGCTGCTGCTCAACCAGCGCATCCCTTTGATGCATTACGTGCTGGAGCGCATGCAGGTGAGCTATAACGGCGATCACGAACAGCATCCGCTGCTCTACCCGCTGGTGCTGGCAAACCGGGGCGAGTTGGTAGCCAAGGGCTGCATCTTCAAGCTCCGAAGCCCGGATTTGCGCGAGAGTTAAGGGACTTAGGGTGTTCCCAGAATAAAAACATGACTACAGGAAGGATAGCCCCGTTTGTATCTACCTACTTGCTCGAGAAAATAGCTGCCCAGCTCACCCTTATGCTGGTTCGCTTCGCTTTCTGCGCTGGCCAAGTGACCGTTGCGCTCCTTCCATACCGCATATGCGGCTGCCTTCTCGACCTCGACCCGTTCTTGCTGCTCTTTCGGTAAGGCACACAGATGGTGACCAATACTGACTTTTTTGTTATTTGCTGGCGCCATGGTGCGCCATCAGTGGCATGCGGGACTTGCACTGGTTCAAAGGTGGCGCGCTATAATGGCTGTATGTAAATACAGGTGTTTTGCCATGAAGCTGTTAACCCCAGACCCATCACCCGCCGAGGTGACCATCCCGCTGTTCTTGCACCGCGCCTCTTGCGGCTTTCCCAGCCCAGCCAGCGACTATCTGGAAGGGAAGTTGGACCTCAACACCCACTGCGTGCCGCATCCTGCAGCAACCTTCTATCTGCGTGCCGAGGGGGAGAGCATGACCGGGGTCGGCATCTTTCCCGGTGACTTGCTGGTGGTCGATAAGAGCCTCACCCCGCGCCATGGTGATGTGGTGATTGCACTACTCGATGGCGGCTTCACGGTAAAGACCTTGCAGCTCAAGCCGAGGTTGCGGCTGTTGCCAGCCAATCCGGCGTTCGCGCCTATCGACCCTTGCATGAGCCTCTCTCTGGAGTTGTTCGGAGTGGTCACCCATGTGATTGGCAATTTGAGGCAGCGTGATGGCTATAGCGCTCGTTGATGTAAACAACTTCTACGCCAGCTGTGAGCGGCTGTTTCGCCCTGAGCTGCGTGGCCGCCCGATCGTGGTGCTCTCCAACAACGATGGATGCGTGGTGTCGCGCAGCCCCGAAGCCAAGGCGATGGGTATCAAGATGGCTGGGCCCTACTTCAAGATCCGCGAGCAGTTCGAGGCGCATGGCGGTGTGGCATTCAGCTCCAACTACGCGCTCTATGGCGATATGTCTGGCAGGGTGATGAGCACGTTGGAGACCATGGCCCCCGAGCTGGAGGTCTACTCCATCGATGAAGCATTTCTGTCACTGTCGGAGTCGTTTGCCGGGGACCTGACAGCCTATGGGCAACAGATCCGGCAGCGAGTGTGGCAGTGGACCGGCCTAACGGTAGGGGTTGGGATCGGCCCCACCAAGACCCTCGCCAAGCTGGCTAACTATGCAGCCAAGAAGTGGCCTGCCACTGGCGGCGTTGTGGACTTGCGTGACGAGCTGCGCCGTGCCCGGCTGATGGCTATCACCCCGGTGGATGAGGTATGGGGCATAGGGCGGCGCTTGGGAGCCAAGTTGGTGGCACAAGGCATCAACACCGTTGCTGACCTGGTGGCTAGCGACGCCAAAGGGTTACGCGCCCAATACGGCGTGGTGGTCGAGCGGATCGTACAGGAGCTGCGTGGCCTGCCTTGCGCGGAGCTGACCGTTGAACCGGCGGCGAAGCAGCAGATCCTCTCGAGCCGTTCCTTTGGGGATCGCGTAACTGACCGTGGGGAAATGGCTCAAGCGTTGTCAGGCTTTATGGCTCGCGCAGCCGAGAAGCTGCGGGCCGAGGGGATGTGTTGCCAGCGGGTGCACCTGTTCGTGCGAACCAGCCCCTTTGATGAACGAGCCCCTTACTACAGTGAGCAGGCTGGCGTCCGGCTGGTCTGCCCTAGCGATGATACCCGGTTACTGCTGCAGCAAGTGAACGTGCTGCTACTGCAGATTTGGCGCGGCGGTTACCTCTATCAGAAGGGGGGCGTCATGCTGAGTGAGTTCACCCCCAAGGGGCAGCAACAGGCAGATCTGTTTGCCCCGTCCTCCGCTCAATCAGATGCGCTGATGGCCGTGATGGATCAGATCAAAGCCAAGGGATTGGGGCGCGTAGGCTTTGCCAGCCAAGGCACGGGGTCGCCTGAGTGGATGATGCGACAAGAGCACCTGAGCCCCTGTTACACCACTCGCTGGGAAGATCTGCCAGTGGCGAGGTAGTCCTGAGCTCGCTGGCCTGCGGTTTGGTCAACCCAAGTGATGACACTAGGTTGCTGTAGCTCAAAACAGTCGCTTGCCATAAACGCATCCTCAGTTCAGTCGGGGCACCTGATTCACCGAGGGTGCCATATACACTGACTGCTCACCTAGATAGATAGCTACATTACCGCTGTGCCAATGACATAAAGCCTGTATCAAGCGACAATGAGCACAGATTAAATAGATTGGTGAAGCAGAATCCTAATCAGGCTGTAGAAGCTGTACACAAATCAATATGATATAAATAAAAAGGACACCAGCTTCACACTGGTGTCAAATGAGAGGTTCTTTTAGCTCTATCACAATACGTTGTGTATGTATCTAAATTACTAAAGACAAAAATATCAAGTCACTCAATTTCATTTATATCGAGTACCATAAACCTAATTTCAGTACTTGGAGAGGCCTCATATATAACACCTATATCCTCGTTACCATTAGCTCCTTGCTTTTCAAGTTTTACAAGATCTGAATAGGAACTATAACCATCTCGTAATTGAGTTCTCTTGGTGAAATTATAGTTACCCGCGCCATCATCAATTGCACTCCAAATGGCTAAATCATTTCGATCAGAACTCACTGCTGCATTACCCTGTGGGCCAGACATTAGGGAAGGTGCGAATAAGCGGGGAAATTCTTCTCGGCTGACTCAGTCATTTCATTTCTTCATGTTTGAGCCGATTTTTTCTCCCGTAAATGCCTTGAATCAGCCTATTTAGACCGTTTCTTCGCCATTTAAGGCGTTATTCCCAGTTTTTAGTGAGATCTCTCCCACTGACGTATCATTTGGTCCGCCCGAAACAGGTTGGCCAGCGTGAATAACATCGCCAGTTGGTTATCGTTTTTCAGCAACCCCTTGTATCTGGCTTTCACGAAGCCGAACTGTCGCTTGATGATGCGAAATGGGTGCTCCACCTTGGCCCGGATGCTGGCTTTCATGTATTCGATGTTGATGGCCGTTTTGTTCTTGCGTGGATGCTGTTTCAAGGTTCTTACCTTGCCGGGGCGCTCGGCGATCAGCCAGTCCACATCCACCTCGGCCAGCTCCTCGCGCTGTGGCGCCCCTTGGTAGCCGGCATCGGCTGAGACAAATTGCTCCTCTCCATGCAGCAGATTACCCAGCTGATTGAGGTCATGCTCGTTGGCCGCGGTGGTGACTAGGCTGTGGGTCAGGCCACTCTTGGCATCGACACCAATGTGGGCCTTCATGCCAAAGTGCCACTGATTGCCTTTCTTGGTCTGATGCATCTCCGGATCGCGTTGCTGCTCTTTGTTCTTGGTCGAGCTGGGTGCCTCAATGATGGTGGCATCGACCAAGGTGCCTTGAGTCATCATGACGCCTGCTTCGGCCAGCCAGCGATTGATGGTCTTGAACAATTGGCGGGCCAGTTGATGCTGCTCCAGCAGGTGGCGGAAATTCATGATGGTGGTGCGGTCCGGCAAGGCGCTATCCAGGGATAACCGGGCAAACAGACGCATGGAGGCGATTTCGTACAGAGCATCTTCCATCGCGCCATCGCTCAGGTTGTACCAATGCTGCATGCAGTGAATGCGTAGCATGGTTTCCAGCGGATAAGGTCGCCGGCCACTACCAGCCTTGGGGTAAAACGGCTCGATGACTTCCACCATGTTTTGCCATGGCAGAATCTGCTCCATGCGGGACAAGAAAATCTCTTTTCTGGTCTGACGGCGCTTACTGCTGAATTCACTGTCGGCGAAGGTAAGTTGATGACTCATGATGAACCCTGTTCCATGGCTCCAGATGACAAACATGATCTCATATCAGGGACTTGTTCGCACCTTCCCTAACAGAATAGCTTTATTAAACTAATAACGATTTATGCATTTTCATTACTGCTTTTTTGAGCGACATTGGAGTCTCAATGCAGCATCCCGGTTTATGTGGTTGCTCCGGAAAAAATATTGCAAACATACCAGGTGACAATAGCAATTCAGATTCACAGGAAATCGAAGATACGAGATAATAATCATTGATTTCATCGTACTCTTTAAAAACAGGGTTTGTAGTATTTTCCAGCCCAAAAAAAATGCGCTCTTGCCCACTGATAAGGAACTGAATATCAATGTATTCACGATGTACTTCTGCCTGTTTTTGCTCAGAAAAATTCGTATCAAACTCCATCACGTTAACATACAGCAACTCCTTTTCCAGCTCGTAACGTCCTACCGGTAGATTGTACATATCGGTTTGCTTTAAATAGCTAATAGCCTGTTTTAATATCGGCGATAAATAAGAGTATGTCTGCGGCTGATGGATATTTCCTAAAATCATAATCTAACTCCGGAGCTGTAGGGCATTTGACCTTTAAAATGGAAAGTGGGAGGTCCTGGTCCGTTATCAATATGTGTTAGCGGACCAGAAGAAAATCAAACATTACAAAGAGAAAGAGTAAGCTCTCAATTAGTCAGTTCTATAAAGACAAGGCTTCCACATTCTCAGGTCGCTTAAAATTCTTGAACAACGGTGCAGTAATATATCCAACAAAAACCACCATCATGGTACCTATCGCGCCGTAGAAGAAAAAGTTCAGGTCAGTGAATGATCGAACCAACAAAACAGAAGCTACCGCTGCAATCACTCCAACTAATGCGCTGTTTGCATTTGCGCTACGGACAAAAATCCCCAGCATAAACAGACCGGTCATTGGACCACCCATCAGGCCTAACAAACTGTTGAACGCATCCCATAATTCACTTTCGTTGGACATAATCAGATAAGTGGAGGCCAATACCCCCAGCACACCCGCAATAACGGTCACAGTACGGCCACTTTTCAGGTTCTGTTCCGACGATTTAGCTTTACCAAAACGACTGTAAATATCTGATGAATAGCAGGCCGAGATACTGTTCAGACTACTTGATATGCTGGATTGGGACGCAGCAAAGATCGCGGCTATAATCAATCCGGCCAGACCGGCAGGCATATCTGTGATAATGAAGAAAGGCAGAATACCACCAGTGTTAAAATTCGTTGGTAACAGCTCAGGATGCTGGCCATAGTAAGCATACAACGCAGCCCCAATGGCAAAGAAGAAGACCGGAATACAAGCTACTAGTTTAGCATTGGTGATCAGTGCTTTTTTAGTCTCTTCAACTGACTCAGTCACGATATAACGCTGTACTACGTCTTGGCTGGCTGTGAACTGTTGTAAACTAGTGAAAAAAAAGCCGAGCATCAGTACCGGTACTGTGCTATTGGTCCAACTCCAACTCATTTGGCTTGCCGGGAAATATTTATCTGCGGCTGCAGATACCGCAAATATTTCAGTGATGCCGCCATCGACTTTGAAGCAGATCATGATGAAGATTAATACCGCAGCTCCAGATAGCATAATCCCCTGAATAACGTCAGTCCAGATAACCCCTTCAATACCACCGAGGAAAGTGTATATAATACACAAGACCCCAATCAGGAAGACGATCATCAACGGGTCCATATCTACAAATGGCATCAGAGCAAGCGCGGTCAAATAAGTTATGATAGCAATTCTGCCAACATGAAAAAGCATAAAAGAAATACTGGCAAATAGCCGCATTCGGATATCAAATCGTTTCTCCAAATACTCATATGCCGAAGTAAGATTCAACTTTCTGAAAAACGGAATATAGTACATAAATACGAATGGCAGGATTGCAATTGTAATGTACTGACCAATCAGAAATGTCCAATCACCGGTATAGGCTTTCGCCGGAATAGACATGAACGTAATCGAACTCAGCGTAGTGGCAAACACGCTAACCCCAGCTGCCCAGCCAGGAATACGTCCGCCAGCTTTAAAATAATCGTCCGCTGATTTTTGGCGCTTAGCAAAATACACACCGACTAGCATAATTATCGCAAGATAGCCGGCAAGAACCAGATAGTTCAGCGTACCAAACGGATGCGTCTCCATGAATATTCCTCTGTTCTTTGTAGTGTAGATGGTTAAAGGGTAGGTTATTGTTTTTCCTTGCTGATCGTTGCCGCCCACTGAGCAACGCCGAGCAAACCGGCATCGGTATGGCAACGCGCGGGGAATAATTTTGGTCGATACAAGGCAGGCATTTTCCCCAACGCCTGCTCCACTAACCCGATATAATTTTCAGCCAACCCGACCCCTCCTCCGATAATAATTGCATCGAGATCAAGGGTAATAGTGAGGTTGGCGATTAACTCAGCGACCGCGTCAGCGGAGCGTTGGATAATGGCTGTCGCTTGGGCATCACCTTGCAAATAATGCTGATAAACCTGCATGCCACTGCACTTGTCACCAAACACGGCTTGCCCGGCAGCAGCAATCGCACGCCCTGAGGCAATCGCCTCTACACAACCACGACGACCACAACCACACAGGGGACCATTGGGGTCAGCAAGCATGTGACCGGAGTGTCCGGCAATGCCACGCGGCCCTGTGAGCAGCTGATGGTTGAGTACTAATCCGGTGCCCACCCCCGTCGACACTGTAATAAATGCCAGATCGGCAAATAACTGCTCGTACGCCAGATATTCAGCCCAAGCCGCAGCCTGCGCATCATTGATGAGGTAAACGGGAAGATCGGTAATCTGAGCGATCACTTTGTGCAGAGGGAACCGATCCAGCCCGCCCAAATTTTGCGGATTCAGTGCGGTCAAGATGCCGTGATCGATAATTCCGGTAGACGCTACTGCCACGTAATTTGCAGATGCTGCCAACGGTTCGAGCAGTTCGGCCAATGTGGCAATGAGTAGCTGTGGATTGCCAGACGAACGCGTCTCGGCCAGATGACGTACAATCATGCGCGGCTGGGATGCCGAGTCCATTTCAATCAAAGCAGCCGCCAGCTTGGTGCCGCCAATATCAACAGCCAGACAGATAGTCATGCTACGGCTCCGTGACATTCGCGTTTCGCCCCTTCCACCGCTTCGGCAAACCAGCCGCAAATATGCTCGATACGCGTGATCGCCGAACCAACAGTGACACAATCTGCACCGGCCAAAATAGCCTGTGCCGCCAGTTGTGGGTTGTTATAGCGCCCTTCCGCCATAACAAAGCACCCTGCTTGCTTAAGCGCAGTGACCAACGCCAGATCCGGCTCTGCCGGCGTTACCGGGCCGACATAACCGGACATGGTCGTACCGATGATTTCCACACCCAGATGGAATGCGGCAATGCCCTCGGCATAGTCGGAGCAATCCGCCATCGCAATACAACCAGCGTCATGGATCGCCTCTACCAGCACCTCGACGCTAACCGGACGCAGACGTGCCGTTGCGTCAATAGCAATAATGTCAGCACCAGCCTCTGCTAAGGCCTGCACATCGTCCAGATACGGAGTGATTCGCACAGGAGAATCAGTCAAATCACGTTTAACAATACCGATAATTGGAGCAGAGACTAGTGTCCGCGCCGCCTGAACGTTCTCAACGCCCTCAATACGAACAGCCACAGCCCCTCCAGCAATAGAAGCCTGTGCCATAGCAGCAATAATTGCTGGCGAGTCCATTGGACCGTCATCAATAGGCTGGCAGGAGGAGACAAAACCAGTCTTCAAGTGGGCTAAAACGGAGTATGCACAAACTAACATAAAGTTTAACTCCAAGAATTCATTCTGTAGTGAAGTTTTAATTCAATCTACTGACATTGGAGTTAAACTTCAAACAACAACACCAACAATGGAGATCTACGCCTCATTTTTTGCCTACCTTAGGCATAAAAATGAGATAGCGGTTGGATTTTTAGCCCAAAATGGAACGTGAAACAGGCCAGAGAAAACAGCCAAAGAAGGGAAATACCAGACAACAGTAATAGCAGTTAGCTCGATGTCAGCAAGCGCCATAAACTTGCTTCGGCGCTTACTTACTACTGCATCACAACACTGTATCAGAGAGGCTCAAATATCCAGCGCACGTGTCGTACGCTGTTTCTTGTCAATTGAAGCACTTATATCGTCTTTAACCAGAAGGGTATAGAGCAAATCCAGTACATACAACTGCGCAATCTTGGTACCAATGGAGTCACCTTGCATCTGCCCTTGTCTGTTACCGTTCAATAGCACCGCGTCAGCATACTCACAAAGAGTGGATTTCGGGTTATGGGTCAATGCAACCGTATAAGCGCCTGCCTCTTTGGCCAATCGTAACGCCTTGATGGTTTCCACCGAGGAGCCTGAATGACTGATCCCGATGGCAAGATCACAGGGCTGTAACAGTGTAGCTTTCATGTACATGAAGTGGTTATTGGTCAGCGCATCCACATTTAATCCGATCCTCATGAATTTATTTTTCGCCTCTTCTGCGGTGATCCCAGATGAGCCGACACCAAAAATGTAAATCCCGCGGGCCTCGCGGAGCTGGTTCGCCACAGTTTCCATTGTCTGAAAACTAAGTAGATTCAGCGTTTCCGACAGAACATTATGAATACCCTGCTGCAGCTTTTGCCCAATCAGCTCCACGTTATCGTGCGGAGCAATATCAGTATCTAGAATCGAACGATCATTCTGATGCAAGGAAGAGAGCTCGATGGCCAAGTCCATCTTAAAATCCTGAAAACCTTTAAATCCGAGCAGACGGCAAAATCGGATAATCGTTGCGTCGCCAGCATCAACTTTATGTGACAACTCGGCAATTGAGAGCTTGGTCACCTCTTCAGCATTCTGTTGCACAAAGTCGGCAATACGACGAGCAGATGGGGTCATGCTTTCAAGCATGCTTCCCATCATATCTAGTACTTTTCCTGTTTTTATTGGCAAGTGCTTGGCGACCATAAACTGCTCCACATCATCTACATAAGTCATTGATATTATTCTTACATTTCAAGCTGTTCTTGTGAAGTAAAGCTCCAATGATAAGAATGAGTTCGATCTCAATTTACCGCAAAACAACCTCGTGAAAGAGGGTGTTATCCCAATCACATTTTGTACATCTGCCTAGCTCTTTTGGCGAATAGTGATTGCACGATGAAGTTTTACTCCATAACATCAAAACTCCAAATCAAAAAAATTATGTGAAGTTTTACTTCACGGAGCTCTTAACGATGGAAAAACTCTCTGGACTGATTGCCGCCCCGCACACCCCGTTTGATGCCAACGGCAACGTGAACTTCGCCAACATCGACAAAATTGCCGCCCACCTGATCCGTGACGGTGTGCGTGGCGCCTATATATGCGGTACCACCGGCGAAGGGATCCACTGCTCGGTTGCAGAACGTAAAGCCATTGCCGAGCGTTGGGTCAGTGCAGCCCAAGGTCAACTGAAGTTGATTGTCCATACTGGTGCTCTGAGCATTGTCGATACGTTGGAGCTGACCCGCCACGCTGAAACCCTAGATATTTTTGCCACCTCGGTGATTGGCCCTTGCTTCTTCAAGCCAAGTTCACTGGATGACTTGGTCACCTACTGTGCAACCGTTGCGGCAGTTGCGCCGTCTAAAGGTTTCTACTACTACCACTCAGGAATGTCTGGTGTGAACTTCGACATGGAGCAGTTCCTAATCAAAGCCGATGCGCGTATTCCTAACCTGTCGGGCTTGAAGTTTAACAGCCCTGACTTGTACGAATACCAACGTTGCCTACGCGCATGCGGCGGCAAGTTTGATATTCCATTCGGTGTAGATGAGCACTTACCTGGCGCCTTAGCTGTGGGTGCAACCAGTGCAGTAGGCAGTACCTATAACTACGCAGCGCCACACTTCCTGCAAATTATCGAAGACTACCAAAATGGCAATCACGACGCAGTTTACCGCGGTATGAATAGCGTGATCGAACTGATCCGCGTATTGGTGGAGTTTGGTGGTGTGGCCGCCGGAAAGGCTGCGATGGCTCTGCATGACATTGATGCCGGCGACCCACGACTGCCACTACGCGCACTGACCGTACAACAAAAAGAAATCGTTGCAGAAAGGATGCGTAACGCCAAGTTTTTACTTCAGCACTAAGCAAACGCCCACAAAGACTTAGGCGAACCCCACCAAAGGGCTATGATCACAATATTTGTCAATTAATAGCCCATAGTTCGATCCGTTGGGCATGTAAAAATCCGAACCAATCAATTGGTTTCGGATTTTTTATGCATATCGTACAGACTCCCGACTTCCTTCATACCTGCAATGCAGTCTAGTTTGAGTCACTCGCTGAATTTATTCCCCATGCCAATCACGACGTGGCTTGGCCAAGGGGACTGTACTGGTCGACTTGCCAATCCACATCGCGACTTGCTTGAGCGTTATGGTCGGCTCAGCCGCCAGTTCCGCCAAGATGGCCTGCGGTGTTTTGACCCGCCTTTCTGCCTGCGTTTCAACCTTCGTTTCTACCCGCATTTTTTCCTGATGAGGTGATACTGCTGCTGGTTGAATCGCAATCGCTTGAGCCAGCGCATCGCGCTGCGCTTCCAGTAAAAAGAGGATGAACTCGGTACAATCACTGCGACTATCAGCCTGACTTAGCTGCCGATAATAGTGCTCCTTCCGTGCCTTGATCACCGTCTACCATAAGCCCCCCATCCGATGGAGGATCTGGATAGCGGGAGATAATCGAATAACGAGACCTGATTGTCCCAGTTACCAGGCTAGGAAAGCTCTATCTACGGGTACTGGCTATCCCCGCGCTTACCAAAGGCCGCTTGCTGAGTCTCACGTTCCGTCGCAGGCTGGCAAATCTGTTTCAGATCTGCCGCTATTGCTTTGTAGCCCTTCCAAGAATACAAACCTAATCCCGCATAACATGTCATGACCTGACGAGTGTCCATAATCCGCAATATTCTTAATTGCGCTGACAACATCTTGTTCTCGGGCTGTCACCAGTTGCAGTAAACGCTCGCCATAATGGCCTGCTCCCCCCATTTTAAGCATCACGGCACTGATCTCCGTTGTACGTGTTAGCAGAGGTAACAAAGCAGCAACAAACTCATCCCTACCTTGAAATGCCGTCCACTCCAAAGCAAACAGAATCCCAAGCAGAAAGTCATCACCGGAGGGCGTCAGGCCATGCCCATAACCAAGCAAAGGGGTGAGAACAGGACCCAGCTCCACCTTGGCGCCACCCAACCAATTTTGCAGGGCAGTTAATGGTGGAAGCAGATAGTCATGATCTTCCCCATGCCATTGGGACCAGAAACCACCAACAGGAGGGGCAAATGACAAGAAGTGATCCAGCGAAGGTAACAGACATGGCATGAGCCCCTGACCCGCGGTGAGGCGGGTCGACTGCCACTGACAATCGACAAGCCGGATCTTACTGTGAGGCCCCACCAGTGTATTCTCGTGCCAAAGCCAGCGACTCCCCGGTTGCATGTCATCAGGTAAAAATTCTGTCGCCAGTTCCATCCCAGCAGGGGGCAAAGCCACGCCATTTATCACCAAAGTCAGCCATTCACCTTGGTCCGATATAAAATTGCAACTGCGCTGAAAACGAGAGTGAACGATCAACACATCCTGCTTTGGCATCGCCAGGACACGCTGGCAACCACGAATGACCGAGAGAGAACGCTGTGACAAAAGGGGCTCCTTGAACATGGATTGGCGAGAGGGATCACAGTTCTATGATTTGCTTCACTGCCTGCTGAACCGACGGTCATGTGATACCGATATGGTGCAATCCCAGCAATGACCGGACTCTTAGCCATTGTGCCATCAGCATGAATTACCATCCCTCAAATCTTTTGTCGGTTGTGCTCAATTTCTTTCTGCGCACCCCCTCAACGCCCTCCATAGACTGGCCATGAATCATCCACCTCGTAGGAGAACACAATGAACAAGCGTATCAGTGCACAGCCCTTCGATTTCACCTTCGACCCGGCAACCACCGCCCTCATCGTGATCGACATGCAGCGTGATTTCGTCGAACCGAATGGATTTGGTCATGCCCTCGGTAACGATGTTTCCCTCGTGCGCCGGGCCATCGAACCCTGCCGCAAGGTGCTGGATGCGGCTCGAGCCAAAGGCATGTTGGTCATTCATACACGTGAAGGTCATCGTCCGGATCTGACCGACTGTCTGCCGGCCAAGCTGGTCCGCGGCGGCAAGCGTTTCATCGGGGAGCAAGGCGCCATGGGCCGGATCCTGGTGCAAGGTGAAGCGGGCCACGACATCATCCCCGAGCTCTATCCCATCGCTGGCGAACCGGTGATCGACAAGCCTGGCAAGGGGGCTTTTTACTCCACCGACCTGCACCTGATCTTGCAAGCCCGCGGCATTCGCTCCCTCATCATCTGCGGCGTTACCACCGAGGTCTGCGTGCAGACCACCGCTCGTGAAGCCAACGACCGTGGCTATGAGTTGGTGATCCCGGCAGATTGTTGCGCGTCCTACTTCCCCGAATTCCACCGGGTCACCCTCGAGATGATCCAGGCCCAGGGCGCTATTGTCGGCTGGGTTAGCGACGCCGAACAACTGGTCGCAGCCCTAAAAGACTGATTCTTGGGGCCTATCGCCCCAACCTTCAACTGACTGACAGAAGGCCCGTGATCGGGTCAGGGTCTTCTGCACCCGTTTACTACGGAAACGCTGACATGTTGCACTACAAAATCTATTCAAATCTCTACAAGGACTCTGTCTCGCTGATGCAAGTATCCTCCCGCCTAAGCGGGCTGGAGGGTGTGCGTCAAGCCTCCGTCGCCATGGCGACCGATGCCAATCTCGATCGGATGCGCGATGCGGGAATGGCGATTTCCGTGGCGGCCAAACCCAGCGATCTGCTGATCGCCTTGCTGGCCGATGAAGATGTTGGCGAGAAGGCGCTGGCACTGGCCGACGAGCTGCTGCGCCCGGCAGCGGTTGACGACACCCCTGGCGCGGTCGGCCAGCGACCTGCCACCTCTCTGGCCATGGGCAAGGAGCGTAACCACGATGCCAACCTCGCCCTCATCTCGGTACCCGGTCGTTACGCTGCCGCCGAAGCCCTCAAGGCATTGCACCTTGGTATGAACGTGATGCTGTTTTCCGATAACGTGCCCGAAGCACAAGAGCTTGTCATCAAGGAGTTTGCCTTCCGTCAAGACCTGCTGGTGATGGGTCCCGACTGCGGCACCGCTATCGTCAATGGCATGCCGCTGGGGTTTGCCAACGTGGTACGCCGAGGCTCCATCGGCCTGGTAGCCGCGTCCGGTACAGGCCTGCAAGAAGTGAGCTGCCGCATTCATCATCTGGGCGAAGGTGTATCCCAGGCGCTCGGCACCGGCGGGCGCGACCTGCATGAAGAGATCGGTGGCCTGAGCATGCAACAAGCGCTCCGGATGCTGGCCGCCGATCCAGGCACCCGCCTTATCGTCCTGATCTCCAAACCGCCCTCAGAAGCCGTGAGCCAACAGGTGCTGACCCTGGCCCGTGAGTGCGGCAAGCCGGTTGTGGTGCATTTCCTTGGCGCCGACTGCGCCGCATTGGCAGCACAAGGCGTCCTCCCCGCTACCAGCCTGCAACATGCAGCTGATATGGCTGTGGCCTCCCTGCGTGGTGAGGAACTGCCCCCCCCTGCCTGCCTTGATGATGCGGCCCTTGAGAAAGCGCAAAGTACCCTTGGTGCCATGGCACAAGGTCAGCGGGATATTCGCGGCATCTTTGCCGGCGGCACCTTCTGCTACGAAGCACAGCTTGCCCTCATCGCTGCCGGTCTCGAGTGCGAATCCAACGCGCCGGTTAAAGGCGCAAGAGCGCTGCAAGACCCCGCCCGTGGTTATGGCCACAGCTTGGTGGACATGGGTGATGACGAGTTCACCCAAGGCCGCCCTCACCCCATGATCGACCCTACCCTGCGCAACGCACGTCTGTTGCAGGAGGCCACCGATCCCACTACCGCCATCTTGCTCTTTGATGTGGTACTGGGCTATGGCGCGAGCCTCGATCCTACTGGCGAATTACTCGTCACGCTGGCGCATGCGCGCCACAAGGCTGGGCAGGCAGGCCGCCAGCTCATCACCATCGCCCACGTCTGCGGCACCGAACTCGATCCCCAACCTCGCCAACAGCAGATCGATCGTCTGCGCGAGGCGGGTGTGCTGATCGCCCAAAGCAACATGCAAGCCGCCCAGCTTGCCGCCCGACTGGCCCTGCAACTGAAGTGAGAACCAAGATGAGCATTCAATCCGCCAACTCCCTGTTTCAACAACCGCTCCGGGTTCTGGGGCTGGGCCTGCAGAGCTTTTCTGACAACCTGACCGACGCTGGTGGCCAAGTATTGCATCTGGCCTGGCAGCCGGTCGCAGAAGGGGATGATGCCGCCAACTGGACGCTGGCCACCCTACTGGAAGATCCGCGTATTAAGGCTGCCAACGAGCAGGCCATGCAACGCTACCTCGAAGCCCAACCCACCTTGATCGGTGTGAGCGTTGCCAGCCGCGAAATATCAGCCCTGAATGGCAAACACCGCATCCTGCACGCGGGTCCTCCAATCGATTGGAGCGACATGTGCGGCCCAATGCAGGGCGCCATCGCAGGAGCCATCGTGTTCGAAGGCTGGGCTAAGGATGTTGACAGCGCCATGGACATGGCTGCACGGGGTGATATAGCACTCGAGCCCTGCCACCACTATCAGGCCGTCGGTCCCATGTCCGGCATCATCAGCCCTTCTATGCCTATCTGGGTGGTAGAGAATCGTGCCCACGGCAACCGTGCGTTTTGCAACTTCAATGAAGGACTCGGAAAGGTCCTGCGTTTTGGTGCCAACAGTGATGAGGTGCTGAACCGCCTGCGCTGGATGGGGGGCGTACTGGCCCCGACCTTGGCCGCGGCTCTCGAACAATGCGGCGCAATTGAACTCAAGCCTCTTATTGCCCAAGCCTTGCATATGGGTGACGAGTGCCATAACCGTAATGCCGCAGCCAGCGGCCTGCTGTTCAAGCGGCTTGCTCCGACCCTCGCCAGACTTGAGCATGGCCCCGAGGTGCTGGAGTTCATCGCTGCCAACGATCACTTCTTCCTCAACCTCTCGATGGCCGCCTGCAAAGTGATGCTCGATGCGGCGCATGGCGTGCCTCACAGCACCATGGTGACCGTGATGGCCCGCAACGGAGTCAACTTCGGCATCCGCCTCTCCGGCACTGGCGATCGCTGGTTCCAAGCTCCGGCCAACCCGGTAAACGGCCTCTTCTTCCCCGGCTACGGCGTCGATGACGCGGCCGCCGACCTCGGCGATTCCGCCATTACCGAAACGGCAGGGATCGGCGGGTTCGCCATGGCCGCTTCACCTGCCATCGTCAAGTTTGTTGGCGGTACCCCGGCTGATGCCATCGGTCACAGCATGGCGATGCAGCAAATCACGCTGACCCAACATCCAGCATTTACCCTGCCTGCACTCAACTTTGCCGGTTCTGCAGCCTGTATCGATGCCCGCAAGGTTGTAGATCGCAACATCCTGCCTGTCATCAACACCGGTATCGCTCACAAGCAGGCTGGCGTTGGCCAGATTGGCGCGGGGATCACGACTGCCCCGCTAGCCTGCTTTATCAGCGCTCTCTCGGCCATCGCCGGCAATCTGGAGGAATAAGCATGCAGAAGAAGAAACTTGCGGTCGTTGCTGTTGGCGGCAATGCCCTGATCCGAAGCAATGACGAAGTGTCACTCGACCAGCAATACGATGCGGTAGTCGAAACAGCACGCCATGTGGCGGACCTGATTGCTGCGGGCTGGCAGGTGGTGTTGACCCACGGCAATGGGCCACAGGTGGGCTTTATCCTGCGCCGAAGCGAGCTGGCCAGTGCGCAAGTGCCGACCGTGCCGCTCGAGTACGCCGTTGGCGATACCCAGGGCGCTATTGGTTTTATGTTCCAAAACGCCCTCGGTAACGAGCTGCAGCGCCGCGGACTGGCACACACCAAGGTCATCGCGCTGGTCACCCAAACCCTGATCGATCGTTGTGACCCGGCCTTTGCTCATCCCGACAAACCCATCGGGGCGCACATGAGCCAACCGATCGCCGAACAGCTAGCCGCAGAGCAGGGCTGGCAGATTGCCGAAGATGCCGGGCGCGGCTGGCGACGAGTGGTCGCCTCCCCGGCACCACTTGGCATCGTCGAGACTCCCACCATACGAGCCCTACTCGAGCAAGATGCGCTTGTCATTGCCTGTGGCGGTGGCGGCATTCCTGTCGTTAGGGAAAACGACGGTTCCCTGCAGGCAGCACAAGCGGTCATCGACAAAGACCGCGCCTCTGCCCTGCTCGCTATCGAGCTGCAAGCCGACATGCTGTTAATCCCGACCGGTGTCGAACAGGTTGCCATCCATTTCGGAACACCAGAACAACGTTGGCTCGAGACCCTGAACCTTGCAGAGGCAACTCAACTGCTGGCCGACGGCCACTTCGGTGCCGGCAGCATGGGGCCCAAGGTAGAAGCCATGTTGAGCTACCTCAAGGGATGTCCTGATGGGGTGGGTCTTATCACTAATCCGCCTTCCATGGGCAAGGCTGTGCTTGGCCAAGCCGGAACCCGTTTTCTGGGTCACTGATGACAAGCGGGGCTGGGTGCCCCGCTGCAAGAAACACATCACCACGTTATTTAAGGAGTACTCATGTCTGACAACAAGGTTCTGCTCGCAGTCAACGGTACGCTGATGCGCGGCCTTGAACTGAATCCCAACATGCTGGCCGTCGACGCCGAGTTTGTCGCCGAGTCAACCACCACCGCGGATTACCGCTGCTGGAGCATCGGCGATCGCCACCCCGGCATGATCCGCTTCCCTGGTGAAGGTGCCGAGATTGCACTGGAGCTTTGGGCCGTACCGCCCGCAGGGCTTGGCAGCATCCTGCAAAAAGAGCCAGCTGGCCTCTCGATTGGCAAAGTCACCCTCAAGGACGGTCAGGAAGTGCTGGGTGTGCTGGCTGAGCCTTGGCTAGTTGAAGGCGAACGGGAGATCACCGAAACCGGCGGCTGGCGCAATTACACAGGTCACCACCACATCAACTAAGCAAGGAAGAGCATCATGCGCAAAACCGAAACGAGCCCGGGAACGGCATCCGGCCTGCATATCACCATGATCCTGCTGGGTATCGCCATGACCCCAGTGCTACTCTCATCATCCAGCTTGGGTAACCAGTTGCTGGAGGGGCAGCTGATCAGCGTCGTTGCATTGGGGGGAGCTATCCTGGCCATCCTCTCTGCCATCACCATCAGCGTGGGAGAAAAGGCCCGACTACCAACCTATGGCATAGTCAAATTCTCTTTTGGCAATAAGGGCGCCATTGCCATCAACATTCTGATGGCAATCAGTCTGTTTGGCTGGATCTCGGTCACAGCCAACATGTTTGGGCACACGGTACAGGATCTGTTCGCACAGCAAGGCGTATCCGTCCCGGCGCCCCTGCTGGTGGCAATTGGCTGCGTGATTTTCACCATATCGACAGCTTTCGGTTTTGCCGTGCTTGGCAAGGTGGCTCAGTTGGCCGTGCCAGTGATTGGTCTGATGCTCTGTTATATCCTGAGCGTGGTACTAGATACCCAGCCCGCTCCTGTCACCGAAGCCTTGAACGGAATGGAGACTGGCGTCGCGGTGTCCAGTGTGGTCGGTACCATCATCGTCCTAGTGGCAACCTTGCCCGATTTTGGCAGCTTCGTGCATAACCGAAAGCATGCTCTTATCGCCGCAGTGCTGACTTTTATGGTTGCCTACCCTCTCCTGTTCTGGGCCGGCGCAACCCCAAGCAACATCACGGGGCAAGGCTCCCTGTTGGGGGCGATGGCACCGCTCGGTGCAGCACTACCCGCGGCCCTGTTGCTAGTCTTTGCCTGCGTCACCGGTAATGCCGGCAACATGTTTCAGGGCACACTGGTGGTCTCGACCTTGCTCGAGCGCATACCGAAATGGCAGATCACCATCGCGCTTGGCGTTTTGGCGACTGTGGTGGGCAGCATGGACATCATGAGCTGGTTTATCCCCTTCCTGCTCTTCTTGGGTATCGCAACGCCGCCGGTGGCCGGCATCTACATCGCCGACTTCCTGCGCTATCGCAGCCAAGGGTATGACGAGCAACTACTGGCTCAGGAACCAACAATTAAGTGGAGCACATTTGTGGTCTGGGTCCTCGGTTCACTGGTTGGCTTCTTGACCGCCAACGGCGTCATCACCCTGACCATGATCCCGTCGCTGGACTCCATTCTGGTCGCTAGCCTCGGTTATCTAGCCCTAAGCCGCCGTCCGGCGCTTATCGCCAATGAGCGGGCCAACTGATTATCCGTATAACCAAAAGGCCGCAGATGCGGCCTTTTTTACGGACAAACCGGCGCTAGCCGAGTGCCCCCAGCAACCCTTGTTGTAAGGCTGGATCACGCAGTTGCTGCAACCACCAGCTAAAACAGGGACGCGTATGCTGGCGCTGCCAGGCCAGAAACAGTGGGGTCGGCTGTTTCGGCGACTCTATTGTCATCACCTGAAGACGACCGTCGTCAATCAGTGGCTGGCCAAAGTGACGCGGCACAAAACCGATACCGACCCCTTCAGCCTGAAGCGAGAGCTTGCTGTGAAAATCGGGTACTTGTAGCGCCTTCTGACCACGCAACAACCAAGCTTCCTTGGGCTTGAGCTGTACAGAGGTATCTCGAATGCAAATCGCCGGATAACGTCGCAGGGCGCGTTCAGTAAGGGGCTGGGGTAACTTGGCTACCGGATGGTTCGGGCTTACGGCAAAGACCCAGTCCACCATTCCCATCGGTTCTGCACCTATTTCACTGTTGGCAATCACCTGGTTGGGCGCACCTACAGCAATATCGGCACGTTTGCCCAACAGGGCATCCCAAACCCCATCGTGAACATCAATGGCGAGCTGAATTTCAGTTTGGGGGAAAAGCCGCTCGCATTCATGTAGCAAAGGGGTGAGAGGCGCCAGCGAAAGGATGTTGTTAAAAGAGAGGCGGATCGAGGGCTCCACTCCCATGGCAATCAGGCGAGTCGAGTCCTCCAGACTGTTAAGCTCTCCCAAGATCAGCTCACCGCGCTTGATAAAGTGGTAGCCAGCCTCGGTAAGCACCAGCTGCTTTCCCTGACGCTCGAACAGACTGACACCGAGAGAGTCTTCAAGTTTGTGAAGAGTGTAACTGAGCGCGCTCGGTACCTTGTGCAACTCTTGGGAGGCGGCAGCAAAACTGCCACAGCGGGCAATGACAATAACAACTTTGATCGCGTCAGCGGTGATAACCATGCAAAGCAACTCCTTTCCCTACCATCACCATAGCATCACTACTCACTGTATTCATTGACCACTATCATCAAGTGCTTCAATGCCCATCACAAAACGGTAGATCGCATTAATGTAGCCAACTGTGATGGATAGGTCAGTCCATCATATCACTACACCCAGCGCAGCATTGGAACCAGAGAGCTCTGAACGGACCGTCACTCATCGATTACCGCCACCCGGCTTTGCATAGAGTAGGTCGGGGTGAAAGGCGGAAATGGGCGACCATGGGTTACTCCAATTGACGCGGCAACAAATGAGGGTTGGCTTAACAGATCCAGGAGTTTCTGCTCCTGGATCAGATGCCGCCTATACAGTCGCAGTAAAAGTAATTTATCAACTCCAATAAACCTTCAAAGGTTACTCCCCCCGAAACACTGATATCCCTCTCCACGGCGCTTCGATTCCTTTTTGGCAAGGTAGGCGGCATGGAGCAGCACTTTTTTTATAGCCACAGGATCATCTGAGAACACTTCGTGCTGTCCCTCCTCAGAAAGTTGAACCAACCCTCGCCTCCTGCAAAAATCAATTGATAAATCCGTTTCAAAGACGGCTCGATGCCAAGCCACTCGAAGCTTGTTTGCCAGATTCATATTCTCAGACTTAAATCTTCCCAGAGAGCAATAGGCATCCCCATTTAAGAAAAACATCAAGTGATAGTGAGGAACGACAGCCTCTGCTGTTTGCTCCCTCGCCCAAACATATCTGATTACTGTTTTGCGAACCCTTTTCCCATTTGTAGCTTGGCACAGCTGATCCAGCACAAACAGTTTATCAAGTTCCGCAAAGAATGCTTTCAGCACAGCGCCATGATAACGTGAACTACCTTCTGATAGCATCCTAGTAAACAAATTATCAGGGAAGCGAAGGTCAACTCTAAAGGCAAAGACCCTAGAGTATTGAGTAAAAGCATCATTCATCACAGCAACAATTTTACTGAGGTTATCCTTATCGAAAGTATATCCATTTTTCTGATAGTGGCGTTCAGCCGCAACTCGATATTCATTAAGAGTGTCGAACATATTAAACTCCATAAATAAAAGCATGGCCACATGCTTCGAATGTATGCCTGCATTAAAATTAAGGTAGCGGTTTGCAAGTGTGCATTAGCACATCTGCATTGAAGATTTGAAACAGTACTATCAGCTTAGCGATATGATGGGTTATGGATTTCGGTATGCTGATGGTTATGACATCCACATGTTTGTACTGTTGTTCTGCATACTTGAGTATGCAGTGTTATTCGATGTTTACTTGCACTCCTTATTTATATATTACTATTGCCGACACCAAAGTATTGAATGTAAAACCAACCAAATAACTCTAACCACAGATAGGACAAGACTTGTAACCTGAACAACGAGCCAATTTATTTCAATTGCTCGTCAGAAATTAGCCCTAGCGAAGATTTATTTTCTCTTCAATCCACGACTCTATTTCAGAGCTAACCCAAGCAACAGATCTTGGGCCTATCTTGACTGATGCTGGAAATTTACCGTCATTCATCTGACGATAAACTGATGCTTTAGAGAGTGATGTCATTGCGATGACATCTTTCAACTTAAGTAGTTTCATGATGAGCTCCTTTGTCGTCCATAGGACGTGGTGCTCGTGTAAAAACATAGCGAAACAGAAAACGTAAACCCCATATATCTTGATCAAATTCCGTTACCCAAGAGAGCCTTTAAAAGGCACAGGTCTACATCTCATTAGTAGAGCTGAGGCACCAACTTGGTGAGCTAAGCTAAATACCTGATCCTAATAGTGCTACACCTTCTCTGTTTCATAGCCATTTCTAGGGAGAGACGACACTGTATCCATGAAGTGCTTCACTCAAGCCAATAGGTTGACCATTCCTCTGCATTGGTGATTGCGTGTGATGGCTTCATGTAACTTGTGCCATGTATTCAACGCTAACGATCCAGATATCATTACCCAACATTCACTAAGTGAAGGCATCTCTTTATGCTCCTCACTCACAGAGGATAACGTGGCCCAATTATGGGCACAGGCATTCAAGTGCCTAGGGTTGTACTGCGCGCCTATCAACATGCCCGTTGATAGAGATTACATGCCATCCTCCCCGACACCGTAGGCCTTCAATACCTTCATCGGAACCCAAGAAAGTAAGCTGGTGATGGACAAAAGCACGGTGATGCCGCGCTCAAGCATGGAAAAACATGCTACAAAAAGACATTGCAAATCACTCAAAAACAAGCTAAAAAATAACCAACAAACAACCTGAAACAGCAACAAAATTACTTAGTAATGCATTTTTGATAGGCTGATAAAATTATGCCAACAATATATAGTGAGAATGGTCTAGAAATAAAACCCACTATCTCTTTATCCAAAAGGGAAAGGGAGTTCACCCTCAGATTATTAAATAAAGGCGTATCCTTACCTGTAACTGATGAGGAAATAATCAGTTACCTTTCCAATAATAGTAGCATCCTTATAAATAGAGCTAATTGTGGACTTGGCTCTCCCCTCAAAAATTTTGAGGGGAGCATTGCCCCTCGAGAGTTAATAATAAGTAGTATTAAATCTGAGTGTATAAACGAAACAAATTTTAATTGGATAGATACAAAAAACGATCGCTTGTGTAATTACGTATGGGCATACATACGCTCTTTAACTAAATATCCTGATGCATCACCTTTAACTATGGACGTTGGGATCAGAATAGATGGCGCATTTGAAGCACCCCAGACATTTCATGTATATAACAACTGGAGTCTAGACCTTTCACCAACTAACAATATCAGCAAAAAAAATGGCATCATTTCTTTTTTTGATATAATCGATGCAAAAAATGAACAGAAAATAAAGGATGTTGAATTTTTAAAATTGAGATGGCAAAGTACTGGCCAAAAAATGGATGTGAAGACATGGATAGAAAATTGTGATAGCAAATGGGCATGGAGTTATTTGTTTGAAAATCCAAAGACAGGAAATAATAATCCTCCGATATGGTTTATCAACAGAGATAATTCTTCGGCAACCAAAGACTGCATTGTTACACTCTTTGACCTGCTAAATGAAGTTCCACCAGCCAGAGAACTGACGCTTAGAAAAATGAAGTCAGCCTGGTCACAAAAATCATTTCGTGACAAGAACAATGGGAAAAAATCAGTTAGTGTTGTCTTGCCAGAAAAGATAATTAGCATGCTAGACGAAATTTGCATGAAAACTGACAGAAGAAAAAATGAAGTAATAATTAGACTCATTAGGGATGAGTACGAAAAGATATCCAAATAAAAAAACACCAGCATTTGCTGGTGCTTTCTTATTTTTTCCTTCTGAAATCCACAGAAACTATATTTCCAGTATCATTTTCTTCCATGGTTACGGTAATTACTGACTCTATGAATCCGCCCCATGATAAGAATAGCACTCGCAACTTATCTGCCATCCCTCCAACTTGGTAGGTCCTAATGAGACGGTCTTTTGGTACATGATTAAGTAGTAATTCAATTAGTCGTTCTGGTGCATCCAAATATTCTGCTGTACCTGTTGCTACACTTCGACGCAGATCATGCGGGCTGAATGGTTCAAGCTCAGCTAAGTATTTTATCCTTACACGTTCTAACGCCTTGGTAACCGCATCACCAGTAATAGGATGTCCAATCTTGCTAGTAGATTCAAATACGAATTGTCCCTGTGATAAAGCCTCTTGTTGTTTCAGTATACGCTGCGCTAGTGGGCATAATGTTACAACATGCGTTCGTCCATTTTTCGTTTCAGGAATTGTCCAACGATCACCATTAATTTGTTCCCATTTCATAGCTACAGCTTCTGAGCGCCGGACAGCAGTTAAACAAATTAGTCGTAAACAATTTGCGACCGAAAGAGACAACACCACATTAGAAGCTATACCACGCCCTCCATTCGCTTTGGCGCCAGCTCCTGATGTTGCTTGCTCAAGTGCAAGCCATAATTTCCTTAATTCCTCTTTAGCCAGCCACCGCTCACGAGGAGGCGGCATTGATGCTCCAAACATGGCTGGTTTTAACAGTCGAGCGGGATTTATTTCAATGTAGCCTTGAAGAACCGCATGATCCAGACATTGATTCAACACGATTAATCCCTTTCGTGTCCCTTCAGCCGTATCTACTTGGCGAAAATGCTCATACAGTACGGCACGTGACAAGTCACAAACACGAAGATTGCCCAAAGCTCTTTCAATATGGCGTGTAAAAGTTCCCTCATAGTCAGCCAGTGTTCGTGGACCTATTGGCTTTGACTTGGCGCGTAACATCAACCAATCACGATACACTTCCCGCAGTGTTGGCATCTGGGTATTTTTGATCTTGACCTCTTTCGCTGCCTGGCGCGGATCAATTCCCTGCTTCACAAAAGCAACAGCATCAGCATGGGCGAGACGAGCAGCAGCCAAACTCATAGCGGGGTGACTTCCCAGCAGCAACTCTCCTTCTTTTCCAGCCAATTTGTAACGATAGATAAAACGCTTCAAACCGTGCCTACGAAGCTCCAACTTCAAGCCGCCACCATGCTTGGACTGAACTGCAAACCGCTGCACTGTTGCACCTTCTCTCAAGGCCGCAGCAGAGATTTCTGTAGCTGTATTGAGTAGCTTATTCACCACGTTTCATACCCCTCTCCATACCCCGCTTTTGTGATGATATGGCGTGGAACTACCTGAGACAACATGAGTCTTCAAAAAGATCGCATTCTATTGATTTTATTTATGTTATTTAAAATTTGTCGTTCTTGGTGAAACTTCTTGATTCTATAAAAATCTGGATTCGTAATGCGAAGGTCAGGAGTTCGATTCCCCTTATCGGCACCATATAAAACAAAGGGTTAGTGTGGTGGCAATGCCGAGATTGTGTGATTTATAGCGCTATACCCGGTCTCTTAATACAAAAATCCCCAGCCAATGCTGGGGATTTTTGTACAAGAGACAGCCTTTAGCCTGCGAGCGACCCGACTTGGTAAAGAGTGGCTGCGCCTGGTCCAACGGGTAGTTCCAACAGAAAAACCCAGATATAGAAGAAGACGCTCCAACCGACCAGAAACACCAACGTGTACGGTAGCATGGTGGCAATCAGCGTGCCGATCCCCAAATTTTTCTGATAACGTACGGCCACAGCGAGGATCAGACCGAAATAGCTCATCATAGGGGTAATAATGTTAGTCACTGAATCCCCGATCCGGTAAGCCGCTTGAATCACCTCTGGCGAGTAGCCGATTAACATCAGCATTGGTACAAAGATCGGCGCTGTGACTGCCCACTGTGCCGAAGCTGAGCCGATCATCAGGTTGATAAACGCGCACATCAAGATAAAGCCGAAAAACAACCCAGGTCCGGTCAGACCCAGAGCCTGTAGCAATTCCGCTCCCTTGACCGCGAACACAGTGCCAAAGTTGGTCCAGGAGAAGTAGGCTACAAACTGGGCGGCAAAAAAGACGAGCACGATATACATACCCATTGTGCTCATACTGGCTGACATCGCATTGATCACCTGCTTGTCGCCACGCATGGTACCTACAACCCTGCCATACACTATGCCTGGAATAGCGAAGAAGACGAAGATAAAGGCGACAATGCCGTGCAAGAACGGAGAGCCAGCCACTAATCCGGTTTGTGGATGGCGCAAGATACCGTCGTCCGGAATCACGGTCAGAGCCAGCAAACCTGAAAGCACCAGAACCGTGACCAGCGCTGCCCACAGGCCACGTTTTTCTCTGGGGCTCAATTGCTCAGCTTTTTCATTCAGCTCGACGCTGGCCTGATCGGCATTGTATTTGCCAAGCTTGGGCTCCACGATCTTCTCTGTCACCCAGGCGCCCAGGCCTGTAATCAAAAAGGTACTGGCAAACATGAAATACCAGTTTACTTCTGGGCCCACCAAGTAACTGGGATCGATGATCTGTGCCGCTATTTGGGTAATGCCAGACAGTAAAGGATCGACGGTCCCAAGTAGCAGGTTGGCAGAGTAACCACCAGAGACACCGGCAAAGGCCGCTGCTAAACCTGCCAGGGGGTGGCGACCCAGCGAATGGAAGATCATTGCCGCCAGCGGGATCAACACCACATAGCCGAGTTCAGAGGCTGTGTTCGAAACAATCCCCGCAAACACCACAGTGATGGTCACCATTCGACGTGAGGCGCTCATTACCAGGCCACGCATTGCGGCGCTCAGCAGGCCGGAATGTTCAGCAATGCCAACCCCGAGCAGTGCGACGAGCACGGTGCCCAGTGGTGCAAAACCGGTAAAGTTGCTTACCAGATTGCTGACAATCCGCTGCAAGCCCTCGGCGCTAAATAGGCTGACGACGGTGATCATGCCGGTGGTGCTGCGTCCGGGAGCCCCTTCAGGACGTGGATCGACCACGCTGATATCGAAGGCCGCAGCGATGCCCGAGGCAACGATCAGTGCGACGCTGAAGATAAAAAATAGAGTGACAGGGTGTGGCAACAGATTGCCGAGCCACTCCACGCCATTGAGAAAACGATTAAATAAACTAGCCTGGGTAGGGGCTGGTCTGAGGGTGCTGGTCCTTGATGTCACTTGTTTCTCCTTACATCCTTATGGCAGTGCGGTAAGGCTGTGAACCACTCTTGCTGGTTATGGATCAGGGTTGTCGAGACGACGAGTAAGCCAGAGCAGAGGTGGGCACAGCCTCGATCAATTCAGATCAAATTGCGCCATGAGGTTATAGGAAAGGGCTATTGAATCAGGGCTGAATAGGTATGTCTTTTGCCTGTTAATGGGTATTGCGTGGGTGTTTTTTTTTGAGCCATGTCGCACTTTTGTCGAGCTAGTGTGGCGATTGATATAGCGGGGGAGCCTAGGCGTTCCAAGCCCTCAATCAATGAAAATGAGCCAGGTAGAGGTTGTTCCCAAATGCTCGCGGTGCTGGTTCTTTGATGAGGAGAAGCGACATTCCATCAGGTTCTTTTCCGGGAAGTAATCACTCACAGGCCATCAACAGAGCGTTGTGTTAACCAAGTCCCCGGGCGCCACGGGCTTCAACAAGTCGGGCCAGCAAGTTTCCTGCGTTGTATTCGGCAACGAGGGCGGTGATGCCCTCGTTGAACGGGATCTTTAACGCATGACCTGCAGCTCCAAATTGACGAAAATTTTCGTTTTTCAAAACTGGTTGCTATCGCACATCCAGGGAGGGGCAGCGGGCCAACCCTCCCGGCAAGCTGTCACTCAGGTGGCAACCAAGTGGGGCTTGCTACCCCACTCAGGCTAACTCGATGTCTGCCTCCTGCATGATGTGTTGTTCTGCTAACAACGGGCTCTCCAGCTTGTCGATGCGCACTGCCGCCACCTTGAACTCGGGGATCCTGGCATGCGGGTCGGTGGCATTGATGGTGAGCCGGTTGGCCGGTGCCTCGGCGAAGTGGAACGGAATAAACACTACCCCCGGCTGCATCCGCTTGGTGACGAAGGCGGGCAGATCGATATGGCCGCGGCGACTGGTGACCTTCACCTGCTCGCTGTTGCTGATCCCCATCCGCTCGGCGTCCTCCACGCTCATCATCACCCGCGGGCCAGCCAGCTTGTCGAGCCCTTTGGTCTTGCGGGTCATGGTGCCGGTGTGGAACTGCTCCAGCAGGCGGCCGGTGGTGAGCACGATGGGATAGGTCTCGTCGGGCAGTTCGGCGGCATAGCGGAATGGGGTGGCGACCATCTCCCCCTTGCCACGGGTAAACTGCTTGCTGTGGAGCAGGCGAGTGCCTTTGGGAGCTGCGTCGTTGCAGGGCCACTGCAAGCCCGCCGGGCCCACCTTGTCCCACGCGATACCGGCATATTGCGGGGTGACCCGGCAGATCTCGGCGGTGATCTCGGCCACGTTCTGATAGTGCCAGTCGCCCCCCATGGCGTTGGCGAGCTGCTGGATGATCCACCAGTCTTCACGCGCCTGCCCCGGCCCCTTGATGGCGGGGGAGAGACGCTGCACCCGCCGCTCCGTGTTGGTGAAGTGGCCGCTCTTCTCGGCAAAGGAGCAGGAGGGGAGCACCACATCGGCCAGTTGGGCGGTTTCGGAGAGGAAGATATCCTGCACCACCAGGAAGTCGAGGCGCTTGAGCCCTTCGATGACGTGGTGCTGATCCGGATCGCTCAGCACCGGGTTCTCTCCCATCACGTAGAGCCCCTTGATGCTGCCTGCACAGGCGGCATCTATGGTCTCGGTGAGGGTAAGGCCGGGCGTGGTAGATAGCCAAGGGGCCTGCCAGGCGGCTGCGAAGCGGGCATGTACCTCGGGATTAGCCACCTTCTGATAGCCGGGCAGGCAGTTGGGCAAGGCCCCCATGTCACAGGCACCCTGCACGTTGGATTGGCCCCGCAGTGGGTTGATGCCGCCCCCTTCGATGCCGATGTTGCCGCACAGCAGCTGCAGGTTGGCAATAGCGCGCACGTTGTCGTGGCCCGTGGTGTGCTGGGTGATCCCCATGGAGTAGTAAACGGCGGTGCGCTCGGCGGTGCCGATGAGGCGGGCCAGCTCGATCACCTGCTCGGCCGGTACGCCGGTGACAAGGGCTACCTTGTCCGGTGCATAGGCGGGGGAGAGCACCTCCGCTTGCAGCGCCTCGAACCCTTCTACTCGTGCGACAATATAGGCCTTGTCGTGCCACTCGTTCTTGATGATCTGCTGCATCAGGCCGTTGAGCAGCATCACGTCGGTGCCGGGGCGGTGGGCCAGATAGAGGCTGGCATGGTCCGCCATCTCGATCTGTTTGGGATCCGCTACCACCAGTCGTGCCTTGCCCTCGCGCACCACCCGCTTGATGTGGGAGCCGATGATGGGGTGGGCTGCCGAGGTATCGGATCCGATGATAAAGATGAGATCCGAGTGATCGATGCTCGGGATGTCGTTAGTCATGGCGCCGCTGCCGAGCGATGCCTCCAGCCCGGTGACGGTCGAGGCGTGGCAGAGCCGCGCGCAGTGATCCACGTTGTTGGTGCCAAGCTCCCGGCGCATGAACTTTTGGAACAGGTAGTTCTCTTCGTTGGTGGTCTTGGCCGACGAGAATCCCGCCAGGGCGTCGCTGCCATGCTTGGCCTTGATGGCGCCAAAGTGCCCGGCCACCAGGGTGATGGCCTCTTCCCAGCTGGCGGACACCAGCTCGCCATCTTTGCGAATAAGTGGCGTGGTGAGGCGCTCCTCGCTCTGGATAAAGTCAAAGCCAAAGCGCCCTTTCACGCAGAGCTGTCCCCGGTTGACCGGGGAGTGGCGGTTGCCCTCCACATAGCGGATGCGTTGCTGCGTTTCATCCACATAGAGGGTGACGCCGCAGCCCACTCCGCAGTAGGTGCAGATGGTGTTGACCGGGGTGAGCAACTCGGTGCGCCCCTGGGACTTGTCGCGGGCATCCACCAGGGCGCCGGTGGGGCAGACTTGTACGCAGGCGCCGCACTGCACGCAGCGGGAGTCACCCATCGCTAGCCCGCTGTCGAACTGCGGGCGGTTCGACAGGCTGCCATCACTGTGCTTGGCAAAGCGCAGCACTCCTTGCACCGCCTGCTCATTGCATGCCTGCACGCACTGGCCGCAGCCGATGCAGCGGTTGGCATCAAAGACGATAAATTCGCTGCTGTTATCCACCGCAAACTTCTGGCACTGGCTGGTATCGAGGGCGCGCTGGTCGACCTGGTATTCGGTGGCGTAGTCGCGCAGTGCACAATCGGTGTTGGCCTGACAGCCGCACTCGAGGCAGCGGCTTGCCTCGGCCCGGGCGGCGGCTTCGTCAAAGCCCTGCTCCACCTCGGCAAAGCTGCCGCTGCGCTCGGCCAGATGGGGCATGATGCTGCGGGCGACTTTTTTCAGGTGAGCAAACTGGGCGGGATCGACCTGCTTGAGTGTGGGAGCCTTGCAGGCGTTGAAGGGGCGAACCGGGTCGACCATGTTGCCATGGAGGAACTGATCGATGGCCAGCGCCGCCTTGCGACCATCGGTGACCGCCTCGATGGCGGTGGCCGGGCCCCGGCGCAGATCGCCGATGGCAAACAGATTGTGGTGGCCGCTGTGCATGGTCTCGGGGTGGGACTCTAAAGTCTGCCAGCGGGTGAAGGGGAGCGGCATAAATTCCCGCTCCATAAAGCTCAAGTCCGGTTTTTGCGACACCGCCGCGATGACGGTGTCGAACGCCTCGACGATAAACTCGCCGGTGGGCTCGGGGCGGCGGCGACCGGAGGCATCGGGCTCGCCGAGGGCCATCTTCTCGAGGCGCACCTGACAGACGCGGCCCGCTTCATCGGCCAGATTCTCCACCGGGTTGGTCAACATCAAAAAGCGCACCCCTTCGTGCTCCGCCTCGTCGATCTCATAGGCCTCGGCAGGCATCTCGGCGCGGGTGCGACGATAGATAAGGGTGGTCTCGGCCCCGAGGCGCACCGCGGTGCGGGCGCAGTCGATAGCGGTATTGCCGCCGCCGATCACCGCAACCCGTTTGCCGGTGGTCAGGCGCTGCTCGAGCATCCGATCTTTAAGGTAATCCACCCCGAGATAGCAGCCTTCGAGGGTGCTGCCCGGGTACTCCATGGGCACCGCCTTGGAGGCGCCGACCGCCAGACAGACGGCGTCGTAGTCGCGGCACAGAGCCGAGAGGCTGAGATCCTGCCCCAGGCGTTTGCTAGTGTGGATCCGCATGCCACTCTGGCACATCAACGCGATCTCCTGATCGAGGATCGCCTTGGGCAGGCGGTATTCGGGGATGCCGTATCGTAGCCAGCCACCCGCTTCGGGCATCGCCTCGAACAGGTCGACCTCGAACCCCTCATAGCCCAGGTAGTAACCGCAGGTGAGGCCCCCCGGGCCGCTGCCGATGATGGCGACCCGCTTGCCCTTGGCGGGCTTTTTCGGGGGCTGGTAGGGGGTCATCCCGGCGAGATCCAGATCGGCGGCATGGCGCTTTAGCTGACGGATGGCCAGCGGCTCATCCACCAGGGCGCGACGGCATTCGGCCTCGCAGAAGGCCGGGCAGACCCGGCCGATGGAGAGCGGCATGGGCAGGGTCTGCTTGATGACGGCGGTGGCCGCCTGGTGATCTCCCATGGCGATATGGTGCAGATAGGACTGGATATCCACCCCGGCCGGGCAGGCTCGCTGGCAGGGGGCTTCGCAGTCGGCGTAGTGATCCGAGAGGATGCGACCGAGCGCCGCCTTGCGATGGGCGCTTAACGCCGTCGAACCCGTGGTGATCACCATCCCCTCGACCGGATGGGTCTGGCAGGCACGCCGGATGCCGACGTCGGCTATCTCGACCACGCAGAGATCGCAGGGGGTATGGGGGTCGTGCGGGTGGTCACCGCACAGGGAGGGAATATCGATCTGGTGCTGTTTAGCTATTTGGAGCAGGGTTCTGGTCGGGTCAACCGTCAACTGAGCCCCATCGAGGGTGATGGTGATCATGGCGTCATAAACTCGCTTTCAAGGCGCAGAGAATGCTGCATCTGGCTGGGCGGCCAGCAGGGGAGCGATAGAGAGGATCGCTTGGTATGTCCTCACCATACCAAAGATGATGTGCAACTTTATTTGATTTAGCTCAGATTGTTTGCCTAAAAAGAAAACGATTTCACTGCGGGTGATATTCTTGGCGGACACTCTGGATGTTGACTAGCTATATCGAGTTAAAACATGGCATTACCTGTAGTTTTATGGCCATTAAAGCAGCCATAAGCGGCATGTAATATGGTGATTACTCGTGATAACACGATGAGGGATACCCTAAAATATGCAACTTTTGTTTCGGTGTTGGTAGGGGGCAACGTGACTGCTCCCCGCCGCAAGCAGCGAGGCTTCCCACTTCTTAGGCAGCTACTGCCGAATTGGCAG
>NZ_CDBO01000033.1 GCF_000819885.1 Aeromonas fluvialis
TGCAAGATCATGGCCAAAAGCAAAGTCCAATTCCAGAAAGGCTACAGCCTGTTTGAGTTTCTCAAGGACTATGGCACTGAAGCTCAGTGCGAAAACGCGCTGTTCACTTGGCGTTTTCCTCACGGCTTTGTCTGCCCTGAATGTGCCAACAAGACCTGTTGTCGCCTGAAAAGACGGCCACGGGTGTGGCAATGCAATCACTGCCGTCACCAGATGTCCTTGACTGGAAACACGATTTTCGCAAACACCAAGCTCCCACTGACCAAGTGGTTTCTGGCGATGCACCTGTTGTCACAAACCAAAACAGGCTTGTCAGCGATGGAGCTAAAGCGCCAGTTGGGCGTCAAATATGACACCGCCTGGATGCTCAAGCATAAGCTGCTGCAAGCCATGAAAGAGTCCGATGACAAGCAGCCCATCAGCGGCATCATTCAGCTCGATGATGTCTACTGGGGTGGCGAGCGCCGTGGTGGCAAACGGGGTCGGGGCGCGGCAGGCAAGACGCCGTTTGTGGCAGCTGTAGCCCTGAACAAGGAAGGGCATCCAATCAAGATGCGGATGACGGTGGTCGATGGTTTCAAAACCAAGTCCATTGCTGATTGGGCAAAACGGCATATTGCCAGTGGTAGCGCGGTGATATCCGATGGATTGGCCTGTTTCAAAGCGGTCAAAGAGGCCAATTGTGAGCACCTGGGTGTTGTCACCGGGGGCAACCTTGACTTGCTGGATCATCCGGCATTCAACTGGGT
>NZ_CDBO01000034.1:0-250 GCF_000819885.1 Aeromonas fluvialis
GTGACTGCTCCCCGCCGCAAGCGGCGAGGCTTCCCACTTCTTAGGCCGCTACCGTCACATTGACGGATTTACGCTGGCCTCCATGGGCAGAAACGGCGAGCCCCGCCGCTTTTAATTCCAATATGCCTTGCTGTCGGATGTTCATGGCCGCATTGATGTCGCGGTCATGCTCCGAACCACACGCCGGACATGCCCACTGCCGCTGGTGAAGTGGCATATCCGGCATCTTGTGGCCGCACTCGCTACACAG
>NZ_CDBO01000034.1:554-70659 GCF_000819885.1 Aeromonas fluvialis
TCGTGCGGGAGAGTTTGTGCTGAAAATCGGCGCGGGCATTGGCTACCCGTTCGTGCAGGGCGGCCAGTTGTAATCTGGCCTTACTACGATTGGCACTGCCTTTTTTCTTGCGAGACAGGGCCTTTTGCTTTCGCCGCAGATTGCGGCTCGCATTAATAAGATGGCGAGGATTGTCCGTTTTCTTGCCATTGGATTGAATCAAGTAGTGAGACAGACCGAGATCACAGCCGATTACATCTGTTATAAGAGTTGGCTTGGCTAGGCACTCACATCCATCATCACAAAGGATGGACGCATAGTATTTCCCTGTCGGGCCACGGCTGACCGTGATGCTGGATACCACGCCGATAATATCTCGGTGAATGACCGCCCTGATGGGCGTCATCTTCGGCAACAGGATAGCATCGGTCAGCACTTTCCCATTGGGGTGGTAGCTCGATTGCCTGCCTCGCTTGCTCTTGAAGGTAGGCATCCTGGCGTTGAGCTTGGGGTTGAAAAAATTGGCAAATGCCTTATCCAGGTTGATCACCGCCTGCTGTAAGGCTTGTGAATCATACTCTTTCAGCCAGCAGTATTTACGCGACTTTTTTGCTACTGCGAGCAAGGGTTTTAAATCGCGCTTTGGCTTTAAAGACACGCCATGGTGACGATACATGTGTCGCTGGATCGCAAGCGCCTTGTTGTACGCGAACCGCACCGCGCCGAACTGGGCATTCAAGAATGCCGCTTGTTGGTCGGTGGGGTAGAGGCGTACCTTGGTGGCTCTTTTCATGGTTAAAAACACAGGCTGGTTATAAAACCAGTTATAGCATACTGGTGATATGAGCAACAGCCGTAGGTGATACCATTGATGTCCAGGCACGATGGGGCAAGAGATCACAGACCAGATTAGCTCCCCTTATATCCCCGCCCGATTGGGCGAGGGTTTACGGGGCATCTGCTAAGCTGCTATCTGTTTGTTTTAGCTGTGTGATAGCGCGTGATGGGCAGGGGATGCCGGCCAGACAGCCCCTTCACACCGCAAGTCTGGGAGGCAAGGATGCTGGGGATCTGGTTGAGTGTGGCGCAGGTGGTGATCAGCGGTTATCAACCCATCGCGGAACAAACCTGGGTGCAGTTGAACTCGGAATATTACCCGCTGGTGCGTACCCCGCCTGCGATGTTTGTGGCCTGGCGTGGCAATCAGTTTCCGCCGTTGGCCCAGAAGCAGAAGCATGGTCGTTGGCAGATCCTCTTTCCGGCCAGGCTGGTGCCCCCCTTCGATCTGTTCGAGGGGGAGGCGCAGCTCTCCAAAACCTATCTGGCAAGGCTGAGGCGTATCGACGAGATGGCTTATGGGGTCGCCCCCGGCCAGGCGGTAGCGGCTGTTGTCATCGAGCAACAGGGGCGTGTTTCGCCTCTTGAACCCTCGCAACCTGTCGCGCCCTTTATCGCCGAGTTCAACACTCCTCGTGCCATGCCAGTTCAGCTGGCGGTAGTACCCCGCTACGCGTCGGAGCCACTGCTGGCGATGCTTGGTGCAGCGGTTGGCGGGATGGGGGAGGACGGTGCTGGTCTGTCGACGACCAGCGAGTCATCTGATCGCACTACGCTGACACGCTCTGTGCCGGCAACAGGCGAGGGGCGCACAGTGTGCCATCGGGTTGCAGCGGGTGAGACGTTGTGGCGCATCGCCAATCAGCTATCCCGCAGGGTGGGGGCTGATACTTACAGCTATCTGTTGGCCTTGGCCGCTGAAAATAGAGCCGGCCTTGGCAACAGCATCCGGGTCAAAATCGGGGAGGGGCTCTACTGCCCTCGTGCCGAGACGCTGGCACAGTTTGATGCCTTGAGTCCGGCCCAGCGCCAGCAGCAATTTGCCCGGCTGGAGCAGGGGGGGTAAATGCAAGGGGCGCGCCTTGTATCCGAATTTGGCACGTGGTAGTATTCGCGCTCGTTTTGCGAGGTGCTGACCGGTCGCAGTCAGTACCATAAATTCATCTTAAAAGAGATACACACTATGTCTTTCGTATTCCAAGCTGAAGTCCGTTCTGACCTGGGGAAAGGTGCGAGCCGCCGCCTGCGTCATGCTGACCAAGTTCCTGCCATCGTTTACGGTGCAGGCAAAGAAGCCCTGTCCATCACTGTTGACCACAAGAGAATGGTTCTGGCTCAAGAGAAGCCGGAATTCTATGAGTCTGTACTGACTCTGGTTATCAACGGTGAAGAAGTTAACGTAAAAGTGAAAGCTATCCAGCGTCACCCGGTACGTTACAAGCTGATCCACCTGGACTTCGTTCGCGTTTAATAGCGAGCTTTCAGGTTGAAGAAAAGCCACTCTCAGGAGTGGCTTTTTGCTACCTGGCATTTGGCATTGTGCGGACGTTGGATAAGAAGGGCGCGAAACCACCACCCCACTGCGGTTATCCCAGCTGACCCAGCGCCTGCTGGCAGCGCCGCTCGGCGGCATCCAGCTCCAGCAGCACCATCCTGATATCTTCCATCTGTTGCTGCAGCGTCTCCCGCTTCTCGGCAACCAAATTGAGCATGGTTTGCAACTGGGTGCGGCTGCTCTTGTCGGCATCATAGAGATCAAACAGCTCACGGATTTCGGCAAGAGTAAAACCGAGCCGTTTGCCACGCAGAGTCAACTTGAGACGAACCCGATCCTGCTTGCTGTAGATGCGGGCCTGTCCTTCTCTGGCGGGGTTGAGCAGTCCTTGATCCTCATAAAAGCGGATGCTGCGAGTAGTAATGTCAAATTCCCGTGCCAGCTCACTGATGCTGTAGCTCCGGGCTTCATCCTTGTTTTTGTTCATACAGACTTCTTGGCGAGCTAAATCCTGCTGGCACCTTACCTAAACGTAAACTGCACTGCAACTCTTGTGCCCATGGCATAGAAAATCTATGTTATGGCCATGTAACAAACAGAGGCAGGCAAATGGATATTGCAATTGTGGGGGCAAAACGTACGCCAATGGGGGCGTTTCAGGGGGCATTGGCAGAGGTGACTGCTGCGGAACTGGGGGCCTGTGCCATTACCGCTGCGTTGGCGCAGAGCGGGCTTGTTCCCGAGCAGATCGATGAAGTGTTTATGGGCAACGTGCTGTCGGCCGGTGTGGGACAAGCGCCGGCAAGACAGGCGATGTTGAAGGCCAGTTTACCCTCATCAGTGCCTGCCACCACGGTCAACAAGGTATGCGGATCCGGTATGAAGGCGGTGATGCTGGCGGCGGATACCATTCGTCTGGGGGATAACAAGGTGGTGGTAGCGGGGGGGATGGAGAGCATGAGCCGGGCCCCCTATCTGCTGGATAATGCCCGCAATGGTTTTCGGATGGGCCATCAACAGCTGTTGGATCACCTCTTTCTCGACGGATTGCAGGATGCCTATGATGGCCAGTTGATGGGAATACATGCCCAGCGCAGCGCCGATCAGGCCGGTTTGACCCGCCAACAGATGGATGCGTTTGCTCTGGCCTCGTTACATCGTGCCCGTGAGGCTCAGCAGGCCGGTTATTTTTCCTTTGAACTGGCCCCTTTCTGGCGCCATGACCGTTTGCTGTTGGCAGAAGATGAACAACCGGGCAAGGGCCGGCCCGAGAAGGTCCCGACCCTGAAGCCAGCCTTTGGCAAAGAGGGAACGATTACCGCCGCCAATTCGAGCTCTATCTCGGACGGCGCGGCGGCACTGATCTTGATGGATGGAGCCATGGCCGCCGCGCGACAGGTGCCGGTATTGGCACGGATTGTCGGTTATCAGAGCCATGCAGCATTGCCCGCCGAGTTTACCTCTGCGCCCATTGGCGCCATTTCACGGTTGCTGGCGCGTCTCGACTGGTCAGTGGATGAGGTCGACTTGTTTGAAGTGAATGAAGCCTTTGCCATGGTCACCATGCTGGCCATGAGCGGGGTCGGTATCCCTCATCACAAAGTCAATGTGCATGGGGGGGCATGTGCGCTCGGTCATCCGCTGGGGGCGAGTGGTGCGCGCATTCTGGTGACGCTGATTGCGGCATTGCGGCAGCGCAGAGGGAGACGAGGCATAGCCTCCCTTTGTATCGGTGGTGGCGAGGCGACGGCTATTGCGGTAGAGATCCCTTAATCACCGGTATCCATTGCTTGCAGCTGCTCGTTCACCCAGGTCGTTGCCGCGAGATAAAGGTGGCTCACCTTATCCTCGCTCAGCCCCAAGCGGGCTGTTCTGGCCGTTACCCGCGACCAGTTGGCATTCTCGTAATCTTCACAAAACGCCAGGTAGAAACCCAAATTGCCTTTGCGCTCGAGCAGTGCCAGCCGAATATCCTCGATCAGGGGGATGGTCCCCAGCAACTTGTCCATCGGCTGTTCCATCAGCACATCCAGCAGCGAAAAGAGGCCGGTGATAAAGGCTTGCTGAGCTTGTTGAGTCGGCGCATGGGTATGTGCCAGCAGCTCGCAAAAACGGGCCCGGATCATCGACATCCGATAGAGCTCGGCACTTTTGCCCTTGCCTACACTGGTCGCCGCCACCAGCGAGACAAAACGCTTTAGCTGGGGATTGCCCAGGTAAACCGCTGCCTGGCGAAATGAGGAGATGGGGTTGCTTTGGCCTCTCAGGTGGTTAACGTAGCGCAGTAACTTGAGTGACAGAGAGATATCCTGGTTGAGCAGCTGCTCAATCTTGTTGATATCGGGGTCTGTCTCGTTAACCACGTTGAGCAACTGCATCACAACGACTTGCGCTGGCTCCATGGTGGCTTGCTTGACCATCTCGGGGCGGCTGAAGAAAAAACCCTGGAACAGTTGGATCCCCAGTTTTTTAGCCCGCTCGAACTCCGCCTTGTCCTCTACTTTTTCCGCCAGATAGACGAGCCCCAGCGCCTGATGATGCTTGATGAAGACCTTGATCTGCAGCAGGGGCGTGCTACGCAGATCAAACTTGATGATATGGATAAACGGGAGGAATCGCTCCCAATCCGGTGACATGGTGAAGTCATCGAGTGCCAGCTGATAGCCCAGTTTGTGCAGCTGTTTTACCTTGTCCAGCAGGGCATCATCCGGGGGCGCGTCCTCCAGAATTTCGATCACCACCTTTTCAGGCGGCAGGCACTCTGCCAATCCCTCTAGCAGCAGTGAGTGGGGGAAATTGATAAAGCAGGGGCGGCCCCCCAACAGCTGATCGATATTTTGTTGCAGGAACTGTTCGACCACCAGGTGTGACGTCGCCTGTTGGGAGGAGATGCTCGGGAAGACATTATTCAGACTATCGCGAAAGAGCAGCTCATAGGCATGGGTATTGAGGTCTCTGTCGAGGATCGGCTGTCTGGCTACGTAGGAATACATGCCTTGCTCCAGTATGGGTACTGGGTTGATTTTATGGTGTCGCAGAACACTATGCCAGTATTGATCCGGCTCGCTGAGTCAATGACTGGCATAGTGTTTGTTTGCAAGAAAAATGAGTTAGCCGCGATCACCAGCAGGGCAATGGCGGGCGGTTTGATGATGGGATGCATGGCAAAGTTCTGGCTGTTACCAGAAGGTTAAATAGGTCATATGAATAGATGCGGGATTTTATATGGTATGACCAGCAAGCCAATGATGATGGCGGTTCACCGGGAAAAACAAGATTGAATGCTGGGGTAGTACACTCTAATAGATTGATTAAGAAGGAAAAATAAACGATTTTATGCTGCATCTGTGCGCTGAAAAGGAGTTTTTGATAAAAAAAGAGCGCCTGGTGGCGCTCTTTTAGGGGGTGTGTTAATCAGAACTTCATATTGAACTGGGCAGAGGCCAGGAAGGCGTCGCCGTGGGAAGTACCAACCCAATGTGGATTTTGTGGGGTTGCAGGACCATGAGTGCCCCCCAAGCTCTCATCTACATCTACTTCCTTGCCATCGATATAGGTCAGGCCAAAATCGAAACTCATATCGGGGTTGATGTGGTAGGTGGCGCCAGCGCTGTACCAGACGCGGTCGGCGTCAGGGATACTCAGGTTACGATATTCGGATTTAATCGGGCTTTCATCATAGGCAAAGCCGATACGGGCTTCCCATGCCGGGTTGATATACCAGGTGCCGCCGAGTGCATAGCGAGTAGAGTCTTTAAATTTTTCCTCTTTTTTTAGCAACGTTGCACCACTGCTTGAAGTTGCTTTCAGTTCTTGGAATGCACTCCAGTCAGTCCAGTTGACGGAGTAATGAACAGCAAATTGCTGATTTAAACGATGGTAACCAGCGAATTCAGCTTGTGCTGGTAAATCGAGCTCCAGATTGCCGTCAATCGTTCTACCAGCCAAGCCGCCAGCAAGCCTAGGGAGGTCATTCGAATAATCACCGTCAAAGCTCATATCGACTTGTGAACGGTAGGTCAGTGCGAAGCGGTGGTTTTCATTGACTTCATACAGGGTACCAACGTTCCAGCCAAAGCCCCAAGTGTCACCTTTCATGTGAGCAACACGAGTATTATTAGGTAGTTGAGGAATCAAATCTCCGTTGTAGCGATTCAATTCAGCCGAGCCATAAACGGCATTAATACCAGCACCGATGCTGAATTGCTCGTTGATTCGGTAGGCAATGTTGGGGTTGATGTTGAAAGTTACGAGAGATGTATCACCTGCGCCGGTGCCTGCTGCAAAGCTTTTATCGTATTCAGTAGACAAGCCATAGTTGGAGAACAAACCAATACCCCATGCCCATTGATCATTCAATGGTTGGATAAAATATGAGGCGGGTACAAATGCTGCGGGGGCAATGTCATTTTGGCTGGCATTAACTCCACGTAACGGAACGGTTCCATCCACATCCACATCCGGCTTGATATAGGTACCGGACACAGACACCGCCATCTTGTCGAAGGTGGTCATGGCGGCCGGGTTACGGGCCAGCACGGAGGCGTTGTCGGCAATCGCTGCTTCACCGGCATAGGCACGACCCAGACCGGAGGCCGAGTGCTCGTTCAGCTGGAATGCCGCAGCATGGACTTGACCGGTGGCCAGTGCAATGGTGGCGGCAATCAGGCTCTTTTTGAAAATAGTTGTCGTCATGGAGTTCTCTCTTGTAGGCAGATTTTTTTGCCGATATTGGCTGCACGTTCAATGCAAACCTCGACAAAATCCGTTTTTATTTCAGCTTCTTCCCAATTCATTCTGGCGTGATTCTATGGGTCTGGTAGGAGGTAAGAAATCAGACCAGTGACAGCAGAATACATAAAAGTGATCGATGTGTTAATCATTTGTTTTAACTAGCTGTTTAATTCATCGTTTTCAGGGTTTGAAGGCGGATTATTGACCTGGATTGCCGATCTCCGTCACAAAAATAATTTTGTCAATTTTTCGAAATCGTGAGGCAAATGAGTGACAAAGGGGAGTAAACAGGGGGGGAACAGGCAGCAGCGGGTGACCGCCGCCTGCTATTGAGGATGGCTCTGAGGTTGTTAACGGGCGATGTTAAATATCCCACTGCAGACGTGACTGCAGGGCGTTGGCAACAGGGGCAAGTGGCTCTTTCATCTCGCCAATCAGTACCATATTGGCGCCTTTGAGCTGGACTATCTCCCCTTTGAGGGTGCCATCTTCAAAGTTGGCCTGTTGCAGGGTTAATGGCACATGTTTGGGCACTATAAAGAGGGTGACTGGCCCCCTCTTTCCCTGGAGCACCATGTGCAGGGCCGGTCCCTGATAAAACGAACAGTGATTGACATAGGTCACCTTGAGCCCATCCATCCCGCTTAAGGTGGCGCCATACTTCTCCATCTTGGCATTGATGTTTTGCAGATTGACCTGCTCATCGACACCTTCGATAAAGGGCGCTTCGCCATAGACATGAGCCATCGCCACTTGTGCGAGGGAGAGGGCCGTGGACGTTTTCTCTGGCAGCGTGATCCAGCGGGTGCTCATTCCGAGCAGGAAGGCGACCGATGCGGCCATGGCGATCTGGCGCCAGGATGTCGAGCTCCGGAGCTTGACTGGCGCCATGCCAAGGGGCCGGGATGGCGGCAAATCATTTTGCGCATCGCTGTCTTGCTGCATGGCTTGCCTGAGCAGGATCCGCTCGGCCAGTCCGGCGGGGACCTCTACCTGCATGGCACGCTTGAGGCTTCTGTCGAACTGCTTCATCTCGTCGAGGTAGTTCCTATTGGCCTGGCTGGTTTCGGCGGTTTTGAGAAAATCCGGCTGTTGATCGTTGGGCTGGATCATGGCGTTGCGGCGAAATTCGAGTTCATCCATGTCCGTGTCCTCTTGCTTGGTTCTTCTGTTCCATCGCCTCCTTGATCTGGTTGCGGGCGCGAAACAGTCGGGTCATGACGGTGTTCTTGTTCAGGCAGAGCATCTCGGCGATCTCTTCACCACTGAATCCTCCCACGACTTGTAGCAGGAGTGGCTCCTGATACTCCTCGGGCAGGCGGGCGATGTGACGGTGCAACCACTCGTTCTCCATCTCCTGTTCGCTGTGCAGCGCATCGTGCTGGGGCTGAGGGTGATCGTCGAGATCCACCAACTCCAGCTGCTTGCGTTCAAAGCGGCGGGCGTTCTCCCGTCTGAGGATGGTGATCAGCCACCCTTTGGCCGCCTTGTCATCTTGCAGGGTATCGATAGCCTTCCAGGCACGCAGGAAGGTCTCTTGCACCAGATCTTCCGCCACGTTGGGATCCCGGGTCAGCCAATAGGCATACCGGTAGAGATCGCCGTGCAGCGCATGAACCAGTGCTTCAAATTTGGTTTGTTTGTCAGCCATGGGATCAGAGACCGGCGAAGTGGCTGGATCATTTCCACCAATATGCTGTTGAGCGCGTTTTTTTCTAAAAAACAGCAGTGCCATAGGGCAATCCTTGTCAGGGTTTGTGGTGGCGGGAGCGGTAACTCCCGTGCGCCAGCAGGTAAATCAGGTGCGCAATACCGGTAGTTTCATCGGCCCTGAGGGTACGCGCCAGAGCGCGCCACGCGATGGGCGGGCCAGAAGATGGCCGTGCAAAACAGGCTCGCTCGAGTTCGCCAAGCGCGTTGCCGACCCGATTATGCCCAGCGTCAGGCAACTGGCCTAATTGATAATAGGAGACCTGCCAGCGCAAGGTCGCCCACTGGATCAGCGCTTTGCGGCTGGCATCAGGCTGATGTTGGCCAAGGGATCGCTGCAGACGATAGAAGGCGCGCCAGCGGGGGCCGTGGCGCCATAGCGCACGCAGCGCCAGGGCCAGCAAGACCCACCAAAGGCTCTCTCGCAGCGCTATCTGCGAGGGTTGCTGATCAGGTTGCCGATTTGTCGTTGTCTGAAACGTCAGCGTGATGGCGGGCAGGCTGGCCTGCTCAATCCGGCCGCTTTGGGTATTAAACCAGGGCAGATCAATGGGGGGGAGCAGATAGTCGCCGCTCTGCTCCACGACCAGGGTCTGGCGCCATTGCCGCTCAAACAGCAGCTTGCCATCGCGGTAACGCTCCTGCTGTTGCTCGCCATCGGGATGGGCCTGTATGCCGCTGGGCAGTTGATGGGCCATCAGGGGGGCAAGCTGGATCTGGCCGCTGTCACCATTTTCCATGGTCAGGGTGAGGATCCGGATCAGCGGTTCACCCACTTCCCCTATGGTGGCAGGTTCAAGCCGTTGACTCAGGGTGAGCCGGGTGGCCACCGGCGTGGCAGGGGCCTTGTCCACCTTGATCTGGAGTGGCGTGGCGCGCGCCGAGAGTTTTTGCGGTTTGCCCCCTTGCTGCGTGAGCTGTGCCTGCAAGCGGGGCGAGTCGAGGTGCCAGAGACCCGGTGCTTTTGCCTGAACGAGCCAGTGGCGGGTGAGCCTGCCGGGCAGACCCGCCTGAGGGGGGGCGATCCACTCGTCACTGCCGAGGCGACGGATGGTGAAGTGGGCGGAGTTAAGCTCGCCGAGCGCCGGGTGTTGCATGCTGGTGGGCAGCCAAAGAGTCAGGCGGTAGATCACCGGCTGGCCGGGATAGATCGGGCCCTGATGATCAAGGCTGGCCTGCATCTCGAGGGGCGAGGGGGCTGGGGGCTTGGGCAGCGCCGCTGTTTGCGCCTCTCTCAATGGCACGGTGAGCGAGGGGGTGAACGCATTGCCCAGCTTGAGCGGGGCAATCACCACCTCGGTATTGGCGGGTGAATTGCTCTGGTGCAGCGGGATCTGCCAGCGAGTCAGTTGTTGTACCGGGGTCGTGACTCGGCTCATGGTCACTCTGCCCACCGCAAACTGGCGTAGTAGCGGGGTGATCTCCAGCTCTCCGCTCTGGCGCTCACCATCCGCTTCGATGACTAGCAGCCAATCGCCGGGATTGGCCCCCGGCAGCAACTCGGCCCGTGGGGGCAGGGCCCAGCCAAGCGGACTCGCCAGTGCGAGCAGTAGTCCCCATCCTGCCCGCGTCACCAGGGCTCCTCCACCTTGATCATGTCCCGGCGCAGCGCCTCTTTGCGCAGACGCTGCTCCAGCAGCAACACCGGGGGAGAGGGGGGCAGGGGCATTGCCGTTGCATGCTGATCAGTTGTTGGTTCGGGCTGCTTGCTGTTGCTGTTATCGGGAGCGGCTACCGCTCCCGCACCACCCTGTAACAGAGAGAGGTTATAGAGCGCATCTTCATGGTCGGGTTTCAGCGCCAGAGCGGCCAGATAGGCCTCTTTGGCTGAGGCAAACTCCCCCAGTTGCAGCAGGGCATTGCCGCGGTTGTAGTGGGCGGTGGCGCTGGCCGTTTCCTGATAGGCTGCGATGGCTAGCCGGTAGGCTCCGGCCCGATACCAGGCATTGCCACGCCAGATCGGGTCGTTGAAAGTGCGAGCGGCACGCTGAAAATCCCCCTGTTGATAAGCCTGCATCGCGTGCAGATCCCCCCTCTCTACCGCTTGCAGATCTTGTGGCGCAAGCAGTTGCGATCCCATCATCATTACCACCATCAGCCGTGCGCCGACTCTGGCCAGCAAGGCCAGCGGTAATAAAGGGATCAGCAACCAGGGGCCAAGATCCAGTGGCGCCGGGGTGAGGGCCGAGGTAGTGGTGGGGAGGGGGGCAAAGCGGGGGACATCGCTGCCAAGCCACTGTAGCTCACCGCCGAGACGATTGGCCAGTGCGGCAATGGCCTGACTATCGGGGGTGGGCAACTGTGCAGGCATGCGGGTGGCAAACCCCAACTCATTGGCCGGGATGGCGGGCATGGGGGCCGGTTGACCGCTGCTGGCAAGCAGGATATCGAGGCGTGCCGACTGGGTATCGCGGCAGAGAAGGCGCTGCTGGCAGGGCCACAGGGCGGCAATTTGGGTCATCTGACTCTGGGTGAGGTCGTCGGTGATCAGCAGCAGGCGCGCCTGTTCATCGGGGGCCAGCTGCTTCATGGCAAGTTCCACCGCCCGTGCCGGGTTGCTGCCTTGCAGCGGCATGATATCGGGGCGCAAGTCGGGTAGCAGCAGCGAAAGGGCCTGATGATCCCGGGTGGGCGGCATGGCGAGGTAGGCATCGCCAGCGTAGAGGATCAGCGCGATGCGCTCGCCCTTGGCACGGCTCAGTAGTTGCTGCAACTGCCACCTGACACGGGTTGCCCGATCCGGTTTGAGGTCGGTGGCGTTCATTGAGCGTGACAAGTCCAGCAGCCAGATATCGAGGGGGGCCGCAGGCTGCGCTTGCAGCCCACCACGCAGGGCTGGCCCGCTCAGGGCCAAAATCACCGGCAGGGTTGCCAGCCAGCGCCAGTGGCGCTGAGGGCGGGATGCTGGCAGCAGATAAGCCTGCATGGCTGGCGCGAGTAGCGGGGGCTGGCGATGGCGGCGCCACCCTTGCCAGAGCCAGGGAATGAGTGCGATCAGCCACAGGGGGCGGAGTAAGATCAGCTCCATCTGCGTGCGCCTCGTGCCAGCCAGCTACGCACCGTGCGAAACTCCAGTCTGCCGCGCCCTGATGGCAGAAGCAGCAAGCCACAAAGCAGTGCCAACGGCCACGGGTAGAGCTCGATCACCGGTTGGTAGTGGGCAACCGGCATGGGGGCCGGCTCAAGGGCATTGAGGGTCGTGTTGATGGCATCGAGGTCGCTCTGGGTGCGCGCCCTGAAATAACGCCCCTGGCCTGTCTGGGCCAGCTCTTGAAGAAGCGGCTCGTCCAGTTCGCTGCTGGGGTCAGCTTGACCGCTGCCTGCCTCATCGTAGGGTTGGATAAAGGTATCGGGATCGGCCCCCACCCCCAGCGTATAGATCCGTATGCCCTGTGCTGCGGCGAATTTGGCCTCCTGCAGCGGGTCGGCATTGCCTGCGGTATTGCGGCCATCGGTGACCAGCAGCAGGGCGGTGGGGCGATGGGGATCCCCATGCTGGCGTGCCAACTGGATCGCCTCGCCAAGGGCGGTGGTACGGCCGACCAGATCAAAGTCGAGCTCGTCGCTCAAGGTCAACAGCGCCGGGATCTCCTGGGTGAGGGGAGAGAGCAGGTAGGCGTGATCGGCAAAGACGATGAGGCCCACCCTGTCACCGGCCCGTTTGGCGATCAGCGCCTTGATCTGCTGGCGCACCGCCGTCAAGCGCGCTTGTTGCTCGCCGTTATCGAGCATATCAGGGGTGCGCATGCTGTCTGACAGATCCACCGCCAGCAGCAGATCCCGACTCCCGTCATATTGGATTACCGGTTCTCCCCACCATTGGGGGCGGCACAGGGCGAGGATAAGGGCGCACCAGAGCAGCATGGCGCGCCAGAGCGGTAATCCGGCCTGGGGGCGCAGCAGCGCAAACCCGGGGTGAGCCAGATAGCCGCGGCGCAGGGGCGGCAAGGCGAAGCGCACCAGCAAGGGCAGCACCAGCGCCAGCGCAAACCAGGGCCAGGCCAGGATCATGGATGCCTCCGCGCGGTTTTGCGCTCCGAGCGGAGAGATCGCTGTAAAAAGAGGGTTTGACCCCAGCGGCGATACTCTTGCCGCAACTGTTCGCACTGTTCGCGAGCCGGGTTCTGGCTGCCATAGAGCCAACTGCGCCAGTGAGGCGAGAACTGGCTGAAGTTGCTGCCGCCGTGACGATCGATGAAGGCGAGCCACGCCTCTCCCTGCAGCTGGCGTGCCTCGGGCCAGCGTTGCAGCGCTTCATGACGCAGGGCCTCCTGCATGCGCATCACCAGCAGCGCCGGATCTCCCTCCAGCTGGCGGTACCAGCGGCGGTAACGTATCACCCTACGGGCAATCAGGACGATCAGAAACAGAAGTAAACTGGCGATCAGGAGCCACCATAGCGCCTGTGCTCTGGGATCCAGGCTCTGTTCAATCAGATCCGGCCCCGGGTGAATGTCGCGCATCAAGGCGGTCAGCGGCGGGGTCATGGCGTCGGAGGCAGGGCTGGCACTGTCGAGCTCGGCGGGCGAGATCATCCCTGATGACATAACCCCTCCTGCCACTGCTGTTGCAGCGTCTGGCTGTTATCGAGCAGGTAAAGGCGCTGCACCAGCGGCAACAACTGCTGCTTGCCGTGGGCCAGTTGCTGTTCGGCCGCTTGCCGGTAGCGGCGGGAGAAACCGGCATGGCCCCCATCCAGCCAGCCCTGATAGTGCTGCCCTGGCCGATCAATGGCCACTGGCAGCTGGCCGCCTCGGGGAAGGGCTGCCTCAAGGGGATCACGGATCTGCCAATAGTGAATATCGTGGCGCCGCGAGAGCAGTTGCAACTGCTGACAGAGTGCCGATTCGCAGGGTCTGTGATCGGTGATGATCGTCAGCTTGGCGCCGTGAGGCAGCTTTACGCCGGACAAGGTGTCGGCCAGCGAGTGAGAGGGTACCCGACGTGCCAGCCCTTGCTGATAGTGATGGCAGAGGGATTCGAGCAGTGGCAGCACGCTGCCGCGCTGGCTCTGCTGGTGATGGGGGATAAGCCCGTGACAGATCAGGGTGTTGTGCTGCTTCTCCCCTTGCCAGATCAGGGCTGCCACCAACTCGCACCCCAGGCGCGCCTTGAGCTGCAGAGTGGAGCCGAAATACATGGCGGGAGAGAGATCGAGCAGCAGCCAGTGCGCCTGATCGAGCTCTTCACTATAGAGGCGGGTATAGGGGCGACCGAGGCGTGCGGTCACTCGCCAGTCGATATGGCGTACCTCGTCACCGGCCTGATAGGCGCGCAGCTCCCGAAACGTGAGCCCGGGGGAGCGGCCCGGTTTGCCGCGTTCGCTGCTGCTTCTGCCCGCGTGAGGTGGCGTCTTGGCCTTGGCCCAGAGCCGGATATTGAGCAGCCGTGGCAGCGACAGGGCGATGTCGGGATGCAGGCTGGGATCTAGGGGCATGGCACCTGATCCAGCAGTTGGGCGATCAGGATGTCATTATCCAGATTGTCGGCCAGTGCCTGATAGCTGGGGATTAGACGGTGTCGTAGCACCGGATAGGCCTGCAACTGGATATCTTCCGGCAGTACATAGTCACGCCCGGCCAGCCAGGCGCGGGCGCGGGCGGAGCGAGCCAGCCCCAGTGTCGCCCGGGGGCTGGCCCCCACGGCAATCAGCGGCTCAAGGGCAGGGCAGAGACCGCTGCCCGGGCGGGTGGCGCAGACCAGCTCCACCAGATAGTGCTCCAGTCTGCTTTGCATGGTCACCGCCAGCACGTCGCTACGGGCTCGTTGCAAGGTGGTCTGGCTCAGGGTCACCGGCGCCGTGCCAAGTTGTTCGCCACTGGCGTTGAGCTGCAAGATGGCGAGCTCCATGGTGGGGCTCGGGTAATCCACCATCAGTTTGAGCAGAAAGCGGTCGAGCTGCGCCTCAGGCAGGGGGTAGGTTCCCTCCTGCTCGATGGGGTTCTGGGTGGCGGCCACCATAAAGAGAGGCGGTAGCCGCCAGCTCTTTTTGCCCACGGTGATCTGGTGTTCGGCCATGGCTTCCAGCAGCGCTGATTGCACCTTGGCTGGCGCCCGGTTGATCTCGTCTGCCAGCACCAGATGGTTGAAGAGGGGGCCCGGTTGAAATACAAAACTGGCATCCTGCGGGTGAAACACCTCGCTGCCGGTGAGATCGGCGGGAAGCAGATCGGGAGTGAACTGGATACGGGCAAAGCGCCCCTCAACGGCGCCAGCCAGCGCCTTGACGGCGCGGGTTTTGGCAAGACCGGGAGCCCCTTCGATTAACACATGTCCTTCACATAACAGGGCAATCAGGAGTCCTTCGATGAGCTCCTCCTGCCCCAGGATCTGACTGCCAAGATAGTCCCTAAGCGCGCTGAACTCGGCCGCTGCCATGCGATAAACCCGTTGTTTTTATGGAAGTTGATCTTTTTATACTCCAGTTGCTTCCCAAGGGCGAGCAAAGGGGGCTTGCCGTGCTTAATTTAGTTTCAATCAGCTGTATGAAACTTGTGATTGGATTGTTAAGATGTGGCGCAATGAGGTCAGACCTCTGCCTTTTAAACCAAGGAGCCAGGATGAAACAGCCATTGAAACTGACGACTCGCCAGGGCGAACGGATTGCCGTCGTGGCGGGGCTGCGAACCCCCTTTGCCAAGCAGGCGACTGCCTTTCATGGCGTGCCTGCAGTCGATCTCGGCAAACTGGTGGTGTGCGAGATGCTCGCTCGCACCGATCTCGACCCCAAACTTATCGACCAGTTGGTGTTTGGTCAGGTGGTGCAGATGCCGGAAGCCCCCAACATTGCCCGCGAGATCGTGCTTGGCACCGGCATGAGCGTCAGCACCGATGCCTATAGTGTCTCCCGCGCCTGCGCCACCAGTTTTCAGGCGGTGGCTAACGTCACCGAATCCATCATGGCCGGTACGGTGGATATCGCCATCGCTGGCGGTGCCGACTCCTCTTCCGTGCTGCCCATCGGGGTAAGCAAGAAGCTGGCTCGCGCCCTGGTGGATCTCAACAAGGCGCGTAACCTACAGCAGCGTTTCAACATTCTGCGTCAATTGCGGGTCAAGGATCTGCTGCCGGTGCCGCCTGCAGTGGCGGAATACTCCACGGGACTTTCCATGGGGCAGACGGCCGAGCAGATGGCCAAGAGCCACCAGATCAGTCGCGAGGCGCAAGATGCGCTGGCTCACCGCTCCCACACCTTGGCTGCCCAGGCCTGGGCCGATGGCAAGCTCAGTGGCGAGGTGTTTACTGCCCATGTGCCGCCCTACAAGTCACCGCTGGAGCGAGACAACAACATCCGTGAAAGCTCGGATCTGGCGAGCTACGCCAAGCTCAGGCCGGTGTTTGACCGGGTTCATGGCACTGTGACGGCGGCCAACGCCACCCCGCTCACCGACGGTGCCGCCGCCGTGCTGCTGATGCGGGAAGGGCGGGCGAAGGAGCTGGGTCTCGAGCCGCTTGGGTTTATCCGCAGCTTCGCCTTCTCCGCCATCGATGTCTGGCAGGACATGCTGATGGGTCCCTCCTATGCCACGCCGCTGGCGCTGGACCGTGCTGGTATTACGCTTGCTGACCTGACGCTCATCGATATGCATGAAGCCTTTGCAGCCCAGACCCTGGCCAACCTCAAGATGTTTGCCAGCAAAGAGTTTGCCCAGAGCAAATTGGGGCGCGATCAGGCTATTGGCGAGGTGGACATGGAGAGGTTCAACGTCCTCGGTGGTTCGCTTGCCTATGGCCACCCCTTTGCCGCGACCGGTGCGCGGATGATCACCCAGACCCTGCACGAGCTGCGGCGTCGCGGCGGGGGATTGGGGCTTAACACCGCCTGCGCGGCGGGTGGATTGGGCGTGGCGATGGTGTTGGAGGTTGAATGATGAGCGCTAAGACTTTTTCCCTGGATGTTCGCAAAGATGGCATCGGTATCCTCACCATGGATGTGCCGGGCGAGAGCATGAATACCCTGAAAGCCGCCTTTGTCGAGGAGATCCGCACCGTGCTGGCCGAGGTGAAGGGTAACAAGGATCTGATCGGCCTGGTGATCGCCTCCGGCAAGAAGGACTCTTTCATCGCCGGTGCTGACATCACCATGCTGGCCGCCTGCACCAGTGCCAAGGATGCTGAAACCCTGTCACGAGATGGGCAGGCGATTTTTGCCGAGATCGAGGGGCTGACTATTCCGGTGATCGCTGCCATCCACGGCCCCTGCCTCGGTGGCGGACTGGAGTTGGCGCTGGCCTGTCATGGCCGGGTGGTGACCGAGCACGGTAAAACCGTGCTGGGATTGCCGGAAGTGCAGCTCGGTCTGTTGCCGGGATCTGGTGGTACCCAACGTCTGCCGCGCCTCATCGGGGTGGCCAAGGCGCTGGATCTGATGCTGACCGGCAAGCAGGTGCGGGCCAAACAAGCCAAGAAATTGGGGCTGGTGGACGATGTGGTGCCGCCGTCAATCTTGCTGGATGCTGCCATCAAGCTGGCCAAGAAGGGCAAACCGCGCCATCAGTTGAAGCGGGATCTGCAGGGCAAGGTGCTGGAGACCAACAAGCTGGGCCGCAAGGTGCTGTTCGATCAGGCCAGCAAGGGGGTGAAAGCCAAGACCCGTGGCAACTACCCGGCGCCGGAGCGGATCCTGGATGTTGTGCGCATCGGCGTGGAGGAGGGGATGAAGGCCGGTCTGGCCGCTGAATCCCGCCACTTTGGCGAACTGGTGATGACGGCTGAGTCTGCCGCCCTGCGCTCCCTCTTCTTTGCCACCACCGAGATGAAGAAAGAGGTCACCTATCAGGGAGCCGAGCCGCGCAAGGTGGCCCATGCCGCCGTGCTGGGCGGTGGTCTGATGGGGGGCGGCATTGCGTTCGTCACCGCCACCAAGGCGGGCGTGCCGGTGCGGATCAAGGATGTGGCAAGCGCCGGGATCGGCAATGCCATGCGCTACAGCTATGACATTCTGGCCAAGAAGCTCAAGCGCCGTCACATCTTGCGCAGCGAATTGGAAAAGCAGATGAGCCTGCTGACCGGCACCCTCGACTACGCCGGTTTTCACCGGGTGGACATGGTGGTGGAGGCGGTGTTTGAAGATCTCAATCTCAAACACCAGATGGTGAAAGACGTGGAGCGCGAGTGTGGTGAACACACAGTGTTTGCCTCCAACACCTCTTCCTTGCCCATCAACCAGATTGCGGCAGAGGCGGCGCATCCGGAGCGAGTCGTGGGGCTGCACTACTTCAGCCCAGTGGACAAGATGCCGCTGGCAGAGATCATCCCCCATGCTGGCACCAGTGCCGAGACGGTCGCCACCACCCTGGCCTTTGCCCGTGCTCAGGGCAAAACGCCCATCGTGGTGAAGGATGAAGCCGGTTTCTACGTCAACCGCATTCTCGCGCCCTACATGAACGAAGCGGCACGACTGCTGCTGGAAGGGGAGCCGGTGGAGGTGCTGGACAGCGCGCTGCTGGACTTTGGCTTCCCGGTTGGCCCCATCACCTTGCTGGATGAGGTGGGGATTGATGTGGGTGCCAAGATATCCCCCATCCTCGAGAAAGAGCTGGGGGGCGAGCAGTTCCAGGCACCCAAGGCGTTCGACAAGCTGCTGCAAAACGATCGTAAGGGACGCAAGAACGGCAAGGGCTTCTACCTCTATGGCAAGGCGGCGCCGCGTAACAAGCTGACCGGCAAAGAGGGCAAGAAGACGGTGGACGAGAGCGTCTATGGCGTGCTCGGCATCAAGCCTTCTGCCAAGCTGGCCCGTCAGGAGATCGCCGAGCGCTGCGTGCTGCTGATGCTCAACGAAGCGGCCATGGCGCTGGACAGTGGTGTGGTAGCCTCGGCTCGTGATGGTGATATTGGTGCCATCTTCGGTATCGGCTTCCCGCCTTTCCTCGGCGGCCCGTTCCGCTATATGGACACGCTCGGAATTGATCATCTGGTTGGCCGTCTGGAGCATTACCAGAAGCGCCACGGCGACCGGTTTGCCCCCTGTGCCCGACTCAAGGCGATGGCGGCAGAGCAGCAGACCTTCTACTGATCACCGCTGCAGCTTGACCGTAAGGCAAAGAGGCCCGCACCCCATGCGGGCCTCTTTCTATATTGTGGTTTGTTCGGGTTATTCAGGTGGTGCTGCGATGATGCAGGCAGAGGCGAAGGTCGAAAAAATGGCCCACCGAAGTGGGCCATTTGCGAGGTGGTTAGCTTAGATACCCGGCTTGCGCTCCGGGCAGCGGCCGATGATATCTGCAGGCAGGTCGCCGTTATCCTGTTCCAGCACCACGTCGAATCCCCACAGCTGATGCAGGTGTTTGAGCACCTCATGGCGTGAGTCGCCAAGGGGTATGCGGTTGTGGGGCACATAGCGCAGGGTAAGGGAGCGATCCCCCTTCACGGCAACGTTGTAGACCTGAATATTGGGCTCCAGATTGCTGAGGTTGTACTGGGCCGACAGGGTATTGCGCACCTGACGGTACCCCTCGTCATTGTGGATAGCGGAGACCTTCAGATAGTTCTTCAGATCGTCGTCATCGATGGCGAACAGCTTCATATCCCGCATCACCTTGGGGCTCAGGAACTGGCTGATAAAGCTCTCGTCCTTGAAGTTCTGCATGGCAAAGTGGAGGGTATCGACCCAGTTGCTGCCGGCATAGTCGGGGAACCACTGTCTGTCCTCCTCGGTCGGGTTCTCGCAGATGCGGCGCAAGTCGGTAAACATGGCAAACCCCAGCGCATAGGGATTGATCCCCGAATAGTAGCGACTGTTGTAGGCCGGTTGATAGACCACGTTGGTGTGGCTGTGGAGCACCTCCATCATGAATCTATCGCTCAGCTTGCCCTCGTCATAGAGGTGGTTGAGGATGGTGTAGTGCCAGAAGGTGGCCCACCCCTCGTTCATGACCTGGGTCTGCTTTTGCGGATAGAAATACTGGCTGATCTTGCGCACGATGCGCACCACTTCCCGCTGCCAGGGCTCCAACAAGGGGGCATTCTTCTCAATGAAGTAGAGGATGTTCTCCTGGGGCTCGGCGGGATAGCGTCTGTCTTCCACCCCCGCAGCTTTATGCTGCTTTGGCAGGGTACGCCACAGCTCGTTGACCTGGGTTTGCAGATAATCTTCCCGTGCCTTCTGACGCCGTTTCTCCTCTGCCATCGAGATCTTCTGGGGGCGCTTGTAGCGATCGACCCCGAAGTTCATCAGGGCATGGCAGGAGTCGAGCAGTTGCTCCACCGCGTCGATACCGTGCTTCTCTTCACACTCGGTGATGTATTTTTTGGCAAACAGCAGGTAGTCGATGATGGAGGAGGCATCGGTCCACGCCTTGAACAGGTAGTTGTTCTTGAAGAAGGAGTTGTGACCGTAGCAGGCGTGGGCCATCACCAGTGCCTGCATCGGCATGGTGTTCTCCTCCATCAGGTAGGCGATGCAGGGATCGGAGTTGATGACGATCTCGTAGGCCAGCCCCATCTGGCCGCGCTTGTAGTTGCGCTCGGTATGGATAAAGCGCTTGCCGAACGACCAGTGCTGATAGCCGATGGGCATGCCGACGCTGGAATAGGCATCCATCATCTGCTCGGCGGTGATCACCTCGATCTGGTTGGGGTAGGTGTCCAGCTTGTAGAAACGGGCGACCCGGGCGATCTCCTGGTGATAGGTCTCCAGCATATCGAAGTTCCAGTCTGGTCCGTCATCCAGTGGCGCTACACGTTTTTCAGTTTCGATCATGTGACCTCCTCACGCCGCTTGTTTCTTGAACAGCTCGCGGAACACCGGATAGATATCCTCGACCTTGCGAATGTGCTCCATCGCAAAGTGGGGGAACTGGCTGGCTACCGACTCATATTCGTGCCACAGGGTCTGGTGGGCACGGGTAGTGATCTCGATGTAGGAGTAATAGCGCACCCTTGGCATGATGTCCCGTGCCAGGATCTCCTTGCACTGCGGTGAGTCATCAGCCCAGTTGTCACCGTCAGATGCCTGCGCCGCATAGATGTTCCACTGATTGGCGGGGTAACGCTCGTTGATGATGTCGTTCATCATTTTGAGCGCACTGGAGACGATGGTGCCGCCTGTCTCCTGGGAGTAGAAGAACTCGTGTTCATCCACCTCCTTGGCCTGGGTGTGGTGGCGGATATAGACCACCTCGACGTTCTTGTAGGTCCGGCTCAGGAACAGATAGAGCAGGATATAGAAACGCTTGGCCATCTCCTTGGTGGCCTGATCCATGGAGCCCGAGACATCCATCAGGCAGAACATCACCGCCTGGCTGGAGGGGACGGGCCGCTTGACGAAGTTGTTGAACTTGAGATCGAAGGTATCGATAAACGGCACCGCATCGATCCGCCGTTTCAGCTCCCAGATCTCCTTCTCGAGCAGGGCGATTTCGGCAAAGTGCTCGTTGGGATCGGCGGCCAGCAGGGCCAGCCGATCTTCCAGCTCATGCAGCTGGCGTTTCTTGCCCGCCTGCAGTGCCATGCGCCGTGCCAGCGAATTTTGCAGGGAACGCACCACGTTGATGTTGGCGGGCACCCCGTTTGAGGTGTAGCCCGCCCGGTAGGTTTTCACCTCCATCAGCTGGTTGAGCTGGGTTTTCTGCAGCCTGGGCAGCTCCAGATCTTCAAACAGCAGGTCGAGGTACTCGTCCTTGGAGATCTGGAACACGAAATCATCGGCCCCTTCACCCTGATTGGATGCCTGTCCCTCACCGGAACCCTGTCCACCGCCCCCTCCTTTGGGGCGGTCAATCTTGTCGCCAGAGATGAACTGATCATTGCCGGGATGCACCATCTCCCGTTTACCGCCGTGCCCCTGATGGAAATGGGGCTCGCCGATGTCCTTGGTCGGGATGCTGATGCTCTCGCCCTTGTCTACGTCCTGAATGCTGCGTTTGGAGACAGCATCCGAGACCGCTTGTTTTATCTGCTTCTTGTAGCGGCGGATGAAGCGCTGCCGATTGACAGCGCTTTTGTTTTTGCCGTTGAGCCTGCGGTCGATAAAATGCGCCATAACTCCCCCTTGAACCGTCAGGGTCAGGATGACTTGCGTACCCTGAGATACCATTCGGAGAGCAGTCGCACCTGTTTGCGGGTGTAGCCTTTCTCCATCATCCGTTCGACAAAGTTATCGTGCTTCTTCTGCTCCTCGGCCGAGGTTTTGCTGTTGAAGGAGATAACCGGCAGCAGCTCTTCCGTGTTGGAGAACATCTTTTTCTCGATCACGGTGCGCAGCTTCTCGTAACTGGTCCAGTTGGGGTTACGGCCTGCATTGTTGGCCCGGGCACGCAGCACGAAGTTGACGATTTCGTTGCGGAAATCTTTCGGGTTGCTGATCCCGGCGGGTTTTTCAATTTTCTCCAGCTCGCTGTTGAGGGAGGCTCTGTCAAACAGCTGACCGGTTTCGGGATCACGGTACTCCTGATCCTGGATCCAGAAGTCGGCATAGGTGACGTAGCGATCGAAAATGTTCTGCCCATACTCGGAGTAAGACTCGAGATAGGCGGTCTGGATCTCCTTGCCGATGAACTCCACATAGCGGGGGGTCAGATAGCCCTTGATGAATTCAAGGTAGCGATCGTGCAGCTCTTGCGGGAACTGTTCGCGCTCGATCTGCTGCTCCAGCACATAGAAGAGATGTACCGGGTTGGCCGCTACTTCCGCGTGGTCGAAGTTGAAGACGCGGGAGAGGATCTTGAACGCAAAGCGGGTAGAGAGACCATTCATCCCCTCGTCCACCCCGGCGTAGTCACGGTACTCCTGATAGCTCTTCGCCTTGGGATCGGTGTCTTTGAGGCTCTCGCCATCATAGACCCGCATCTTGGAGTAGAGGCTGGAGTTTTCCGGCTCCTTGAGGCGTGACAGTACGGAGAATTGGCCTAGCAGCTCCAGAGTACCCGGGGCGCACTTGGCATCGGTCAGCTCGCTGTTGACCAGCAGCTTCTCATAGATCTTCACCTCTTCCGAGACGCGCAGGCAGTAAGGCACCTTGACGATGTAGACCCGGTCGAGGAAGGCTTCGTTGTTCTTGTTGTTGCGGAACTGCTGCCACTCGGATTCGTTGGAGTGGGCCAGCAGGATGCCGTCGAAGGGGAGGGCGGAGAGTCCCTCGGTGCCGTTGTAGTTCCCCTCCTGGGTCGCCGTCAACAGCGGGTGCAGCACCTTGATGGGGGCCTTGAACATCTCGACGAACTCCATGATCCCCTGGTTCGCTTTGCACAGCGCCCCCGAGTAGGAGTAAGCATCGGCGTCATCCTGGGCAAAATGCTCCAGCATGCGGATATCGACCTTGCCGACCAGTGAGGAGATATCCTGGTTGTTGTCATCACCGGGTTCGGTTTTGGCGATGGCGATCTGGTCGAGGATAGAGGGGTTGACCTTTTCCACTTTGAATTTGGTAATGTCGCCACCAAACTCGTGCAGCCGTTTGGCGACCCAGGGGGACATGATGGGGCGCAGGTAGCGGCGCGGGATGCCGTACTCTTTTTCCAGCAGCTCGCCATCTTCCTCAATGTCGAACAGGCAGAATGGGTGATCGTTGACCGGTGAGCCCTTGATGCGATAGATGGGCACTTTTTGCATCAGCGACTTGAGTTTCTCTGCCAGCGAGGATTTACCGCCGCCAACGGGACCCAGCAGATAGAGGATCTGTTTCTTCTCCTCCAGTCCCTGGGCGGAGTGTTTGAGGTAGGAGACGATCTGTTCGATGGCCTCTTCCATCCCGTAGAAATCCTTGAAGGCGGGATAGCGTGCCACGACACGGTTGGAGAAGAGTCGGCTCAGTCTGGGGTTGGCTGAGGTGTCGACCATCTCTGGCTCACCGATGGCGGTCAGCAGACGTTCGGCGGCAGAGGCGTAGCAGGCTTTGTCCTGCTTACACATATCGAGGAACTCCTGAATGGTATATTCCTCTTCTCTCGCTTTTTCATATCGCTGTTGGTAATGCTCGAAGATGCCCATAACTTTGCCCTCGTTATAGTCGCTTACCCTGAAAAGAGTGGATGACTGTTTTTGTGTTGTCCGCTGTTAAAGCCTAGTCAACAGCCCCCAGTAATCCATCACGGTAGATTGGTTAAATTATGAAGAAACCTGCCCGATCCTTTTGCGGGGAGGGTCAGCCAACAACGCCGCTATGTTACTGACTGTTAAATTATTTTTGCCACGATAGTGGGGTGAATGTCAAAGATATAAAAGATAAATGTTTATGGGGAACAGGGGACTTGTTGCGAAAAGATTAAGGCGTTTAGCGAAAGGCAATGGGGACGCGGGTTGGCGGGCTATGGATGAAAATATCGTTGCGTGAACGTCAACGTAAATCGCCTTGTTTGGGGTTTTAGCTCTAATTTTTACATTGACGCTACATTTTGAGTGCCCTAGATTGGCGATGTGTGAGCGGCAAGACGCTTTAGCAAGAGAGTTGACTGTTGCCTCACCAAGCTCTGTTTAAGCACGTTTCCGTTGGCTTGACCCTCGCAACCGCGAGGGTCTTCTTTTTGCAGCATCGGCAAAAGTGGTATTGATGTCGGCAGGGGTTGCGGCTGGGTGAACTCACGGCTCAAGGATAGGCTTGCTGCACTGCCGCCAGGACGCGGGCAAACGGGTGCGCAGCCAGCTGGCCTGCGCCCGCCAGCGATTTGGCCTTGACCCGGCTGGTCAGCGGCGTGGCGATACCGCACAGAAAACGTGCCAACACCCTTGCATCCGTCGCACCGGTCTTGGCAATGAGCGGATCGCACCAGGCGCGGATCCCTCCCTCGTTTGGCATGGTCAGTGGGGGCAGGGGGGGGAGATGTGCCACCTCACCGCGGCAGACCGAACAGTGGCCACAATGAACCGGCGCCGCCTCATCGGCGAAATAGCGGGCGAGGCGGTGGCTCAGGCACTCATCCGAAGTGAAAAAGTCGAGCATGGCTTGCAGTCTGGCCAACTCGCTCTGCTCTTTTTGCAGGAACAGGGCGTGAAGGGCGTTGGCCTCCTGCTCGCTATCCCACCCTTGACGGGTTATGCGGTAGACCTCGGTCATCTGCTTGCTTTCAAGCTCGATCCAGCCTTGCTGTTGCAGGTAGTCGAGCGCCGCAACGGCCCGCTGCCGCTCTCCCTGATAGCCCTGCCAGAGGGCGTCAAAGTCCATGGTGCACCAGCTGCGCGCTTGTGGGGCGCAGGCGAACAACTGCTCCAAAAACTGGCGGCGATCCGGATTGAAACGGCTCAATATTTCGCCTTTATTCAGCACAAACTTGAAACGATAGTCGGCGTAGTAGCTGTAGGCGGGGGTGATGATGCCCGCTATCTCCAGATAGACCAGCAGAGTCTTGAGGGGCAGCTGGCGGATATTTATTTCGTTTGAGAGGCGCAGCAAGGTGAATTCCCACTGCGGGCCGCCGTCTGTAATGATGTCAAGCAACTGGCGGATGGCCGCCAGATCCGGGGTATCGCCATAGACGAAATTTTCCAGTACCGGCAGCTGGCTCTGATTGGCCAGCACGGTGCAGTGCGAGAGTTGCCCATCCCGTCCGGCGCGGCCAATCTCCTGACTGTAGTTCTCGATGGATTTGGGCAGATCGTAGTGAATGACCCGCCGGATATCCGCTTTGTCGATCCCCATGCCAAAGGCGATGGTGGCGACGATGCAAGCCACCTTGCCAGCCATGAAGTCGTGCTGGATCTGGCTGCGCAGCGCCGGGTCGAGTCCGGCATGATAGGCGCGGGCGTTGATCCCTTGCCCAATGAGCTGCTCGGCGCAGGCTTCGGCGGTGTGCTGCAAGGTGACGTAGACGATGGTGGGGGTCGCCGGCTCTTTGGCCAACGCCTGTACGAGCCAGCTATCGCGCTGCTCGGGAGGGAGTGGCACCACGGCGAGATCGAGATTGGGGCGATAGAAGCCGGTCACGATCACGTTGTCGGGCTCGATGGCGAATTTGGCCTGCATATCCTGAATCACCGCCGGTGTGGCGGTGGCGGTCAGCAGCAACACCAGCGGGATCTTCAGATCATGGCGATAGCTCGGCAGCTTGAGGTAGTCGGGGCGAAAGTTGTGACCCCACTCCGAGATACAGTGCGCCTCATCGACGACCAGCAGTGAGAGCGGCACCTGCTGGATAAAGCGGCGAAAACGTTCGTTCTTGAGCCGCTCCACCGAGATCATCAGGATCTTGAGCTGTCCATCCAGGGCCTGCTGCATCACCCTGCGGCTCTCTTCCGGACTCTGGCTCGAGTCGAGGGTGGCGGCACTGACCTCCTTGCTTTTAAGGAAGGCCAGCTGATCGTGCATCAGCGCCAGCAGCGGCGAGATCACCAGGGTCAGGTGAGGCAGGGCGAGGGCCGGCAGCTGATAGCAGAGGGACTTGCCGGAGCCGGTGGGAAAGATGGCGGCGGCACTCTGGCCTGCCAACACTCGGCTGATCACCGCCTCTTGACCTGGCCTGAGTTCGGAGAAACCAAAATAGCGATTGAGCAGGGATGGGATCATGGTAAGGCTCCGCGGCAAATGGGGGATGATAGCACAGCGACAGGGGCCACGGATGGCACAGGAAGGGTCGTGAGGGGGATGGCAGAGCATGCCGATTAAACGTACAAAAATGGGTGGTTACGCTGTGGTTAAGGTTTTGTTGCGGTTTTTTATGATGAAAACGGGATATTTTTTGGTGAGTCTCTGGAAAAAAATGATGGCGAATGGGATATTCTGTCATGCAATCCGGTGACGGGGGGATTGGCCCGATAGAAGGCTGGCCACGGGCACCACATTCGGGCGACAGGGGTCTCCCGATGGGGGATTGCAGACAGGACTCATGATTCATGCACTACGGTGCTTAGGGACTTTTTTGATGACACAACAACACCCCCTCCTTCGGCTGGTCTATCGCACCAGTCTGGTCAGCCAGATCCTGGTTGGTCTGGTATTCGGTATCTTGCTGGCACTGTTTGCGCCCGAGTGGGCGAAAACGGCAGGTCTGCTCGGCAGCCTGTTTGTTGGCGCGCTGAAAGCGGTGGCGCCGCTGCTGGTATTCGTACTGGTCATGGCGGCCATCATTGGCCACAAGCAGGGACAGAAAACCAATATCCGCCCCTTGCTGGTACTCTATTTGTTTGGCACTTTCGCTGCGGCCGTCGTTGCGGTGATTGCCAGCTTCCTGTTCCCTTCCAACCTCCATCTGGTTGCCAACACCGCCGAGATCACTCCGCCGGGCGGCATCACAGAAGTGATGCAAACCCTGTTGTTCAACATCGTGACCAACCCGGTCAAGGCGTTGATGGATGCCAACTATATCGGGATCCTGGCGTGGGCCATTGGTCTGGGTATCGCCATGCGTCATGCCAACGAGAGTACCAAGGCGCTGATCACCGATCTCTCCCACGGTGTCTCCACCATCGTCAAGGCGGTGATCCGTTGCGCCCCGCTCGGTATCCTGGGTCTGGTCGCCTCCACCCTTGCCGAGACCGGCTTCGACGCCCTGTTTGGCTACGCCCAACTGCTGGTGGTGCTGATCGGCTGCATGCTGTTTATCGCCTTCGTGGTCAACCCGCTGATCGTGTTCTGGAAGATCAAGCGCAACCCCTATCCGCTGGTGCTGACCTGCCTCAAAGAGAGCGGCGTGACCGCCTTCTTTACCCGTAGCTCCGCCGCCAACATCCCGGTCAACATGGCGCTGTGTGAAAAACTGCGTCTGCCGGAAGATACCTATGCGGTCTCCATTCCGCTGGGTGCCACCATCAACATGGCCGGCGCCGCTATCACCATTACCGTACTGGCCATGGCGGCAGTGCATACCCTGGGGGTGGAAGTGGATCTGACCACGGCTCTGCTGCTCTCCGTGGTTGCCACCGTCAGTGCTTGCGGCGCCTCCGGTGTCGCCGGTGGCTCCTTGCTGCTGATCCCGCTGGCGTGCAGCCTGTTTGGTATCAGCAACGACATCGCCATGCAGGTAGTAGCCGTCGGCTTTATCATCGGCGTGCTGCAGGATTCTGCCGAGACAGCGCTTAACAGCTCCACCGACGTGTTGTTCACCGCCGCGGCTTGCATGGCCGAAGATGAAACCTTGCTGGATGTGGCGCCGATACCGAGCCGCGAAGCCTGATCCTGCAACAGCCTGTTTCGTAACACACTTGCGCCCTCTTCGGAGGGCGCTTTTTATTGCCGGCTCTGCTCTTTTTTTCCCTTCATTGGCCGATGTTCCCAGACGTTCTGCCATATTTGCCCAGCGTATCTCTTGCTGCGTTATCTCCAACCCTTTGTGTATTACTCCCTTCTTGTGTTGTGCGCTATGCATCTGTTTTGCCAGTTCACCCCGAGCTGAAGAGTGTGATTGCCATGGGATAACCCAGAGTGGGAAAAGATGGCTGCATCACCAATGAACGGAAATGTATGGTTGCGGCAGATTAACTCGCCCCATTAGATACGCCATCATGGTTTGGTGAGCGGGAGTAAACCTGTTGGCGATATTGAGTGGCGGGCATTGGCGTAGTTCATGGTGATAACCGACATGTTCAGTCATGGCGATGATGAGCATGCAGACAGCCAATAGAATGGGAGGTGCAATAAGAAGAGAGCAGGGCAATCGCGCAGGCACAGATCGCAGAGATAAAAAAGCCAGCCGCATATTCGGCTGGCTTGTTGCTATCAGTGGTTGGTGTGGGATTAACCGACCAGCTGATAGAGGATGGCAGAGATGGCGATCATCCCCATGGTTGCAACGAAGACGTTGCTGATATGACCCTGATATTTCGCCATGGCCGGTACGCGCTTGATGGCGTACATCGGCATGATGAACAGGATGGTGGCGATGATCGGGCCACCCAAGGATTCAATCATGCCCAGGATGGAGGGGTTGGCAATGGCTGTGCCCCACAGGGTCAGGATAAAGAAGGCGATGATGAACATCTCGACTTTCTTGGCGTTTGGCTCTTTGCCGGACTTGCGCATGTTCTGCACGATCATCCCTTTCAGACCTTCACGGGCACCCAGATAGTGACCGAAGAAGGAGGAGACGATGGCGACAAACGCAACCAGCGGACCGAAGTAGGAGATGATGGGGCTGGCATGCTGGTTAGCCAGATAGGAGAGCACGGCGATGTTTTGTGCCTTGGCTTCTGCCAGCTGGGCCGGTGTCAGGCTCATGACGCAGGAGAAGACGAAGAACATCACGAAGCCCAGCAGCACCATGGCAGTACGCTTGAGGATGGCATCGGCTTTCTCGACAGCCTGATCACCGTTGTCGCGGCGCTGTGCCAGGGAGAAGCTGGAGATGGCCGGGCTGTGGTTGAAGGAGAAGACCAGGACCGGGATGGTCAGCCACAGGGTAGTGGCGAAATCCTTGGCAGAGGGCACTTGCTCCAGCGCGGCGCCGGTCCAGTCAGGGATCAGGTACAAAGAGATACCGGCCAGAATGACGATGAGCGGGTAAACCAGGAACTCGGTCACTTTCAGCATCAGCTTTTCACCAGCCAGCATCACCGACATCATGCCCATGATCAGCACGATGGAGAGGATCCAGCGCGGAGGTGGAGTCATCTGCAACTGGTTGACCATGAAGCTCTCGACCGTGTTGGTGATACCCACGCCGTAGATCAGCACGATGGGGTAGATGGCGAAGAAGTAGAGCAGGGTGATGAGTTTACCGGCCCCCACGCCGAAGTGCTCTTCCACCACTTCGGTGATGTCTGCATTTGGCTTTTTGGAGGAGAGTACGAAGCGGGCCAGACCACGGTGGGCCAGATAGGTCATGGGGCCAACCAGCAGCGCCATCACCACCAGCGGCCAGAAACCGCCCATGCCAGCATTGATCGGCAGGAACAGGATCCCTGCGCCAACAGCGGTGCCGAACAGGCTGATGACCCAGGTAGAGTCGCGTTTTTCCCAACGAGTGGTTTGAGTAGAGCGGATCCCTTGCTCTGTTGTCGCCGCAACCCCCTGCGAGCCAGTAACTGTATTTGACATCTATCTCACCTCGAATGTGTGGTTCTTATTAAGTCGGCGCAAGGATACGGTTTTTCTAATCAAAAATGTTGATCAAATTCATCCTTACGGCCCGAAAAGCCACACTTTTTTGTGGAAATGTGATCAAAACAAGAAAGCTTCAATTTTTGTTTATTCATTGACGTGTTATTTGAATGTTAATGATTAAATCTCGCTCGGCCAAATATGGGTAAATTGTTATTTTGCAAGATGCTGGGCTAGCTGATTTATCATGCTGGCGGTTGCCCCCCAGATAAAGTGCTGTTGCCAAGGGATCCAGTAGATGGTGTGCGATTTCCCCCCTCTGGCAAGGGTCAGGGGGATGTGGTTGCGCCGATCCAGCAGATGGGTCAGCGGCACTTCGAAGGCGTGATCCACCTCATCCTGACTCAGAACAAGGGGATAGTGGCTATCGAGCAGCCCCAACACCGGCAGCACCTCGAAGCGTGACACCGTATTGAGTGGGTTGAGGGTGCCGATCACCTCGACAAGCTGGGGCGGAATGCCGAGCTCTTCCTCGGTTTCTCGCAGCGCCGTGGCAATCAGGTTCTCGTCACCGGGATCCTGGCGTCCGCCGGGAAAGCTTATCTGCCCTCCATGATGACGCAACCGGGCACTGCGCCGGGTGAGCAGCACAGTGAGTCCCTTCTCGCGTACCACCACAGGGATCAATACCGCCGCCGGACTGAGCCCGCCGATGGCGAGGCGATGGGCCGGGGCGGGTTGCTGCAACTGGAAGCGGGTCAGCAGTTCGTGGCGATCCATGGTGGGGAGCTCTCTTGTGCGTTGGCCTGATAGTGGGGAGGGTTACAGCGCCGACAGGGGCGGCAGGATGCGGGCGACCTTGTCATAGGTCTCCTGATATTCGCTGTCTGCATCGGAGTCGGCGATGATACCGCCACCGGCCCAACAGTGCAGACGACCCGCTTCGGCGATCAGGGTACGAATGCAGATGCTGGTATCCATCCGGCCATGCTGGCTGAGATAGCCGATGCTGCCGCAGTAGGCATTGCGGCGCTGGGGTTCCAGCTCCTCGATGATCTCCATAGCGCGGATCTTGGGGGCACCGGTGATGGAACCACCCGGGAAACAGGCGCGCAGCAAGTCGACCCCCTGCCAGCGCTCGTCGAGCTCACCGTGGATGGTGGAGACCAGATGATGCACCGCCGGAAACGACTCCACCGCAAAGAGATGAGGCACGCTGACCGAGCCCGGCCGGCTGACTCGACCGATGTCGTTGCGCAGCAGATCCACGATCATCAGATTCTCTGATCTGTCCTTGTCTGCCTCTGCCAGCGCCTGCGCAATCTGCCGATCGATAGCCGGATCCGGGTGGCGAGGGCGAGTCCCCTTGATGGGTTTGGTTTCGATATGGCGGCCATCAAGCAGCAGGAACCGCTCGGGGGAGAGGCTGAGCAGCGCGCTTTGCGGCAACCGGATAAAGGCGGAGAAGGGGGCCTTGTTGGTGCTTGCCAAGAGGCAATAGGCCTGCCACTCATCTCCCTGATAGGGAGCCGAGAAACGCTGGGTCAGGTTGATCTGGTAGCAATCTCCGGCGGCGAGGTAGGCCTGAATGCGGGCAAATTTCTCGCCATACACGGCGCGGCTCATATTGCTCTGCCACGATCCCTGCAAGGCAAAAGCGGGGGATGGTTTGGCCTGTTGCTGTTCAAGCCAGGCCAGCCGTCTGGCAAGGCCTGCTTCATCCCCCCAGTGCACCAGCTGCCAGGCGCCGCTCGCCACATCGCGCAGCAGCGCCCAGTCGTAGATGCCTACCGCCATGTCGGGCACCGCAATATCGGCGGCGGCCTGCACGGGGAGCCGCTCGAAGCGGCGGCCGAGATCATAGCCAAACAGACCGAGGGCACCGCCAATAAAGGGGAGGCGAGTGGCGCACAAGTCCAGCGCCCCCAGCAGTTGCTGCTGGGTGTGCGCCAGCAGTGCGAGGGGATCGTCATGGTGCTGACTGAGCTGGCCATGGCGGGTGAGGGTGGTCACCGGGCCCCGGGTCTCGAGGGTCGCCAGCGGATCGGCACTGATGATATCAAAGCCGTTGTCAGCGCCGAGCGGCCCTGCCGATTCCAGCAACATGGCCCAGGGCTGATGTTGCAGGCGGGCAAATTGCTGATGGAGTTCAGCATGATGGTCAAAATGATGGATATGAAGTGTTGGCGTCATTTTATGTTACACAGGCAACAGTTTAGTTCCCGAACCCTAGTCGGTGCTGGTGGGCAAGCGTATCATAGGTGTCGGTGACTTAAGAAAAAACTGCCGTGTCGTTCGTCTTTTGCTGGCTGATAGTTTTTAGCCAGCACGTCAGCACGGCCCATCATATGGAAGCCCTTGCTCTGCTTTGTGGCAGAGGCAAGGACCAGTGAGGATGATATGAGCAGTATAAAAAAACAGGATTTCATCGATTCTATCGCAGATGCCCTCCAGTACATCTCCTATTACCACCCCTTGGATTTTGTTCAAGCTGCCAAAGCGGCGTATGACCGCGAGGCCAACCCGGCCGCCAAAGACGCGCTGGCCCAGATCCTGATCAACTCCCGCATGTCCGCCGAAGGTCATCGTCCGCTCTGCCAGGACACCGGCATTGTGACCTGTTTCGTCAAGATCGGCATGCAAGTCCAGTGGGACAGCGACATGACAGTGCAGGAGATGGTGGACGAAGGGACCCGTCGTGCCTACACCAATCCTGACAACCCGCTGCGCGCCTCCGTGCTGGCCGATCCGGCCGGCAGTCGCAAAAACACCAAGGACAACGCCCCTGCCGTGGTTCATATCGACATGATCCCCGGCAACAAGGTGGAAGTGAGCATCGCGGCCAAAGGCGGCGGTTCCGAGAACAAATCCAAGATGGTGATGCTCAACCCCTCTGACGATATCGTCGAGTGGGTGCTGAAAACCGTGCCGACCATGGGCGCAGGCTGGTGCCCGCCCGGCATGCTGGGCATCGGCATCGGCGGTACTGCCGAGAAAGCGGCGGTGCTGGCCAAAGAGGCCCTGATGGAGCACATCGACATTCAGGAGTTGATCGCCCGTGGTCCCCAGACCACCGAAGAGAAGCTGCGGGTCGAGCTCTACGACAAGGTCAACAAGCTGGGGATCGGTGCCCAGGGTCTGGGTGGCCTGACTACCGTGCTGGATGTGAAGGTGAAATCTGCGCCGACTCACGCCGCCTCCAAGCCGGTGGTGATGATCCCCAACTGCGCCGCCACCCGTCACGTTCACTTCGAACTGGATGGTTCAGGCCCCGCCGAACTGACTCCGCCGAAGCTGAGCGACTGGCCGGAGATCACCCGTGAAGCGGGTGGCAACGTGCGCCGAGTCAACGTCGATGGCATCACCAAGGCCGAGCTCGCCAGCTGGAAGAGCGGTGATACCGTGCTGCTGTCCGGCAAGATCCTCACCGGTCGTGACGCAGCCCATAAGCGCATCGCCGACATGCTGAAAAATGGCGAAGGGCTGCCGGAAGGGGTCGATTTCACCAACCGCTTTATCTATTACGTTGGTCCGGTCGATGCGGTGCGTGACGAAGTAGTTGGCCCGGCAGGCCCCACCACCTCCACCCGGATGGACAAGTTCACCGACATGATGCTGGGTGAAACCGGCCTTATCGGCATGATCGGCAAGTCCGAGCGTGGCCCGAAAACCGTCGAGAGCATCAAGCAGCACAAGGCCGTCTATCTGATGGCCGTCGGCGGCGCCGCCTATCTGGTGGCCAAGGCCATCAAGAAGGCCCGCGTGGTGGCATTTGCCGATCTCGGCATGGAAGCGATCTACGAATTTGAAGTGGAAGATATGCCGGTGACCGTGGCGGTCGACTCCGAAGGCAACAATATCCACGAAACCGGCCCGGCCTACTGGTCTGCAAAAATTGCAGAGCTGGACGGCAAACTCTCCTCCTGAGTGACCATTTTCGCTGCCGGTTAACGGCATCGGCCATGTAAACAAGGCGCATCCATCCTGATGCGCCTTTTTGCTTTTGCTGGCCTGTTATGGGCTCAGGTTGGCCGTATGCGGCAAGCGGGTATAAAAAAGGATGGCGTGACGCCATCCTTTTTCGTTGCGCTTGTGCTTGTGCTCTGGCAGCAGACAGCAGAGCAATCGCCCTTGGCTTTAGGCCTTTTTCAGGTAGGCCGCAACCAGCACGATCTGCACGCCGTTGACCTTGCCTTCGATATGGAGCGGGTTGTTGGTCAGACGGATGCCCTTGACCAGGGTGCCGCGCTTGGCGGTGAAACCGGCGCCTTTCACGTCCAGATCCTTGATCAGGGTGACGGAGTCGCCCTCTTGCAGCACGGCGCCGTTGGAGTCAACGGTCGGTACGCTGTCGTCATCTTCGTCAGCAATACCAGCTTCAGCCCAGGTCTTGGCTTCGTCTTCCATGTACATCATGTCCAGCAGATCCTGCGCCCACACCTCACCCTTGCCGGAAAGGGCTTTCAGCTGGCGCCATGCCATCACTTGCACCGCAGGCACCTGGCTCCACATGCTGTCACTCAGGCAACGCCAGTGGTTGACCATCAGGGTATCCGGTTGTTCCAGCTGACCACGGCAGGTGTCACAGATAGCAACGCTGTGATCATCGTCGCTGGCGGGAGAGTGAGGCACCACGAAGGCGGTCAGCGCCTGCTCGGCGCTGCACAGTTCACACTTGGCGCCCGCACGCGCTTGCAGAATGGCGTTGATGGTCATGTTGTTGGTCCCATAGCTAGTGTAAAGCGACCCGCGTTGGGCGGGGCGCGTGAGAGAGGGGGCGTAATATAGCATAAAACCCCGCACTTTGTCAGATCTGCCCTGGGTCACAGGGTTGGCGGTGCTGTTGCGCGGCGCTGATTGCCAGGTATTGAAGGTGCAATTTGAAGCGGGATCGCTAGAATGAGCCTCTTTTTGACTGCAAGGCAGGGGCATTCGTGCTGGCTCAACGTTTTCAACAACTGGATCGACTGCTCACCCGCTATCGGCGCTGGTGGCAATATCAGCCATATCATCATCTGACCATGGCCTTTGCCGATGAGGCGCCCGATCTGGCGGCGCAGCTCAATGGGCTGACGCTGACCCAGTTGGCGGAGCTCGATGCGGATATGGATGCCCTCAGCACGCTGCTTGCCCCCTGGATTGCCGAGGGTGCCGAGTTGCAGCAGCTGAGCCAACTAGCCCCATTTACCCCGGAGCCCATCACCTGCAGCAAGGAGATGGCGCTGCATATGCCGGGGCGCAAGCAGGCCCAGATCGAGTCGTTCACCGCCTGTTTGCCGGCCCATCAGGGCCCTTATCTGGAGTGGTGTGCCGGCAAGGGGCATCTTGGGCGGCTGGTGTCACTTCATCGACAGGCTCCGATCCTCAGTCTGGAGTTGCAAGAGCAGCTCTGTGACGAAGGTCGGCTGCTGGCCGAGCGGGATGGCGCCAATATGACCTTTACCTGCGCCGATGCCTTTGCCCCCGAGTCGGCGGCGCTGATCGCCCCCGAGCACCACGCCATGGCGCTCCATGCCTGCGGCGAGCTGCACACCCATCTGCTGGAGCGGGTGGCCGAGCGCGGTGCCCGCGGCGTGACCCTCTCTCCCTGTTGTTATCACCTGATCCGCACCAGCCACTATCGCCCGCTGTCGGCCGCGGCCAACGCCAGCGAGTTGGTGTTGAGCAAGGCGGATCTCAAGCTGCCGCTACAGGAGACGGTGACTGGCGGTGCGCGGATCGCCCGCCTGCGCGAGCAGGAAGTGGTGTGGCGGCTCGGGTTTGACTGCCTGCAGCGTCAGGTGCGCGGGGTGGATGAGTATCTGCCGGTGCCCAATATGCAAAAGAGCCTGCTGACCGGCACGTTTGAGGCATTCTGCGGTTGGGCTGCCGAGCGCAAAGGGATTGTGCTGCCCGCCGGACTCGACTACTCCGCCTGGTTGGCAGAAGGGGAGCGCCGCTTTGGTGATGTCGCCCGCATGGAGCTGGTGCGCCACCTCTTTCGCCGTCCCCTCGAGGTCTGGCTGGCGCTGGATCGCGCGCTCTTTTTGCAAGAGCAGGGCTATCGGGTCGAGGTGGGGGAGTTTTGTGCCAAACCCATGACCCCGCGCAATATCCTGATCCGTGCCGTGCGTGCCTGACGTTCGGTGCTTTTACGCCTTCTCTGCAAGCACTGGTAATGGCTGGCAGGTCAAGGAAGAGGTGAACTAGCCCCCGGTGCGAGAGGTGAAAGCACCGCTTGGCGCCATGCATGGGATGTAGAATGAGCCATCCCCCACGTGATCTACTCTTCAATATCCAGCAACACCAGGATGGCGCTGTCGCCGCCCCATTCACGGGGCGCCTGATGGAAGGCGCGCACATTGGGGTGCTGGGCCAGCCAGCTGGGGATGCGCTGTTTGAGGATGTGTTTGCCGATGCCGTGCATCACCGAGGCGACGTGAATGTTCTCTTTTTGGCAGAGGGTGAGCAGGGCGGCCAGCTCCTGTTTTGCTTGCTGCTGGTTCATGCCGTGCAGATCCAGATAGATCTCCGGCGGATAAATGCCCCGCTTGAGCTTTTTCAGCTCAAATTTTGATACATCTTCCCGCACGTACCGGGTCGGCCCATCATCGTCGAGATGGGGTTGATACTCATCGCTGAAATAGTGGTCAACCCCAAGCTTTTCGCGGGTTTCACGCAATTCGCGTTTCTGCTTGACCGGGCGTAACTCGGCCCTTATGGTATCTTGCTTGATTTTCCGGGTACCTTTTATCGCATCGCGGAACAGCAGGGTTTCCTCGTCTGTCGGTGAGGGCGTTTTTTTCATCAGGTACTCGTCTTGCTCGCTTTGTAAAATTCTCGGGCCGGATATTACTCGACTTGGAGGTGGATTTGGACAAGATATTTATCGATGAGGTGGTTGCCGAGATGCACACCATCCAGGACATGTTGCGCTGGGCCATGAGTCGTTTCAACGACGCCGGGATTTTTTACGGTCATGGAACCGACAACGCCTGGGATGAAGCCGTGCAACTGGTACTGCCCGCGTTGCATCTGCCGCCGGACGTTGATCCCGCCATGCGCCACTCCCGTCTCACCAGCAGCGAACGTCACCGTATCGCCGAGCTGATTATCCGTCGGGTACAGGAGCGTATCCCAGCCGCCTACCTGACCAACAAGGCCTGGTATGCCGGTTGGGAGTTCTACGTGGACGAGCGGGTGCTCATCCCCCGTTCCCCCATTGCCGAGATGGTGGCCAATCGCTTCGCGCCCTTCCTCAAACATGAACCGACCCGGATCATGGACTTGTGCACCGGCTCCGGCTGCATCGCCATCATCATGGCTCACGAGTTCCCGCAAGCGGAAGTGGATGCCATCGACATCAGCATCGATGCGCTGAACGTGGCCGAGCGCAACATCAACGATCACGGGTTGGAGCAGCAGGTCATTCCGATCCGCTCCGATCTGTTCCGCGATCTGCCGGCCGGCGACAAATACGATCTCATCGTCTCCAATCCGCCCTATGTGGACTCCGAAGATATGTCGGATCTGCCGGACGAGTTCCGTCACGAGCCCGAGCTGGCGCTGGCGTCCGGCTCTGACGGTCTCAAGCTCACCAAGCGTCTGCTGGCCCATGCGGCCGACTTCCTTAAGGATAACGGCGTGCTGGTGGTCGAAGTGGGCAACAGCATGATCCATCTGGAAGCCCAGTTCCCCGAGATCCCCTTCACCTGGGTTGAATTCGAAAACGGCGGCCACGGCGTCTTTGTGATGACCCGTGACGAGCTGGTGCAGTATCAGGATCATTTCGCCATCTACAAGAACTAAGCAGGAGCGCGCATGGCAGGGAACAGTTTTGGTCAACTCTTTCGGGTCACCACCTTTGGCGAGAGCCACGGCCTGGCGCTGGGCGCAGTGGTCGATGGTTGCCCGCCGGGGCTCGAGATAAGCGAGGCGGATCTGCAGGGGGATCTGGATCGGCGCAAGCCCGGCACCTCCCGCTACACCACGCCGCGCCGCGAGCCGGACGAGGTGAAGATCCTCTCCGGGGTGTTTGAGGGCAAGACCACCGGCACCTCCATCGGGCTGCTCATCGAGAATACCGATCAGCGCTCCAAGGATTACTCAGACATCAAGGATCTGTTCCGGCCGGGTCATGCTGACTACACCTACCACCAGAAGTATGGTCAGCGCGACTATCGCGGCGGCGGTCGCTCCTCTGCCCGTGAGACCGCGATGCGGGTGGCGGCGGGGGCCATCGCCAAGAAGTACCTCAAACAGGTGCACGGCATCGAGATCACCGGTTTTCTCTCCCAGCTTGGCCCCATCAAGGCCGAGGCGTTTGACGCGGCGCAGATCGAGCAGAACCCCTTCTTCTTCCCCGATGCGGGCAAGCTGGAGGAACTCGATCAATACATGCGCGACCTGAAGAAAGAGGGCAACAGTATCGGTGCCAAGGTGCAGGTCATTGCGCGCAATGTGCCGGTGGGCCTTGGTGAGCCGGTGTTTGACCGCCTCGATGCCGACATCGCTCACGCCATGATGGGCATCAATGCGGTGAAAGGGGTGGAGATCGGTGACGGCTTTGCGGTGGTGGAGCAAAAAGGCTCCGAGCATCGCGACGAGATGACCCCGGCAGGCTTTGCCAGCAACCATGCGGGCGGCATTCTGGGTGGGATCTCGTCAGGTCAGGATATTGTGGTGAGCATGGCGCTCAAGCCCACCTCCAGCATCACGGTGCCGGGCAAGACCATCAATACCGAAGGCGAGGCTATCGAGATGATCACCAAAGGGCGTCACGACCCTTGCGTTGGTATCCGCGCCGTGCCCATCGCCGAAGCCATGCTGGCACTGGTGTTGATGGATCACCTGCTGCGTCACCGCGCCCAGAATCAGGGGGTGCTGACCCATACCCCGCAGCTGCGTTAAAGGGTGTGATGGGCTCGTGGCTGAGGCCATGATCAATAAGGCGACCCCAGGGTCGCCTTATTATTACCGCGCGTCCTTGTTTGCCAAAAAAGGCCCAAGGCGGGCATCAGTCAGTTGTTTATCCACCGTGCTGGGAGGAATGTCACATTTTTCTCGTTTATCCCGGGCAACTCCGTTAGACTGCGCCTCTATTCTTTCCCCTTTGCTCTGCTCCCCGGGGAAATCGTTGTTTTCTCAATAGGCCCAGATCTTGTGAGATGGCATCGGCTCAGCAGAGGAGCCCCACCACAAATCCCCGGCGCCCCTATCTCTAGCAGGTAATTATGAGTTTTACTTCCCTCGGTCTGGCCGAACCCTTGTTGCGTGCCGTTGCCGAGCAAGGCTACGACACCCCGTCTCCCATTCAGCAGCAAGCGATCCCCGCCGTTCTGGCTGGCCGCGATCTGATGGCGGCGGCCCAAACAGGGACCGGCAAGACCGCAGGCTTTACCCTGCCGATGCTGCAACGTCTGATGGAGAGCAAGCGTAAGGTGTCTCCGAACCGTATTCGTGCGCTGGTGCTGACCCCGACTCGCGAGTTGGCCGCCCAGGTGGGCGAGAGCGTGCGTAACTACGGCAAACACCTGCCGATGCGCAGCCACGTCGTGTTCGGCGGCGTCAGCATCAATCCGCAGATGATGGCGACTCGCCGTGGTCTGGACGTGCTGGTGGCCTGTCCTGGCCGCCTGATGGATCTCTACAACCAGAATGCCGTCAAGTTTGACGAAGTGGAGATCCTGGTACTGGACGAAGCGGATCGCATGCTCGACATGGGCTTTATCCGCGACATCCGCAAGATCCTGGCCCTGATGCCGAAGAAGCGCCAGAACCTGCTCTTCTCCGCCACCTTCGCCGATGAAATTCGCGAGCTGGCCACTGGCCTGCTGGACAACCCGGCTGTCATTGAAGTCGCCCCGCGCAACAGCACCGCCGAGCGTATCGAGCAGCTGGTGCACCCGTGCGACAAGGCCAACAAGATTGCCCTGCTGAGCCACCTGATCTCCAGCAACAACTGGCAGCAGGTGCTGGTCTTTACCCGTACCAAGCACATCGCCAATCGCGTTGCCGAGAAGCTTGAAAAAGACGGCATCAGTGCTGCCGCCATTCACGGCAACAAGAGCCAGGGTGCCCGTACCCGCGCACTGGCCGGTTTCAAGGATGGCAGTGTGCGCGTCATGGTGGCGACCGACATCGCCGCCCGCGGCCTCGACATCGACAAGTTGCCGCAAGTGGTGAACTTCGAACTGCCCAACGTGGCGGAAGATTACGTTCACCGCATCGGTCGTACCGGCCGTGCTGGCGCCGCCGGTCATGCTATCTCCCTGGTAGCGGCCGACGAGGGCAAGCTTATCAAGGCGATCGAGCGCCTGACCAAGCAGAATATTCCCTGCGAGCAGGTGGCGGGCTTTGAAGCCTCCCGCGAGACGCTCGATAACATAAGCCGTGGTATCGGCGCGCCGCTGCGCAAAGAGCCCCGTGATCCGAGCGAGCAGCGCCGTGCGCCCCGTCCGCAAGGTCAAGGGCAGCGTCAGGGCGCCGGTCGTTCCGGCAATGGCGCCGGTGGTAACGGTGGTGGCAATCGCGGTGGCAACGGCGGCAAGCCCAAGCCCCAGGGGGGTCAGCGTCCGGCCGAGGGCGCTGCCAAACCGGCTCAGGCCCGTCGCCCCCGTCGTTCCAGTCACAACCAGTAAGCGGCTCGGGAGCTTGTCTCCCCAGCTGTACGGTTGACTGAAAAAGCCCTGCCAATCTGGCAGGGCTTTTCTATTTCCGGTAGATAGGGTCTTGGTGGGATAGCGGTTTGCCGGCAAAACGTCAGGGGAGCAGTGCCGTGATCAGGAGATGGGCCGCGCTCATCAGGATCACCGTGAAGGTCAGCCCCATTCCCGCCACCCGGTAGCGGAAGTTCTCCGGCGTGCGGCTCATGCCAAAGGCGTGACAGACGCGACCAAGCAACAGCCCACTCCCCAGCAGATGGACGAGCCAGGGGGACTGGCTGGTGGCTTCGACAAAGTAGATGAGCAGCAGGGCGAGGGGGACATACTCGGCAAAATTGGCATGCACCCGCATGGCGCGCAGCATGGCGGGATCATCCCCGTGTCCCAGCGCCACCTTGCGGCTATGGCGGGTACGAATGGTTCGAATGCTCAGCAACACAAACAGCAAGGCGAGCAGGGCCGCGTAAACAGGCAGTATGATCATGGTATCTGGCTCCCGGTGTGATGATGTCGAGTCGCCAGTGACTTGATTGATATTGCATGGCGTCTCAATGGGTTGCCTCTGAGGGTAGCAGTCATCTGTACCAGATTGACCCGTCATATCGCGATGTTGCGAACGTTATACCGACCTAATAGCAAAAGCCCCACCCATATCCATTGGCGGGGCTTTTGCTATTAGGGGCATTGAATTGCGGTCAGCATTAGAGCGCGGGCAGCATTCCGAGGCTGACGCTGACCTGTACGCCGACAATCAGCACACCCATGGCGGCGGCCAGTCCCAGTGCTACTACGCCACCCGGGGCGCGGTAGTGGTGGGCTGGCGTCTGTTTGCGGCTCTGCCATACCAGTGCCACCGGCAACAGTACCGCGAGGATCGCCAGCGCAATGGCGGCGTAGCCAAGCGCCATGATAAAGCCCTGCGGGAAGTAGAGGGCAAACAGCAGGGGGGGCACAAAGGTGATAAGACCTGTCTGGGTGCGGCCCTGCCAGTTGTTCTTGCGGCGCGTCACCTTGGCCATAAAGTCGAACAGTCCCAGCGTCACCCCGAGGAAGGAGGTGGCGAGCGCCAGATCGGCAAACAGGTGCATCGCCTGATTAAACGCAGGCCAGCTCACCAGCTTGCCGATGTTGGCCAGCAGGCTGTCCAGCGCGCCACCGGTTTGCAGCAGGGCTTGCTGGCCGAGCAGACCGAGGATCGCTACCTGCCACAGCACGTACAGGATCAGCGGCAGGGCAGAGCCCCAGACAAAGACCCGGCGCAGCTGCTTGGGGCAGTCACCAAGGTAGAGCATTATGCTCGGAATGGAGCCATGAAAGCCGAACGAGGTGAAGATCACCGGCAGGCCCGCCAGCAACAAGCCCTGACCCAGCGGCATGGAGAGCAGGTGCTGCCCTTCGGCGCGCGGCAGCAGCAGTGCCAACACCGCCACCATGATCACCAGTTTGACGGTGAACATCAGCCGGTTGAGGTAATCCACCGAGCGGGTGCCGACGCAGACCATGCCGCCAAACAGCAAGGTAAAGGCCCAAGCGGCTTGCTCCTGGGTCAGGGTCATGCCCGCATCGACCAGCGCCTGTACCAGCAGGCTGCTGCCGCCGCTGATGTAGGCCGAAGCCAGCGAGTAGAACAGCATCAGGATACAGAAGGAGGCGATGCGCTTGCCCCAAGGGCCGAGCAGATGATCCGCCAGCTGGTGCAGGTACCACTTGCCGGTGTTGAGGCTGGCCTCTACTTGCAACATGGCGGTGAAGGCCATCAGGGCCCAGAGGCCGACCATCAGCAGCAGGGTGGCGGGGCCGCCAAGGGAGGAGGAGGCCAGCGGCAGGGCCAGCATGCCGGCCCCTATGGTGGTGCCGGCAATCAACAGCGTACAACCCAGGGTTTTGGTATTCATGTTATCCATCCGAACGTAGCGGTGTCAGTGCAAACAGGCGATGTCAGCAGTGACGTCAACAAGAGGGGGCAAATTGGCGTTATCAGCAGGCGCCTCCGGGGATAGGGCCGGAGGCTAGCAATATCGGAACGGGAACATCTGTACCTAAAACCTGTCACTTGTAAAAGATGGTTGCCACGTTAGCGGATCAAAATAGCGGAAACAACCCCTTTTAGACGGATCTTGTGCTGGTATGTGGCATTAAGTGGAAATAAATGATGACAGTGGTGACTAATTGCAGAAAAATGCGCCGAAATAACGACTGACAAGGGGCCAATGCATAAAGATAAGTCAAGTGGCAGCAGCACGGATAGGGGAACGAGGAAGGCGTTGTATTGACGTTGAGGGGCAAAAGGGGTGTGGAGGCCGGTTGCTTAGTCGGTCAGACGGGAAGAGAAAGCCAAGCGGGCGGGTAGGGTTATGGGGATAAACAATAAGGCTGCCAATCCTGGCAGACTTATTGTCATCTGTTCTCTTTACCCATCGATTGCCAGCAAACAGGGTCTGTTGCGGTCAGGTTAGCGGCGGCGTTTGAGGGTGCGGCTCACATAGTGCAGGCCGTTCTGGTATTCGCCGTTCACCGCCTTGAGCGCCAGCTCCAGCGCCTGGCTCGCCAGTGCATCATGCTGCTGGGGCAGGGAGTTGATGCCAAAGGGGAGAAAGTCGAGCAGCCGATCGTCCCCGAAGGTGGCCATGGCGAGCTGGCTCATATTGGTCTCTTGTTCCAACTCTAACTCCAGCAAGTAATCGAGCACCCCCTCCATCAGGATATAGGAAGTAGTGATCAGCGCTTCGGGCAACTGGCCCAGCTGCTGGTGCAGATCCTTGATCAGGCGATACCCCTCAAGGCGGGAGAAGTGATCCCCCTCGCACAGATGGCGAGTCGCGCTATGACTGGCGACCGCCTGCTCGAAACCCGCTTTGCGCTCCTGACTGATCGTGAGTGCTGGCAGCGCGGTGATCAAGGCGATATGGCGCAAGGTCGGGGTGAGCAGGGAGCTGGTGAGATCAAAGCTCGCTTTCTCGTTTTCACTGGCGACGGTGACGAACTTGTCGGCGGCCATCGCCCGGTCGATGGCGAGGATCTGGCTGCCTTGTGCCTGCAATTTGCCGTAGAAGGGGTCGTCTGGCGGCAGGCAGCTGGCCACCAGCAGGGCATCCACATGGCGGCTTACCAGCATCTGGGCCAGCTCTTTTTCGGTGGCGGGTTCATCTTCCGAGCAGACGATGAGCAGCTGATAGCCCTGCGCCCGCGCCCCCTGTTCCAGCCGCTTGGCCAACTTGGCGTAACTGGCGTTCTCAAGGTCGGGCAGGATAAAGCCGAGGGTCTTGGTCTGGCCACCACGCAGGGAGGCGGCGCGGCTGTCAGGCTGGTAGTTATGGGCGGTGACAACGGCCATCACCTTGTCGCGGGTGGCCTGGCTGATGCGGTATTGGTCGGCCTTGCCATTGATCACATAGCTTGCCGTGGTGCGCGAGACACCGGCGAGGGCGGCGATTTCATCCAGTTTCATCATATTGGCTCTGTTTGAGTTGCAAGGCCCACGGTCACAGCCGGGTGAGGGCACCGAAAAGTGTGCGCGGGATCATATCATTGAAAAGCACTCTTTGTGGGTACTTGATCAATTGGCTGAAACGATTCAGTCTGAGTGTAAGTGAAACGATTCAGCCTGTCAGCAACGAAGAGACCCAGTGGCCTGAAAATCGGGCCCCGATCACAGTGAACCGTGATCGGGTCTATTGTCAGCTGGCGAGTTACCCGAATGTTCAATTGTGACGTACCGGCGCAGCCGGAACCTGATGGAGAGTCTCTATGTTGAAGTTGACGCGAGAGCAGATCTTGCTGGGACAGTCGGTGGCGACCAAGTCTGACGCCATTGCCCTGCTGGCAGGCAAACTGACCGAAGCCGGTCTGGTGGAAGCGGGCTATGTCGATGGGATGCTGGCCCGTGAAGCGCAGCATGCCACCTACCTTGGCAGCGGCATCGCCATTCCCCACGGTACCACCGACACCCGCCATCTGGTGAAGAGCACCGGCGTCATGGTGGCCCAGTTCCCCCAGGGTATCGAGTGGGATGAGGGGCAGATCGCCTATGTCGCCATCGGGATTGCCGCCAAGTCCGACGAACATCTGGGCATTTTGCGCCAGCTCACCCATGTGCTGGGTGACGAGCAGGCGGCTGCCCAGCTCAAAGAGGCCACCGATGCCGACACCATCATCAACATCCTGACTGGCGCCACTGCCGCCAAAGAGGTGCAATACCTGACCTTGGCCGACTTCCCGGCCGATGATCGCGACCAACTGCTGCTGGGAGCCGCCGCCCGCGCCAAATCGGCGGGCTGGGGTGATGCCGCCATGGTGAGCGCGCTGCTGGCAAGCGAACCCGCCTATCTGGGCGAGGGGATCTGGCTGGCACGGGCCAATGTTCAGCAAACAGCATCGGCCCAGACCGGCTGGGTGCTGGCCACGCCGAGCAGCGCACTTATGGCAGAGGAGCTGCCGGTCAGTGCCCTGCTGCTGCTGTGCGCCGCCGATACGGGCCATCTGCCGCAACTTGAGAATCTGGCCAAACTGGCCGCTGCCGGTCAGCTTGCCACGCTGGCAGGCAGCGAGGGGCTTGCCATGCTGCAAGCGGGGCCTGCCAGCGGTCTCTCAGATACCTTCACCATCATCAACCCCCACGGGTTGCACGCCCGTCCCGGTGCCATGCTGGTCAAGGTGGCCAAAGAGTTTGCATCCGACATCCGGGTTGCCAATCTGGATGGCAGCGGCGAAGCGGTCTCCGCGAAGAGCCTGATGAAGGTGATCGGCTTAGGCGTCAAGTGTGGCCATCGTCTGGCGTTTCGCGCCGAAGGACCGGATGCCGAAGCCGCCCTCAAGGGGATCGGTGAGGCCATTGCCGCCGGTCTGGGCGAAGGGGCGCATTGATGAAGATTGTCACCATTACCCTCAACCCTGCCCTTGATCTCACCACCCGTCTTGAGGCGATGAGCCTGGGCGAGGTCAATCTGGTGAGCGAGGCCAACCTGCGCGCGGCGGGCAAGGGGATCAACGTCGCCATGGTGCTTAAAGATCTGGGCCACGAGGTGGGCGTCACCGGCTGGCTGGGCGCTGACAATGCGCAGAGCTTTGTCTCCCTGTTTGCCGAGCGGGCGCTGGATGATCACTTTGTGCGCGTGGCGGGCAGCACCCGCATCAACGTCAAGATTTCCGAGCAGTCCGGTCGGGTCACCGATCTCAACCTGCCGGGGCTCACCATCCACCAAGGGGAAGTGAGCGCGCTGGAGCAGGCCATCGACGAGCTGGCAGCACACGCCGAGTGGTTCGTGCTGGCGGGCAGCCTGCCCAAAGGGGTTGCCCCCGATTACTGCGCCCATCTGATCCGCCTGCTCAAGGCCAAGGGCAAGCAGGTGATCTTCGATTGCAGCGGCGTGGCCCTGAGCGAAGGGATCAAGGCCGCGCCGACCCTGGTCAAACCCAATCTGGAAGAGCTGAGCCAGTGGGCAGGCCGCCCCATCAAGACCCTGAGCGAGCAGGCCGAGTGTGCCCGTGCGCTGCAGGCAAGCGGGATCCCCAACGTGGTGATCTCCAATGGCGCAGACGGCCTCATCTGGTTTGGCCCGGATGCGGTCTGGCAGGCCATTCCGCCGCGGATGCAGGTGGTCAGCACGGTCGGTGCTGGCGACTCGCTGGTCGCCGGTCTCGCCCATGGCCTGAGCCTTGGCTGGGCGCCGGAGCAGACCTTGCGTCTGGCCACCGCCGTCTCGGCCTTGGCGGTCAGTCAGGTGGCGGTCGGTTTTAGCGATGTCAGTGTGCTCAACCCCTTACTTGAGCAGGTGCGTGTACAGCGTCTGGATCTGCAGGCACCGGTTCAATGCAATACCCCCTCAATGGAAAACTCAGGAGATGCCCAATGAAAGCAATCTTGGTTACGGCTTGCCCAGCGGGCATTGCCACCAGCTTTCTCGCTGCAAAACGGATAGAACAGCAGGCCAAACTGGCTGGCTGGGAGCTCACCCTCGACGTCGGCTCGAGCATGCAGCCCCGTCAGGTGCCGGACAAGGAGCAGATTGCCGCCGTCGATCTGGTGCTGGTTGTCGCCAGCGCCCCGGTGGATCTCGCCGCCTATGATGGCAAGCGGGTCTATCAGGGGAGCATGGATCTCGCCCTGCAAGATCCGGCTGCCTTGCTGGAAGCCGCAACCAGCGGTGCCACCCTCTATTGTCATCAAGCCGCGCCCGCTGTTGCTGCTGCCAAACCGGCCGCTGTTGGCAAGCGCATCGTGGCGGTGACCGCTTGCCCCACTGGCGTGGCCCACACCTTTATGTCGGCAGAAGCGCTGGAGACCATGGCCAAACAGCTGGGTTATGAGATCCGCGTAGAGACCCAAGGCTCGGTCGGTGCCCAGAATGCCCTGACCGCCGAGGAGATAGCCGCCGCCGATCTGGTGTTCCTCGCCACCGATATCGAAGTGGACATGGCGCGCTTTGACGGCAAGCAGGTCTATCGCACCAGCACCGGCGCTGCGCTGAAGAAAACCCGCGCCGAGCTCGAGAAGGCGTGGAATGAGGCGACACTCTATCGCCACAGCGGTGCCAGCCAGCCCAAGAAAGAGGAAAAGGCAGGCCCCTACAAGCACCTGCTGACCGGTGTTTCCTTCATGCTGCCCATGGTGGTGGCAGGTGGCCTTATCATCGCGCTCTCGTTCGTATTCGGGATTGAAGCATTCAAGGTGGAAGGCACCCTGGCTGCTGCCCTGATGCAGATAGGTGGTGGCTCAGCCTTCGCCCTGATGATCCCGGTGCTGGCCGGTTACATTGCCTACTCCATTGCTGATCGCCCGGGCCTCGCCCCCGGCATGATCGGCGGTATGCTGGCAAGCTCGCTGGGCGCCGGTTTCCTTGGCGGCATCGTGGCCGGTTTCCTGGCCGGTTACAGCGCCAAGTACCTGAGCGACAAGGTGCGCCTGCCGGTGACCCTGGAAGCGCTCAAGCCGATCCTGATCATTCCGCTCTTTGCCAGCCTCTTTACCGGTCTGGTGATGATCTACGTAGTGGGTGGCCCGGTTGCCGGCATCATGAATGCCATGACCGAGTTCCTTAACAACATGGGCTCTGCCAACGCCGTGCTGCTGGGTGTCATCATCGGCGCCATGATGTGCTTCGACATGGGCGGTCCGGTTAACAAGGCGGCTTACGCCTTCGGTGTCGGCCTGCTGGCTTCCAAAACCTATGCCCCGATGGCTGCGGTGATGGCCGCTGGTATGGTGCCAGCACTGGGGATGGGAATTGCCACCTTCCTCGCCAGCAAGAAGTTCATCAAGGCGGAGCAGGAAGCGGGCAAGGCTTCCTTTGTACTGGGTCTGTGCTTTATCTCCGAGGGGGCCATTCCGTTTGCCGCCAAGGATCCGATGCGCGTCATCCCGGCCTGCATGGTCGGCGGTGCCCTGACCGGTGCGCTCTCCATGCTGTTTGGCTGCGAGTTGATGGCACCCCACGGCGGTCTGTTCGTGCTCTTTATCCCGCACGCCATCAGCAACGTCATGATGTATATCCTGGCGATTGCCGCAGGCTCGCTGCTGACCGGCGTCTCCTACGCCATGCTCAAACGCGCGGAAGTGCAGGCCAAGTTGGCCACTGCATAAGCCTTGCTACCCGACACACGTCATCACCAAGAGCGGCCTGCGGGCCGCTTTTTTATATTTGATCGAGGGGAGTCATTGAGAAAAGGAGGGGGAGGCTAGAAATCCCAGCCGGGTTGCGGCATCTGTTCGGTGGACGCCCCTTCTCTGGCCTTGCGCCGCGCCGCCTCAACCCGGCGTTTGCGATCTCGGCACAGGCGCATCACCTCCTGCTGCTGGGTAGGGGTCATGGCGAGCCAGTTGAAACGCTCTTCGCGGCTGCGTAAACACCCTTTGCAATAGCCCTTGTTGTTCACCTCGCAGACCCCGATACAGGGGCTCTGCAGCGGGAATATTTCGAGCTGTTCCATCCATCACCTCGCATATCCTGTCACATTGTTATAACCCAGGGTCCCCCTTTGGAGAAATCTCTCTTCAAGTGATTGATGTCGTTTGCTTTCCCCCTGCAAATTTGGCATCTTCCCGCCGAGCATGGCTCTTGGTGTTAAATGAGGACATATGAACAAACACGGATACTGGCTGACTGCTATCGTGCTGGGGTTGGCCGGGTGTGCGGGTAACTCTGAGCATGTAGATGAGCCCAAAAAACAGACCGACAACAGATGTTTTCTCAACTGTGAGGTGCCAGAAAATCTGGGCAAGCAGTATCTGGATGGTACCTTGCCGGAGGATCTGGTGCGGGTCGAGCGGGTCAACAGTCGTGCCAGTGCCGATTACAGCAAATTTGGCCCCCAAAGCCGCATTGTCATACAGCGTTCCGGACGGATGGCGAGCCGCTATGGTGAACTCTATCGTCTGCTCTCCCGCTGGGTAGCGAACGGCGGCAATCCCGCTGACATTACCCGTTACGGCATCAGTCTGGCCCAGCTGGGCGGTGCGGATCGGATGGGCAATGTGCTTTTTACCGGCTACTACTCACCGGTACTGGAGGTGCGTCACCGCCCGGATGCCGAGTACAAATACCCCATCTATGCCATGCCCAACTGTGGTAGCCGTTGTCCGACCCGTGCCGAAATCCATCAGGGGGCGTTGGCCAACCGCGGATTGGAGCTGGGTTTCAGTAAATCCCTCATCGACAACTTCCTGATGGATGTGCAGGGCTCGGGCTTTGTTCACTACGGCGACGACGATAGGCTGCAATATCTGGGTTACAGCGGCAAGAACGGCCACGGCTACGTGAGCATTGGCCGGGTGCTTATCGATCGGGGTGAGGTGCCCAAAGAGCAGATGTCGTTGAAAGCCATCAAGGAGTGGGCCAACCGTCAACCGGAGGAGAGCGTCAAGGAGCTGGTGGAGCAGAACCCTTCCTATGTCTTCTTCGAGCGTCGTCCCACCAATGACGTCGTGGGCGCCGCAGGCATTCCACTGTTGCCCATGGCGGCAGTGGCGGCCGACAAGACCCTGCTGCCGATGGGCACGCCGATCCTGGCGGAAGTACCGCTGCTGGACAAAGAGGGAAACTGGACCGGCAAGCACCAGCTGCGGCTGTTGATTGCGCTGGATGTGGGTGGTGCGGTGAAGAAGGGCCACCTCGACCTATACCATGGCATGGGCGAGAAGGCCGGTGTCGCGGCGGGTCACTACAAGCACTTTGGCCGGGTCTGGAAGCTGGGCCTGCACCACGGGCCGACTGCTGCCCCCTGGTTGTAACCCTATATGGTTTGGGCGTCTGCGCAGGGCGCCCTGAAACAATATGATGAGACAAGAAAGCCGCCGGATTGCTCCGGCGGCTTTCTCTTTTGCGAGAGTGGTTAGCTTGTGGCGGCGTCAGCTCTTCTGGATATCGAGCCGGATGGCGCCCACCGGCTTGCAACAACAGGGGAGGCACTCCCCCTCGGAGACAAAGGCGAGCGGCACATTGGGGTAGTGCACCTTGCCCGTGATGAGCGGGGTTCGGCAGGCGCCGCAATAGCCGCTGCGGCACTGGAACTCGACCCGATGGCCGTAGCGCTCCAGGGTCTCCAGCACGCTTTCGCCGGGATGGGCGTGCAGCACGCCATCCCGGGTATGTACCCGTGGAGCCTGCACAGCCTGCATTTCGGCTTGTTCATGTGGGGCAGGGGGCAGCCTGTTGGTGGCGTCACTCACAGCTCGAAATCACCTAGCTCATTGGTATTCACTTCACTGTCGTGCTGGCCAACTAGCATATCAGATAACTGGTTCACAGCTCGAAGTCACCCAGATCGTCGGCATTGACTTCGCTGTCGATCTGACCCACCAGGTAGGAGCTTACCTCTACCTCTTGCGGGGCGACCTGTACGTTGTCGGAAGAGAGCCAAGTGTTGATCCAGGGGATTGGGTTCTGTTTCGCGCCCTCAAAGGCGGGTTGCAGACCCACAGCTGCCATCCGCAGGTTGGTGATGTATTCCACGTACTGGCAGAGGATATCCTTGTTCAGGCCGATCATGGATCCGTCCTGGAACAGGTACTCGGCCCACTCTTTCTCCTGTATGGCGGCCTCTTTGAACAGATCGAAGCTGGCCTGCTCGCATTCCCGTGCGATCTCGACCATCTCTGGGTCGTCCTGACCGCTGCCCATCAGGTTCAGCATATGCTGGGTACCGGTCAGGTGCAGTGCCTCGTCACGGGCGATCATCTTGATGATCTTGGCGTTGCCCTCCATCAGCTCCCGCTCGGCGAACGCGAAAGAACAGGCAAAGCTGACATAGAAGCGGATCGCCTCCAATGCGTTGACGCTCATCAGACACAGATAGAGCTTCTTCTTCAGCTCGCGCAATGTGATGGTCACCTCGCGGCCAGCTACCTGATGGGTGCCTTCACCATGCAGGTTGTAGAGGGCGGTCGCCTCGATCAAATCGTCGTAGAAGTGGCTGATGGAGCCGGCGCGCTTCAAGATCTGCTCGTTGGTGACGATATCGTCAAACACCTGAGCGGGGGTGTTGACGATGTTGCGGATGATATGGGTGTAGGAGCGAGAGTGGATGGTCTCGGAGAAGGCCCAGGTCTCGATCCAGGTTTCCAGCTCCGGGATGGAGACCAGGGGCAGCAGCGCCACGTTGGGGCTACGGCCCTGGATGGAGTCCAGCAGGGTCTGGTACTTGAGGTTGGAGATGAAGATGTGCTGTTCGTGCGGGGGCAGGGCCTGGTAGTCGATGCGATCACGGGAGACATCCACCTCTTCCGGGCGCCAGAAGAAGGAGAGTTGCTTTTCGATCAGCCGCTCGAACACTTCGTGCTTTTGCTGGTCATAACGGGCTACGTTGACCGATTGGCCAAAAAACATCGGCTCTTTGAGCTGGTCGTTTTGGGTTTGGCAGAAAGTTGAATAGGCCATGGTTACCAGAATGTCTATATGGAGAAAACAGGAGAGCGGGAGCTTGTCGCTCCCGCCCGGTTATCAGTTCTTGCCGCAACTTAGATTTTGCAAGCCCCGCCGGCACAACCGTCATCTTGCAGATCGGTCTGGGTATCGTCGGCACCATCACGGGTGTTGTGATAGTAGAGGGTCTTGAGGCCGTATTTGTAGGCGGTCAGCAAGTCCTTCAGCAACTGTTTCATCGGGACCTTGTTGCCTTCGAAACGGGCCGGGTCGTAGTTGGTATTGGCGGAGATCGCCTGATCCACAAACTTCTGCATGATACCGACCAGCTGCAGGTAGCCGTCAACGCTCGGCTGCTTCCAGAGCAGTTCATATTGATCTTTCAGGCGCTCATACTCGGGCACTACCTGTTTGAGAATGCCGTCCTTGGATGCCTTGACCGACACCAGGCCGCGCGGAGGCTCGATGCCGTTGGTGGCATTGGATATTTGGCTGGAGGTCTCGCTCGGCATCAGGGCGGTCAGGGTGGAGTTGCGCAGACCCACGGTGCGGATCTCTTCGCGCAGGGCTTCCCAATCCAGGTGCAGCGGCTCGTTGCACAGTACATCCAGATCCTTCTTGTAGGTGTCGATCGGCAAGATCCCTTGGGCATAGGTGGTCTCGCCAAACAGCGGGCAGGGGCCAAATTCGCGCGCCAGTTGCACGGAAGCTTTCAGCAGGTAGTACTGAATCGCTTCGAAGGTGCGGTGAGTCAGAGCCAGACCGGAGCCGTCAGAGTAGCGGACTCCGTTCTTGGCCAGGTAGTAGGCGTAGTTGATGACGCCGATCCCCAGAGTACGACGACCCATGCTGCCACGCTTGGCGGCGGCAATCGGATAGTCCTGATAGTCGAGCAGGGCATCGAGGGCTCGCACCGCCAGATCGGCCATCTCTTCCAGATCGTCGAGCTTGTCGATAGCGCCCAGGTTGAAGGCAGAGAGGGTGCACAGGGCGATCTCGCCGTTCTCGTCGTCGATGTTGTTGAGCGGCTTGGTCGGCAGCGCAATCTCGAGACAGAGGTTGGACTGGCGTACCGGGGCCACGCTCGGATCGAACGGGCTGTGAGTGTTGCAGTGATCGACGTTCTGGATGTAGATGCGACCGGTACCGGCACGCTCCTGCATCATCAGGGAGAAAAGCTCCACCGCCTTGAGGGTCTTCTTGCGAATGGCCGGATCCTGCTCGTACTTGATGTAGAGCGCTTCGAATTGTTCCTGATCGGCGAAGAAGGCATCGTACAGACCCGGCGCATCGGACGGGGAGAACAGGGTGATATCACCGCCCTTGATGAGGCGCTGATACATCAGCTTGTTGATCTGTACACCGTAGTCCATGTGACGAACCCGGTTCTCTTCCACCCCGCGGTTGTTCTTCAGTACCAGCAGGCTCTCCACTTCGGTGTGCCACAGCGGGTAGAACAGGGTAGCCGCACCGCCGCGCACCCCGCCCTGGGAGCAGCACTTCACGGCAGTCTGGAAGTATTTGTAGAAGGGGATGCAACCGGTGTGGAAGGCTTCGCCGCCACGGATGGGGCTACCCAGACCGCGAATTCGGCCGGCGTTGATGCCGATACCGGCGCGCTGGGAGACATAACGCACGATGGAGCTGGCGGTGGCGTTGATGGAATCCAGGCTGTCATCGCACTCGATCAGGACGCAGGAGCTGAACTGGCGGGTCGGGGTGCGCACGCCGCTCATGATCGGGGTCGGCAGGGAGATCTTGAAGGTCGAGACCGCATCATAGAAGCGCTTGATGTAGTCCAGACGAGTATCTTTTGGGTACTTGGAGAAGAGGCAGGCCGCGACCAGGATGTAGAGGAACTGCGGGCTTTCGTAGATCTCGCCGGTGACGCGGTTTTGTACCAGATATTTGCCTTCCAACTGCTTGACCGCCGCGTAGGAGAAATCCATGTCGCGCCAGTGATCCATGTGGGTGTTCAGCTCTTCGAACTCGGCCTGGGTGTAGTCTTCCAGCAGGTGTTTGTCATACTTGCCCATGTCCACCAGACGAGCCACGTGCTGGTAGAGGTGGGGCGGTTCAAACTGGCCATAGGCTTTCTTGCGCAGGTGGAAGATGGCCAGACGGGCAGCCATGTACTGGTAGTCAGGGGTCTGCTCTGAGATGAGGTCAGCCGTCGCCTTGATGATGGTTTCGTGAATGTCGGCGGTACGGATGCCGTCATAGAACTGGATGTGGGACTTGAGCTCTACCTGGGAGACCGACACGTTGTCGAGACCCTCGGCGGCCCAGTCCAGCACGCGGTGAATTTTATCCAGATCGATGGGTTCTTTGTGTCCGTTACGCTTCGTCACAAACAAGTTCATTGGCTGATGACCTTCAGTTGATTCCCGAAAAACCATCGCACGTCACCCGTCTGCCAGCGGTCACAGGAGGACGGACCGATGCAGTTGTTGGGTAACTATTGTGCGATGAATCACAAGATATAGTGTTATTTTGAATTTGATCTACAAGATAGTGAGGTCTGCCCGGCTTTGCAATCTGTGGGTAAAACAATTGCTGTGGATAAATTGTGGGTGTTGTCGATGGAGTTAGTGGACGCTCACAGCGAACGGGTTTTCATCCGTCCGATCTGGTAAATGCAAGTCTGATGATCGAACATGGAAAATTTAAATAACTTTTTTGCTTGCGAAAGCGGGGTGTTTTTACTAGTAAATTCAGCCTGGTTATCCCTTGTGCAGCAAGGGTCAACAGATGTCTTATCCCGCAGCCGCACTGCTTGTCAAACCGGCAAAACGGGGGATGATTGCCGATCCCACGTTTTGTCGCTCGAGTGACCAGATGGGCGTCATTTTTACCGCACAGCTCAAGGGATGGTCGCAAAGCTGCGTCTGTTATCCATCTCTTGCGTTATCTACGTGTGGCGTTATCCAAGACAGCCCACGCGCGGAGCTCCTCCTGATTGTCCAACTCTAGATGTATCCACGGCAGCCTTGCCCGAGTGCTCAGACAGGAGGGCGACCGCTTAGTCCAGTTCGTACCTCAGCCAGTGGTGCAGCGCCTGTACGGTATCGAACTGCAGATCCGCGCCCCAGTCGGCGGGATCCTCATTGTCATTCAGATAACCCCAGCCGGCGACGGCGGTGCGCATGCCAGCGTTGCGGCCAGCCTCGATGTCTCGCACATGATCCCCCACATAGAGGCAGTGAGCCGCCTCGATCCCCAGCTTCTCGCAGGCAAAAAACATCGGTGCGGGGTCTGGCTTGCGTACCGGCAGGGTATCGGCGCTGACCGTCACGCCGCAGTTGGCAAGCGGTGGCAGGGCGGCCAGCAGCGGCTCGGTGAGAAAGCCCGGCTTGTTGGTGACGATGCCCCAGGGCAGTGCTTTTTCATCCAGCCACTCGATAAGCGCCACCATCCCCTCATAGGGGCGGGTACCGACGCAAAGATGGGCAGCGTAGTAATCGAGCAGGGCGGTGCGCAGGCGCGTGGTCCCCAGCTCTTCAAGCAGTTCGTCGCCAAGGCCCGCCTTGAGCAACCCGAGCGCCCCGTGGGAGGTGGTCTGACGGATGATGTCGTCAGAGAGGGGGGCAAAGCCTTCATTGATCAGCACATGGTTGACGGCGGCCCCCAGATCCGGGGCGGTATCGAGCAGGGTGCCGTCCAGATCAAACAGTACGCAGCGCAGGGGCAGAGGGTGAGTGGCGCTCATCAACTTTGCTCCGGGCGGACAAACTCCACCATGTAGTTGACGTCGACGTTGCGACCCAGCTTGAAGCTGTTTGACAGCGGTGCATAGTGGACGCCGCTCATGTCACGCACCAGCAGGCCCGCCGCTTCCCCCATCTGGCACAGTTCGGCCGGCGTGATGAACTTGTTGTGATCATGGGTACCCTTGGGCACCATCTTCATCAGGTATTCGGCGCCGATGATCATCATCAAATAGGATTTGGGGTTGCGGTTGATGGTGGAGACAAACACCCGTCCACCCGGACGTACCAGCGTGGCGATGGCGCGCAGCACGGAGGCGGGGTCAGGCACGTGCTCCAGCATCTCCATACAGGTGACCACGTCATACTGACCCGGTACTTCGGCGGCATGGGCTTCGGCGGTGATCTGGCGATATTCGAGCTCGATCCCCTGTTCCAGGGCGTGCAGGCGGGCGACGCCGAGGGGCTCCTTGCCCATGTCGATGCCGGTCACCCTGGCACCGCGGCGGGCCATGCTCTCGGAGAGGATGCCACCACCACACCCGATATCAAGAATGCGCTTGCCAAACAGACCGCCACTTTTGTCGGTGATCCAGTCAAGGCGTACCGGATTGATTTGATGCAGGGGTTTGAACTCACCTTCCATGTCCCACCAGCGGGAGGCGATGGCTTCAAACTTGGCGATTTCTGTCAGATCGACATTGGCATCACTGTTCATTTTTCGAAGATCCTGTGGCAGGGCGCCCGCTTCTGAGTCATGGGCGCAATCTATTGTCCTGGCGGGCATTATAACGGACGGACTTTGTCACACCAGCCCGATGTGATACCCGATTTGTGGCTTAATGTATTTGGCTCAGTGTGTTACCATGTCGCGCTGTTTAAGCCAAAGAACAACTAATTTAGGGATAAGGCTTTCTATGAGCGATCTGGCCAGAGAGATCACGCCGGTCAACATCGAAGAAGAGCTCAAGAGTTCCTATCTTGATTACGCCATGAGCGTGATCGTAGGACGAGCTCTGCCGGATGTGCGTGATGGCTTGAAACCGGTTCACCGCCGCGTTCTGTTTGCTATGAACGAGTTGGGGAACGACTGGAACAAGCCCTATAAAAAATCGGCCCGTGTGGTCGGTGACGTAATCGGTAAATATCACCCGCACGGCGATAGCGCCGTGTATGACACCATTGTCCGGATGGCGCAGGATTTCTCCATGCGTTACATGCTGGTCGATGGTCAGGGCAACTTCGGTTCAGTCGACGGCGACAGCGCCGCGGCCATGCGATATACCGAAGTGCGGATGGCCCGCATCTCCCACGAGCTGCTGGCTGATCTGGACAAAGAGACCGTGGACTGGGTGCCGAACTATGACGGCACCGAGATGATCCCGGCGGTCATGCCCACCAAGGTGCCCAACCTGCTGGTCAACGGCTCCTCCGGTATTGCGGTGGGCATGGCGACCAACATTCCGCCTCACAACCTCACCGAGATAGTCAACGGCTGTCTGGCGCTGATCGAAAACGGCGACCTCACCATTGACGAGCTGATGACCTATATCACTGGCCCGGATTTCCCCACCGGCGGCATCATCAACGGTCGTTCCGGCATCGTGCAGGCTTACCGCACCGGTCGTGGCTCTGTCTATGTCCGTGCCAAGGCTGAAGTGGAAGTGGACGAGAAGACCAGTCGAGAGACCATCATCGTTCACGAGATCCCCTATCAGGTGAACAAGGCTCGCCTGATCGAGAAGATCGCCGAGCTGGTTAAAGAGAAGAAGATCGAGGGCATCAGTGCCCTGCGCGATGAGTCTGACAAAGACGGCATGCGCATCGTTATCGAGATCAAGCGCGGCGAGTCCGGCGAGATTGTGCTGAACAATCTCTACAAGCACACCCAGATGCAGACCACGTTCGGCATCAACATGGTGGCGCTCGATAACAACCAGCCCAAGGTGATGAACCTTAAAGAGATCCTGGATGCGTTCCTGCTGCACCGCCGTGAAGTGGTGACTCGCCGGACCGTGTTTGAACTGCGCAAGGCGCGGGATCGGGCACACATTTTGGAAGGTCTGGCGGTTGCGCTGGCCAACATCGACCCCATCATCGAGCTGATCCGTCACAGCGCAACCCCGAGCGATGCGAAAGCGGGCCTGGTTGCCAAGGGCTGGGAGCTCGGCAACGTGGCCGCCATGCTGGAGAAAGCGGGCGACGACGCGGCGCGGCCAGAGTGGCTGGAGCCGGAGTTCGGGATCCGCGAAGGTCAATACTTCCTGACCGAACAGCAAGCCCAGGCCATCCTTGATCTGCGTCTGCACAAGCTGACCGGTCTGGAGCACGAGAAGATCCTGGAAGAGTATAAGTCTCTGCTGGATCTGATTGCCGAGCTGCTGCACATCCTGGCGAGCCCGGAACGTCTGATGGAAGTGATTCGCGATGAACTGCTGGCCGTGCGCGAGCAGTATGGTGACGAACGTCGCACCGAGATCAGCATGTCCAGTGCCGAGATCAACATCGAAGATCTGATCACCCCGGAAGACGTGGTGGTTACCCTGTCTCATCAGGGTTATGTGAAGTATCAGCCGCTCTCCGACTACGAGGCCCAGCGCCGCGGTGGTCGTGGCAAGTCGGCCACCCGGATCAAGGAAGAGGACTTTGTGGAGCGTCTGCTGGTGGCCAACACCCACGACACCATTCTGTGCTTCTCTACCCGCGGCAAGGTCTACTGGCTCAAGGTTTACCAGCTGCCGGAGGCGTCCCGTGGCGCCCGTGGTCGTCCGATCATTAACCTGCTGCCGCTGGAAGAGGGTGAACGTATCACCGCCATCCTGCCGGTGAAGGAGTATGATGCCGAGAAGTATGTGTTCTTCGCCACCGCCAACGGTACCGTGAAGAAGACCAGCCTCTCTGACTTCAGCCGTCCGCTCTCCTCCGGTATTCGTGCCATTAACCTTAAAGAGGGTGATGAGCTGATCGGGGTGGATATCACCGATGGTAGCAATGAGATCATGCTCTTCTCCGACGCGGGCAAAGTTGTTCGCTTTGCGGAAGGCAGCGGTCGCGCTGATGCCGATGCCACTGACGAAGTTGAAACCGACGACGACGCCGGCAACGACGATGATGGCAGCGACAACGGTGAAAGCAGCGAAAGCAAGGGTACCTTCAAGGGCGTACGTCCCATGGGTCGTACCGCTGCCGGTGTGCGTGGCATCAAGCTGGGCGCCGGTGACAAGGTGGTTTCCCTCATCGTTCCCCGTGGCGAAGGAGCCATCCTCACCGCCACCGAGAACGGTTACGGCAAGCGTACTGCACTTGACGAGTACCCGACCAAGAGCCGTGGTACCCAGGGCGTTATCTCCATCAAGGTGGATGAGCGCAATGGCAAGGTGATCGATGCGATTCAGGTCGAGGATACCGACCAGATCATGCTGATCACCAACGGCGGCACCCTGGTGCGTACCCGCGTTGCCGAAGTGAGCGTCATTGGCCGTAACACCGGCGGTGTCCGTCTGATCCGTACCGGTGAAGACGAGACCGTGGTAGGCCTGCAGCGCATCGCCGAGAGCGACGAAGACGAGAACGACGCTCTGGCCGTTGACGGTGAGGTATCTGAAGGTACCGATACCGCGACCGGCACTGATGCGGTCGAGGCAGGGGAAACGGGCGACGAGTAATCGTCACCGGTTACCCGAGCAACGTCTCTGATCAAAAAGAGCGACCCTGGTGGTCGCTCTTTTTATTTGCCTGCTTTTTCCGCCACGGTCAGTCACCGTTTTACAAATGATTTTTTTTGTCATTCCCCTGTCATCCCCAGCCGCTATCCTGGTGGGCGAGTGGTGCGCTGTTGCCATCACCTTCACCCTAAGGAGCGGCATATGACCCGTTGGATCACGTGGGAAATTTGGTGGAGCCGGGTATGGGGCCCGTCAGTGGTTTCGACGTGTGGGGAGGATGAGCATGAAGTGGCCCATGAACCCTCGCGACTGCCGGTTGAAATGGTGCTACAGGGTCGGGACCCGCGGGCAGGCTAGGGGATGGTGCATCGTGCAAGCGGGGGAGTGCGAAGGATAATTAGAAGAGCGACAACTGCTCCCCCGGACGGATGAAACCATCCTCCCTGAGCTGAATATGACGTTTGCCCAGATCAAGGCGCTTGCTGACAAGGCGATAGCGCTGGGCCAGCAGATCGGCAAAGTGCCCCTCGCCACGCATCCGCGAACCAAATGCCACACTGTTGAGCCCGCCACCCCGGCTGGCTCGCAGCTGATTCAAAATAGCCTCCTTCTGGTCCGGATAGTGGGTATCGAGCCAGTCACCAAAAAGCGGTGCCAATTCGTGGGGCAGCCGTAGCAAGATGTAATCGGCGCAGCTGGCACCTGCCGCGGCGGCCGATTTGATGATCTGCTCGAGCTCCGGCTCATTGAGCCGCGGGATCATGGGGGCGGCCAGTACTCCCACCGGCACGCCCGCACTGGCCAGCTTCTCGATCACCTTCAACCGGCCAGCTCCCGTGCTGGCACGTGGCTCCAGCTGGCGGCGCAGGGTTTCGTTCAAGGTCGTCACCGATACCATCACCTGACAGAGCCCCGTTTTGGCCAGTTCGGCCAGCAGATCGAGGTCGCGCAAGATCATGGCGCTCTTGGTAATGAGCCCGACCGGATGACGGTGGGCCAGCATCACCTCCAGCAGTTGGCGGGTGAGGCGATAACGCTGCTCGATCGGCTGGTAGGGGTCGGTATTGGCGCCAATAACGATGGTTTGTGGCTGATACGCCGGTTTGGCAAACTCCCGGCGCAGCAGATCTGCCGCATTGCGCTTGGCAAACAGCTTGCTCTCGAAATCGAGGCCGGGGGAGAGCTCCAGATAGGCGTGGCTGGGTCTGGCATAGCAGTAGATGCAGCCGTGTTCACACCCCTGATAGGGGTTGATGGAGCGGCCAAAGGGAACATCCGGCGAGCTGTTGTAGCTGATGATGCGGCGTGCGTCGATCTCCCTCACCTCTGTGCCTGGGGCTGAGGGCGTGAAGGCGGCGTCCCGGTCGAAAGAGTACCAGCCGTCATCGACCATCTCGATCCTTTGGCCGCTGAAACGGTGAGCGATATTGTGGGGGCTGCCTCGTCCTGCCATGGTATGCACTATGTCTGTATATACATACAGTCATTTTGCGGGTACCACAGAGAAATGACAACTGCGGCGTATCGATCTGGCATAAAAAGGGTTGTCACAGGGATCTCTTGCTTGATTGCAGTGCTACATTTCGTTTACATGGAGAAAATGAGAACTGGATCACGAAAATCATCATGAGACTTACCACTTCCCGTTGGCTGTTTATTGGTTTGCTTGGCCTAGTTATCTGGCGCCTGCTCCCGCTCTCCACCGAGCAGGAGATGGCCTCGGCAAATCGTGCCTGGCGCACTGGCCACTTCGATGAGGCGACCCGGATCTGGTCGCCACTGGCAGTACAAGGGCTACCCCGTGCGCAAGCCCTGATGGGGTGGAGCCATGAAGTGGGGCAGGGGAGTGAGCAGGATATTAACCGGGCCATCCTCCTCTATCGTCAGTCGGCGCAGGCGGGAGATGCCTTTGGCCAGTACCGGTTGGCGGAGCTTTACCTGCGCGGGGTGGGGGTGCCACGGGACTTGCACATGGCGTTTCACTGGATGGAGCTGGCGGCTCGCAACGGCGATGTGCCCGCTATGCTAAAGCTGGGAGGGCTCCATCTGATGGGGGCCAACGGCCAAGTCAACATGGCCGAGGCTAACCAGTGGCTCTATCAGGCCTCCCAGAAGGGAAACAAGCTGGCGCTACGGGTCCTGCAGGAACTGGCGCTGGCGGAAGAGGGGCGCAGTGACTTCGACTTCAACGGGGAGCCACTACTGTAGGTCGGCCAAGCAAGCTAGCCTGCGCTTTCAGGTACTGGCGCTGACTTTGCCCGGGGTGATGTCGGTGACGTAGAGCGTGCTGCGGTCGGCGCTGTGCACTATGCTGCAAACCTCGCGCTTGCTGCCATCGCTCAGGATTACCAGCTCACCGAGATGGACGGGGCAGTGCGTAGTCAGTAGGTGATCTGGATGGATAATTTTCTCCGCGTGCTCCGGAAACGATATGTCATAGGTGTACATCGTTCTCTCCTCCCAGACGGGCTCCTATGCTATGAAAGCTAGCACAGGGAGGGAGACGATGGGGTGTCTGGCGGCAATAACTATTTTCATAATAAGGGCCAGCCCTGAGTGGTCATGGGGTTGTATACCCGCCCACACAATCCGGTAGTCAGCCCCGGCGCTGTATGCAAAAGCGTCATGGCAACTTGCCTGAGTTGTCACGTCTGATACAATCCCCCGCTGTACCTGTCAATTGATAGCATCACACAAAAAATACTTTGTGTGCCACTGTGTGTACCAACCGTATTGTGAACGGTGAAACATCAAGGTGAGTGGCTTGATTTTTAAGGACATTTTCAATTCGCACGTGGCCTTTGGTACGGGTCACCACTGTATAAGGAAACACATAATGCCAATCATTACTCTGCCTGACGGCAGCCAACGTCAATTTGCCCATTCTGTTTCCGTCATGGATGTGGCCGCGGACATCGGTCCGGGTCTCGCCAAGGCGTGCATTGCTGGTCGGGTAAACGGTGAACTGGTGGATGCCTGCGAGCTTATCGAAGCCGATGCTGCGCTGGCCATCATCACTGCCAAAGACGAAGAAGGTCTGGACATCCTGCGCCACTCCTGCGCCCACTTGCTGGGTCACGCTATCAAGCAACTCTGGCCCCAGACCAAGATGGCCATCGGTCCTGTCATTGACAACGGTTTTTACTACGACGTTGATCTTGACCGCACCCTGACCGATGAAGATCTGGCTGCCCTGGAAGAGCGCATGCTGGCGCTGGTAGCCAAGGATTACGACGTCATCAAGAAGAGAGTCTCCTGGCAGGAAGCACGCGATGTGTTCGATGTCCGTGGCGAGACTTACAAGGTCGAAATCCTGGATCAGAACATTGCCCGTGATGACCAGCCAGGTCTCTATCATCACGAAGAGTACATCGACATGTGTCGCGGCCCGCACGTGCCCAACATGCGTCACTGTCATCACTTCAAGTTGCTGAAGATGTCCGGCGCCTACTGGCGTGGCGACTCCAACAACAAGATGCTGCAGCGTATTTACGGTACTGCCTGGGCTGACAAGAAACAGCTCAAGGCATACCTGCAGCGCCTGGAAGAGGCCGCCAAGCGCGACCACCGCAAGATCGGCAAGCAACTCGACCTGTACCACATGCAGGAAGAGGCGCCCGGTATGGTGTTCTGGCACAACGATGGCTGGACCATCTTCCGTGAGCTGGAAACCTTTATCCGCGGCAAGCTCAAAGAGTACGACTATCAGGAAGTGAAAGGTCCCTTCATGATGGACCGCGTGCTGTGGGAGCGTTCAGGTCACTGGGAGAAGTATGCCCATGCCATGTTCACCACCCAGTCCGAGAACCGCGAGTACGCCATCAAGCCGATGAACTGCCCGGGTCACGTCCAGATCTTCAATCAGGGTTTGAAGTCCTATCGCGATCTGCCGCTGCGCATGGCCGAATTCGGTTCCTGCCACCGCAATGAGCCATCCGGTTCCCTCCATGGTCTGATGCGGGTACGGGGCTTTACTCAGGATGACGCACACATCTTCTGTACCGAAGAGCAGGTGATGGAAGAGGTCTCCGCCTGTATTCGTATGGTCTATGACGTCTACGGCACTTTTGGCTTCGAGAACATCGTGGTCAAGCTGTCAACCCGACCCGAGCAGCGGATCGGTTCCGATGAAGCCTGGGATCGCGCGGAGGCTGCACTGGCCGAAGCTCTGGAGCTTAACGGTCTGAAGTACGATCTGCAGCCGGGTGAGGGGGCGTTCTACGGTCCCAAGATTGAATTTACCCTGCACGATTGCCTTGATCGTGCGTGGCAATGTGGTACCGTGCAGCTCGACTTTGCCCTGCCTGGTCGTCTGGGCGCCACTTATGTGGGCGAAAACAACGAACGTCACGTTCCCGTGATGATCCACCGGGCCATTCTGGGTTCCATCGAGCGTTTCATCGGTATTCTGACTGAAGAGTACGCCGGTCTGTTCCCGACCTGGTTGGCACCGACTCAGGCTGTGGTCATGAATATCACGGATAATCAGGCCGATTATGCGGTGAAAGTAGCCAAAGCATTGAATGATGTGGGCCTTCGCGCAAAAGCGGACTTGAGAAATGAGAAGATTGGCTTTAAAATCCGCGAGCATACTTTGAAGCGAGTACCTTTCATGCTGGTCTGCGGCGATAAAGAAGTTGAAGCCGGTAAGATTGCAGTACGGACTCGTAAAGGGGCTGACCTGGGCACTTATCCTGTTGAAGAGTTCATCGCTCTGCTGACCCAGGAAGTTCAGACCCGCGGACAAAAGAAAGTGGAGGAATAAGCTATAAAAGGCGGAAAAAAACTGGGCAAGCAACCGCAAGCCCGCGCTCACCGGATCAATGAAGAGATCCGTCTGAAAGAAGTTCGTCTGACTGGTCTGGAGGGTGAAGCCATTGGCATCACCACCATTCAAGATGCTCTGAACTTGGCCGCAGAGGCCGGAGTTGATCTGGTCGAGATCAGTCCAAATGCTGAGCCGCCCGTTTGCCGGATCATGGATTACGGCAAATTCCTCTACGAAAAGAGCAAAACAACCAAAGAACAGAAGAAAAAGCAGAAAGTCGTCCAGGTCAAGGAAATCAAATTCCGTCCTGGCACTGACGAAGGCGACTATCAGGTAAAACTACGCAACCTGGTTCGCTTTCTGGAAGACGGGGACAAGGCTAAGGTCACCCTGCGCTTCCGTGGTCGTGAAATGGCACACCAGGATCTTGGTATCAAGGTTCTCGAGCGCGTCAAGAACGATCTGGAAGAGTTGGCCGTAGTCGAGTCGTTCCCGAAAGTCGAAGGCCGTCAAGCTGTGATGGTCCTCGCACCTAAGAAGAAATCTTAAGGCCCACAAGAAATTGACTCATGGGGCTCGCTCCATGAGTTGGTTCGCCTTGCGATTTTGTTGTCACTCACAATGCGGAGTATGAAATGCCGAAGATGAAAACCAACCGGGGTGCTGCAAAGCGCTTCAAAAAGACTGGCTCGGGTCGCTTTAAGTGCAAGCATAACCACCTGCGTCACATCCTGACCAAGAAGAGCAGCAAGCGTAAGCGCAAGCTGGGACCGAAGTTCATGGTTTCCGCTGCCGACCACAAACGTGTTGTCGCTTGTCTGCCGTACGCATAAGGGGGGATGTAAAAAATGCCAAGAGTTAAACGTGGTGTGACTGCTCGAGCTCGTCACAAGAAAGTAATGAAAGCCGCCAAAGGTTACTACGGCGCACGTTCCCGTGTTTACCGCGTAGCGGTACAAGCGGTAACCAAAGCTGGTCAGTATGCCTACCGTGACCGTCGCCAGAAAAAGCGTCAGTTCCGTCAGCTGTGGATTGCGCGTATCAACGCTGCTGCCCGTCAGAACGGTCTGTCCTACAGCCGTCTGATCAACGGTCTGAAGAAGGCTTCTATCGAGATCGATCGCAAGATCCTGTCCGATATCGCCGTTCACGACAAAATGGCTTTCACCGCCCTGGTTGAAAAAGCTAAAGCAGCTCTGGTCTAATCCGGTTCTGTTATAAAAAATAAAGGAGGCTCAGGCCTCCTTTTTTGTTGCTTGTTTTTCACGTACCACATCAGCCTCGCAAACATCTCATATGCCAACAAACTAAATCGTTGTAACCCTATTTCAAGTGCATAGGGGCATGGTTGAGACTCGCTTGATATAACAAAATGATTTGTAGGGAGAAAAGCCCACCTTAACTATGGTCAGCGAAGGGGCTTTTTTTGTATTATTCCCCTCTTGACCTTATTTAGCCTAAAGGCTCCTGTTTCGGGAGTGGTGACGAGGAAGACATGCAACAGCTTGAAGAAGTAGTCGGCCAGGCCAAGGCCGAAATTGAGGGCGTAAGTGATATCGCTACCCTCGACGAGATCCGGGTCAAATATCTGGGCAAAAAAGGCTTTTTTACCGAGCAGATGAAGGGCCTGGGTGCCCTGTCTGCCGAAGAGCGTCCCGCAGCGGGCGCCGTGATCAACCAGGCCAAACAGCAGGTTCAGGATGCTTTGAACGGGCGTCGTGAGGCCCTCGAAATCGCCGTACTGAATCAGAAGCTGGCCGCCGAGACCATCGACGTCAGCCTGCCGGGTCGCCGTATCGAGAATGGTGGTCTGCACCCGGTCACTCGCACCATCGAGCGTATCGAGCGCCTGTTTGGCGAGATGGGCTTCAAGGTTGCCCGTGGTCCCGAGATTGAAGATGGCTTCCACAACTTCGATGCGTTGAATATCCCGGCTCATCATCCGGCGCGTACCGACCACGATACCTTCTACTTCAACCCTGATCTGATGCTGCGTACTCACACCTCCGGTGTGCAGATCCGCACCATGCAGCAGCAACAGCCGCCGATCCGCATCATTGCCCCGGGCCGAGTCTATCGTAATGACTACGACATGACCCACACCCCGATGTTCCATCAGGTCGAAGGTCTGCTGGTCGACGAGCATGCCAGCTTTACCGAGCTGAAGGGCATCCTGCACGACTTCCTGCGCAACTACTTCGAGGAAGATTTGACCATTCGCTTCCGTCCTTCCTATTTCCCGTTCACCGAGCCGAGCGCTGAAGTGGATGTGATGGGCAAGAACGGCAAATGGCTGGAAGTGCTGGGCTGCGGCATGGTGCACCCGAACGTGCTGCGTTCGGTCGGCATCGATCCGGAAAAATACTCCGGCTTTGCCTTCGGCATGGGCGTTGAGCGCCTGACCATGCTGCGTTACGGGGTCAACGACCTGCGTGCCTTCTTCGAAAACGACCTGCGCTTCCTCAAGCAGTTCAAGTAAGGGCGAGAGAACATGAAATTCAGTAAATCCTGGGTGATGGAGTGGGTCCGCACCGAGTTGAGTGACAATGCATTGGCCGAGCAGATCACCATGGCCGGTCTGGAAGTGGACGCCGTGGAAGCGGTGGCCGGCCAGTTCAACAATGTGGTCGTGGGTGAAGTGGTCGAGTGCGCCCAGCACCCGGACGCCGACAAGCTGCGGGTGACCAAGGTCAACGTGGGCGAAGCCGAGCTGCTGGACATCGTCTGCGGCGCGCCGAACTGCCGTCAGGGCCTCAAAGTCTGCGTGGCCAAGGTAGGGGCGACCCTGCCGGGTGATTTCACCATCAAGAAAGCCAAACTGCGTGGCCAGCCGTCCCACGGCATGCTCTGCTCCTTTAGCGAGCTGGGTATCGACGTTGAAGCCGATGGCATCATCGAGCTGCCGGCCGATGCTCCCATCGGTACCGATATTCGCGACTACCTCAATCTGAACGACGTCTCGATCGACGTGGATCTGACCCCGAACCGTGCCGATTGCCTCGGTATTGCGGGACTGGCCCGCGAGATCGGCGTGCTCAACAGCGTGGACGTGGTCGAGCCGACCTGGACCCCGGCGGCGGCAACTATCGACGCGACCTTCCCGATCCGGGTTGAGGCCCCCGCCGACTGCCCGCGCTATCTGGGTCGCGTCATCAAGGGGCTGAACCTGCGCGCCATGAGCCCGCTCTGGATGCAAGAGAAGCTGCGTCGTGGCGGCATTCGCTCCATCGACGCCATTGTCGACATCACCAACTATCTGCTGCTGGAATTTGGTCAGCCGATGCATGCCTTCGATCTGGCCAAGCTGGAAGGGGAACTGGTGGTGCGCCGTGCCCACGCTGATGAGCCGATGACCCTGCTCGATGGCAACGAAGTGAAGCTCAAAGAGACCACCCTGGTGATTGCCGATGCCAAAGGCCCTGCCTGCATGGCCGGTATCTTCGGCGGCGATCGCACCGGCGTTAGTGAGACCACCACCGACATCCTGCTGGAGTGTGCCTTCTTTGCACCGCTCTCCATCACGGGTCGTGCCCGTGCCTATGGCCTGCACACCGACTCTTCTCACCGCTTCGAGCGCGGGGTGGATCCCGAGCTGCAAGCCAAGGTGATGGACAGAGCCACCCGTCTGCTGCTGGACATTTGTGGCGGAGAGTGCGGTGGCGAAGCCGGTCCTGTCATCGAGGTCAAATCCGATGCCTATCTGCCGAAAGCCGCTCCTATCAAACTGCGTCGCACCAAGCTCGACAAGGTGATCGGTATCAGCGTGGCTGATGAGCAGGTGGTAGAGATCCTGACTCGCCTCGGCATGCAGGTCACTGTGGATGCGGATGGCTGGACTGCACTGGCCCCCTCCTGGCGTTTCGATATTGCCATCGAGGAAGACCTCATCGAGGAAGTGGCCCGCATCTACGGCTACAACAATATCCCGAACCTCAAACCGGCTGCCTCTCTGGCGATGGTGGAGCAGGCTGAAGGGCAGGTGACCCTCAAGCGGGTGCGTGATCTGCTGGTTGACCGCGGCTTCCAGGAAGCGATCACCTACAGCTTCGTCGATCCCAAGACCCAGCAAACCCTGTTCCCGCAGAGCGACGCCATCGTGCTGCCCAACCCGATCTCGGTCGAGATGTCCGCCATGCGCGTCTCTCTGTTCCCTGGTCTGGTTCAGGCGGTGGTCTACAACCAGAACCGTCAGCAGCCGCGGGTGCGTCTGTTCGAGCAGGGTCTGCGTTTCATCAAGGATGAAAGCGCCGAAAACGGCATCCGTCAGGAGCCGATGCTGGCCGGTATCATCACCGGCAACCAGAGCGACGAGCACTGGGACATCAAAACCCGCGCCGCCGACTTCTTTGATTTGAAAGGGGATCTGGAGGCGGTACTGGATTTGACCGCCGAAGGGGCCAGCTTTACCTTCGAGCGTACCGAACACAGTGCCCTGCATCCGGGCCAGAGCGCCGCCATTTTGCGCAACGGCGAGGTCATCGGCCATATCGGCGTGATCCACCCGAGCCTCGAGAAGAAGCTGGGTCTCAAGAGCCGCGCGGTGATGTTTGAACTGGAGCTGGACAAGCTGACCCCGGCCAAGGTGCCAGTGGCTGCCGAGGTTTCCAAGTTCCCGGCTAACCGTCGTGATATTGCTGTGGTGGTCGACCGTCAGGTTCTGGCCTGTGATGTGCTTGCGGTAATTAAAAAAGTTGGCGGAAATCAGGTAGTTGGAATAAACTTGTTTGACGTATACCAGGGCGCTGGTATGGCTGAGGACAAGAAGAGCCTGGCCATCAGTCTTGTATTGCAAGATACCCAGCGCACCCTGGAGGAGAAAGAGATTGCCGAGACCGTAGACAATGTCGTGCGGGCCCTTGGTGAAGAGTTGAATGCATCCTTGAGGGATTGATCTATGGCGCTTACCAAAGCCGACATTGCAGAGCACCTGTTCACCCAGCTCGGGATGAGCAAGCGTGAAGCCAAAGATATGGTGGAAGCCTTCTTTGAGGAAATCCGACAGGCGCTTGAGCGTGGTGAACAAGTCAAGATTTCAGGCTTCGGTAACTTTGACCTTCGTGAGAAGAATCAGCGTCCCGGACGTAACCCCAAGACGGGTGAGGATATTCCTATCAGCGCCCGCCGCGTGGTGACCTTCCGGCCTGGCCAGAAGCTCAAGGCCAGGGTAGAAAATGTTGAACCCAACGAGTGATATAAAGCCAGGCATCTGCCTGGCTTTTGTTTTCAAATGACCAAATTCCCCGTTTTGCTTCTGGGTGCCGTGCTGGCGATCCCCTTGTCAGCCAAGCCGATGCAGACTGTCAGCTTGCCAAAAACAGTGCTGCCGCTCCCTGTGGCCACCCAAGCCTATGTAAACACCATCAAGCAGCTGGAGATCTGTTATCCGGCGACGCTTCCACCGCCCTACCTCTTGGCTGATGGCGGACTGCTCAAGGATCACATCGCACAACTGGCCGTCGTGTTGCCCGTGCCGCTCATGATCAACGAATTACCCGATTGGCAAGCCGTACGTGATGCCTTGCAACAGGGCAATTGTGACCTGGTCCCTCATATTGGCCCTCTTTCGAGCGTGTTGCCCAATATGTTGATCAGCCGGGCCATGATGGAGACGGATGCGGCCATCCTCTATCGTGGCGACCTCCAACACGCGACATTTCTGGTCTCGCCAACTACCGGTTCCAGCAGGATGCTGAAAGCGCTCTATCCGGATGCGGTGATCAGACAATTGTCACAGGAGGAGACGCTTTACTCGGCGCTGGAAAATGGCAAAGGTAATGCCTATCTCGGTGATTACCTGCAACTGCGCTACCTGATGCGTGAGTTTCACGCCGATGGTTTGCGACTGCGCCGATTGTTGGGGGACGAGATGGTGGTCAGCTATCGATTGATGATGCGCAATGAACCGGAGCTGGCCCGCCTTATCGATACCGCCATCCGCTACATGCCTGCCGGCAGTCTCTATGCCGATCTGGGTCGCTATCTCGATCAGGGATCGCTCTATGTTAACCAACTGCACTTCAGTGATACCGAACAAGCCTGGTTATCTGGCCGTGGGCGCACCGTTCGTCTGGTGGTCAATCCCGAGCTGATGCCCTATAGCGGCATCAATGATCTGGGGGAGGCGAAAGGATGGAGTGCGGATGTGCTGCGCTGGGTCACCCAGGAGACCGGCCTGAAATACAAGCTGGTACCGGCCGCCAGCATGGCGGAGGCAGTCGAGAAGCTGCGCCGTGGGGAGGCTGACATGATGGCCGGTTTGCCGGAATCCCCGGCACTGACGGATGAATTCATCTTTAGCAGGATGATTTCCATCAACAGGTTTGTCCTGATCAGCAAACGCAAGGTGGTCGCCGACCACGTCACGCAACTCAAGCGCCAGCGTATTCTGGTGCCGGAATCCCTCTACGATCCCTCCTTGCTTGCTCTGCTCGGTGATCAGGAGTGGCAGCGTACTGACGGACTCGAGCAGGGGATAGCGGCGATCAAACAGGGCAAGGCGGATGCCATGCTGAGCGAGCTCTATCAACTGCAGTACCCGCAACGCACCAATCTGCTGGATGGTCTCAATATTGAGGAGCTCGAAGATCGCTTTGGTCTTGGTTTTGCCATCAATAAAGATCAGGCCAAGCTGGCCGGTGTGATAGATCGCAACCTGATGGCCCTGACCAACAACCAGGTCGATGAACTCAGACAGCGTTGGCGACGCCTGCTGGTGGTGCAGCAACCCGGTGTGAGCTACGCAGCCTGGTTTGGCTCCATCGCCATGGCCCTCTTGGTCAGCGGCATCGTGATCGGCGGGATCT
>NZ_CDBO01000034.1:70835-121640 GCF_000819885.1 Aeromonas fluvialis
TTCCCGCCAGCAACTGACACGAGAAGTGGCACAGCGCCATGCCGCCGAGAAGGCCTTGGCCATCGAGAGCGAGCTGAGGGAGACCATGTTCCAGGCACTGCCGGTGCCGGTCTATCTGCGCGATAGCCAGGGCAAGGTGATCAAGTCCAACAAGCAGGCTCGCCGTCTGGCTCTTCGTTACTCGGATCAGTTGATGCTGCCGCCGGTGCACTCACAAAAGAGTGAGGGGGAGCTGGTGCTGGGCGATCAGGTCTTCGCCTATGCCCAGCATCCGCTGCAGCTTGACAAACAGGCTCCAGCGACCGATCTCATCGCGCTCTCGGATATCAGTGTGCTGCGTGAACAGGCCCGTTTTCTACGTCAGGCGGAGCGCCGCCTGCGAGCTCTGACCAATACTGTGCCCGGCGTCGTGTTGCAGTTTATGTTCGAGCGGGGAAGGGTGGGGGCCATCGAGTTTATCAGCCGGGGTTGCTACGAGCTGCTCGGTCTGGCGAGCCAGCAGATCCGCCGTGAACCAAAGCGGGTGCTCACTATGCTGGATCGCGAGGATCGCCGTCGGGTGCGGCGCGAGATGTTCGCTATGTTGCAGGCAGGCAAACCCTTCGCGTTCACCTTGCGTTACCACCATCCGACCAAGGGTGTGCGCTGGTTGCAGCTTTATGGCCGGGGGCGCAGTCAGCCGCAGGGGTGGCGGATCTATGCGGTGATGCAGGATGCCACCACACGGGTCGAGCAGGATCAGGCATTGCAGCACTCCCATGAGCAAGCACAACAGGCGGTACAAGCCAAGAGCCGTTTTTTGGCCGCCATCAGCCACGAGATCCGCACGCCGATGAACGCTATTCTCGGCTTGCTGGAGTGGCTGGCCAGCACCCCTTTGTCTCAGGAGCAGGATTCGGCGCTGGCGCGAGTACGTCAGGCTGGGGATGAGCTACTCGGTCTGCTCAACGATGTGCTCGATTTTAGTCGCAACGAGAACAGTAAACTCTCTCTCTCGCCCCAGCCTACCGATTTCACCGAGCTGTGTGAGCACGTGGCGGCAGTACACTGGAGCAAGGCGCGAGCCAAGGGATTGCAACTGCGTCTGCAACTGGACCCGGCCCTGCCTGCTCTGCAGACCCTCGATCCCCATCGGGTGCGCCAGGTGCTCCACAATCTGCTCTCCAATGCCATCAAGTTCAGCCAGCGTGGGGACGTCGTGCTATGGGCCGAATTGGCAGCATCGACCTTGCGCTTTGGTGTGGATGATCAGGGACCGGGGATCACCGCCAAGATGCGTCACACGCTCTTTATGCCATTCGAGCAGTTTGCCGTTGAAGGGCAACTGCGGGCCCCGGGCACCGGTCTTGGTCTGGCGATTTGCAAGCAGCTGATCGAGCAGATGGGTGGGTTGATCGATGTTGAGGGACGTGTTGGCGGCGGCAGCCGTTTTTTCTGCGAGTTGCCTCTGAAGCGGGTGCTGCAGGAGCCGGATTGGCAGCCCAGGGTGCGGCAGTTGGCGATCTCTTTGCCTCATGACGAGGCACAGAGGCTTTCTGCCTGGCTCGGCCGACTGGGGATCGCCATCGTCAGCAATGCCGTTGATACGCTGCAAGCAGAGGTGGACGAGAAGGGGCTCTACTATTGGGCCTGGCAAGGGGAGTCCTGGGTGCCCGGTACCATCATCACCCTGTTGCAGCCAAGACTGAACCCGGCTCAACCGGCTGTTGGCACCCAGCCCGGGCTTGGTATTCGGGTACTGCTGGTTGAAGATCACGATGTCAATCGCGAGCTGATCAGCTTGCAGTTAGGGCAACTTGGCGCCAGTGTCATCACTGCCGCCAATGGGCAGCTGGCGCTGGAGATGCTGGTGCAGCACCAGGTGGATCTTGTGTTGACAGACCTGCAGATGCCGGTAATGAACGGAGCTGAACTGTGCAGGCAATTGCGCCAATCCGCGCGTTGGGTCTGTCTGCCTGTCTATGTGATCACCGCGGATCTCAGTGAGCAGGCGGCGAGTGAGCTGCAATCCTGTGGTTGCGATGGTCATCTGGATAAACCGGTTGCCCTCAAGGAACTGGCGACTCTGCTGCGCCAGATTGCCAGAGCGGAAGGCCATGCCGTAGCAGCGCCGCAGGCTGCCTCGCTGCTGACCGATGAACTGGCCGCTCTTTATCTGAAGGCTACCCGCGATGATTTGGCCGAACTTGATCGCTGCTGCCAAGCAGAAGATGACATTGGCGTGAATGCTGCTTTACACAAGTTGAAGGGGGCCGCCAGAATGGTCGGAGCGACTGCGTTGGTGGCGGCCATTGACGAGTGGCAACACGCCCCCCATCCAGCTCTCCAGAACAGTTTGAACCGGGCGTTGGATGAGTTCAGCCAGCATTTCTCGAAAAGGACCCCAGATGATCATTACTGATGAAGAACTGCTGGCGTTGCTTGACTCGGAAGAGCACGCGGCGGCAGAGTTTTTCCCTGTCTTGCTCTATGCCCTTGATCAGGCCTCCCATGAGCTGGCAAAGAGCACAACACTCCCCTCTTATGTCGCTTTGCAGCGCACCCAACCGGATGCCTGCTGGCAGTGGGAAGGGTTGTTTGCGGCAGGCTCCATCGCCCTTTACGAGCCCGCCGCTCACCTGCAGGCGGACTATTTCCCCGAGTTGCAGCATCATCAGGGCGTTTATGCCATTGGTGAGGATTGGTTGGGGGGGCTTGCGGCCAGTTACCGTGACTGGAGAAACTGGCTGGCGGCCAAGCGGGTGCTGCTGCTCGAAGATCACCCGTTTCAGGGGGAGCAGCTGCAACAAACCATCGCCGCGCTGGGGCTCTCCTGCCAGTGGGTAAAGGATGAAGCAGCCTGTCTTGCAGCATTGGAGGCGGGCGATACCAACCTGCTGGTGTGCGATCTCAGTCTGGTGGAGCAGGATGCCATCAGTTTGCTGATGAACCAGCCCCAGTTGCAGGAGGCAGGGCTGCCCATCGTGCTGCTCTCTGCCCATGAGCAGACGTTGATCGACGGTGCCCGCCGGCTGCTGCACGATGCCGGTTTCAATGTGCTGGCGGCGCTGGCCAAGCCACTCGATGAGCAGGAGTTGCTCCGGTTGCTGCGTGGACTTTACCTGGGGCCTCTGCGTCAGCATCGTCTGAGTGGGCAGCGTCGAACCATCCGTCATTGGCAGGGCGAAGTGCAGGGGCAACTTGGCCTGCTCTCCAGCCCCGCGACCCCACATCCGGTCTGGTTGGCGGTAACGGGTTTACCCAGCCGTTGGGAGGCTCTCAAGGAGTGGTTAATGGAGCAGTCACGTAGCTCCTCAGAGCTGACGCTATTGATCCACCGCCGGGATAACCTGTTGAGCAATGGAGAACGATTTGCGCTGGTGCTACAAGCGAGTCTGGCGGGGAGCAAGCTGGCGCTGCTACTCGACAATAGCCAGCATCTGCCGTTCGACCTGCTGGAGCGTCTGCCGCTGAGCGCCTTGCTGTTGGGGCAGGCTTTCTTACCCGAGATAGCGTCCTTGGCCATGGACTCCCTGCTGGGGCGCTTTATGGCCCGGGTCAGGGAGCTGGGGATCGCCGTCTATCTGGATGACCCATACAACCTGCTGGATGCCGAGGTGTGGCGAGAGCACGGTATCGCGGGGCGCTGGTAACCCGTGCCCCGTTATCTTTGCTGGTCCATCCATCGGGAGCGTCTCTGCAAAGGGCTCGATGGCTGGCCCCATCCCCTTGCTCGCACAGGCTTGCCGCTGGTGATGCGGGTCGCAGAGGTGCCCTGCATATTGCGCGAGCTGCACGGTATCGATCCTGCCCGTATGCTGGCAGCCTATGATGCGCTCAGTGAAGAGAGCATCTATTTGCGCTTTATGCGCTCGAAACGGACGCCGCCACCGGAACAGGTGGCCCAATTTCTTAATTACCATCCCGAACAACAGATCTCGCTGTTGTTGACCGATCTTGCCGGTGAGCCGCTGGCTCAGGCCCAGTCTATCCGGCGTCGCCTCCATCCGGAGCGTGCTGAATTCTCCTGCATCGTGGCTGATCACTTCCAGCAGAAGGGGGCGGGGCGGCGCATTTTGCTGGCGCTGGCACTGCTGGCCCGGGCGGAGGGGATCCAGGAGTGGACCGCGGAAGTGCTGGCCCAGAATCGACCTATGCTCACTCTGCTCAAGCGCCTTGGTTTGCCGCTGACCCTGGTAACCGGGCGAGAGATGGTCTTTGTCAGGCTCGATCTGACCGTACTGGATGAGTGGTTGCCCGCGCAGCCACAAGGGGCTTTTAAGACCAAGGGCGAATAGTGGCGCTTTTACCTCTGTGCTAAGGTCACACTATTATGCGGGGATAGACGGAGCAGCTTATGGTGCAGTCATACAAACATATCGTGATCCTGACTGGGGCGGGGATATCAGCGGAATCCGGTATCAAGACCTTTCGAGCGTGCGACGGTTTGTGGGAAGAGCACAAGGTCGAGGATGTGGCGACCCCCGAAGGGTATGCCAAAGACCCTGAACTGGTACTACGCTTTTACAACTCCCGCCGCAAACAGCTGCAACAACCCCAGGTTCACCCCAATCCGGCGCACTATGCACTGGCTCGCCTCGAGCGTCTGCTGCCAGGTTCGGTCACCTTGGTGACCCAGAACATCGACAACCTGCACGAGAGCGCCGGCAGCAAGAACCTCATCCATATGCATGGCGAACTGCTCAAGGCTCGATGTCCCGAGTCCGGTCAGGTGATCGAGTGGCGTGGCGATCTCCATCAGGACGAGCTCTGCTCCTGTTGCCAGTTCCCTCAGCAGATGCGTCCCCATGTGGTCTGGTTTGGCGAGATGCCGCTCGGGCTGGATCGCATCTACAGCGCGCTGGCCCAGTGCGATCTCTTTATCTCCATCGGCACCTCTGGTGCTGTCTATCCGGCCGCGGGGTTTGTTCATGAGGCTGGCCTCAACGGTGCGCACACCATCGAACTCAATCTAGAGCCGAGCGAGGTGGGTAGCCAGTTTGACGAAAAACGCTATGGCCCTGCCTCCCTGCTGGTTCCCGCCTATGTCGATGAATTGCTGGAGGCGTGTGGTATCCATCAACCGAGGCAAGTCGAGGGGCACAACTGGATGGAGATGCGTGAACGCTAGGCATCAGGGATGACGGCAAAGCAAAAGGCGACCCGGGGAGTCGCCTTTTTGTTGTCCGGTTTTTGGTGCTGACTACGATTGCGCGGGCAGGGGAGCGCAGGATTGTCTAATCACCAGATCCGGGTCGACGGTGATCAGATGGTTCTCCACCGCCTCGCAGTTGATCCGTGCCAGCAGCCGGGTGACGGCCAGACGTCCCAGCTCCTCCTTGGGCTGGTTGACGGTGGTGAGCGGCGGTGACATAAACTCCGCCAGCGCCACATTGTCATAGCCGACGATGGAGAGATCGTGCGGGATGATCATTCCCGCCTGATGGGCGGCACTGATGGCCCCCATCGCCATCATGTCGTTGCAGACAAAGAGGGCGGTGGGGCGCTCGGGTAATGCCAGCAGACGAGTCATCGCCTGATGGCCGCTGGCGCAGTCAAAATCCCCCTCCTGAATCCACTGCGGTTTGATCGTGAGACCCGCCTCCAGCAACGCCTGCTCAAAGCCAGCTTGGCGCTGGTTGGCGGGGGCGCGGCGGTGGGGGCCTGTGATGCAACCGATGGCGCTATGGCCCAGCTCAATCAGATGGCGGGTGGCGAGATAACCGCCGTGGAAGGAGTTGTCGGCGATAAGGTCAACATCCTGGCTGACCAGCCCCCAATCCATCACCACCACCGGCAGGCTCTTGAGCCAGTCGAGCTGATTGAACACCTCTTGCTGCCCTTCGCTACACATGATCAGCAGGCCATCGACCCGCTTGCGCAGCATCATCTTGAGGTAGGAGAGAGCAGTTTCCGCCTGACCTTCAGTGTTGCCCAGCATCAGGTTGTAGCCCTGCTCGAAGCAGTAACGCTCCACCCCGCGCACCACCTCGGCAAAGAAGGGGTTGCTGGAGGTGGTGACCAGCATGCCGATACTGTTGGTCTCCTTCACCTTGAGGCTGCGGGCCACCAGACTCGGGGCGTAGTTGAGATCTCGCATGGCGGCGAAGACCCGCTCCCGGGTCTCCTCGGCCACAAAGCGGGTCTCGTTGATGACGTGGGAGACGGTGGTGGTAGAGACCCCCGCCAGCGCCGCCACCTCCTTGATATTGGCCATCAGTGCCCCTGCGCAGTCTGCTCAAGCAGGAAGGTGTCGACCTCCTGCTTGCTCGGGATGGAGCTCTGGGCACCGAACCGGGTGACGGAGAGCGCCGCTGCCCCGTGGGCAAAGCGCACCGCACCGTGGAAATCGGCACCGGCCAGTTCCGCCGCCAGCAGGGCGCCATTGAAGGTATCGCCCGCGGCTGTGGTATCCACTGCCTTGACCCGAAAGCCCGGGATCAGCTGTTGCTGCTGTGCGTTGCTGCAGTAAACCCCCTGCGACCCCAGGGTGATCATCACGTCCGCAATGCCCATCTGGTGGAAGCGGACTGCCGCCTCGCGGGCGCTCGCTTCGTCGGTGACTTTTACGCCGGTCAACAGCTCGGCCTCGGTCTGGTTGGGGGTGATAAGGTCCACCAGTGCCAGCAGCTCGCTTGAGAGCGGACGGGCGGGGGCGGGGTTGAGCACCACCCGGGTGCCGTGGGCGCGAGCCAGTCGGGCAGCTTCATGGACGCTCTCGAGCGGCACTTCCAGTTGCAATAGCAGGGTGTGGGCATCGGCGATCATGGCTTCGTGGTTTTTCACAACAGCCGGAGTGATGGCACCATTCGCTTCGGCGGAGATACCGATACTGTTCTCCCCCTCATCGCTGACATAGATGATGGCAATACCGGTTGGGAGCTTGGGATCGAGCTCGACGGCGCTCACGTCGATGCCGTCTTTGGCAAAGCCAGCTTTCATCTGGTGGCCGATGGCGTCATCACCGATGCGGGCGATAAAGGAGACGGGGGCGCCAAGGCGGGCGGCGGCCACCGCCTGATTGGCCCCCTTGCCACCCGGGACAACCTGATAGCTGTGACCGGTCAGGGTTTCACCCGGGCGAGGAAAGTGGGGAACGCGCAGTACATGGTCTGCATTGACACTGCCCAGAACGACGAGACGATTCATGTTGACTACTCCTGATGCATCTTGGCTTGAACACTGTGATTAAGTGAGCTCAAGCCGGGAGGCACCTGAACGAGAGGGAAAAGGGGAGGCGAACCTCCCCTCGAGCACTTACTTGCTAACTACTTGCAGTGGTACCGGAATGGATTTCTCCACCGGCTGACCCTTGAGCACCTTGTCGGCAGTCTCGACGCCGATGGCGCCGATGAGGGCCGGTTGCTGGGCCACGGTGGCGGCCAGTTTGCCACGGGCAACCGCAGCCTTGCCATCGTCAGTGCCGTCGAAGCCGACGATCATCACCTCTTTACCGGCCGCCTGCACCGCGCGGATGGCACCCAGCGCCATCTCGTCGTTCTGGGCGAACACAGCCTGAACGGTCGGATGGGCCGCCATCAGGTTCTCCATCACGTTCAGACCCTTGGTGCGATCAAAGTCGGCGGGCTGGGATGCGAGCACCTGCAGCTTGTTGGCCGCCACGGCCAGGGCAAAACCTTCGCCACGGTCGCGGGCGGCGGAGGTACCGGCAATCCCTTCCAGCTGGATCACCTTGGCGCCGGTACCCAGTTTTTCGGTGATGAAATCCCCGGCCAGCTTGCCGCCCGCCACGTTGTCGGAGGCAATGTGGGCCTTGACCTCACCCTGCGCGGCGCCGCGGTCCAGGGTCAGCACCGGAATGCTGGCCTTGTTGGCGAGACGGATGGCGTTGCCGACCGCTTCGGAGTCGGTGGGGTTGATCAGAATGGCGCCGACCTTGCGCACGGTGAGATCTTCCATGTTGGAGAGCTCTTTGGCCGGGTCATTCTGGGAGTCCAGTACCACCAGCTCGTAGCCAAGCTCCTTGGCTTTGGCTTCGGCACCCTCTTTCATGGTGACGAAGAAGGGGTTATTGAGAGTGGAGACCACCATGGCCAGGGTTTGATCGGCGGCCTGGGCGGTGCCCAGCACGGACATGATGGCGGCAGCGAGCAGGGTATTGAGCTTTTTCATCATTTCATTCCTTGTGTGTGGCTTGTCTTATCAACGATTGCTTTTGTTATCGATCATCACGGCAAGCAAGATCACGCTGGCCTTGGCGATCATCTGGTAATAGGAGGATACGTCGAGCAGGTTGAGGGCGTTGTTGAGAAAACCGATGATCAGGGCACCGATCAGGGTGCCCATGATGCGGCCCTTGCCGCCCATCAGGCTGGTACCACCCAGCACCACGGCGGCGATGGCATCCAGCTCGTAACCCATGCCCGCCGTCGGCTGGGCAGAGGAGAGGCGAGAGGTAACGATAAGCCCTGCCAGCGCTGAGAGCGCGCCGCACAGACCATACACCGCCAGCTTCACCCGATCCACATTGATACCGGAGAGACGGGTGGCAGACTCGTTGCCGCCCAGCGCGTAGATGTAGCGACCCAGGCGAGTGTGGTTCAGCATGAACCAGGCCAGCAGAAAGACGATGGCCATCAGCCAGATGGGCACCGGCAGACCGAGCAGGTAACCGGTACCGAGCCAGGCAAAGTGATCAGCCCCTTCGCTGAAACCGGTGGAGATGGGGCGCCCTTCGGTATAGACCATGGTGACGCCGCGCAGGGCGGTCATGGTGACCAGAGTGGCGATAAATGCCTGCACCTTGCCCTTGGCAATGATGAGACCGCTGACGCCGCCAAGCAGGGTACCGGCACCCAGGGTGAGGGGCACCACCAGCCAGATGGGCAGCTCCATGGCGACCATGGTTGCGGCCAGCGCACCGCACAGGGCCAGTACCGAGCCGACCGACAGATCGATACCGGCGGTGAGAATAACCAGCGTCATACCGACCGCCATGATGGCGTTGACCGAGGTCTGACGCAGGATGTTGAGCAGGTTGTCGGTGGTGAAGAAGTTGGGGCTCAGAAAGGAGACCACACCAATCAGGACCAGCAGCGCGACCAGGGATTTGTTCTCGATCCACCACGCCTTGCTCATGACGCCACGGCGGGAAAGGGTTTGGGTTGTCATTGGGATGCCTCTTGCTCTGCTTGCCACTGTTTACCGACTGCCGCCGCCATCAGCTTCTCCTGATTGGCATCGCGGGTGTTGAACTCTGCGCTGATGCGCCCTTCGTGCATCACCATGATGCGATCACTCATGCCGAGCACTTCCGGCATCTCGGAGGAGACCAGAATGATGCTCATCCCCTCCTTCTTGAACTGGTTGATCAGCTGATAAATTTCCTTTTTCGCCCCCACGTCGACGCCGCGGGTCGGCTCGTCGAGGATCAGCACCTTGGGCCGGGTCAGCAGCCCCTTGGCGATGGCTACCTTCTGCTGGTTGCCGCCGGAGAGGAGCTTTATTAGCTGATCCTGACTCGGGGTCTTGATATTGAACAGGCGCACATAGTCGCCCACCGCCTGCCGCTCGGCCTTGCCGTCAATCTTGCCGTTGCTGATGAACTCGTCGAGGGCGCACAGACTCATGTTTTCGCGTACCGAGAGCTCCAGCACCAGGCCATCGCCTTTGCGATCTTCGGAGATATAGGCGATGCCAGCGGCCAACCCGTCGGCCGGGCTTTTGGGCACCAGAGCATGACCATCTACTTCCACTTCACCGGCGCTGATGGGGCTGGCGCCATAGATAAGCTTCATCAGCTCGGTGCGGCCGGAGCCCATCAGGCCGCTAAAGCCCAGAATTTCCCCCTGACGCAGGGAGAAGCTCACCCCGCGCACGCCTGGGCCGGCTAGATCTTTCACCTGCAGGCTGACGGGGCCGAACTCGCGCTCAAGGCGCGGGTACTGCTCTTCCAGTCGGCGACCCACCATCATCTCGATGATCTTGTCTTCATCCAGATCGCTCACCGCCTTCTCGCCGATCCACTTGCCATCGCGCAGCACGGTGACCCGATCGCAGATCTCGAAGATCTCTTTGAGGCGGTGGGAGATATAGACGATGCCGCAACCCTGCTCACGCAGCTCGCGGATAACCTTGAACAGCTGCTCGGTCTCGGTATCGGTCAACGCATCGGTCGGTTCGTCCATGATGATGACGCTGGCATCGAACGACAGCGCCTTGGCGATCTCCACCATCTGCTGTTCGCCGATGGAGAGATCCCCGAGTCGGGTATCCGGCCCATGTTTGACGCCAAGTCGCGCCAACAGGCCGCTGGCCCGTTCGCCCAACTGTTTGTGGTCGATGCTGCCAAAACGGGTGCGCGGTTCGCGACCGAGGAAGATGTTGGCGGCAATCGACAACTCCGGCAGCAGGTTCAGCTCCTGATGGATGATGCTGATCCCCTGATCCTGAGAGTCGCGGGGGCCCTTGAAATGGACCGACTGACCGCGGTAGCTGACGCTGCCCGCATCGGCCTGATAGATACCGGTCAGCACCTTCATCAGGGTGGATTTGCCGGCGCCATTTTCACCGAGCAGGGCCATCACCTGGCCCGGATAGACCCGCAGACCCGCTTCGTCGAGGGCGCGCACACCGGGGAAGGTCTTGACGATCCCGGTCAGCTCCAGAATGGGTGAGAGGGGGGAGGTTGTGCTCATTTGCAGCTTCCTTGAAGAGGCTTAAAACGCCACACCGGCGCAGAGGATCAGGTTGGCGTAGGGAGTCACCTCGCCGCTGCGCACGATCGCCTTACTCTGACGGGAGCGGGTTTTGAACTCCTCGTGCAGGCAGTATTCGATGGCGATGGGCTTGCCTTGGGCGGCTGCGTGGGCCTCAAGTTGATCGACCAGCGCCTGATGGGCGGCGGGGCTGATCTGCTTGATCTCGCTTGCCATGATCGCCTTCTCCACCACCAGATCGGTGAGCAGGGCGGTCAGTACGGTTTCAAGGCTGGGCGTCCCCGCCATCAGCGCCAGATCGATCCGCTCCGGCCCTGCCGCAATGGGCAAACCTGCATCGCAGACGGTGATCTCGTCGGTGTGGCCCATCTGTGCCACCAGAGCACTCAGGGGAGCATTGAGCAGTACGCCTCGTTTCATACAGCACCTCATCAGGCCTTGGCCCGTCAATCTGTGAACCGTCAGGCAACCGGTTACGCAACCGGTTGCCTCATGGCACAAAGATAGGCTTTTTACGAAGGAAGGGCCACGGCAAAACCACGGAAATGTGAAAACGATCTCAAAGGCGGAAGAAGAAATGCAGGGGAGGGAACAGGAAGGGTGTCAGCAGAACCCAGCCCTCCTCTTTACTGATTTTATGGTTAGTGTCGCAAGCAAAAATAGGGTGAAAGAGGATGATTTCATTTGCATAAGGCACCTTATTTCCCTCGACTGATGAGGTGCAGCGACTCAATGTTATTGATAAAAAAAGAGCCACACATATAGTGTGGCTCTTGATTTGGTCGTTACCGGCGGATATCAGGGGCGACCTGCGGGGCAGGATGCACTATTCACTGCAGCTGTACTGCCGCCATGGCGGCCGGAGCTGGTGACGTCTCCCCGCACCAGTGGTGGGTAGTTGACAGACTCACGGGCTGGCAGTACCGGTGCTTCGGCAGGCGTGGCCATCGGTGCGGATGCCTTGCGGGCACGAGCCAGCAGGCCTGCACCGTGTACTACCTGTTTGGTGACGACCGGAGTCTCTTCCGCCACAACGGCAGCGACAGTTGCCGGGGTTTCGACAACTGCGGCTGGCATCTCGACTATGGTGGCTACCGATGCAGTTTCCATAACAGGAGCTGTTACAGCTGGGGCTTCAACAGCCTGAGCGGTTTCAACCACGGTAGCGGCAGCCACGTCGACAACCGGAGCGGCGATAACGGCAACTTCTGGCTCTGCGGCAACTACAACCTCAGTGACAGCTGCAACAACCGGGCTGGCAGCAACCTCGGCTTGAGTTGCTGCAACCTGGGCAGTGGCCTGCTCGGCAGCTTCTTCAGCAACGGCTTCGACAACCACATGCTCGGTCAGTGCAGCAGAGGCTTGCAGGGCAGCAGCGACGGCTTCAGCGCTCGGGATGGTAACAACAGGCACTACCGGTTCTTCAACCTGCGCTTTGGCAATATCTGCCTGGGCTGCGGTGGTCAGAGTGGTGGTATCTTGCTGTTCTTCGTCACGCTGGCTGCGGGCATCTTCGTTGATGCGCTTGCGGCGCTGGCCTTCGATACGCTGGCTGCGCGGAGTGCGGCGTGAACGGCGCTGGCCTTCACTCTGCTCTTCCTGTTCGTTACCAAGGGGGGTGTCGATCACCTCAGCTTGCGCTGGCACTTCGTCAACCGGCAGGGCAGGGGTGTCAGCAGTGGCAACATCGACACGGATCTGCTTGCGCAGTTGACGACGTTCGCGGCGCTCGGCCACTTTCTGCTCTTTCTCCTGACGTGGCTGGGTGGTAGTTGCATCAACGCCATCTACCGCTTCCACAACGACCTCGGCACGGGGCTCGCGGGGAGCGCGAGGCTCACGGGCCGGACGCGGCGCGCGTGGTTCACGTTCCTGACGCGGTTCGCGTTCTTGACGGGGCTCACGTTCCATGCGCTGTTCGCTGCGCACTTCGCCACGGGTCTCGTTACGGGCTTCACGCTCCTGACGAGGCTCGCGCTCTTTGCGCGGACGGCGATTGCGGTTTTCACCGGCTTCGCGGTTGCCACCTTCACGCTTCTCGCCAGCTTCGGCGTTGTTGCGATTGTTACGGTTGTCGTCACGACGAGGACGCTGACCACGGCCACGGGCCTCTTCACGCTGGTGACGATGACCTTCCTCTTTACGCGTTTCCCGCACTGCCGGTTTCTCGGCGGGTACTTTGACTTCGGCAGGTGCTGCATCGCTGCTGAACAGGCCGGTAATGCCTTTGATTAGCTTGCTGAAGAAACCGGCTTCGGCAGGGGCTGCTGCAACGGGTGTCGTCGGCTGTTGCGGTGCAACAGGGGCCGGTTGTGCCGGTTGGGCGAAGCCTTGCAGCAGCGGCTGTTCGCGTTCGATCACCTGAGCTTGCTTCGGTTGGTAGACCGGCTTAGCAATCTCGGTTTTTAGCTCGTAGCTGGCCGCTTCCGGGATCTCGTTCTGACGAATGCGGGTCACTTCGTAGTGCGGGGTTTCCAGATGCTGGTTCGGAATGATGTAAACACGCACATCATTGCGCTGTTCCAGACTGGCGATAGCGGCACGCTTCTCGTTAAGCAGATAGGCGGCAACATCCACCGGCACCTGGCCGTGAACCTGCTCGGTGTTGTCCTTCATCGCCTCTTCTTCGATGAGACGCAGGATGGACAGAGCGAGGGATTCGTTGTCACGGATCACGCCTTGACCCTGGCAACGGGGGCAGATATGGCTACTGGACTCGTTGAGGGAGGGGCGCAGACGCTGGCGAGACATCTCCAGCAGACCGAAACGGGAGATCCGGCCCAGCTGGATGCGGGCCCTGTCCTGATGAACCGCTTCACGCAGACGGTTTTCCACATCGCGCTGATGGCGAACCGGTGTCATGTCGATGAAGTCGATCACGATCAGGCCACCTAGGTCACGCAGACGCAATTGACGGGCAATTTCGTCGGCCGCTTCCAGGTTGGTTTGCAGCGCAGTCTCTTCGATATCGCCGCCCTTGGTTGCGCGGGAGGAGTTGATATCGATGGAGGTCAGGGCTTCGGTCGGATCGATAACGATGCTGCCGCCGGAGGGGAGGCGCACTTCACGCTGGAAAGCTGACTCGATCTGGCTCTCAATCTGGAAGTGGTTGAACAGGGCAACTTCACCCTTGTACAGCTTCACACGGTTGAGGAAATCGGGACGTACCAGTTCGATATGCGCCTTGGCGCGTTCGAAAATCACCGGATTGTCGATCAGGATCTCGCCCACATCGCGACGCAGATAATCACGGATGGCACGGACGATGACGTTGCTTTCCTGGTGGATCAGCACAGGCGCGGAGCGCTCTTGTGAGGCCTTGTGGATGGAGTCCCAGTGGTTGAGCAGAACGTTCAGATCCCACTCCAGCTCTTCCGGAGACTTGCCCACACCGGCGGTACGCACGATCAGGCCCATGCCTTCCGGCACGGTCAATCCGTTCAGGGCTTCTTTCAGTTCAGTCCGCTCATCACCTTCGATACGGCGGGAGATACCACCGGCACGGGGGTTGTTGGGCATCAGTACCAGGTAGCTACCTGCCAGGCTGATAAAGGTGGTGAGGGCTGCACCCTTGGTGCCACGCTCTTCCTTGTCGATCTGGACGATAACTTCCTGACCTTCGCGGACCACTTCTTTGATATTGGGACGACCCTGATAGGAGTAACCGGAGGGGAAGTAATTGCGGGCGATCTCCTTCAACGGCAGGAAACCGTGGCGCTCGGCGCCGTAGTCGACAAAAGCAGCTTCAAGGCTGGGTTCTACGCGGGTGATTTTACCCTTGTAAATGTTCGCTTTTTTCTGCTCGTGTCCCGGACTTTCAATATCCAAATCGTAGAGCTGTTGTCCGTCAACCAGCGCTACGCGCAACTCCTCTTCTTGAGTTGCGTTGATAAGCATTCTTTTCATTGAGTTCTCGTTATTGTGTCATTTTGATTTCCTCCATCTGGGTCCTGCCGGCGCCGGCCTCGGGTCTTCAGCATACTGTGGCAACCTCCCGGTTGGGGTATGCATGAGGCGCAAACTAAGGGCGCTATGGTCATCCCTTCTCGAGAAGGGATGAATAAGGATGCCGAAATGGAGACAAATAAACGGTGATGTTTGTGTTCTCCATGCGTTGTACCTCGCACCCGGGAACCGTCATGTTCTTGTATACACGGTGTTTCGGGATTGGGTGGCATACTTTTTGGCCACTTAGTACAAGGCTTGAACACAATGACAAAACCTTGTTTATTATCCCATTTAAACCTCTTTTATAGCAAGGTGCCATTTTTCAACAAACCATGCAGCCAAGGGGCGCTGGCAGTGTTAAAATCCGCGCCATGACACAGATACAACAACAAGTGCAGCTGCTCACCATCGAAGCTGAGCATGACGGGCAGCGCATCGACAATTTTCTCAAGACTCAGCTAAAGGGCGTCCCCAAGAGCCTGATCTATCGCATCCTTCGCAAAGGCGAAGTGCGGGTTAACAAAAAGCGCATCAAACCGGAGTACAAACTCTGCGCAGGTGACGAGGTGCGGGTCCCACCCGTGCGCGTTGCCGAGAAGAATGAGCTGCCCTCGGCCAACCTCGGTGTTATCCAGCGTCTGGAGAGCCAGATCTTGTTCGAAGACGATGCCATGATCGTCCTGAACAAGCCCTCCGGCATGGCGGTTCACGGCGGCAGTGGCCTGAGCTTTGGTGTTATCGAAGGGCTACGCGCCCTGCGTCCGGAAGCTCGTTTCCTCGAACTGGTTCATCGACTTGACCGCGATACCTCTGGCGTACTGCTGGTTGCCAAAAAACGCAGCGCCCTGCGCAGCTTGCATGAGCAGTTGCGGGTCAAGACCATGCGCAAGCAGTATCTGGCGCTGGTACGCGGCAAGTGGCAGGCTCACGTCAAGGTGGTCAATGCGCCGCTGCGCAAAAACGACCTGCAATCCGGTGAACGGGTGGTGCGGGTCAGTGCCGATGGCAAGCCCTCCGAAACCCGCTTCCGTATCGTGCGTCAATTTGCCGAAGCGACCTTGGTCGAATGCAGCCCCATTACCGGCCGAACTCACCAGATCCGCGTGCACACCCTGCATGCCGGTCACCCGATCGCGTGTGACGATAAGTACGGTGAAGCTGCGTTTGATGAAAAGATGCGTAATCAAGGGCTAAAACGGCTCTTTTTGCATGCCTGGAAGCTCAGCTTCACCCATCCGGCCGATGGTCGTGAGATGCAGGTAGAAGCGCCGCTGGCGCCTGAGCTCGACAACTTCCTCAACGGCTTGCCACGCTGATGCAGGATATCCGGCTCGCCATTTTCGATTGGGACGGTACCCTGATGGATTCGGTGGGCCGGATTGTGGCCTGTGTGCAGGGGGCGGCCAGAGATTGTGAGCTGGCGGTGCCTGCACCAGCTCGGATTCGGCAGATCATCGGAATGAGCCTCGATGTCGCCATGCCCCGTCTGTTCCCCTTATGTAGCGACAGTGGCAGCACCATTGATGAGCGCCAGATTGCCGCACTCATCGAGCGCTATCGTCATCACTATCTGCACGATGTTACCCCCAGCCCGCTGTTTGCCGGAGCAGAGGAGTTGCTGCATGCCTGGCAGGCACGGGGGCTGCAGTTGGCCGTCGCTACCGGCAAATCACGCCGTGGGCTGGATAGAGTATTGGAAGAAACCGGGCTGCGTCCGTTGTTTGTGACCAGTCGTGGGGCCGATGAGGCGCGCTCCAAGCCTGATCCGCTAATGCTTGTACAGATCCTGGATGAGCTGGGGCTTTTACCATGGCAGGCGGTGATGATCGGCGACTCTGTTCACGATATGGCGATGGCCGAGGCGATCGCCATGCCGCGAATTGGCGTCACCTGGGGTGTGGATAGCCGCGATGCCCTCGGTCGTCACGGGCCGGTGGCGGTGGTAGACACCATGGCTGTGCTCAACACGCTATTGTAAGAGTCTTCCTTTGAGCGACCTCAATCTGTGATAACGGCAGCCCGGTCCATTGACCGGGCTTCTTATATCTCTTCGAGCTCATCTATTCGCCCGCAATCAGGGCAGGGCGATGCCGTGGCGATCCAGAAGTTCGATCAGGCCTATCAGTGGCAGACCGATCAATGCGTTAGGATCGCGCCCCTCCAGCCTCTTGAACAGTACGATCCCCATCCCTTCACATTTGAAACTGCCAGCACAATCGAGGGGCAATTCAGCCTCGACATAGCGACGGATGGCGGCCTCATTGAGTGTGCGAAAATGGACGGTGAAAGGTTCCACCAGCTGATGAGCCTTGCCTGTGGCGGCATTCACCACGCACAGGCCGGTATAGAAGGTGACGCTGCGACCCTGGGCCGCCATCAGCTGCGCGACCGCCTTGTCGATGGTGCCCGGCTTGCCGAGGATACGACCGTCGCAGACGCACACCTGATCAGAACCGATGATCAAGCCCTGATCACGTTGCTGGGCGATGGCATCTGCCTTGCCACGGGCCAGCCTGGCCACAAGTGTTTCGGCGGATTCGCCTGCCAGTGGGCGCTCATCCACGTCGGGGGCGGCACATTCAAAAGGGAGGCCAAGCTTCTCCAGCAGGGCCTTGCGATAGCGAGAAGTTGAGGCGAGGATCAGATTCTGTGGCATAATCGAGATACCGATGAAAGCAGGTACCGGCATTTTAGGGACTTGTTGAGTTAAAATCATCGGCGGTAAGGACTTTTTCCTTTGACTATCAGTTGTTGGACCTATAATATTCGCGCCCTATGCAAAAGGTGAAGTTGCCCGTTAAGGTTGATCCAGTCCGTAGTGCCTTGAAACTGCTCGATTATGTCGGGGTAGTGGAAAAGTCGCAGATGCCCAGGCTGGAGGAATCAACCGCTGGCTTGCAGGGTGATATCGATGTATCACTGCACTTTGGCAAAGATGTCCAGAAGTTGACCGTTATGAAAGGCACTGCCCATGCCAAGGTTGACCTGGTTTGCCAACGTTGTGGAGAGACATTCGAGCATCTCTGCGAAGCTGAATTTATCTACACTCCGCTGTTCGAAAGAACAAACGAGGAAGAACTGCCGGAAGCTTATGAGCCCATTGAGTTGGACGAAAACGGCGAGATAGATCTTCATCAAATCCTGGAGGATGAACTCATCCTCTCGTTGCCTCAAGTCGCAATGCATTCTCTGGATGCATGCCCGAGAGGGAACATGGAGATGACCTGGGGTGACATCGAACCTGCTGATGAGCGGCCGAATCCCTTTGCAGTTCTTGAAGAGCTTAAACGTAAGTGAATTTAGGAGTTAGCCTACAATGGCCGTACAACAGAACCGTAAAACCCGTGCCAAGCGTGGCATGCGTCGTTCCCACGATGCGCTGACCACTGCTGCCCTGACTGTTGATCAGACCAGTGGCGAAATTCATCGTCGTCACCACGTGACTGCCGATGGTTTCTACCGCGGTAAAAAGGTAATCGCTTAAGGATTGCCTTTGTCTACGCAAACTGTCGCGCTAGACATCATGGGGGGAGATATTGGCCCCTCGGAAACAGTGCCTGCCGCCGTGCAGGCACTGTCTCTTTTACCTCAGCTAAAACTGATCCTGGTCGGCGACCAGCACCAGACCTCTTCTTTGCTGCAGCAACATGGCTTGCTCAATCACCCCCGCGTCCGTTTCGTACATGCATCCCAAGTGGTTGGCATGGGCGACAAGCCTATCGTGGCGTTGCGTACTCTGAAAGACTCCTCCATGCGGGTGATACTCAATCTGGTGAAAGCCGGGGAGGCCGATGCCTGCGTCAGTGCCGGCAATACCGGTGCCCTGATGGCCATGGCCAAGTGTGTGCTCAAATCCTTGCCCGGTGTCGACCGCCCAGCTCTTATCAAGGCGCTGCCTACCTTGAATGGCAAACGTACCGTGATGCTGGATCTGGGGGCCAACGTCAGTTGCGATGCCGATACCTTGCTGCAATTCGCGGTGATGGGTTCAGTGGTGGCTGAAAAGGTGGAGGGGGTTGCCACTCCCCGGGTGGCCTTGCTCAACATTGGCGAGGAGGAGATCAAGGGCAATGATCTGGTACGCCACAGCGCCGAATTGCTGCGCCAGTGTCAGGCGCTCAACTTCGTCGGCTTTGTTGAGGGAGATTGCATCTTCAGCGGCGAGTGCGACGTGATCGTCTGCGACGGCTTTGTCGGCAATGTGGCCCTCAAGACGGCGGAGGGGGTGGTGCGGATGATGGCCCAGTTGGCCGGATATCCCCGCAAGAAACGCACTTTGCTTGGCCGGATCGCCGGATTTCTGTTCAAACGACGTTTTTCTTACCTGAACCCCGACCAGTATAACGGGGCAAGTCTGTTAGGATTGCGCGGCATTGTGGTAAAAAGTCATGGGCGGGCCGAACGGCGCGCTCTGTGTAATGCGATCCTGCTGGCCGCACAAGAGGCCAAACATCAACTTCCACTGCAAATAGCAGATCGCCTTGAAGCTGTCTTCTCTGACAGGGACCTATAAGAACTCTATGCATAGCAAAATTCTGGGTACTGGCAGCTACCTGCCGAGTTCAGTGCGTACCAACGCCGATCTCGAACAGATGGTTGAGACCAGTAATGAGTGGATCGTGGAACGCACCGGTATCCATGAGCGCCGTATTGCCGGTGCTGACGAGACCGTAGCTACCCTCTCTTACCAGGCCGCCCTGCGCGCCCTGGATGCAGCGGGACTGACCGCTGCCGATCTCGATATGATAGTGCTGGCCACCACCAGTGCTGAAAATGCCTTCCCCGCTGCCGCCTGCGAACTGCAGGGACTGCTCGGGGTACCGGGCATTCCAGCCTTTGACGTGGCGGCGGCCTGCGCCGGTTTCACCTACGCGCTCTCCATTGCCGATCAGTTTGTCAAATCCGGCGCTGCCCGCCATGTGCTGGTCGTCGGGGCTGATGTGCTCTCTCGCATGTGCGATCCGCAAGATCGCGGCACCATCATCCTGTTTGGTGACGGGGCTGGGGCTGTGATTGTCGGTGCCAGCGAGACACCGGGCATTCTCTCCACCCATCTCCATGCCGATGGTCGTTATGGTGAGTTGCTCAAGTTGCCGCAGCCCCGTCGCGGCATGCCGGGGGCCGAGCTCGAAGCCTACATGTATATGAAGGGCAACGATGTCTTCAAGGTAGCGGTCACTCGCCTGAGCGAGATCGTGACCGAAACCCTGGCCGCAGCCGGCATCGAGCCGAGCGAGCTGGACTGGCTGGTGCCTCATCAGGCTAACTTTCGCATCATCAGTGCCACCGCTAGGAAGCTGGGGATGAGCCTCGACAAGGTAGTGCTGACCCTCGACAAGCACGGCAACACCTCTGCTGCATCCGTGCCCATCGCCTTTGATGAAGGGATACGCGACGGTCGGATCAAACCGGGTCAGTTGGTACTGCTGGAGGCCTTTGGTGGCGGTTTTGCCTGGGGCTCTGCGCTGGTTCGCCTCTGAGCTTCGGCGGGATGATGCACCCATCATCCCGTCAACGATTTCATTTTTGTCTTATCTAAAAGGAATCAATGATGACCCAATTTGCCATTGCCTTCCCGGGACAAGGTTCCCAGTCCGTTGGCATGCTGGCCGAGCTGGCCGAACAACATACCGTGATCAAGGAGACCTTCGCCGAGGCGAGCCAGGTGCTGGGTTATGACCTGTTTACCCTGGTGATGGATGGTCCGGTTGACGATCTGAACAAAACCTGGCGCACCCAGCCTGCGCTGCTGACGGCCTCTGTCGCCCTGTGGCGTCTGTGGCAACAGCAGGGTGGGGCAACGCCTGCCCTTATGGCGGGTCACAGCCTAGGGGAATACTCCGCCCTGGTGTGCAGCGGCGCACTCGATTTTGTCGATGCGGTCAAACTGGTTGAGCTGCGTGGTCTGGCCATGCAGGAAGCGGTACCGGAAGGGACCGGCGCCATGGCGGCCATCATAGGTCTGGACAACGACTCCATCGCGGCCAACTGCGAGAAAGCGGCGCAAGGGCAAGTAGTCTCTCCGGTCAACTTCAACTCTCCGGGCCAGGTGGTGATCGCCGGTCATAAAGAGGCCGTCGAGCGTGCCAACGTACTGATGAAAGAGTCGGGTGCCAAGCGTGCACTGCCGCTGCCGGTTTCCGTACCGTCTCACTGTGCACTGATGAAACCGGCTGCTGAAAAACTGGCAGCTGCGCTGGACGGGATCGAGATCAAGGTTCCAACCATCGCAGTCATCAATAATGTCGACGTATCCTGTGAACAGGATCCGGCCGCCATCAAGCAAGCACTGGTCCGTCAGCTGTTCAGCCCGGTTCGTTGGACCGAGACTGTCGAGCGGATGGCCAATGAGGGCGTTACCCTCGAGATCGAGATGGGCCCGGGCAAAGTGCTGACTGGGCTCGCCAAGCGCATCGACAAGCGCGTGGAAGGTATTCACGCCAACGATGCCGCCTCTTTCGAACAGGCGTTGGCCCAGATCAAGTAAACAGGAGCAAGTGATGAGTTTTACCGATAAGGTTGTGTTGGTGACCGGGGCCAGTCGTGGCATTGGTCGTGCGATTGCAGAAACCTTTGCCGCTCGTGGCGCGAAAGTGGTTGGTACGGCAACCAGCGAGAGCGGTGCCGAGGCGATCAGCGTCTATCTGGGCGACCATGGTTGCGGCATGGCACTGAACGTGACCAGCCAGGAATCCATCGAAACCGTCTTTGCCGCTATCAAGGCGCGCTTTGGCGACATTGATATCCTGATCAACAACGCAGGGATAACCCGTGACAACCTGCTGATGCGGATGAAAGATGACGAGTGGAACGAGATCATCGATACCAATCTGACCTCGCTGTACCGTCTGAGCAAACCGGTGTTACGTGCAATGATGAAGAAGCGTAATGGTCGCATCATCAGCATCGGTTCCGTAGTTGGTACCATGGGCAACGCCGGTCAGGTCAACTATGCTGCCGCCAAGGCCGGTCTGGTTGGTTTTACCAAGTCGCTGGCGCGGGAAGTGGCCTCCCGTGGCATCACTGTGAATGCGGTTGCCCCCGGTTTCATTGAAACCGACATGACCCGCGCTCTGAATGAAGAGCAACGTGCCGGCATCATGAGCCAGGTGCCTGCCGCCCGTTTGGGTGATCCGAAAGAGATTGCCGCCGCTGTGGTATTCTTGGCTTCTGAAGAAGCAGCCTATATCACCGGTGAAACCCTGCATGTTAACGGCGGGATGTACATGGTGTAATCAATTTGTCGTGAGTTCTGTTCAAATTTGCGATAGTACGCCGAAGTTTGGCACATTTCGTGGTTTGACCAGAGGTAAGCTACTTGCAAACTCACAGCAATTGAATAAACTACCCCAACCAGACGCAAATAGCGTATTTTTAAAGGAAAATTCAGGTCATGAGCAACATCGAAGAACGCGTAAAGAAAATCATCATCGAACAACTGGGTGTTAAAGAGGAAGACGTTAAGAATGCGGCCTCCTTCGTCGACGACCTGGGCGCTGACTCTTTGGATACCGTTGAACTGGTAATGGCGCTGGAAGAAGAATTCGATACCGAAATTCCTGATGAAGAAGCCGAGAAGATCACCACTGTTCAAGCGGCTATCGACTACATCACCGCTAATCAGGAATAAGTTCCTGTTTTCAAAGAAGCGGCCCAAGGGCCGCTTCTTTTGTATTTGTTTCCTCTCAAATCACCTCTCGGAGACTACCTCAGTGTCAAAACGCAGAGTCGTGGTGACCGGCTTAGGGATGCTTTCCCCGGTAGGCAACACTGCCGAATCCAGCTGGCAAGCACTGCTCAAGGGGCAGAGCGGCATTTCCCTTATCGATCACTTTGATGCGAGCGAGTATGCAACCCGTTTCGCAGGTTTGGTCAAAGATTTTGATCCCGAGCAGTACGGCATCAACCGTAAAGAGGCTCGCAAGATGGACCTCTTCATTCAATACGGTATCGCAGCCGGTATTCAGGCGCTGGATGATTCCGGCCTGACCATCAATGAAGAGAATGCCGAGCGTATCGGCGTAGCGATTGGCTCCGGTATCGGCGGTCTGGGACTGATTGAACAGAACCATAGCAGCCTGATCAACGGTGGTCCGCGCAAGCTGAGCCCCTTTTTTGTGCCGTCCACCATCATCAATATGGTGTCCGGTCATCTCTCCATCATGAAAGGTCTGCAAGGGCCGAATATCGCCGTGACCACCGCCTGTACCACAGGTACCCATGCCATCGGTATGGCGAGTCGGATGATCGCTTATGGTGATGCCGACGTGATGGTCGCCGGCGGTACCGAGAAAGCCTCCACCCCGATGGGGATGGGCGGTTTTGCCGCGGCCAAGGCGCTCTCCAACCGCAATGACGAGCCGCAAAAGGCGAGTCGCCCGTGGGATAAAGACCGCGACGGTTTCGTACTGGGTGATGGTGCCGGTGTTCTGGTGCTGGAAGAGTACCAACACGCCAAGGCCCGCGGCGCCAAGATCTACGCCGAGCTGGTCGGTTTTGGCATGAGCGGCGACGCTTACCACATGACCGCCCCCCCCGCCGATGGCAATGGTGGCGCCCGCGCCATGAAAAATGCCATCAAGGATGCCGGCATTGCCCCCGAGCAGATCGGTTACATCAATGCCCACGGCACCTCCACCCCGCTGGGTGATGTAGCCGAGCTGCGCGGCATGAAGTCGGTGTTTGGCGAGCATGCCAAATCCCTGATGATCAGCTCCACCAAATCCATGACGGGGCACCTGTTGGGTGCTGCCGGAGCCATCGAGGCGATCATCACTGTGTTGGCCCTGCGTGATCAGGTGGCGCCGCCCACCATCAACCTGGACAACCCGGATGAAGAGTGCGATCTGGATCTGGTCCCCCACGTGGCCAAGTCGGCCAGCTTCGAGTATGCGCTCTCCAACTCGTTTGGTTTTGGTGGCACCAATGGCTCACTGATCTTCAAACGCGTATAATTTGCCGCAGGGCAAAGAACACAGGCCCGATACTGCCGGTATCGGGCCTTTTTTATCGGAGGGATCCCTGTGCTTATCAATGGAATGCAACTTGACACCATCTCGGCCAATGATCGCGGGCTGGCCTATGGGGACGGTCATTTCACCACCATGGCAGTCAGGGACGGTCGTGTGTTGCACTGGCCTGCCCATCTAGCGCGGCTACAGCTGGCCAATAGCCGGTTGGGGCTGGCAGATCCGAACTGGCGCCTCCTGACCGACGAGGTTGAAGCCATGGTGGCCAATCAGCCACAATGCGTGGCCAAGGTGATCCTGACCCGTGGCGAGGGTGGCCGTGGCTATGATGGCAGTGGATGTCAACATACTACCCGGATTGTCGCTCTGGCACCTTTTCCTTCCCACTACGGCAAGTGGCAACAGGAGGGGATAGAGATGGTGGTCTGTCGCCAGCGGATCGGCGATGCACCCATGCTGGCCGGACTCAAGACCTTGAATCGACTGGAACAAGTTTTGCTAAAAAGCGAACTTGCCAGCAGAGGCGCAGTCGAAGGAATAGTGCTTAACAGTCGCGGTTTTCTGACTGAAGGAGTCAGTGCCAATCTGTTTTGGCGTCGGGGCAAGACGGTCTTTACGCCTGATCTGGCCCATTGTGGTGTCGACGGCATCATGCGCCGCCAGGTCATGACGATGCTGAAACAGATGAGTATTGAGTTGCGTGTAGTAGAGGCTCCCTTGGAGTCACTATGGCAAGCGGAAGAGGTGTGGCTCACCAATACCCTGATGGGGGTGGTGCCGGTTAACGGTATCGAAGATGTGGTTTATCCCGCAGCGGTAATGAGTCGCCGTTTACAGGAGCGTTTGGTCATTGAAGTTTAATCGGCTTTACACCCTGCTTGCGGGGGCGGCACTGACGGTTGCCGCCGCCGGGGGCTATATATATTACAAATGGCAACAAGTGGAGACGCTTACCAACATGGGGCCGACCCACCTCTTTACGGTGGAGAAGGGCGCCCATGCAGCGCGCCTGATTGCCGAACTCGGAGAGGGTGAGGTTGCCCCTTGGGCGGTGAGGCTCTGGCTGCGCGGCCATCCTGAACTGGTGGCGATCAAGTCTGGCACCTACGAGATCAAGGAGGGGGCCCTACTCAAGGAGACCCTCTCGCTGTTTGCGTCTGGCAAGGAGTTTCATTTCAGCCTCACCTTCGTTGAAGGGTCCCGTTTTGAGGATTGGCAGAAGCAGCTCTCCAGCGCCCCATATCTTGAGCGGCTGACCGTCGAGCAATCCGAAGCCGACTTGGCGCAGGAGCTCGGTATCGAGAATGGCAAGCTGGAGGGGTGGTTTTTGCCGGAAACTTACGCCTATACCACCCATGCCAGTGATCTCTCGATCTTGCGCCGCGCTCACCAGGATATGGAAACCTTCCTGCAGCAGAGCTGGGAAAAACGTCAGCCCAACCTGCCTTACAAAACGCCCTATGAGGCGCTGATCATGGCTTCGATCATTGAAAAGGAGACGGGGCTACCCGAAGAGCGGCCACAGATCGCCTCCGTGTTCGTCAATCGTCTGCGTCTGGGCATGAAGTTGCAAACCGATCCTACCGTCATTTACGGGGTAAAGGATCGCTACGATGGCAATATTCGCCGCAGCGATCTGACAGATAAGAACCCCTACAACACCTATGTGATCGACAGTCTGCCGCCCACGCCCATCGCCATGCCAGGCAAGGCCTCCATCGACGCCGCGCTCAACCCCAAATCGACCGACTATCTCTACTTTGTCGCCAAGGGGGGCGGTGCTCACTATTTCTCCAAGACCCTCGATGAACACAATCGGGCGGTTCGCGAATACATATTGAAGAAACCCTAATGTCTACATTTATTGTGATCGAAGGATTGGAAGGGGCAGGGAAGAGCTCGGCCGTGCGTTATGTGACCGACTATCTGCATGCTCACGGCATCGACCGGATCGAGTGCACCCGCGAGCCGGGTGGCACGCCGCTGGCCGAGCGGATGCGGGCCATCGTCAAAGAGGTGCACGATGAGCGGCTCACCATCGAGGCCGAACTGCTGCTAATGTACGCCTCCCGGGTACAACTGGTGGAGACTCGCATCAAGCCGGCATTGGCCGACGGCATCTGGGTGGTGGGGGATCGCCACGATCTCTCCTCCCAGGCCTATCAGGGCGGTGGTCGTGGTATCGATGCCCAGCTCATCGGTGCCATCAAGCAGGCGGTACTCGGCAACTTCAAGCCGGATCTCACCCTCTATCTCGATATCGATCCCGCCCTTGGCTTGCAGCGTGCTCGCCATCGCGGCGAGCTGGATCGCATCGAACTGGAGCAACTTAGCTTCTTCGAGCGCACCCGAACTCGTTATCTCGAACTGGCCGCCAAGGATGACTCCATTGTGGTGATCGATGCGGCGCAAACGCCGGATCTGGTCAAAACGGCCATCGAGCGTGCATTGGACCATTACCTGTCGAACGAGCCGCTATGTATCCCTGGCTGATCCCCGACTGGCATGCCCTGAGCCAGACTGCCCAGTCCGGTCGTCTCGGCCACGCCTGGTTGTTGCTCGGCGATCCCGGTCTTGGCAAGGAGCAGCTGGCCGAGCGGTTGGCACGTTTGCACCTTTGCCAGCAACCTGATCGCGGAGAGCCCTGCGGTCATTGCCACTCTTGCCAGCTGTTTGACAAGGGTAACCACCCGGATCTCGGCACTATCACGCGCGATAGCAAGACCATCGGGGTTGAAGCGATCCGCGAGATCTGCACCCGGCTGCAGGGCTCTGCCCAGCTCGGCCGTGGCAAGGTGGTGATCATTCCAGATGCAGAGCGGATGACTGAATCGGCGGCCAACGCCCTGCTGAAAACCCTGGAAGAGCCCGCCGGTGACAGCCTGTTGTTGTTGATCGCCTCCCAAGTTTCCCGGTTGCTCCCCACCATTCTCAGTCGCTGTCACAAACATGTCTGTCAGTTGCCTGCGGAAGGGGAGACGGTACGCTGGTTGGCCGAACAGGGTCATCAGGCCACCCTGGCTCAGGTGCGGATCTGTCAGGGGGCCCCGCTGCGGGTACTCGACTATATCGAGCAGCAACAGGATGGTACTCGCCGCGAACTGCTGGAACAGTTTGTCGCTCTGAGTCAAAGCCCGGTCAAGGCGACGGCACTGTGCAGCCAGCTGGGTCAGGAGACGCAAGTCAGGTTGCACTGGTTGCAGCTCTTCTTGTGTGATGCCCTGAAAACCCAGGCTGGATGTGGTCACCATCAACTGGCAATGCCGGATCTGGCTATTTTGAGTCAGCGGTTGGCGGAGCAGCACTCCAGCGAAAAACTGCTGGAGGCAGAACAAGATCTGGTTGCCCTCAAAGCCGCTTGCCAGCCGGGGCAGCTCTCCAATCCCACCATCCATTTGATGAACTGGCTCAGCCGCTGGTTATAAGTACCGACAAGCAAAAGGTTTTATATGTTACTCGTTGATTCCCACTGTCATCTCGATCGCCTCAGCTATGGCAGCAAGCAGACCAGCATGGCCGATGTACTGGCCAAGGCCGCGAAACTGGATGTGGGATATTTTCTCTGTGTCAGTGTGACTCAGGAACAGTTCCCGACCATGCTCGAGGCGATTGCCCCCTATCCCCAGGTGTTTGCCTCTTGCGGGGTACACCCGCTCAATCAGGAACCCGGCGTCGATGCCGCCCTGTTGCTGGCCCAGGCCGCGGACGAAAGAGTAATCGCCATCGGCGAGACCGGGCTCGACTACTTTTACTCCCCCGAGAACAAAGAGGTACAGCAAGCCTCTTTCCGCGAACATATCCGGGTTGCCCGCGCCCTGAACAAGCCGCTGATCATCCACACTCGCGATGCCCAGCAAGATACCTTGCAGATCATGCGTGAAGAGGGCGCGGATCAGGTTGGCGGTGTGCTGCACTGCTTCACCGAATCCCTCGAGATGGCACAAGCGGCAATGGCGATGGGGTTCTATATCTCCATTTCGGGGATCGCCACCTTCAAAAATGCGTCCGCCTTGCAAGCCGTGGTCAAGGCACTGCCCCTAGACAGATTGCTGGTCGAGACCGACTCGCCCTATCTTGCTCCCGTTCCGCATCGGGGGAGGGAGAACGAGCCCGCCTTTGTGCGTGACGTTGCCCAGTTTATTGCCGACCTGCGCCATATTCCGCTTAACGAATTGGCAGAAGCAACCAGCCGGAATTTCTTTGAACTGTTCAAACTGGCAAAAAAATAAGCTAGAAGCCCCGTTGTTCGGGGCTTCTTTTATTTCAAATGCCAAGTTGATTACCCACCTAAATATCAACTACGCGTTGCGTTATCTCTCACTCAGCTAACCAATACAATTCGTTAATCCATACAAAACTGGGTTGAATCATATTCCGATGTTTCGTCTGTTCACCGTGGTTAAAGAGTATTAAAACAGCATGCTATAAGTATCGATAATATTCATTATCGATACTTGATGTGTATGAAAGATCCTGTAAGATCCTCTTAAAATTCATATAAATCATCGTGTTCCGTGGCATATCCAACCTTGTCAAATCCTGCTCATCAGTCACTACAGACTGTTTTCGATGCGCAGCTAAATAGCCGAGCGCGCCGCTTTTTGCGCAGTGCAAAAGCGGATTCCACCCTCAATGCCTATCAGGCGGATACCCGTATTTTTGTCTTCTGGTGCCAATTGCATGGGCTGGATCCGCTACAAACCACTCATCACGACATCATGAACTTTTTGGCAGATCAGGCCGACGGCGTATTGGCCGATTGGGTTTGGCTGGATAAAGAGGAGGGGAAGGGAGAACTACGTAATGGCGAACCTCGCAAACCGGCAACCCTGGTAAGACGGCTTGCCGGGATCCGTTATGCCTTCAAGCAGAAAGGCATTCATCCCATGCCCACCGAACATCCCGAAATCAAGGAGATGATGCGCGGTATTGTCAGGTTGGGGGATAACCGCAAGCGCAAAACCGGCGCCCTCACGCTGCAACCATTGACCCAGGTACTGGATGGCATCGACATCAGTGATCTGGCGGGCTTGCGCGATCATACCCTGCTGCTCCTGATGTTCAGTGGTGCTTTACGCCGCTCGGAAGCGGCCCGAATTGAGGTGAGTGATCTCGATTTTGTGGGGCAGGGGATCCGCCTTCGCCTCAAACCGAGCAAACATCAGCTGCATGAAACCGAGATAGCCCTGATCCCGGGCAAGCACTACTGCCCCGTGTCGGCACTGCAAAACTGGTTGCGCAAAAGCCGGATCAGCGAAGGGCCGCTGTTTCGGCGCATGAACCGCTGGGGTCAACTGATGGCCGAACCACTCGGCCCCCAAGGCATCAATCTGATGATCAAGCGACGAACCGGTCAAACCATCGACGATCTCTACGTCAGTGGCCATAGCTTGCGGCGTGGATTTATCACCTCTGCTGTAACTGCCGGAAAGCCGATGAACAAGATCATTGAAGTCACTCGCCACAAGGATATGCGCACCCTGCAGGAGTACTTCGATGACGCCCACAAATTCTCCGATCATGCCCTTGATGGCTTGCTTTGACACAACTGCGTCACTTCGTTTTTTATGTTAAATGATATCTTGTTGATCTGATGATATATTTGTCTCACAGCCAACAGCCTAAGGTGGAAGGGGCATCTTCCAATGAATAAGGGCAGGTGATGAGAGATAACGAATTAGAAAGTGGAATATCGCAAGGACATATGGGCCAGAAAATGATAGTGCGTGAAGAGCGAGAGGCGGGTCACCAAAACAATGCCGAGCGACAGCGACAACATGTAAAACGCAAGCAGGAGACCCATACCCGACTGCAATGCTGGATCAGCCATCGCCATGCCGAGCTGTTGGCCGCTCTGGGTCTTCATCTCGAAGACAGCCAGGCCTCATTGATCGAGCAGGCCATCGATCTGTTCTATCTACATGAACTGGGCAGGGAACCCTTTTTTGAAAACACAGTGGCTGAGCAAGTCGAAGAGACCGTTGAATAGACCCAAGAGTGAAGTCATGGCTATTTGATAAGAGATAAAAAAAGCCAGGTACGAATTCCTTGTACCTGGCATAGGGGAATTGGCTCCTTGCAGAGCCATGCGCTAACTGGTGTTCGGATTACCTTAAGCTTAGACAAGGCTCAAGGCTTTTCAAGATCAATTGAAAAGTTCAACCGGAGCGAGTCGATGACAGACTCGTTCAAGTGCTTGTACGCCGAACAGCCCACTAGGCCTTGAACAGGTTGTTATCACGCACCAGATCGCGGGGAAGGGCGTTCTTGATCCGGCTACCGACCCATTTCCCCATGCCCAAGGTGTGCCCTTGATAGCGGACGATCACCTCGCCAGCGCCAGCGTCCTGCTCTGGCCAGACATCCCGCCCCATCATGAATTCCCGCGCATTGGCGCTATCCAGTTCGACTACACCCTTACTCGCTTTATCGCCATAGGCCAGTGCCCACTCATGAGTGAGGCGATAGCCTTTCTTGAAGGTCTCGGCCAACTTGATGCCGATGCGATCGAAACGTAACTTGCCCTGCACTTGATCAAACTGCTGGGGAAAGAGCCAGATCTCGTCATTGCGGCCAAACAGTTGACCCTGCGGTGCCACTCCGAAGTTGGCTACAATCTCGCGCAACATGGGTTCCGCCTCTTTGGCCGGAAGCGGTGCAAAGGGGAATTTCCCCAGCTTGCCCGGCTTGAACATGGTGTTGGGCACCGAGTGGTGCTTGCGCAATCTGGCGACGAAAAAGCCTTCACTGTCGAAGATTTGGGGCCAAACGTGCAGGTATCCTTCAGATGTGCAGGCCTGCTCTGCATGGGGAAACAGGTCTGCCAGCGAGTCAAAACTCAAGGCATCGCCAAACTTGTCCAGCAGTGACTGACAGACCTCTTGGTTCTCCTGTTCACTCAAGGTGCAAGTGGAGTAGACCAGTACGCCACCCGGTTTCAAGGCATGGAAGGCGCTCTCCAGCAACCCTTGCTGCACTGCCGCAATTTCGTCGATGCTCTCGATACTCCAGTTACGCAGCGCATCTTCATCCTTGCGCACCGTCCCTTCACCGGAGCAGGGCGCGTCTAGCAGGATGGCGTCGAAGGTCTCCGGCAACCACTGGCCAAATACCTTGGCATCAAAATGGGTCATGCCCACATTGGTCACACCGCAGCGCTGAATATTGGCGCTAAGCACTTTCAACCGACTGCTGGAAAACTCGTTGGCAACCAGCATCCCCTGATTGTTCATCAGGGCGGCGATCTGGGTGGTCTTGGAGCCGGGGGCCGCCGCGGCATCCAGCAACATGCCGTCCCTCTTGATCTTGTCGCTGGCAAAGAGCGCCGTCACCGGCAGCATGGAGCTCGCTTCCTGAATGTAGAACAGCCCGCTCAAATGCTCGGCAGTGTTACCAAGAGGAACCGTTTCATCGCTGCGGGTCAGCCAGAAGCCGGTATCACACCAGGGTACCGGGTCGAGCTGCCAACCCAGCGGTTGCATCAGCGCGACGAAGTCGGAGACGGCAATCTTCAAGGTATTGACCCGAATGCTGCGGCGTAGCGGGCGCCGACAACTGGCCACAAACTCATCCATGGAGAGGTGCGACGGCATGATGGCCGCAATGTGGCGTAAAAAGTAATCGGGAAGGAAGGTGTTGTCGTGCACTGTGCCGTCTCGTAGACCGAAAAAGAGGGGCGATATCCTACCACAAGGCTCAGAGTATTCTGAATCTGAACCCGATGAACAGTCAGCGGTATATATAAAAGCCCGACGCAGGGCCGGGCTTGGATGATATTAGCAAAGGGGAGGGCTCAGGGCTGGATGTGCGGGCTCCACGCCAACCACTCTTTCTCGGCCTGGCCGTAGAGCGGATAACTGTGACCCTCCTTGACGGTTGGGCCCATCTCCTTCTCCGGCGTATTGAAGGCGATGCCGCCAGCCAGCAGGCTCTGCACGGTCTCCACTTCGATGGTGCCACCGGTCAGGCCAATATCCGCCTTGATTCCGGAGACATTCCAGAAGCGCGAGTTGGCCCGCACCAGATGGGCATACTCCTTATCCACATTGACGTCGATCACAACCTCACTGCCATCACGGGCCAGCGCCACCTTACTGACACTGCCTACCATCATTTTACGAAATAGCAGCGGGCTACCGACGCTCAGACCATTGACAGAGGGGCTCTTGAGGACCAGTGCCAGACCAACCGGACCGACCTTGCTCAAGGGGAAGCGATCTTTTCCTGCCCCTTTGCCAGGGCGCGCCTCTATAAACGCCCCTTTGATCAGGGTATCAAGGTGCGCAACACCACCCAGCCCCAGTTTGGCTTGCACCAGTGTAAAGCTGGCACCGGATTGCAAGAAACGCTCGGCGTAGTGGCCATCGAGCTCGGCCTTGAAGATCACCTGGCCCAACGAGGGTTCCAGTTCGATCTCTTCGATTTTCCCGATATCGACCCCGCGATAGCGGATCGGGCTGCCGATCCCGAGCCCCGGGTTGCTCTGTGCTACCAGTGACAGCTGGCGCACCTTGGCTTTGGCTTGCTCTTTGGATGCGAACAACTGATGGCTGCTGCGACCACTGGCCAGCCGATCAAACTCGATGGCGCCCCGCAGCAGGGTGCCAAGATTTCCCACCTTGACCTGCACCCCATCGACTCGCACCTTGGCGTCGATGGCCGGTTTTTTCCAGAACTGGGGTTGCCGGGCGAGGAGAGGGGCATACACGCCATCTATTTCGAGCTCGATCTCGACCCCCTTTTTGGCGACGTGCACCTGTTTGACCTTACCCGCGGCCAGCCCCAGATAGAGCACTGGTGAGCCAATGCCAATACCATCGGCCTGATCCGCTTTGAGCAACCAGCGCTGGGGCTTGGCATCACGGGCCCCCAGCAGTGCCAGCTCCTGACTCGGGTAGAGACGATTAATCCGCGCACCACTGCTGGCTTGGAGCAGCTTGATCCCGCCACCTAACCAGGCACTGGCCGGACTGGTTTCCACCTTGATGCCGCTCAGATCGGCATCGATCTGCAGCGGGGCGGCGCGATAAAAGCGGGCGCGGTTGAGCAGATGGCCATAATCTGGCGCCATCACCAGCTCGACGCTGGCATTGGCGTGCGCATCCAGGGTGAGCTGGCTGATGCGGCCCACCTGCAATCCCTTGTACCAGACCGGGGCATCCTGATTGAGCCCGGCCAGATCGTCAGCCTGCAGCGTCACCTTGGTGCCATTTTGCGGGGCCCTATCGGTCAGCGCCATTTTGCCAACCTGCTTGCCTGGCACATAGTCGAGGCGAATGGCCGGGCCGGTGAGCAGGCGATCGGCATACTTGACACCGGTCGGGGAGAGACCAACGCTCTCCCACACCAGCTGGCTCTTGTCGGTGATCCGGTAAGCCTGTTCAGGGTTGAACAGCGCCGTTACCACCCGTCCCTTGTCAGTGAGACGAATGGGGTCGACTCGACCAATCTCAATCCCCTCATAGAGGATTGGCATCCCCTCCTTAACCGGAAGATCTCCCGCCAGGATCTCTATCCGTTCACCTCTGGCAGCATCAGCCAACCCTTTATAAAGAGTGAAGGTCTGGCCTTGCTCAGGCTCGGGTGAATGTTTGGGAGAGTCAAAGGCAATACCGCCGCTGAAGATGGAGGTGAGGCTACCTGCCTCCACGTTCACCCCGGCCAGACTGAAGGATCCCTTGATGCCGCTGATATTCCAGAAGCGGGTATCGGCTCTGACCAGATGTTCAAAACGAGGCTCGATCACCAGATCCAGAATAACGCTTTGGCTGTCCTGACCAAGGCGGGTATTGATGACGCTGCCTACCTCGATACCACGAAAATAGAGCTTGGCGCCAATGCCGACCGAACCCAGCGAATCGGCGGTCAGGTGCAACATCCGTCCCTGTGCCTGATAGCCGGGGGGAGGGCCCTCCAGCGCATCGAAGGTCGCCTCCGGCGGATTGCTTTCACGCCCCGGCTGCACGTTGATGTAGTTGCCGGAAACCAGGGTGTCGAGTCCGGAGATCTCGGTCAGCGACGCCTTGGGGCTCACCAGCCAGAAATCGGAACCCTTGCGGATCAGCGGTCTGGCAGGGCTGTCAATCTTGACCATCACCGCAATCTTGCGGCCATCTTCAGCCAGCTCCAGCTCCTGTACCACACCGATAGCCACCCCCTGATAACGCACTTGGGTTTTACCTGGCAAGATGCCGTTGCCCTGCGCGAAATTGATCTGGATAAGCTGACCACGGTTCAGTACCTGCTGATAGAGAAAGCCACCTGCCAGCAGCAGGGCTATCAGGGGCAACAGCCAGACCGGCGATAGCCAGCGACGCTTTTCAATGACGGGTTGAGCCCCGATCATACTGACTCCTTATTGGCTGGATTAAACAGCACATCACACAAAAATCGAGAATTCATCAACAGGCCGCCTTGTCCCACAGTAAACGGGTGTCTAACATGCGCGCCGACATCATGGTCAGCACCACCACGCAGGCAAAGGCAGTGGCTCCCGGACCCGCGCGAACACTCAACATGACACCACGATCGACCAGCGCCACCATCAGCGAGATGACGAACAAGTCCAGCATCGACCAGCGACCGATAAAGTCGATGACCCGATACATCAACAATTGTCGCTTGCGCCGCACCGGTTTGGCCCGCTGCAACTGCCAACAAATCCAGCCAAGCCCCACTATTTTACCTACCGGCACCACAATACTGGCGGTGAGCACTATGGTGGCGATTCCGCCCATCTTGCTACGATAGAGAGCTATGATCCCGCTGAAGATGGTATCTGACTGCAGTAACCCCTTATTGTAAAAATGGGTGATTGGCAAGAGGTTGGCAGGTAACAGCATGAAGGTGGCGAGCGCCAGCAAGCCCCACGACCAGGCAAGGGAGCGTGGAATACGTACCTGCAGTTTACTGTTGCAACGGGGACAGACAGTCCCGGCTTGGTAGCGTGCCAGCAAGCCACAAGCATGGCAGCGGCAGAGCCCCATCTCACGGGCGCTGGTCATGTGTCGACTCCTTTAACGGGATCCGCGCCCAGTAGGGAGCGGGGTCAAACAGGATCAACAGCGTCATGTTGAGCAACATCAGAATGCCGAGGCTAAGCAGCCCGCCACCGAGGCGCACATCGGCGATGTCGACCAGCTTGAACAGGGCGACCAGCAGGCTGACGATATAGACCTCCAACATGGCCCAGTGGCGAAACATCTCTACCGCCTTGAGGGTGGAGGCCAGGATATGCCAGCGTTTGGCCAGACCCGATGCCAGTGCAAAAATCCCCGCCAATAATCCTACCGGCGCCAGCACGGCGCACCAGAGCACCAGGCTGGCAACCCACCATTCACCTTCGCCAAACAGCACCAGGATACCGCGCAGCAGGTCGGCGTCGGTGTTGACCCCCGCCAGCCGCAGATAGATCAACGGCTCAAAAAACGCGGAGGGCAGCAACAAAAAACCGGTGATAGTCAGGGCCATTAACTGGGAAGGACGAAAGGCATAACGACCATAGAGATGCTGATGACAACGTGGGCAGTGGGCATGGCGACCCAATGGCAGAGCCTTGCGCTGGATCAGTAAGTCACACGCCGGGCAGACGATCACGGAACCGGGCTCCATTATACGACTCAACCTGTTGAAGGAATTGGTGAAATTTACCTTAAAACCGTTTCTCTGTCTTGCCTGCCGCATGAATGTCACGAAAGTATAATTGACGTTAACGTAAACGTGATATTAGATGGCCAGACTAGACAGGTGAAAGGAGTCATGATGTCCAGTTTGTCCCCCTCGGCAGGTCTGCGCTTTCGCACCGCCATCGCCAATGAACGTCCCCTGCAGATCGTCGGCACCATCAATGCCTACATGGCGCTGATGGCCGAGCGCAGCGGTTTTCAAGCCCTTTATCTCTCCGGTGCCGGGGTGGCCAACGCCTCCTACGGCTTGCCGGATCTCGGCATGACCTCCCTCAACGACGTGCTGATCGATGCCGAGCGGATCACAGCGGCGACCCGAGTGCCGCTACTGGTCGATATCGATACCGGCTGGGGCGGGGCATTCAATATCGCCCGCACCATTCGCGCGTTCGAGCGCGCCGGGGTTGCCGCCGTCCATATGGAAGATCAGGTGGCCCAGAAGCGCTGCGGCCACCGTCCCAACAAGGCGGTGGTGTCGCTGGAGGAGATGTGCGATCGGATCAAGGCTGCGGTGGATGCCCGCGAGAATAGCGAGTTCGTCATCATGGCCCGCACCGATGCGTTGGCGGTGGAAGGGGTTGGCCCGGCGCTGGAGCGTGTCGCCGCCTACGTGGCTGCCGGCGCCGACATGATCTTCGCCGAAGCAGTGACCGAGCTGGCCCAGTACGACCAGTTCAAGCAGGCTGCCGGAGTGCCCATCCTCGCCAACATGACCGAGTTCGGCAAAACCGAGCTGTTCGACAAGGAGGAGCTCGCCGCCCACGGCGTCGACATGGTGCTCTACCCCTTGAGTGCCAACCGGGCCGCCAATCAGGCTGCCCTCAACGTCTATCAACATATTCGCCAGGATGGCCATCAACGGGCCGTCGTCGACACCATGCAGACCCGGGAGTTGCTCTACGACTTCCTCGGTTATCACCACTACGAACAGACACTGGATCGTCTGTTTACATCCAGGGACTAGGAGGAAAGGCAATGGGACAGCAAAAACCGTTGGGTGGCGCCGGCCTGCGTGGCCAGAGCGCGGGGGAGACCAGTATCTGCACCGTAGGCAAGAGCGGCACCGGGCTCACCTATCGCGGCTATGACATCCAGGAGCTGGCCGACGGCGCCCAGTTCGAGGAGGTCGCCTATCTGCTACTCAAGGGCGAGCTGCCGGACGAGCAGCAGCTCGAGGATTACAAACAGACCCTGCGCCGCTTGCGCACCTTGCCTCAGCCGCTGCTGGAAGTGCTGGAACGCATTCCCGCCGATGCCCATCCCATGGATGTGCTACGCACCGGCTGCTCCATGCTCGGCGATCTGGAGCCGGAAGATGGTTTCGAGCATGAACACGAAGTGGCGGATCGGCTGCTGGCCGCCTTCCCGGGCATTCTTATCTATTGGTACAAGTTCAGCCATGAAAGGGTACGCATCGCCCTCGATACCGATGAAGCGTGTATCGGCGGCCACTTTCTCGCACTGCTGCACCAGAAGGCGCCAAGCGAGCTGGAGCGTCGGGTGATGCATGTCTCCCTCATCCTCTACGCCGAGCATGAGTTCAACGCCTCCACCTTTGCAGCGCGGGTTTGCGCCTCGACGCTCTCTGACATGTTCTCCTGCATCACCGCGGCCATCGGCACCCTGCGCGGCCCGCTGCATGGCGGTGCCAACGAGGCCGCCATGGCGATGATCGAGCCCTGGCAGGATGAGGCCCAGGCGCGGCGCGAGCTGCAGGCCAAGCTGGCGGCCAAGGAGAAGATCATGGGCTTTGGCCACGCCGTCTATCGCACCTCGGATCCGCGCAACGTCATCATCAAGGGGTGGTCGGCCAAGCTGGCAGCAGCGGTGGGGGATGATCGGCTCTACCGCGTCTCCTGCGAGGCGGAGAAGGTGATGTGGGAGGAGAAAGAACTCTTCCCCAATGCCGACTTCTTCCACGCCAGTGCCTATCACTACATGGGGATCCCGACCAAGTTGTTCACGCCTATCTTCGTCTGTTCGCGGGTCACCGGCTGGTGCGCCCATGTGATGGAGCAGCGCGAGCACAACCGGATCATCCGCCCGAGCGCCGACTACGTCGGTCCGGCCCCCCGTCACTTTGTCTCCCTACAACAACGATAAGGAAGTCACGATGTCCGCCAACGTCGACGTCAACCACAGACCAAACCCCGATCAGGTGCTGGTCGATATTGCCGATTATGTCTGCAACCACCCCATTACCAGCGAGGCGGCCCTCGACACCGCCCGTTACTGCCTGATGGATACCCTTGGTTGTGGCCTGCTGGCTTTACGCTTTCCGGAGTGTACCAAGCACCTTGGCCCCATCGTCCCCAGCACCGTCGTGCCCCATGGTGCTCGGGTGCCCGGCACCCAGCTCTGCCTCGACCCGGTCAAGGCGGCCTGGGATATTGGTGCCATCATCCGCTGGCTCGATTACAACGACACCTGGCTGGCCGCCGAGTGGGGTCATCCATCCGACAATCTGGGCGGCATTCTGGCCACTGCCGACTGGCTCTCCCGTACTCGCGTGGCCGAGGGCAAGGCGCCGCTCACCATGGCCGAGGTGCTGGTGGCCATGGTCAAAGCCCACGAGATCCAGGGGGTGCTGGCGCTCGAGAACTCCTTCAACCGGGTCGGTCTCGATCACGTGGTGCTGGTCAAGGTCGCCAGCACCGCCGTGGTGACCCACATGCTGGGGGGAACCCGCGATCAGGTGATCGATGCGGTCTCTCAGGCCTGGGTCGATGGCCAGAGCCTGCGTACCTACCGCCATGCCCCCAACGCGGGTTCCCGCAAGAGCTGGGCAGCGGGAGATGCCACCTCTCGTGCAGTGCGCCTCGCCCTTATCACCATGAGCGGCGAGATGGGCTATCCCGGCGTGCTGAGCGCACCAAAATGGGGCTTCTACGACGTGCTGTTCAAGGGCAACCAGTTCGCCCGGCATCAGGGGTACGGCAGCTATGTGATGGAGAACGTGCTGTTCAAGATCGCCTATCCCGCCGAGTTCCATGCCCAGACTGGGGTGGAGTGCGCCATGAAGCTCCATGGCGAGGTGAAGGGGCGGCTCGACGAGATCGACCGTATCGAGCTCACCACCCATGAGTCGGCCATTCGCATCATCAGCAAGGTCGGCGCCCTCAACAACCCCGCCGATCGGGATCACTGCCTGCAGTACATGGTAGCGTTGCCGCTGATCTTCGGTCGCCTTGTCGCCGAGGATTACGAGGACGATGTGGCCGCTGATCCCCGTATCGACGGGCTACGCGACAAGATGGTGGTGCAGGAGGACAAACGCTACAGCCGCGAATATCTGGAGGCAGACAAGCGTTCAATAGCCAACGCCATCCAGATCTTCTTCAAGGACGGCTCTCATACTGCCAAGGTGGAGGTGGAGTACCCGGTCGGCCATCGTCGCCGTCGGGAGGAGGGGATCCCGCTGCTGGTGGAGAAATTCCAGCACAATCTGGCCACCCGCTTCCCGGCCAAACGGGTCAACGACATCCTCGCCCTCTGTCAGGATGGGCCGCGCCTTGCCGACACCCCAGTACACGCTTTTATGGATCTGCTGGTGATCTGACCGATCTTATATTGGCCAACATATCGGCAAACAGCGATAAACGAACAGCGGGCCCGTCGGCCCGCTTTGTTATTGTGGCGGCGGCTCCCTCGCCTGAGCCTTACTCCAGCACACTACTGTCGCCGTTAAAGAGCGCCGTCATGAGCGCCGTCTCGCGACTGGCGATAGTCTCGAGGAACTCGGTGGCACGCCCCATCTGATGACACACCTGATAACCGCGCTCCACAAAAGAGAAGAGCTCGCCAAGCCCCGCCAGATGAGCGGGCCCGGACACCAGCTTGAGGGTTGTGCCAAGCAACGGCTTTCTCGCCAGCCGGTCCAGGGTCATGCCAAGCTCGCTCACCAGGGTGATCTGATGCTCACGGCGCGCCTGTTCACCCACGGCACGATAGGCGATGGTGTAATGGGCTGGCGTGATGGGGTCAATCCCATCAATGCGCCGCAGCGCCACCACCATCAGGTAGTCCAGCTCTTCGGAGAGGGCATCGAGCTCGATCGCCTGTGCCAGCACCTTGAGACCGGACTCCGGCAACAGCCGCTCGGCGGTTGGCATCACCCGCATCACGTCTGCATCGCGGCGGGCGCAATCTCCGGGTCCATAGAGATCGGTCAGGAAAAACTCGGCAGCAGGGCCGTAGCGCTCACTCTCCAGCAGATCGCTATGGGTGCGCCCGAGCCGGTCGGCTTGCCATTGGCGCAGCCTATCCCGATCCTCCAGATCGGCAGGGTGAGCCCGCATCTGCTCGCGCAATGCAGCCACCCCGTTGAGTTGGCGATATAACCGCCCCAAGGTGCTATCGTCGTCGTGGGCATGTTCTTGATGGGTCATTTACTGCTCTCTGGCCTCGGGCCCATTGAGTGGGAGCTGATGGTATGAAGATACAAGTGAATGAAAAACAAGCAGCTTTTGCCTGAAAGTTCAGTGACAAGTGTAGCGCGCACGGGGGAGGGAATAAATGCCATCCCCCCTTGGCGGCCGTCATCCCTGTCGACTCTGTTAAGTCAGTCCCATTTATGTGAACGGCCCTTTCACTTGTTGTGAACATGTGTTTAATATCAATAAATATCTTCTGACCCAGAGTAACGATCATGTTTTTCCACTCGCTCGCTGGCAGCAGCGCACTCTCCACCATTCAGATCAACCGTCAGCATCCACTGGGGCTGGCCGCCGCCCGACTCGCGGCCGAGGCCATCGCTCGGGATATGAGCGAGAGTTATCAACTGGAGTGCGAATGGATAGATGAAGAGGAGACTGAGTTGCAGTTTCGCGGTTCAGGAGTGCATGGCACCCTCACCCTGAAGGAAGATACCTTGGCACTGGACGTACATCTTGGCTTGATGCTGATGCCGGTACGCAGTGTACTGGAGCAGGAGATCGTCGATTATGTCGATAATCGCTTACCTTGCCCCAAACGTGTTTGAAACTCTTCGTTGCACTGGCTTTAAATAAACCAGCTGTAAACGATGGCTGTTTGAAATAAGTTTGCAAGCCATATGGTTTGTCATATTTATTATCCGGCGAGGTCTAGATTCTATTTTGTAAGTAATTTTTCATCTTTATTTCATATTTCGAGTCGGCACTCATTAATGTCATTCTGATTACATCAAGCCTTCATCCGGATATGAGGACTGGAGCAATTTGCCGCCTCGGTAAATTCATTTTGTAGGGAAACAACCATGCCACTGAGTGAATTTATCTCCTGCGTCGATACCGCCTGGTTACGCATGGACAGACCGAATAACCTGATGCAGATCATCGGGGTCCTGATGTTTGAAGGGGAGCTTGATGAAGCGCGTCTGCGTGCCGGATTGCGCCACACGATTTCGGTACAACCCCGCTTCCATCAGCGGGCCGTGCTGGAAGGGGGCTCCTACTACTGGCGTAATGATCCCGATTTCGATCTCGATCAGCACCTCAAGCGAGTGATCCTGCCGGGTGAAGCGGGCAAGTTGGAGCTGGAGAAGCTGGTGGCCGATCTCGCCTCGACGCCGCTCAACCACCAGCGCCCCCTGTGGGATATGCACCTGACCGACACTTCGCTGGGTGGGCAAGCGCTGGTGGTGCGCATTCATCACGCCATGGGCGACGGTTTCTCCCTGGTGAGGGCCATGCTCACCATGATGGATAACACCCCACAAGGTGCGCCGCGGCCACCGTCATCTGAACCTCTGGATAACTGCGATGACGAGGAGGAAGAGGAGATCCACCACGGCAGCCGTCTGGTGCGGGCCGGTCTCAAGCTGACCGGCACCCTCTGGTCCAAATATGTCGAAGTGGTTACCCATCCCACCAAGGCGGTGGATTACCTCAAGACCGGGCGGGATCTGGCGAGCGAGCTGTGCAATATCGCTACCCTCAGTGATGACTCGCCCTGCCGCTTGCGGGGCAAGACGGCCAGCACCAAGCGGGTGGCCTGGTCGGAGCAAATTGATCTGCCGGATATCAAGGCAGTGGGCAAGGTACTGGGCTGCTCGGTCAACGATCTGCTGATCGCCGCCACCGCAGGGGCGTTTCGCCACTATCTGCAGGAGCAGGGGGATGATGCCAACAAGGTCAAGATCCGCGCCCTGGTGCCAGTCAATATGCGTGGGCCGGATGATGAGGGGGCACTTGGCAACCGCTTCGGGCTGGTGGCCCTGGACTTGCCACTGGATGTTGAACACCCGTTGCAGCGGCTCTATACAGTGCGTGACCGGATGCAGGCGCTGCGCACCTCGCTACAACCCGTGGTGGTGCTCAACCTGTTACATGCCCTTGGCATGGCCCCCAATGCGGTGCAGCAGCAGGCCGTCGAGCTGCTCACGGCCAAGGCCAGCGCGGTGATCACCAATGTGCCCGGCCCGCAGCAGACCCTCTATCTGGCCGGCGCAAGACTGCGTCAGCCGCTGTTCTGGGTGCCGCAATCGGGAGATATCGGCGTCGGCGTCTCCATCCTCTCTTACGATCACAAGGTGCAGCTGGGCCTAATCACCGATAAGAAGCTGGTTCCGGATCCGGATCGGGTGGTCGAGCGGTTTGCAGTGGAGTTCGAGCAACTGCTGTTGCTGGTGCTGATGGAGCCGGAGCTGTTGTTTGACCCCAACGGGCTGGATGCGCTGCTCGGTTGAGCGTGCACTTAAGCGACCGGTGACGGCGTAGCCAACCGGTCAGCATCCATCATAAAAGAGGCCAACCCGCGGGTTGGCCTTTTGTTTTACTATCTCTTAGTGGCAGGAGTGGCGGTTAATCCTCCAGCTCCTCGCGCGCCGCCTCTACATCAAGGCGCTCCATGGCATCCATGGGTTCGCACTCGGCGGCTTCAGCATAGAGGGCTTCGGCGGCTTTCAGGCGGCTCTTGCCGTGCAGCATCACCTGAGCGTTGGCGTACTCCATGCGAGCGATAGCCGATTCGGGGATCAGCGCCAGCGCCTCCTTGAAGTGACGCTCGGACTCCTCCTTCTTGGCGCCATAGGTGAGGCCGCCGATCATGGCCCCCAACTTGTCGACGATCTCCGCATGCCAGGCACCAAAGGCGATATGGGCCTCGGCGTGAGCGGGCGCCAGCTCCAGCGCCTTCTCAAGGCTTGCCTTGATCTTGTCGCCAATGCCTTGCGAGAGGGCCTTGGAGATGGAAATGACCTGACTGTAGCGACCGAGGGCCAGCGCGTGGAAATACCAGGCGTTGGCGTTCCTGGGCTGGCGCTTTTGCAGCTTCTCGGCATGGCTGGCCGCCCGCTCGAAGGCGGCGCGCTTGGCATACTTGTCCTCCAGCAGGTAGCTGGCGTGGATCACCAGTGCCTTGTTTGCCACATTGAGGCCCGCCTCACCGGCCGCTTCACCAAGGGCGACGGCCCGGGCAAAATCCCCGGCATGATAGGCCCGCCAGGCATCCTGTACCTGTTCATCCTCGGGCCAGGGTTCGGCATCCCCCTGATGGAGACGATCCCAGTTGTCCGCCAGCTTCTGGCCAGCATAGTCATAGGCCGCATCCGCGTAGGGGAAGGGGACAAATTCGAGTTGTGAAGTGGTCATGCTTGTTCTCCCTGTAGCATGTGAATCAAACCTTGTCGGTGTAGTGGTGGGCGAGGGCGCCCAGATGAGCGCGGGCATCGGCCCGCAAATAGGGTGCGACCAGTTGCATTACCTGAAAGACGCCGAGGGCGATATCGGCGTCCGCCTTGGGGTGCAGTGCCCGCTGATAAGAGATCCAGAATGTGCCCACCAGCGCCACATTGGCCGCCAGCGTGCGCATCTGTTGCGCCGTGCCCTCCATCAGCCCGACCGTTTGCAGATGGTTGCAAATGGCGATGGCGGTCTGCTCCTTGCGGCGCAGCAGGGCGGAAAAGCGCTGTTCCACCTGATGATAACCACTCATCAGGGTCGCGATATCGTAGTAGAGGAAACGGTACTGCCAGATGGCTTCAAACATCAGGTGGAGAAAGAGCCAGATATCTTCTGGCTCATCGGACGGGGTGCTGACCGCCTCCAGCAGGCGATCCATCTGCTGTTCAAATTCGCAGAACAGGGCGTTGACGATCTCCTCCTTGTTGTGGAAGTGGTAGTAGAGATTGCCCTGGCTGATCTCCATCTCGGCCGCAATGGCCGAGGTGGTGACGCTGGGTTCCCCTTGTCGATTGAAGCAGGCGAGGGCAGTGGTCAGGATCCGCTCCCGGGTACGACGTTTGGGTTTGCGATCCATGCTACTCCTTTGGTGATGAACGGCGCACGCCGTGGCGATAGCGTTTGGCAAGCCAGTGCTGCAACTGCTCCAGCGACTTGTCGAGGGCGGCGACCGAGCCAATGCCGGGGGCCAACAGGGTGCGACCTTCATCGGCCAGCGCGGCCAGATTGAGCTCAAGGCCATGCTTGGCCAGCACCGGCGCAAGCTCGTCACGACGCTGCCAGAGATCGCGGCGGGTATGCTGGTAAGCGTGCTCGCAGAGGCGGCGGCGATCCCGATAACTGAACACATTGGTGAAGAACATCTCGCCATCGGCAGAAGAGGGCTCAAACAGCAAGGCGTCGGCGTCGGGATATTGGTGTTTGTAGCGATCCATCCCCACATGCATGCGGGAGTGGATGATGGCGCGAAAGGTCTGGGCCAGTACCACCGGCAGACCGCTGTCCACCAGATTGGTCGGCGCGCCGGCGGCCATGTCCGCATCATAGGGCACCAGCGGATTGATGCAGAACACCAGATCCGCCCCCTCTTCCAGCGCTACCGAAGCGTGCAGAGTCTTGATCAGCGCCCCGTCCACATAGTAACGACCGTTGATCAAGGAGGGCGGAAAGAGACCGGGCAGGGCGGCTGACGCCTGTACCGCCGCCGAGATGGGCACATCATCGAGCCCCGGGCTACCAAAGGCAACCGGATGACCGGTGTCGAGTTCGGTGGCTACCACAAATAGTCTGCTGCGCAGCTGGCGAAAATCATTGCTGCGGCCGGGACGAGAGAAAAACTGGGTCAGGGTGCGATCCACTCCGCGGTTGTCGAACAGTCCGGTCGGAATGGCCTTGGAGAGCCCCTGCAGCGACTCAAACAGGCTGCGCTTCCAGGGCGCCGCCAAATAGTAGGTCAGGCTCTGCCACGCCAGTGGCGGGATCGAGGTCAGGCGGTCGGCATATTCACGAAAGGCGGGTCGCAACAAGGTAGCCGGGTCAAACATCTCCCCCGAATCATCGCTGAGCAGGATCCGCACCAGCTTCGCCGGCGAGATGCCGTTGGCCAGCGCCGAGGCCACCACGGCCCCCGAACTGACGCCAACATAGATATCGGCATGGTCAAGGCGCAAGCCGTTGATGCTGTCAGAGAGGGCTGCGCAGGCACCGATCTCGTAGATGCCGCCGAGCGGCCCGCCGCCAGCAAGGGCAATTGCGATGGTACTCATAGCGTTGCCTCCCTATCCATGACATTCACCATGACAAGACCGGCCCAGCGAAGGGCATGGGCCGGTATCAGTCAACTTCCGTCACCGCGAGGGATCAGGGCAGGACGCTCTCTGCTTTGGCCTTCACCTCTTTCACCGCATCTTCGGCGGCGGAGAGGAGATCGGCAGCCTGCTCAACCACGGCCTCTTTAGCCTTGGCTACCGGTGCCTTCTTTACCGGAGGCTTGCGGGCCGCGGGCTTTTTGGCGGCAGCCGCTTTGGCTTCTGCGGCCGGGGCTTCCTCTTCCTGTGCATCCAGCAGTTGCTGGACCACATCGGTCAACTCGGCCATGCGCTTGGAGAGCTTATCGATATCCTTGCGGGTCGGAATGCCGAGGCTGGCCACAGCGCGGGCCACGCGATCTTCAAACACCTGCTCCAGACGACCCCAGGTATTGGCTGTCTTGTCGGTCACAGCGGCAATCTTCTCATCTGCGCTCTGACGGGTTTTTGCTTGCAGCGCTTCACCTTCCTGCACCAGGGCTTCAAAAATCTTGCCGCCCTCTTCCTGCGCCTTGGCATAGGCACCCAGACCCGCCAACCAGATCTGCTGGGTGGACTCTTTGATGGTGGAGGTGAGTTGGTTGTCGGTCACTGAACCTGCCAGCGCTTTAAGTTTTTTAGCCATGATCTTCTCCTTGAATAACGACAGATAAATGTAATGGCGACAACGAAACTGCAATCGGGTTGTGGCATTACTGATTTTTCAACTTCAGTCTAGGGACAAAAAATAGAGGGTTCTACCTAATAACGGAACAGGCACACCACCGAAATTAGGGTTTGCTCACGAACCGACAATCAAATTGCGGATTCCCATATGAATCGTGATATATCTAACAACCTAGTAACACCCTAATCAGTAGCAGGATTCTCTTTATGAACTATTTCATTACTGGCGGTAGTGGTTTTATCGGGCGTCGATTGATCAAAAAGTTATTCCAACAGCATCCCGACTGTATCGTCTATTTTCTGATGCGCGCCTCTCATCAGGATAAATTGTCGGAGTTATTTGCATTCTGGAATGTGGATGAATCGCGGGCAGTCCCGGTTTTTGGCGACATGACGCAACCGCTGCTGGGGGTATCGGTCGAAATACAGGAGCAGTTGATCGGCAAGATAGACCACTTCTTCCATCTGGCTGCCATCTATGATCTCAACGCCAAGGCCGGGATCCAGCAGCAGGTCAACACCGAAGGGACCCGTCAGGCTGTTCAACTTGCCGAGCGGCTGGGGGCGGGGCAGTTCCACCACTGCAGCTCCATCGCTGCAGCGGGCCTGTTTGACGGTCTGTTTCGCGAGGACATGTTCGATGAGGCCGAACACCTCGACATGCCTTACTTCCAGACCAAGCACGAAGCGGAAGGGATTGTGCGAAACGAGTGCACCATTCCGTGGCGAGTCTATCGACCGGGCATCGTTGTCGGCGACTCCAATACCGGCGAGATGGACAAGATAGACGGCCCTTACTACTTCTTCAAGACCATCCAGAAGCTGCGCCGTCTGCTGCCGCCCTGGATGCCCGCCATCGGGGTTGAGGGTGGGCGCATCAATATCGTGCCGGTCAACTTTGTGGTCGATGCCATGGTGCATATCGCCCATCAGGAGGGAGAGGAGAACAAGACCTTTCACCTGACTGATCCTAACCCGATGCGGGTTGGCGATATGCTCAGCACCTTCTCGCGCGCAGCTCATGCACCTGAACCGGCGATCCGCATCAACGCCTCGCTGTTCAACTTCATTCCCCGCCATTTGACGGCGATGCTGATGACCATGGCACCGGTACGCCGTATCCGCGATGCTGCCATCGCCGATCTGGGTCTACCCAAGGATGTGTTCCGACTTATCAGTTATCCCACCCGTTTCGACAGTCGCGAAACCCAGCGGGTACTGAAAGGCACCGGCATCGAAGTACCGCCGCTGCACAGCTACGCCTGGCGGCTGTGGGATTACTGGGAACGTCACCTCGACCCGGAGCTCTTCATCGATCGCTCCCTGCGTGGTCGGGTAGAGGGCAAGGTGGTGCTGGTGACCGGGGCCACCTCCGGCATTGGCCGTGCAACCGCACGCAAGCTGGCGGGGGCGGGGGCCAACGTCGTTACCATCGCCCGTGACGAGCAGAAGATTGCCGAGACTAAAGCTGAGTTTGCCGAGCTGGGGCTGACCATCGAGATCTATCAGGGGGATCTCTCCAATCTGGCGCAAGCCGAGGAGATCACCGCTCGCATCGTGGCCGATCACGGCGGCGTCGATATTCTGGTCAACAATGCCGGCCGCTCCATCCGCCGCTCCATCGAGGACTCCTTCGATCGCTTCCACGATCTGGAGCGCACCATGCAACTCAACTACTTTGGTGCGCTCAAGGTGATCATGGGGGTACTGCCCACCATGATCGAGAAGAAAAAAGGGCACATCATCAACATCTCCTCCATCGGGGTGTTGACCAATGCGCCGCGCTTCTCCGCCTATGTTGCCTCCAAGTCGGCCCTCGATGCCTGGGTGCGTACCGCCGCCTCCGAGTTTGCCGATAAAGGGGTCAGCTTCTCCATCATCAATATGCCGCTGGTGAAAACGCCAATGGTCGCGCCGACCAAGGTCTATGAGCAGGTACCTATGATGACGCCGGAAGAGGCGGCCGATCTGGTGTGCGATACTATCATCAACAAACATGTGCGACTGGCCACACGCCTCGGGGTATTTGGCCAGGTGGTTCACGCTCTGGCACCTCGCGTTGCACAGGTGATCATGAACACCAGCTTTCGCACCTTTGCCGATCCCAAGGATGGCGACAAATCCAAAGCCACCGCCGATCAGGTTGCCGTCTCGACCCTGATCAAAGGTATCCACTTCTAACTGGGTGATACGATAAAGAGATCAACAGGGGCCTGAGCAATCAGGCCCCTGTTTTATTTGGAATAGCAGTTGAAGAACGATCAAGGCGGGTCAGACTCGGGACAGCAGATCAAGCAGCAGATCTGTCGTGCGACGGGAGTAAAGCAGAGAGAGATGGCCAATGGCGGGCAACTCGATATCTTCCATTCCCACCAATCGTTGCCGCTCCTGCGGCATCACCACATTGTCGTGACTGGTGCGCACCGAGATGCCGGGTACGCAGAGAGGGACCGAAGCGAAACGCTGCAGCCAGCCGGAACCGGGTTCCATCTCGCGGGCATTGGCCCCAAGCCCAATGGCGGCCAGCTGACTCCCCTGATGAGGCGTAGCCAGCGTGATCAGGCGCACGACCTTGTCACCACCATGGATAGCCAGATAGTCGCGGCAGACCAGCCCCCCCATGCTGTGACCGACCAGCACCAGCTTGTCAGCCCCGGTCTGCGCCAGCACATCGTCAATCCGGGTGGCCAGCAGTGGCACCATCTCATCAATATGACCAAATGGTGGCATCAGGGTAATGGTGGCAACCACATGGCCTGCGGCTTCCAATCGGGCGCGCTGGGTGCGCCAGATACCGCGGCTGCAACCGTAACCATGTACCAGCAATACGGGACGCTGGCATGGACGCAGCCGATCGGGTGCCATCAACAAAGGCTCGAATGGCAACAGCAAGGTGAATGTGTAGAGGTAGGCCAGCATCTCCTGCGCCATCATCTTCACCCTGCGCCAGGGGCCGATAGCCGGGGAGGGGTAGAAGCGGGTAAACAGCCAGCTGCCGAGTACCACCAGACAACGCAACCCAAGCAGGGCAAACACAACAAACAGCAGGGTCAGCAACCAGGGGAGTCCCACGACCAAGTGGGCGATACTCCCGAGGAGCAGCACCTCTACCATCAGCAGGATAAACAGGTGTCGTACGATCGTCATAAGGCCATGATCCGACCAGTCTGGTGTGGAAGTCAAATGGCACTTTTAGACAGCTTGATCCAGCGCGGCTTTTGTCGCTAAACCCCGGCGAACTCTTTTCCGGTGAGGTTATTTGCAATACTGTATATCCATACATATACTCTATCCATCATCACCAAGAGGAGGCCATCATGGCTGTCGAGATCAAATATGTGGTTGTTCGTGGGGGAGTGGAAAAAATGACCTTTGCCAGCAAAAAAGAGGCCGATGCCTATGACAAGCTGCTGGATACGGCCGATGAGTTGATGACCCTGTTGGCTGGCGCCCCGCTCGAGCTGGCACCAGAGCAGCAAGAGAGTCTGGCATTCTACCTGGCAGAACAGCGCGATGTGCTGCAAACCCTGCTGCGCGGCGGCAAGGTTCAGGCAGGCACGAAAGAGGAAGAGGCCCCAGCAGCCAAGCGCAAGGAGAAGCCACTAAAGCAGGTGGCCTGATTGCACAGACCTGCTATTTCTCGGGATAAACAGCTCGCCGCATTCATTTTATTTGCATTTAAAACCATATTTACGGCTATTTACCCCGAGAATTTTCTAACAACGGTGCATATCCAATGCATAACTGAATAGTGTGTACCACTGAGCGACATCAGCCAGATCTATGAGGAAATAATGAGCAAACAGTGGAGAAAACGTTATCCAGATCGCTCCTGGTGACCTTAATCAGCAACAACAAGAGGTAGTACCAATCCCAATAGAAGCCGCATTCATGTATCACGAGCCCTTTTCTAGCGACTCGGCTCACAGGCTCATATCGACTCATCTCAGCATCAACAAGCAACACCATGACTCAACAACCATTATCCTTGCCGCCAGCCATGCCGCTGTTTGACAGCCTTATCTATCTGGAGGCCGGTAACCCACAGGTCAATCAGTACCTTGCCAACCTCAGCCTCAACGATGTACCCGATGCCGGGCTGGTTTACGAACTGGCGGTCGATTGGCTGCTGGAGCAGCGCAACAGCGAAAACAACTACAAAACCTATCGCAGCGAACTGACCACTTTTTTGCACTGGTGCTTTCGCGAGGCGGCCATCAGCCCGAAAGATCTCACTCGCCGCATCATGATCCGCTATCTCGACTACTGTCAGTCCCCCCCTGACGAGTTGATCGCCTATCGCAACGTGGCGCAGTTTGTCCTCGACAAGGAGTGGGGAGAGCGGTTGCCCAACCCGCAATGGCGACCGTTTCTCGGCAAGCGGGAGCTGGGCCGCACCTTGCCCTATCGCCTGAGCGAGCAGGCGATGAAGACCAAGCTCGCCATCTTGTCGGCTTTCTTCCAGTACCTTATCCAGGAGGAGTACATGGACAGAAATCCCGCCCTGCTGCTACAACGGGTCAAACGACCGCAACAGCAGCAGACCGATGAGCAGGTGCAGGCCTTCAGCGAGTTGCAGTGGTCATACGTGATGCAGGCGGCCGATACCCTGGCCAGCGACCAGCCGGAGCAGCACGAACGCAGCCGGTTTCTCATCGTCCTGATGTACGCCTGCTATTTGCGGATCTCGGAGGTTGCTGCCAGGCCGGGCTTTAGCCCTGTCATGGGGCAATTTCGCCGCGATAACAAAACCGGAGTCTGGGGCTATTTCATCCCAACCAGCAAAGGGGGGAAACGACGCACCGTAGCGGTTTCCCAGGCACTGCTCAATGTCCTTGAGCGTTACCGAGGGTTTCTCGGGCTGGCACCCTTGCCGACACCAAATGAACAGACGCCGCTCTTTATCCGCCATAAAGCGGCCGCCCACGGGCGGGAGCAAGGTGAGCTCAATGCCAACCTCGGGATCCGCCAGCTGCGCGAACTGGTTCAATCGGTGATCATCAGGGCAGCAGAACTGGCGGAGCAGGACGGCTTTGAGCAGGATGGTGCCGAGATGCGGCAACTGACTCCCCATGCCATTCGCCATACCGGGATCACCCATGACATCAACCTGCATGGGAGACCGCTTTCCCACGTACAGGCCGATGCCGGACATGACAGCATCGACACCACCTCGAAATATCTGCACACCAGCCACAGTGAACGACATGAGAGCGCCCAGCAAAAACCGCTGGACCGATTGCATCAACGCATGAGAGATAACAAGCAGAAAGAAAGATAAAAAGCGGAACCCAACCTCAGATTTTTTCAAACCATGGGTGACGCATCAGTATCTTGCTCAAGCTCAGTGAGGTTAATGTGTCCTTCTTCGGATGGCATACATACAGACAGGCCCCCCGTGTCAGGATAGA
>NZ_CDBO01000035.1 GCF_000819885.1 Aeromonas fluvialis
CTGATCTAGGGGCGCTTACGGTGCAGTAGATCACGTTGCAGATGGTGCCGAAGGTGTTCCTGAGCTCGTTCCAGTCGTATGGGGTCAAGTTGGGAAAAAGACCGCAGAAGTGAGGAAAATACATGGTTATCCATGGCAAGCTCCTTACTCCAATAACCTTAAATAAGTATAACTCTTGCCACCAATACGGCTCTGGAACAGCGCCCGGTACGTCCAGTGTCGACAGCGCACACGAAGGCTTTACTGTCACCACCCTCCCATGCTGCCACGACCGCCGCCTCACGAAGTCGGTCTCAATTGGCATGGACGAGCCTAGTGCGAGATCCATAACCCCCCTATCATATCTGACAGAGGCAGGGAGGCGAGAAAGCGGCTAGAGAGTGAAAAATTGTGGCGCAAACGATTGAAAAAAGAAAAGACGCCGCAAGGGCGTCTTTTTGGCATTTTTATGCTCGAAGGGCAGAAGGGCGCGAGCCACTTATTCCCATTCGATGGTTGCAGGCGGCTTGCCGGAGACGTCGTACACCACGCGGGAGATACCGTTGATCTCGTTGATGATGCGATTTGAGACGTGACCCAGGAAGTCATAGGGCAGATGGGCCCAGTGAGCAGTCATAAAGTCAATGGTTTCAACGGCGCGCAGCGCAATGACCCAGTCATATTTGCGACCATCGCCCATGACGCCAACGGAGCGCACCGGCAGGAACACGGCGAACGCCTGGCTGACCTGGTTGTAGAGGTCGGCTTTGCGCAGCTCTTCGATAAAGACCGCATCGGCGCGGCGCAGAATATCGCAGTACTCTTTCTTCACTTCGCCAAGGACGCGCACGCCCAGACCCGGGCCCGGGAACGGGTGACGGTAGAGCATGTCGTAAGGCAGACCCAACTCCAGACCGACGCGGCGCACTTCGTCTTTGAACAGCTCGCGCAGCGGCTCGACCAGACCCATCTTCATCTCTTCCGGCAGGCCGCCGACGTTGTGGTGAGATTTGATGACGTGGGCCTTGCCGGTCTTGCTGGCAGCAGATTCGATCACATCCGGATAGATGGTGCCCTGCGCCAGCCAGCGGGCATTTTTCAGCTTCTTGGCTTCGTCGTCGAACACTTCAACGAAGACGCGGCCGATGATCTTGCGCTTGGCTTCCGGCTCGTCTTCACCGGCCAGGGCAGAGAGGAAGCGCTCTTCGGCTTCAACCTTGATGATGTTGAGACCAAAGTGATCGCCAAACATCTCCATCACTTGCTCGCCTTCGTTCAGACGCAGCAGACCGTTGTCGACGAAGACGCAGGTCAGGCGATCGCCGATGGCGCGGTGCACCAGCATGGCGACCACGGAGGAGTCGACCCCGCCGGAGAGGCCGAGGATCACTTCGTCGTCACCCACTTGCTCGCGGATGCGGGCAACGGCGTCGTCGATGATGGTGGCCGGGGTCCACAGGCACTCGCAGCCGCAGATGTCTTTAACGAAGTGCTCCAGCATGCGGGCACCCTGACGGGTGTGGGTCACTTCCGGGTGGAACTGCACGCCGTAGAAGCGCTTGGCTTCGTTGGCCATGGCGGCGTGGGGGCAGGTGGCGGTCTGGGCGATGGTGGTGAAGTCGGCCGGGATGGTGGTGACCTTGTCGCCGTGGCTCATCCAGACATCAAGCAGGGCGTTGCCGTTGTCGGCGATAGCATCTTCGATATTGCGCAGCAGCGCACTGGCCTTGCCGGAGTGACCCAGCACTTCGACCTGGGCATAGCCGAATTCACGCTCGGTGGAGGATTGCACCTTGCCACCCAGCTGCTCGGCCATGGTCTGCATACCGTAGCAGATGCCGAACACAGGGACACCGGCGTTGAACACATACTCGGGGGCACGCGGGCTGCCCGCTTCGGTGACGGACTCGGGGCCGCCGGAGAGGATGATACCGCTCGGATTGAATTCGCGGATCTGCTCTTCGGTCACATCCCAGGCCCACAGTTCGCAGTAAACGCCGATCTCGCGCACACGGCGGGCAATCAGCTGGGTGTACTGGGAACCGAAGTCGAGGATCAGGATACGGTGCTGGTGAATGTCTTTAGTCATTTTATTCCTGCATCAGGCTGATGTTGTAACAAAAAGCATGGGGATAAAAACGGTGTCAAAACGGGGCCGCAGCCCCGTCTTGTATCAGCCCATCCGGTAGTTGGGGGCTTCTTTGGTAATGGTCACATCGTGGACGTGGGACTCTTTCATCCCGGCGCCGGAGATGCGCACGAACTCTGCCTTGGTGCGCATGTCGTCGATGGTGGCACTGCCGGTCAACCCCATGGAGGAGCGCAGACCACCCATCTGCTGATGGATGATCTCGTTGAGGCGACCTTTATATGGCACGCGACCTTCGATCCCTTCCGGCACCAACTTGTCGGCGGCGTTGTCGGTCTGGAAGTAGCGGTCGCTGGAGCCCTTGGACATGGCGCCCAGGGAACCCATGCCGCGGTAAGATTTGAAGGAACGACCCTGATAGAGCTCGATCTCGCCCGGAGCCTCTTCAGTACCGGCGAACATGGAACCCACCATGACGCAGCTGGCGCCTGCGGCAATGGCCTTGGCTACGTCACCGGAGAAGCGGATGCCGCCGTCGGCAATCACCGGGATACCGGTGCCTTCCAGCGCGTCAACGGCGTCGGAAATGGCAGTGATCTGGGGCACGCCCACACCGGTCACGATACGGGTAGTACAGATGGAGCCCGGGCCGATACCGACCTTGACCGCGTTGACGCCAGCGGCGACCAGCGCCTTGGCGCCCGCGGCGGTTGCCACGTTGCCGCCGATGATCTGAAGATCCGGATAGGCGTCACGAGTGGCCTTGATGCGATCCAGCACGCCCTGGGAGTGGCCGTGGGAGGAGTCAATCAGCAGCACGTCCACACCCGCCTCCACCAGCGCTGCAACGCGCTCTTCGTTACCGGCACCGGCACCGACGGCAGCGCCCACCCGCAGACGACCCTTGTCATCTTTACAGGCGTGCGGCTTGCGCTCGGCTTTCTGGAAATCTTTAACGGTGATCATGCCCTTGAGCTTGAAGTCGCCGTTTACCACCAGCACTTTTTCGATACGGTGCTTTTGCATCAGGGCAACCACCTCTTCACGAGGGGCCCCTTCACGCACGGTGACCAGACGATCTTTCTGGGTCATGATCTGTTCAACGGTCTGGGAGAGGTCAATCACGAAGCGCACGTCACGGCCGGTGATGATACCGACCAGCTGATTACCGTCAGTCACCACGGGGTAACCGGCGAAGCCGTTCTTGTGGCTCAGCTCCTTGATCTGGGCAATGGTCATGTCGGGGCGTACGGTGACAGGGTCGGTGACCACGCCGCTCTCGTACTTCTTGACCTTGCGCACTTCGGCAGCCTGCTGCTCGATGGACATGTTCTTGTGGATAAAGCCGATACCGCCTTCCTGGGCCAGTGCAATAGCCAGACGGGCTTCGGTCACTGTGTCCATGGCAGCGGAGATCATCGGGATGTTCAGGCTGATGGCGGAGGTCAGCTTGGTACGCAGATCGGCAGTATTGGGAAGAACGTCGGAGTGGGCGGGAACCAACAGTACATCGTCGAAGGTTAACGCTTCTTTGGCAATCCTGAGCATGGCAATATCTCACCGTTGAGGAAGTGGGGGTGTAAAATATTGCCGACGAAGTTTACTCACCGATTGGTCACTGGTAAAGATGTTTTTTGAATTTTTTATGGCGTAGCCCTCTTTTAGGTGGCCAAGAGGCTAAAAAACCAAGATTATCAGTACGAAAACCGCCATTTCGGGGCAAAAGAGTTGCACACGTGGAATTTTATGCAGAAAGCCCCCTGTTCTCGCAACCCGAATGTCGGTTTCACAATCCCCACTCCCCTGCGCTCGCCCCCAATAAAAACAGGCAGAGACCGCCCAACATGACATGCGTTAGCAACGCACCGTCACCACTATGCGTCTGCCACTGTGTTGCAGTTGTGACGCGAACGCCATGATTGACACATTTACCGTTACAGCGGAATGAAAAAAGTAGTGGCCGACTAAAGGTCTGGTCTCGTAAGATACCCTTCCAAACACCTTTCTTGCTGCCCTCCCACTGGCTCGTACAGCTCCAGGGAAAGGCTGACAGCAAAAAACGGGCGGGGTATAGGCTGAATTGAAAAATGTATTTCCGATATATTGATACTGCCTGAGAATATATTCACAACAAGCCTCAAAAAATTATTAATGGCAATATGACATGCCATAAATCACTTCAATCAAGGAAAGCGGGAACATATATGAGATTTCAGGGAAAGATTTCTGAGTGGAATGATGACAAAGGATATGGATTTGTCGAACCCAATGGCGGCGGCGAACGGACATTTATTCATATCAAGTCATTCAAATCAAAAGTGCGGCGCCCCATCAATGGCGATCTGGTTATTTACGAAGTAGCGAAAGATAATCGGCAACGCAGCAATGCCATTAATGTCTCGTATCCACATGAACGGTCCAACACAATAAAGAGAAGCGGAAGTAATATCAGTCTGGTATGGCCGTTGCTGTTTATGTCAAGCCTGCTGGCGCTCACCCTGTTTCAGCGTATCCCGGTATTCCTCTTCATCGTATATGCCTCCCTGAGTGTGATGACCTTTATTGCCTATGCAATTGACAAACATGCAGCCCAAAATAACCACTGGCGTACTCAAGAGAGCACCCTGCATCTGCTGGCCCTGCTAGGTGGTTGGCCTGGCGCCCTTTCTGCCCAACAGTTACTCAGGCATAAATCAGCCAAAGTGGAATTTCGCCAAGTGTTCTGGGTCACCGTATTCCTGAATCTGCTCCTATTGTGCGGGTTAACCATAACAGCTCCGGGTCGTTCCATTTTGGACACTGTCACAACAGAGAGCCTCCGTCTGATCGCTCCTTGGGCTTGAGTCCGGGCTCGGCTCCAGCCGCGCTCTGGGGTAAGATAGCGGCCATCGTTTTATTCCGGCCCGCCGGAGCAGACCACAGGTACGCCATTGAACCGATTTACTCCACCCAGTGCGGCAAGCGGCCGCGAGCAGCAGGTCTTTACCGTCACCCGCCTCAACAGCGCCGTGCGCATGATCCTGGAGCAGGATCTGGGGCTGGTGTGGCTGACCGGCGAGCTCTCCAATCTGGCGATGCCAAGTTCCGGCCACTGGTACTTCTCCCTCAAGGACATGTCGGCACAGGTGCGCTGCGCCATGTTCAAGGGCAACAACCGGCGGGTGGCCTTTCGCCCGCAGGATGGCATGCAGGTACTGGTGCAGGCGCGGGTCTCGCTCTATGAGCCGCGCGGCGACTACCAGTTGATCATCGAGTCGATGCAGCCTGCAGGCGACGGCGTGTTGGCGCTGCGTTTTGAAGAGCTCAAGCGCCGCCTCGGTGCCGAGGGGCTGTTTGACGAGAGCCGCAAGCGGCCGCTGCCCCGTGAGCCACGGGCAGTGGGCCTCATCACCTCCGCCACCGGCGCGGCTTTGCACGATATGCTGACGGTGCTTAAACGGCGTGCGCCTGATCTGCCGGTATTTATCTACCCGACCCAGGTACAGGGGAGCGCCGCCATCAGCCAGATCATCGCGGCGATCGCCAAAGCGAACCAGCGCGCCGAGGTGGATGTGCTGATCGTCGGGCGTGGCGGCGGCTCACTCGAAGATCTCTGGTGCTTCAACGAAGAGGCGGTAGCGCGCGCCATTGCCCACTCCGCCATCCCGGTTATCAGTGCGGTGGGCCACGAGGTGGATGTCACCATCAGCGACTTTGCCGCCGACTTGCGCGCCCCTACCCCGTCGGCTGCCGCCGAGCTGGTGGCGCCGGATCAGAGCGCCCGAGCCCAGCGTCTCGTTCACCTCAAACAGCGACTGCTGCAGGCGATGAGCCGCCAGCAGACCGCCGCCCGCCACGATTTCATCCTGCTGCAAAAGCGGCTCGATCATCAGGATCCGAAACGGCGGCTGGAGCAGCAGTCCCAGCGCCTCGACGAGCTCTCCACCCGTTTGCAGCAGCTATTGCGCCTGCGGCTGCATCAGGGTGAACGGCGCCTCGCCAACCTTGAGCTGCGCCTGCAGGGCAAGAGCCCGGAGCGCTTGCTGGCCGCTGGCAAGCGCCGCCACCAGCTGGCCGAGGAGCGGCTCTATGCCCTGATTACCAAGCGGCAAGACCTTGCCAGCCACCGCCTCGCCATGCTCACCGCCCGCCTCGACGGGGTGAGCCCGCTCGCCACCCTGGGTCGCGGCTACTCCATCACCCGCACCCCGCGCGGCGAAGTCATTAGCCGCGCCGATCAGGTCAGCAGTGGCGACCAGCTCGTCACCACTCTGGCACAAGGGAGCCTGCAGGTTCGAGTCGAGGAAATCATCAAAGACGCCGCGCAGTAGAACGGCTGAGTCAAACAACCATCCAACGGGCTATTCAGCCCGGCAATCAGCCAAAAACAAAGGCCACCACCGCAAACAGGGTGGTGGCCTTTTTTATCTCGGGTGCTGGCAACCGCTCACCCCTTGGCGCGGCGGGCGACCAGGGTGAACTTGTAATCATCGCTCTTGAAGAAGTTGCGACTGAACTCGAACACGGTGCCATCTTGCAAGAAGCCGCGGGAGACCTTCTCGATAATGGGTTTGGCGGGATCGATACCGAGCGCCTCCACCACCTGCGCCGAAGGGAGCACCGGCATGATCTCCTGCTCGCTGCGGTCGATCACCAGCTGCTTCACCTCTTCGATGTAGTGGTACTTGGAGCCCTGCATCACCGCATAGCTGAGGTCGGGGAAGAGGGCGAGCGGCATCCAGGTCTCCTCCAGCGTTACCGCGATCTGGCGAATAAAGCGCACCCGCTTGACGTAATAGACCAGGCCCCTTCCAGCAGATTGAGCCGCTCGGCCAGCACGCTGCTTGCCTTGATCACCTCGAAGGCGAGAATGTCGCTGTGGGTCTCGGCCGCTGGATCGGTCACCTTCTCATAGAGGCTGGTGAGCTGATAGATGTCGTAGTTCACCTTCTCCTGCCGCACGTAGCTGCCGCTGCCCTGAATGCTCTCGATGACGTTGAGTTCGGTCAGCTGCTTGAGGGCCTGGCGCACCGTCACCCGGCTCACCCCGAACTGCTCGCGCAGCTCGGCTTCGGTGGGCAGGGCATCGCCGGGGGCCAGCTCCCCTTGGGCAATCCACTGCTGGATGGTGTCGGCTATCTGGCGATACATGGGTTTTTTCGACACGAAAGGCCACCTCGTCGGCTCTGCACCATGATAAATAGAAGTGGCACCTTTCTACCCCACTTGTCCGGCAGACAAACCGGCGCTCGGCCCGGGCTTTGCGGCGGGACTGGCCGCCAACATGATTGGCTCCGGTTTTCTCGGCGGCGTGGTCGGTGGCCTGATCGCCGGTTACCTGATGCGCTGGGTCAAACAGCATGTGCGCCTTAGCCCCAACTTCAACGGCTTTCTCACCTTTTACCTCTATCCGGTGATCGGCACCCTGGTGGCGGGCAGCCTGATGCTGTTTGTCATCGGCCAACCGGTGGCCTGGCTCAACAACAGCCTCACCGAGTGGCTCAACGGCCTCTCCGGCACCAATGCGCTGGTACTGGGCGCCTTGCTCGGCTTTATGTGTTCGTTTGACTTGGGTGGCCCGGTCAACAAGGCAGCCTACGCCTTCTACCTCGGCGCCATGGCCAACGGGGTCTACGGCCCCTACGCCATCTTCGGCGCGGTCAAGATGGTTTCGGCCTTTACCGTCACCGCCTCTACCCTGCTGGCGCCGCGCCTGTTCCAGACCTTCGAGATCGAGACCGGCAAGTCCACCTGGCTGCTGGGGCTGGCGGGGATCACCGAGGGTACCATTCCGATGGCCATCGAAGATCCAATCCGGGTGATCGGCTCCTTCCTCGCAGGCTCGGTGGTCACCGGCGCCATGGTGGGAGCCATGGGGACTGGTCTCTCCACCCCGGGGGCCGGCATCTTCTCCCTCTTCCTGCTCCATGATGGCGGCCACGGCGCCCTGATGGCTGCCGCCGTCTGGCTCGGTGCAGCGCTGGTGGGCCCCCCCTGCCCCTTGAACTGGCCGCTGGCGAGTTTGGCGAGCTGGCGCCATGCCACTCCCGTAGCGTGCGCTTTCGGGTGGCTCGCGGCTAACCGCCGGTAACACCCACAGGTAGCAACAGGCGGGAGAGGACCATCTCCTCCCCGCCTGCTTATCCCTTCAAGCAGGCCTACCCCGCTTGATAAAGAAATAAAAAAAATCCCCGCCAGTTGGCGGGGATTTTTATTGGAACGGTATCAACGCCCGTCAGCGAGAACGCCCCGCTTAGCTGGCCTTGCGCAGGATCTGCTCAAGGTAGTCGGCGAAGCGGTGACCGTGATGCTCCAGCAGTTTCGGGAACATGGAGATGGAGGTCATGCCCGGGAAGGTGTTGATTTCATTCAGCAGGATCTCCCCCTCCTCGGTCAGGAAGAAGTCGATGCGCGAGAGGTGAGTCAGTTTCAGCTGACGGAACGCCTTGAGGGCATACTCGTGGATCGCATCGGCCTGCGCCTGAGTCAGCCCTGCTGCCGTCAGGCTGGTCTCGGTGTGGCTGGCGCTGCTGTACTTCTCTTCATAGGTGTAGAACTTGTCCTGCGGCACGCAGATCTCGCCCGGATACGTCGCCACCAGCTCGTCACCATACTGGTAAACCGCCACTTCCAGCTCGCGCGGCTTGACCGCTTTCTCGATCAGAACCTGTTCGGAGTAACCGAAGGCATCGGCAATGCCCTTTACCAGATCTGCTTCGTTGCTGGCGGAGTAGCAGCCAACGGAAGAGCCCTGGGAGGCCGCCTTGATAAAGACCTTGCCCCACTTGGCCAGCGCGGCCTTCGCCTCGGCCAGCGCCGCCTCATTTTGCTCGGTCAGGAACAGATATGGGGTGTTGGGAATGCCGATGGCGGAGAGCCACAGCTTGGTGCTGATCTTGTTGAAACAGATCTTGCTCGCCTCGGCATCGCAACCGAGATAAGGCAATCCGGCCAACTCGAGGAAAGATTGCAGATCGCCGGTCTCACCCGGGTAACCGTGGATGCAGGGCACCACGTAATCCACCGGACGGGCCACGCTGTCAAACGAGAGCAGCTTGTCGAGCCCCAGCTTGCACTCGCGGCCATCGGCACTGAGCCAGCGATCGGCGAACATCTCGACGCGGGTCACTTCGACACCGGGCAGGAGGCCCAGTTGTTGCTCGAGGAAATTGGCACTGCGCAGAGAAACTTCGTGCTCGGAGCCACCGCCGCCGCACAGCAGCAAGACATGCATGTTCTTCATTAGATGTGATCCCTTGGGAAAAGCGGCCTCGTCATGACCATTTGATAAACCAACCACCATAAAAACCGGACGAAGCCAGATACGAACATAAGTGCGCGCCAGTGTAGCAAGGGAGATCAACCCTTGTCAGCTGATGGGGCCCCTCCAGCCATATCTGGCGACGAAAAAGGCCGCCCAATCTGCGCAACCCCATCAAAAATGGCTCAACGCGGGGGATCCACCCGCCCCATGCCGTAACCATTGACCCGAAACCAGCCGGCGATGCTGTGGCGTTCGCGGTTGGCAGGCAATACCTCGTGAGGAAACTCCTCGGAGAGGAAGATCACCAGCCGCCCCCCTCTCGGGCTCACATCCATCAGAAACTGATCCTTGTCGTCATAGATGCGCAGCATCCCACCCGCTTCGGGCCGCCAGTCGTTGTTGAGGTAGAACACGGTGGTAAGACGACGGTTGGAGCGACCGGCAAAGGCATCGCGGTGGGTGGCGTAAAAATCCCCGCTGCGATAGCGGGCAAAATGGGCTTCGTAATCAAACAGTCCCAGCATCAACATCCGGTTGGCGACCAGGCGCAGCGCCTCCATTCGGGCCAGGTAATCGGCCACCGGCGCACCGAGGTCAGGCTCCAGCCAGTGGATCTGATCCCGGCGAATGTCACGGTTGTCCTGATGCAGGGTATCGCGGCCGATCCCGGCCGGTTGCCACTCGCCCGGTAGACAGCCCCTGAGGGCATCCACCTCGGCGGCGGTGAGAAAATCGTCCACTATCGCCCACCCGCGGGTGTAGATAGCATCCATGACAGCTTGATAGTCCAATCGTGGCTCGCAATGTATAAAAAGATGGCGCTTTTTAGCGATTAACCGGCAAAGGTACAAACCGGTTTGCTTCTCTTGAGAAGTCCCACCATCAATACGCATTTTGTCCCCGGTATGTCAGCATTTTGTCGCCCGTTGTGATCTCGCACCACTCACCGGCGTATTGGCTGTCGAAACTGTGATGCCCCTTGCAATCAATGGGATGAAGCCTTGTTCTCACCTTGCCGTAAAAAGAGCCAGCCGATACCGTAGCCATCTTGCCGTTGGGCCGGTACTTGGCGTCACTGTCGACCGGCCCCCCACCGACAATCACTAAAAGGATCTGCTTATGGCTCTGCCCGACCTCATTTTGCAACGACTGGATGGAAGCCCCTACCCGCTGGCTCAACTGGCGGGCAAGGTGGTACTGGTGGTCAATGTGGCTAGCCGATGTGGCTTTACTCCTCAATACGAAGGGCTGGAAACGCTCTATCGGGAACTCGGCCCCAAGGGGCTGGTGATTTTGGGCTTCCCCTGCAACCAGTTCGGCAATCAGGAGCCGGGGGATGCGGACGAGATCGCCCGCTTCTGCTCCCTCGACTATCCGGTCAGCTTCCCCATCATGGCCAAGTGCGATGTCAACGGCGAGCATGCCCACCCCTTCTACCAGTGGCTCAAGCAACAGAAACCGGGCTTTCTGGGGCTCGAAAATATCAAATGGAACTTCACCAAGTTTCTGATCGACCGGGACGGCAACGTGGCGGAGCGGTTTGCCCCTACCACCCAGCCAGAGAGTCTAACCGGGCAGATCAGCGAGCTGCTCTGACCCGTCCGATCCGTTTTACGCCACATCATTGAGCGATGATAGGGCGGCCTGTTCGACAGCTACTGCGCAGCGGCCGCTCTTTTGCTATATTACTGCCCCACTCTCTTTTCCATACCGTGGCTGGCCCCAACGCGCTGGCTACCCGTTGAGCCAAAGGCTCATCTCAGGAGTTTCTCTCGAACATGTCATTCAACGAACTGGGTCTGTCCCCGCACATCCTGCGGGCCGTCAAGGAGCTGGGTTACGAACAGCCAACCCCCATCCAGCAGCAAGCGATTCCGGCCATTCTGGCCGGTCAGGATGTGCTCGGCGGCGCTCAGACAGGTACAGGCAAAACGGCCGGTTTCACCCTGCCCATGCTGCAGCTGCTGCTGGCCAACCACGGCCGTGGCCGTCGTCAGGTGCGCGCCCTGGTACTGACCCCGACCCGCGAACTGGCGGCACAGGTGGGCGAGAGCATCATCAAGTATGCCCACCACCTGCCGTTCAAGACTCTGATCGCCTATGGCGGTGTCAGCATCAAGCCCAATCTGGACGCCATCAAGCTGGGGGTTGACATTCTGGTCGCCACCCCGGGCCGTCTGCTGGATCTGCTGACCCAGGGCGCCCTGACCCTGAGCCAGCTGGAAGTGCTGGTGCTGGATGAAGCGGATCGCATGCTCGACATGGGCTTTATCGTCGACATCCGCCGCATCATGAAGGCGCTGCCTGCAGAGCGCCAGACATTGCTTTTCTCTGCCACCTTCTCAAGCGACATCAAGGCGCTGGCCGATGATCTGCTGAACGACCCCACAATCATCGAGGTGGACCCCAGCAATACTGCCGCCGAGCAGGTAACCCAGCGCATCATTCAGGTGGATCGGGAACGCCGCCGCGAGCTGCTCTCCCACATGATTGGCCGTGGCAACTGGCAGCGGGTGCTGGTGTTTGTCCGCACCAAGCAGATCGCCGACCGCCTCGCCCAGCAGATGCAAAAAGATGGGCTCGACACCGTCGCCATCCACGGTGACAAGAGCCAGGGTGCCCGCAACCGGGCGCTGGCCGATTTTCGCAGTGGCGAGGTGCGGGTGCTGGTGGCAACCGATATCGCCGCCCGCGGTCTCGATATCGATCAACTGCCCCACGTAATCAACTTCGAACTGCCCCAGATGGCGGAGGATTACATCCACCGTATCGGCCGTACCGGCCGCGCCGGTCGTGGCGGCGAGGCCATCTCGCTGGTCAGTCAGGACGAGCTGGGTCAGCTCAAGGCTATCGAAGCCCTGATCGGCCAATCCCTGACCGTGGAGATCCTGGAAGGGTATGAGCCAAGCGGCAAGCCGAGTCGCCAGACTCTGCCGGGCAGCAAGCCGGTGCAGAACCCGCCTCGGGCTCGCGGCCATGCCAACGCCAAGAGCAGCAATGCCAAGGGCAAGCCAGCCGCTGGCAAGGGCAAAGCCAAGGGTGATGCCGCCAAGAAGCCTGCCCCGGCCCGCAAGCGGGAAGTGATGGGCGAGGATGTCGGGTTTACCCCGATGCGGCGCCTGCCCAAGGCGCAGCGCGACAGCTATCAGGAGAGCGACGACGAGTAAGCTCGCACTCAGCGCTTACTGCCAAGCCCACAGAGGGAGCCATAATGGCTCCCTCTTTCGTGATGGATGGTGCGCCTTCGCGCAAGGATCAGACCCGTGCATGGCGCACCGCTGCGGTGCCATTGCCGGGTGGCGTTGAACCCTCCAATGGGTTGAGCTGCAAGAACTCGAACAAGCCAGCCTGCATATTGACGTTCCAGAAGCGTCCGGCGAGGGTGAGTTGCAACCGTGCGCTCTCGATCTCGGCCAGCTCGTGCTGCTGCCAGGCGGCAAAAAGCGGCATCAGATGGGTCAGCAAAGGCGCTGGCAGACGATCCAGCGCCAGCACGCCGCTGTCGAGGGCGCCACGCAGCAGACCATCCATCCTTGCATTGGGATTGCGCCCCATCACCATCCCTGGCGCCCGCTTGCCACTGGCCAACGCGTCGTGCCAGGGGGCCAGATCTCGCCCATACATCAAGCCGTGGCCAAGGATGCTGCCCCCGGCACCGGCGCCAAAGGGCAGGATTTCGGCACCGCGCTTGGCCATCTGGTTGTAGCGGCTCTGCTCGGCCGGGCTGCGCCGCCAGTGGCTGCAGGAGAGGCGCTCCCAGCCGTGGGCTTCCAACTGCTCGCTGCCATAGGCATACATGGCAGCACGCTGCTGGCCATCCGCCACCCAGCCCAACGACCCCTTCTCCTCTGCCCGCGCCAGATTGGTGCCCTGCATGGCGATCAGCTGGTAGAGATCGACCCCGTGGACACCGCTCGCCATCACATCGCGGATATCCTGGCGCCACACGGCATCATCCTGACCGGGCAACCCGAAGATGAGGTCTGCCACGATCACAGCCGCATCATCTTGGGTCAGCTCACCCAGACGGGTCAGCAGGGTCTCCCTGTCATCGAAACGGGCCGCCTGCTGGCGCACCCGGGTATCAAAGCTCTGCACCCCGAATGAGAAACGGTTGAAGCCCCCCGCCAGCGCCACCTGCCATTTCTCATCATCAAAGCCGTTGAGGCGCCCCTCCAGCGTCACCTCGGCATCGGCCGTCAACGGAAAACGGCGGATCACGGCAGCCAGCATGGCCAGCTCGTCGGCGCTCATGTCGGTCGGCGTACCACCCCCCACATAGACGGCTGAAAACGGCATGCTCTGAGCCAACGGGGTGTCAGCCGCCTGCGCAAGGGAGGCGCACAAGGCGTTGACATAGCGGTTGATCCGCGCCGGGTTGGCGCCATTTTCAAAGAAATTGCAGAAGCTGCAGCGTTTGCGGCAAAACGGAATGTGGATGTAGAGGGCTCGCTCCTCTGCTTCACTCTCTCGCTGCCACCAGCTCTGCCAGCCAGCCTCATCCAGCGGGAAGGGACGCATCCCTCCCCGACTGGCGTGAGCCGAGGTCTTGGCGCTAAAGGCAAACTTGAGGGGATCAGGCGAGGCAATGCCGGTCATTGAAGGGGTCAGATTCATGGTGGTCACTATTCAGAAAATAACACCAATGATAACGATTATCGTTACATTAAATTTGTTCTGGATCAACCCGAAGAGCAACGCCCCTCCCGAAGGTCATTTTGGCAACCTGCATTACCGATCTGCTTAACAGATTATTTACTCAAGAGTGGTTATTGTGTGCCGATAGAGAACCATCTCCCGCCGTTTCTTCGTCTACGATCAAGATGATACGGGATCACATAACAATACCAAGCGCATGGAACTTGCCCAAAATGCATAACCTCTCCTTGAACTGGAAAATATTCCTCCCTCTTGCGCTGGTCATCAGCACCACCTTTGGCATCAGCTTCGAACTCTCCGCCTGGCTGCAACGGGATCTCGCCATCCGGCTGGCAGAGGAGAAGGTTGAGAGCATGGCCAACACCTATATGGATCAGGTGAACGTGCTGATGATGACAGGTGGCATGGCCAACCGGCAGATAGTTCAGACCAAACTCAAGAGTGAAGCGGGTATCGTTGAGGCCCGTCTGGTGCGCGCGCCGGCCGTCAGCAACCTGTTTGGTCCGGGTCATCCGGATCAGAAAGCGCAGGATCCCCTCGATGAACGTGCCATCAATCAGGGCGAAGCCATTCTGGAGCAGCAGGGCAACCGGCTCACCCTGATCAAACCGTTCAAAGCCTACAAGGAGTATCGCGGCACCCAGTGCCTCACCTGTCACCAGGTCAATGAGGGGACCGTGATGGGGGCAGTGCGGATCAGTTATGACCTCAGTCACACCTTCGGCGAGATCCGCCACAATAACCTGATCCTGAGCGGTAGCCTGGCCGCCATCTTCAGCCTCGGCTTCGGCTTGCTCTGGTGGGTGTTGCAACGCTACGTGAAACACCCCCTGCGCCAGTTGCAGCTCACCATGATCCAGATGGCCAAAGAGCGCAACCTCTCCCTCCCCCTGGTCAATCACAGCCGGGATGAACTGGGCCAGATGACCCGCGCCGTCAATGACATGGTGCAGGGCTTCCGCCACAGCCTGCAGGAGGTGGAAGGAGCAACCCACCAGCTCTATCAGGAGTCAAACCAGATCCGTCAGGTCGCGACCCAGACTGAAAACTCGGCCCGCCAACAAGAGGGGATGACCACTCAGGTTGCCGCCGCCGTGAGCGAGCTGGCCGCCAGTTCTCATGAAGTGCGCGAACATGCCCGCCACAGCGCCGAACTCTCCGCCCTCACCAATCAGGATGCGGCCGACACCAGCCGCCTCGCCCAGCACTCCATCACCGACATGGGCGAGATGTCGGCAGAGATTGATCGGGTGGATCAGGTTATCCAGCAGCTCGACAGTCGCTGTCTTGCGGTTGACGGTGTACTCGAGGTGATCAAGGGGATTGCCGATCAGACCAACCTGCTGGCCCTCAACGCCGCCATTGAAGCGGCTCGGGCAGGCGAGCAAGGCCGGGGCTTTGCGGTGGTGGCCGATGAAGTGCGGGCCCTCTCCAACCGCAGTCGTGCCGCCAGCGAGGAGATCTCCCAAATGATCGCCTCCCTGCAAAAAGAGGCCCAAAGCGCCGTTGTGGTGATCGGGGATGCAAAAAGCAAAGCCGGTGAGAGCATCAGCAAGACAGAGGCGACCCTGGCGGCCATGCAAAACATCATCGGACGCATCGCCAGCATCAACGACCTCAACGCCCAGATGGCGCAGTCAGCCGAAGAGCAGGACAGGGTCTGCAGCGAAGTGGATCACTCGGTCAGCGACATTCGCAATACGTCCAATGACACCCTGGGCCAGGCCCATGCCGCCAACCTCGCCAGTATTCAGCTGGTCGAGCAGTGTCAGAAACTGGAAGCCTTGCTGAAAACCTACCGCTGGTAATCCCGCCAACTGCAATGAAACCCGGGGCTACACCGCCACTCGTCTGAGCGACGAGGTGCCCGCATCAAGGTTAAGGATCCAGAGCTACTCGGCTACTTTACCTAGCTTGGCGACCCTGCCTGCAACGGCAGTTGTCGGCAGCCGTTGGCGTGGCGCGTTATACCACCACGGCGGTACCGCTGATGCTGACCATCAGCATGCTGCCGTTTTGCCCCACCACTTCGTAGTCGATATCGATGCCGACCACCGCATTGGCGCCAAGGGCGGCGGCGCGCTCTTTCAGCTCATCAAAGGCTATTTCGCGGGCACGGGCCAGCTCTTTTTCATAGGCGCCTGAACGGCCGCCGATGATGTCGCGGATCCCGGCGAAGAGATCCTTGAAAATATTGGCGCCGAGAATGGCTTCGCCAACTACGATGCCGCGGTATTCACGAATGCTTTTGCCTTCCAGCGTGGGGGTCGTCGAGAGGATCATCTTGAACTCCTGTGAGTAGCAGAAGAGCTCAGACTACCCCAACTGCCCGCAAATCCCAACCGGGTAGTGGCCAGCGCGGCGCCGCTCTTGAACATCGCGACGGCCAGATAAAAAACACCGCGCACGGGGCGCGGTGTTTGTTTCAGAGGGCCATGGCCAACGGCAACGCCGTCACGGATTGTAAGAGACCACCGAGCCACTGAGGCCGGTCATCTGGGAGATCCGTCCCTGCATCCCCTGCAGCTTGGCCTTGGAGACATCCGGCCCGATAAAGACCCGGTTGAGCTGACCCTGCACCGGTGTGCGCGGCGAGGTGTGGGCAGAGTAGCCCGCCGCCCGCAGCTTGCTCACCAGCGCGTTGACGCTGTCGACGTTCTTGAAGGCGCCAAGCTGGAGGATCCAGCTACCTTGCGCCGGTGCGGGAGCGGGAGCGGGTGTGGGCGGCTGGGTCATCTTGCTTTCAATCAGATCGTCGAGGGACTTGATCTGACCCGCCTGCGGCTTGGCCGGCGCGGGCGCCTTGGCCACTTCAACCGGTTTGGCTGGCGTCGGCTTGGGTGCAGGCTTGGGCGGTTCGACCGGCTTTTTGGCCACCACTTCCGGCTTGGGCTGTGGCTTGGGTTGGGCATTCGGTTGCGACTGTACCGGTTCAGCAGGGGTTGTCACCGGCTGCGCGCCGTTGCCCTGACCGGCGAGGGTCATGGGATCAGCCACCTCTTCCACTTGCCACTGCTGGGCCGCAGAGGCCTGTTGCTGGCTGGCCAGATGATCGGCTGGCAGGCTGCTGGCTGCCGAGACCTGCAGCGCAGGCTTGGCAGGCTCGAGCTCGGGGCGCAGCGGGATCTTGGCAAAGGCCTCCTCCTTTTGTGCCAGCTTGTGACCATCCAGCAAGTCCGGCAGGAAAATAACAACCAGGGCCACCAGGATGACGGTGCCCACCAGACGGTTTTGAAACTTCGAGGCCAAGTTGAATCCTACCTTTACGTAACTCAATATGCGATTTGGCTCCCCACCCGGGGGCCGGGGAGCCGGGGTGTGCCCTAGACGGCGACACCCGCCAGAATGTCGGCGACAGTGTAAAACGAACCAAACACAATGACCATATCGTCAGGACTCGATGCGGCCAACGCTGCCTGATAAGCGGCGCTGACATCATCAAACTCCCTGGCTGGCCTGCTCTCCCCCAGCGCCGCAGCCAGCTGCGCAGCGGTGGCGGCGCGCGGGCCGGTGAGACTGGCCAGATACCACTCGCCAATCAAGCCATCTAGTTCGGCAAGCGACCCCGCCATGTCCTTGTCCTTGAGCATGCCCACCACGGCGCGGCGCATACCGGTGCAGGGCATTTTACGTAATTGAGCTGCCAGATAGGCCGCCGAATGGGGATTGTGGGCCACATCGACGATCACCAGCGGCGCACTTTGCAGTTGCTGCATCCGGCCAGCCAGCCGGGCATTGGCCAGCCCGTCACGAATGGCGGACTCCGGCAGCGGCAAGCCAAGGGATTCCAGCGCCGCCAGCACGGTCACCGCGTTCATCAGCGGTAGCGCCGGTTTCGGAAGATCCCGCCACTGGTTGAGGCCCTGGTAATCCCAACTGCTCTCATGCTCTTTGCCAGAGAAATCGACCCCCACCTGACGCAGGCAGGCACCGAGGTGCGCCGCTTCGCTCGCGATAGTCGCAGGGGGGTTGGGCTCCCCGCTGATGGCGGGTTTGCCGGCCCGATAGACCCCGGCCTTCTCCACCGCCACTGCCTCGCGGGTATCACCCAGCCAGTCGCAGTGATCGAGGGCAATGGAGGTGATCATGGCCACATCGGAATCCACCACATTGGTGGCGTCGAGCCGACCGCCCAACCCCACTTCCAGCAGCAGCACATCGGGCGCGGCGCGGCGAAACAGCCACAGCCCCGCCAACGTGGCAAACTCGAAGAAGGTGAGCGCAATCTCGCCGCGAGCGGCTTCCACCTCGGTAAAGGCAGCGCAGTGGTCACAGTCGGGCAGCTCTTGCCCGTTAATCCGTACCCGCTCGGTAAAGCGCAGCAGATGGGGAGAGGAGTAGACACCGACCCGGTAGCCTGCGGCCATCAGAATGCTGGCCGCCATGGCACAGCTGGAACCCTTGCCGTTAGTGCCCGCCACCGTGATCACCTTGAACGGCAGCCGGGTGAGCCCCATACGACGGGCGACAGCACCGACCCGATCCAGCCCCATGTCGATATTGACCGGATGGATCTGCTCCAAATAAGAAAGCCAGTCGACAAGCGACCGGCTTTGGGATTGTTGCATGTTTGAACTCATCTTCACTCTTCGATGACGTGAGTATTCAGCATTTTGGCGAGCAGGCTGGCCAGACGGTTACGCATGTCGCGGCGATCGATGATGAGATCGATGGCACCCTTCTCCAGCAGGAACTCGGAACGCTGGAAGCCTTCCGGCAACTTTTCGCGTACGGTCTGCTCGATGACGCGCGGGCCGGCAAAGCCAATCAGCGCCTTGGGCTCGCCCACGTTAATGTCACCCAGCATCGCCAGACTGGCAGAGACACCACCCATGGTGGGGTCGGTCAGCACCGAGATATAGGGCAGGCCCGCCTTGGTGAGTCGGTCCAGTGCCGCACTGGTCTTGGCCATCTGCATCAGGGAGAAGAGGGCTTCCTGCATGCGGGCACCACCTGACGTGGAGAAACAGACCAGACCGCGACCCTCCTTGATGCACTCCTCGACGGCGCGCACGAAACGGGCACCTACTACGGAGGACATGGAGCCACCGATAAAGGAGAATTCGAAGGAACAGGCGACAACCGGCACCCCTTTGAGGGTCCCTTTCATCACCACCAGCGCATCTTTTTCTCCCGTCGCTTTCTGGGCGGCAGACAAACGATCCTTGTAGCGCTTGGAATCCTTGAATTTCAGTACATCCTGCGGCTCCAGCTCGGCACCAATCTCGGTACGACCCTGCTCGTCGAGGAAACTCTCGAGACGGGCCCGCGCGCTGATGCGCATATGATGATCACACTTGGGGCACACTTCGAGGTTGCGCTCCAACTCTGCCCGGTAGAGCACCTGTTCACAAGCACTGCACTTGGTCCACACCCCTTCCGGAATGTTGTGACGACGGGGCGCAGTGATCTTGCTCTTGGGAAGAATCTTCTCAAGCCAGCTCATGGAATTCCTTAATGCTTTTGTGCCTGACAAAACGCATCGAGCCTAGATTGTTCAATGACTTACTAGCTCGATGGCAACAAATGACGGGTCATTAAACCACAATTTTTCGGGCGCAGTTACTAAAAACTGGTCGTACCCGGTGCCGAGTCCGGCAGCCACAGCGGGCCGAGCGGCAACCGGGGCAGGGCAAACTCCGTCGGGTAATCCACATCGACCAGATAGAGGCCCCCCGCCTTGGCGGTCGGCCCGGCCAAATTGCGATCTTTGGCCGCCAGCACCTCGGCAATCCACTCCACCGGTTTGAGCCCCTGCCCCACCAGCAGCAGGGAGCCGGTGATGTTGCGCACCATATGGTGCAGGAAGGCATTGGCGCGAATATCCAGCACGATATAGGGCCCCTGACGGCTGACGCACAGATGGGTCACATTGCGCCACGGGGTGTTGGATTGGCAGGCAACGGCACGGAAGGTGCTGAAGTCGTGCTCCCCCAGCAGGCTCTGGCCCGCCTGGTGCATCAACTCGGCATCGATGTTCTCGTGGTAGTGGCTGACGCCACTGCCGAGGATCGCCGGCCGGAAGTTGTGGTTGTAGATGACATAGCGGTAGCGACGGGCGGTGGCGCTGAAGCGGGCGTGGAAGCTCTCGTCCACCTCCTTGACCCAGCGCACGGCGATATCTGGCGGCAGGTTGGAATTGAGCCCCAGGGTCCAGGCCCCTTCGGCACGGTTCGCCTCGGTATCGAAGTGGATCACCTGACCGGTCGCATGGACACCGGCATCGGTACGCCCGGCACACTGGATGGAGACAGGGTGGTTGGCGATCCGGCTCAGCGCCGTCTCCAGTTCAGCCTGCACGCTGATCACTTCACGCTGACGCTGCCAGCCGAAATACCGGCTGCCGTCATATTCAATACCTAGGGCAATTCGCATGGATAAACTTGTCTTGTTGTGAAAACGCAGTGAAAGAAACGGGGCGGATTATACGCGCTCAACTCGAAAAATCCCACAAACCACCTGATTGGCTTGCTCGGGCGGGGAACTCACCCAGTGCAAATTGCCATAAAGAAGGGGGCAGCCACTGGCTGCCCCCGTTTTGCTGATCCCGTGATGGGAGATGCTTTAGCCCAACCGCTTGAGCAACTTCTCGGCTTCAGCGCGCTGGTGATCGCTGCCCTGCTCCGCTGCCTCTTGCAGCAGCTCGCGGGCGCTATCCTTGTCGTCAATCTCGAGGTAGGCGCGAGCCAGATCCAGCTTGGCCCCCACACCACCATCGTCAGCATCCACGTCAAAGCCGTTGGATTCAGGCAACACCTCGGGGAAGCCATCGAGCCCCACATCCAGCGAGAAGCCCTGATACGGCTCCTGCTCCGGTGCGGTAGTATCGGCTTCGGCCAGCAGCTTGTCGATCTCGACGTAGCCGCTCTCTTGTGCTTGCTCACGGGGTTGAAGATCTGCCGGATGAGATTCAACCTCGGCGAACGCATCTTCAAAATCGGAGAGCGCCAGCTCGCTGGGATCCCACTCCAGATCAAGCTCGGTCTCCGTACCTTTGGTTGGCTCAATCCCCAACTCGGCCAACATATCATCAGCCGATCCATCCATGCTTAAATCGATGGCATTGTTACCCCTGCCCGCAGCCGGTTCATCCACCTCGTTTTCAATATCGCCCAGATCAAAACTGGCCAGATCATCAGCAGCCGAACTCTTGCTGCTGGTGCTCAAGTCCGGTTCCAGATCAGCCGACAGATCCGCATCAAGCTCGGCAAACAGGGCTGCCTGCAGCTCCTCTTCGCTCATGAGCTCATCAGGTGCCCTGGACTTGGGATTGAAATCGCTGGCCAGATCCATGGCGGGCTCATTGGCCAACGCGACGGGCTCATCCAGCGAGAGATCGAGATCCGGCACCAGATCCGGATCACGACTGGCAGGCTGGGCAGCCATCCGCTCCGGCTCGAAACCTTGCAGACCCATCTCGTCATCGTCGGTGAACACCAGATCAACATCCTGCTTTTTAGCCAGCTCATCGGACGCAATCGGCATAAAGCCATCGGGGGTGTTGAGATCCGGGACAGGGCGCACCGGGACGTTGTCGGTCACATCGACGCTCAGCAGATCATCAAACTCGCTCTGCCCCTGATCCATCATCATGGCGGTGGATTCGGAGAGGCTCTTCTCCTGCTCTTCCAGCTCACGCCGAGCACGGGCTCGCAGCCACAGGGTCACCAGTGCCAACACCAGCAGCACCGGCAGCAGGATGATCATGGCGAGGTTGAGCGGTGAGGCGAGCAGATCCATCAACCAGTTTTGCTTGGGCTCGGGCGCAGCCACCACCGGTGGGACCGGTTGGGCTTTGAGCTCGGCAATCTCTTTTTGTAGCGCAGTCTGATCCTGCAGTTGGGCCTTGAGGGTCTCCACCTCTTCGGTCAGGGATTGCAGACGCAGCTTGAGTCTGTGGTTCATTTCCGTCACCTGGCCGAGCTGGGCGTTGGCATCTTCCAGCGCCAGCGCCATCTCGGTGGCCGGTTTGCCCACCGGTTTATCCAGATCGGATGGCAAAGGCGCAAGTGTGGTGCCTTCAGCGGCGCTCGGCGACGGTGCTGGTGCCACCGCCTCTTTCGGCGCAGGCTCGCTCACCTTGGTCACTTCTTGGGTTTCAGCCGCCGGTGGTGGTACGACAACCGGGGCAGGAATGGGGGCAGCGTTCGCAACTGGCAGCGGCGCAGGTGCCGCTTTCACCGGCTCGGTCTTGGCAGACTCAACCTTCGCAGGACTGGCGACAGCCGGCTTGGCAGTGTGGGCCTGCTTGTCAGCCAGATACTTGGGGCTCAGCCCCTTCCAGCTGGCGTTGTCGCTGCGGAACTTGGCGCGGGCCTGGGCATCGGTGATAACGCTCGCCTCGGCCACGGTGGGCAGCAGAATGCGTGACCCCACCAGAATATGGTTGATGTTGCCATCAGCAAAACTGCGGGGGTTTTTCTCGTAGATCGCCACCATGGTCTGGTAGACGCTGACTCGATTGGAAGGGCGATATTTGCTCGCCAGGCTCCAGAGGGTATCGGTCGGACGAACAGGGCCATAGCTACCGGCATTGGCAGTAACCTGACGCCCCACCGGCTGGGCGGTTGCACGTACCGGTTGCGCCACAGGTCTGGCAACCGGTTGCGCCAGCGGCTGAGAATTGACGACAGGAGGTGCGGGTTCGTCAGGGCCTTTTAGCTCGACAAAAAAAGGCTCCTGCGCCGAGTCTTCAGCATGGACGGTGCCCAGCAGACCCAATGCGAGTAGCGTTGCCAATGTTATGCGGGAATGTCCCATATTCGTTCCTTCGTATGACGGCCCTATCACATTGAAAAATCTGGATAGTTACCCCAAAACAATCGGTTCAATATAAATCAGGCTCGCCTGGCAAGCCAGCAGTCCGACACATTTAGCACCCAACTTGACCCTGAGTGTAGGAAAAAACTTAATCAGTTGATATCGCAACAGAATCTTGAAGTGACGGAGTGCGGCATGGGTCACACCCCGGTTTGATCACAGGCCGGATGCGCAGCACTCCCTGCTGCGCATCTGTGGCATCTGACCAGCCTTACAGATAGTCGCGAACCAGCAGCTCGGCAATCTGTACACTGTTGGTTGCCGCGCCCTTACGAACGTTATCGGCCACGATCCACATATTGATACCACTCGGGTGAGAAATATCCTGACGCACCCGACCCACCAGCACCTCATCTTTGCCGGTTGCATCGCGCACCGGGGTCGGATAGTCCCCTTCGTCATCAAACAGGGTCACGCCGGGGGCGCTGCGCAGCAGATCCTTGACCTGTTCGGCATCGAGCGGCTGGTGCAGTTCGACGTGTACCGCCTCGGCGTGGCCGTAGAAGACCGGCACCCGCACGCAGGTGGGGTTCACGGCAATGGTGGCATCCCCCAGGATCTTCTGGGTTTCCCATACCATCTTCATCTCTTCACGGGTGTAGCCGTTGTCAGTGAAGCTGTCGATCTGCGGGATCAGATTAAAGGCGATCTGCTGCGAGTAGAGGCTTGGCTCTACCGGACGGCCGTTGAGCAGGTGGGCGGTCTGGCCCGCCAGCTCGCTGATCCCCTCTTTGCCCGAGCCTGACACGGATTGATAGGTGGCCACGTTGATGCGGGCGATCCCCACTTCGTCGTGCAGCGGCTTGAGGGCCACCAGCATCTGGATGGTGGAACAGTTGGGGTTGGCGATGATATTGCGATTGCGAAAATCGGCCAGCGCATCCGGGTTCACTTCCGGGATCACCAACGGGATATCTTCGTCGTAACGGAAACAGGAGGTGTTATCGATGACGATGCAACCGTGCTCGGCAGCAATCGGCGCCCACTTGGCAGAGGCCTCGGCACCGGCTGAAAAGAGCGCGATCTGCACCTGGCTCCAGTCAAACTCCTCCACATCGAGGATCTCGAGGTGCTTGCCGCCAAAACGCACGGTATCACCGGCGCTGCGGCTGGAAGCCAGCGGATAGAGGGTCGCCACCGGGAATTCGCGCTCTTCCAGGATCTCGATCATCGCCTGACCCACGGCGCCGCTGGCACCCAATACCGCTACGTTAAACTGCTGGCTCATTCTGTTCTCCTCTGATAATGCTGCAATGGCACCGGTTGGCGCCATGGTCGGCAGGCTCTCGCGTTGCGAGATGACGCTGCCTGATATGGCTGAACCTGCGCACTCAAGCCCGCGCAGGTTCAGTAAAAAAGGGACTGTATGACCAATGCGGCTCACACCATCCGGTTATCTTCCATCGATTCGCCCCGACTCAGGGGGGGGCAGCGCAAATCCCAACGCACCCAACATCTGGCTGGCATAGGCTCCCTCGATCAGCAGGGAGGATAGTTCACGGCGCTCGGGGTAGCGTTTACGCTGCTCGTCAAAGCTGCCCGGCAAGCCGAGTCGGGCCCGGAAGCGGGCGTCATCCCGGCGCACGTCATAGACCAGATGGACCAGCTGCTTGATCAGCGCCTGATCCGGCGCGCGGCCCGGCACCACCGCCTGCACGTCGGGAGCTGGCAAGAGCTGACTCAAATCCTGACGAGGCTGACGCCCCAACTGCTGGCAGAGCGCCTGATAGAGCATCCAGGTGCCCCGTGCCTTCCCCTCCAGGCTGTAACCGGCGATATGGGGGGTGGCAAGCTCGGTATGGGGCACCAGCGCTGCCAGTGGCTCGGGCTCGTTCTCCCACACATCCATCACCAGTCGCAACGACTTATCGCTCAGCTGACGTGCCAGCAGGGCGCGGTTATCCCACACCTCGCCACGGGAGGCGTTGATCAGGATCTGCCCGGCAGGACGTGCAGCAATCTGTTCGGCATCCAGCAGATGGTAGGTGGCATCCACCCCTTCACGGGTAATGGGCACATGGAAGCTGACGATGTCTGCCTCCAGCGCAGTGTGATAATCGACAAAGCCGCCGGCGGGATTATCACGCGCCCTGGGCGGATCGCAGCGCAGCACCCGCATGCCGAGTGCTTGGGCCTTGACGGCCACGCACTCGCCGGTATTGCCCGCGCCAATCACCGCCAGGGTCATCGCCGAGAGGTCGAGTTCATAGCGCTCCGCCAGCACCAGCAGGGCGGAGAGCACATAATCCCCCACCGAATACTTGTTGCAACCGGGGGCGCTGAAGAAGGGAATATTGCGACTTGCCAGCAGGGCCTTGTCCACATGGTCAGTGCCTATGGTAGCGGTGCCGACAAACCCGAGCTTGGGGCTGGTCGCCAGCAAATCGCCGTTGACGCGGGTGACCGAGCGCACCAGCAGCACATCGGCATCCAGCAGATCACGGGCCTGCATCTGCCGTCCGGGCAGGGCGACCACCTCGCCAAATTCGGCAAACAGCTCCACGGCATGGGGCATATTCTCATCAACGACTATTTGCATCGGGCTCTCTTTGGTCACAACCGCCACGGGGGCGCCATTCTAGCGCAAAGCCGCCCGAGATTTCAGCCTGTGATGCAATCAGGCGCGAAAGGGGCCACATTGCGCAGCGGCCACTCTATCCAGCTGTTCAGACAGAGGATGTCGCCACAAAAAAATGTGTAAGCAGAGGTAAGAATCGCGCTGCTCGGCTTGGTCCTGGCATGTCGCGATGGCATAATGCCCCTCTTTTTTTCGCGATCGCCCATACCCAGCATGCTGCCACACACACCGTCGCTCTCAACCTCCCTCTCCTCACTCACCCGCAGTCAGGTGCTCGGATTCAGTGCTCTGTTGATCCTGCCCCTGTTGCTGCTGGCCAGCCTGCCCTGGGAACCGTTTCTGACCGGTGCCCTGCAATCCGACTGGTTATGGTGGCCCTATGCCCTCACCCGCATGGTCGATATTCCCGGGATCGGGGTAAGTTGCGCTCTTTTGCTACTGCTGACCCGCTACAAACTGAAACTGGCGTGGACCCCTTTCCTGGCACTGGGATGTGTACTGGCGGCTCTGCTCGCCAGCGACTGGGTATTCAAGAGCCTGATCAAATACCTGACCGAAGAGCCCAGACCCTACCTGCTCTGGCTGGAGAGTCAGGCGCTGATCCCGGCCATCAAGAACTTCTACGCCAGCACAGTCGATGTGCGCAGCGAGCAGGTACACGCCGCCAGCCAGTTGCTGGCCCTGCCAGAATGGCTCGGCAACCACTGGCAGCAGGGGGTGAATTATGCCTTCCCCTCCGGCCACAGCATCGCCGCCATCAGCCTGGCCCAGTTCTTCGGCCTGATCTGGCTGGCCCGCGCCCCGGCTGGCGTCTGGCTGCTGCCACTGTTGGCTCTGGGGATTGGACTGTCACGTATGATACTCGGCATGCACTGGCCGATGGATGTGCTTGCCAGTGCCCTGCTTGGCACCGTCACGGCGCTGATGGCCGCCCGCTGGTGGCTGCACAGATATTGAATCCAGCGCCATCTTGCCGCGGCATCCTGCGTGGGATGGGAGGACAAGCCTGCGCTTTTTTGCCATAATGCCGCCTCATTTTACCCCGACCGAGATCCCATGACCGACGCAGTTCATACCCTCAAGGGCCGTTTCCGTGGTTTTTACCCCGTCGTCATCGATGTTGAAACAGCCGGGTTCAATGCCAAGACCGATGCTCTGCTCGAGATCGCGGCTTACACCCTGAAAATGGATGAGCAGGGCTGGCTCGTTCCCGAACAGATATTTCACTTTCATGTCGAGCCCTTCGAAGGGGCCAATCTGGAAAAGGCAGCGCTGGAGTTCACCGGCATCGACCCCTACAACCCGTTGCGTGGCGCTGTCTCAGAAAAAGAAGCACTGACCGAGATCTTCAAGGGGATCCGCAAGGGGATGAAGGAGCAGGATTGCGGCCGCGCCATCATAGTGGCCCACAACGCCACCTTCGATCACGGATTCGTGATGGCCGCCGCCGAGCGGGCCGGGCTCAAGCGCAATCCGTTCCACCCCTTTGCCACCTTCGATACCGCCGCCCTATCCGGGTTGGCCCTCGGCCAGACAGTACTGGCCAAGGCGTGCCAGAGCGCCCGCATCCCGTTTGATAATAAAGAGGCACACTCCGCCCTTTATGACACAGAGCGCACCACAGAGCTCTTCTGTCATATCGTCAATCGCTGGAAGAGCATGGGGGGCTGGCCGCCGGCTCATCCGGATGACGACACACCGGATGTCTCTGCCAACGATGAGGGACAGGAATAAACGGATGAAGGCTGCCACTGGCAGCCTTCGCTTTTTTGGGCAGTGGTTGATCGCACGGCGCACCGGAAATCGCCATCAACGTCACTATCAACCGCTGCGCGACAGATGCACAGAGACAAACCGGTCACAAACCCTCATGTTGAGCAACCTTGTGCCACATGCTGCTGCGATATGAGGGGGTTGACCGATTTTTTTCTCGACATTTGTCACATTTTTCGCAAACTAACTCCCCTTCACATGACAGACAGCAATAACAAACCATAAGGAAATCAAATGAATCCAGTTGTTATCGCAGTCGGGCTGATGCTGGTGCTCAGTCTGCTGCGGATCAATGTGGTGGTCTCGCTGGCGCTGGGGGCCATTGCTGGCGGCCTGGTCGGCGGGCTGTCGTTGACCGATACCCTCACCACCTTCAGCGGTGGCCTGGGCGGTGGCGCCGAGATTGCCCTCTCCTACGCCATGCTGGGCGCCTTTGCGGTTGCCATCTCCCGCTCCGGGATCACCGACCTGCTGGCCCGCAAGGTGATCAGCCAGTTGGGCAAGGATGCCAGCAGCACCCGCATCATGTGGGTCAAGACGCTGCTGCTCGGCTCCGTGCTGGCGGTGGCCGTCTCGTCACAGAACCTGATCCCGGTCCATATCGCCTTTATCCCCATCCTGATCCCGCCCCTGCTGCATGTGATGGCGCAGATGCAGGTCGATCGTCGCCAGGTGGCCTGCGTGCTCACCTTTGGCCTGACAGCCACCTACATGATGCTGCCGGTCGGCTTTGGTGGCATCTTCCTGAACAATATTCTGGCCAAGAACCTGATCGACAACGGCGTGCCCATCACCACCAGCCAGATCCCGCTGGCGATGGCCATTCCGGTCTCCGGCATGGTGCTGGGGCTGCTGGTGGCGGTGTTTATCAGCTACCGCAAACCGCGCCAGTATGACATGAGCAAGATCCTGGAAGCCGAGCCGGAAAGCGTCGAGCTGAATCTCACTCATATCTGGGTCGCCCTGCTGGCCATTGGCGTGGCGCTTGGTCTGCAACTGATGACCAACAGCATAGTGCTGGGTGCGCTGGCCGGTTTTGTCATCTTCACCTGCGGTGGCGTCATCAAGTTTCGCGAGAGTCAGGATGCCTTCACCCAGGGGGTGCGCATGATGTCGCTGATCGGCTTCATCATGATCTCCGCTGCCGGTTTTGCCGCCGTGATGAAAGCGACCCACGGGGTCGACAGCCTGGTCCAGATCGTTGCCTCCGGCATCGGTCAGCACAAGGGCATCGCCGCCTTCCTGATGCTGCTGGTAGGCCTGCTCATCACCATGGGGATCGGCTCCTCCTTCTCCACCGTGCCCATCATCGCCACCATCTATGTGCCGCTCTGTCTGCAACTCGGCTTCTCGCCGATGGCCATCATCGCGCTGGTCGGTACTGCTGGTGCTCTGGGGGATGCGGGCTCACCGGCTTCCGACTCGACCCTTGGCCCTACGTCGGGTCTCAACGCCGATGGTCAGCACGACCACATCTGGGACAGCGTGGTGCCCACCTTTATCCACTACAACATCCCGCTGGTGATGTTCGGCTGGATTGCGGCCATGGTGCTCTGATCGCCCCTCCGGCTACGACCTGTGCACTTCACAATGCAAAGCAAGAAGGCGACCTGATGGTCGCCTTCTTTATACCCACTCCCCTGATTCACCGGGATATGGTTCCGAAAGGAGAGGCTCTTTGTTGGGCCACTTGACATCCTCCCCACCTTGGCGCTTCGCGTCTCAGGAGGGGGTGAGGCTAGAACGAGTGAACTGGCGTTTGAAGACGGGGGCGCCATGTACATCCTGCCCGGCGAGGTGAAAGGTGTGTTTACCGATGTCGAGGCCATAGAGTGTGATAGTTGCCATGATGCTCTGAAGTAGAAAAGAAAAGCCCAGCACGCGTAGCCTGCTGGGCTGTGGGGTCTGGCTGCCCATCACCTCAAACCAGCACTCCCGAGAGTGCCGGCCTTGGCGTCATCATAGCCCATCAAATGGCAGGCAACTGGCAAGCTCAGGCGTCCAGTTCAACCAGCGCCTTGGCCAGCTCGATGGGTTCGAGCTCCTGACCTTCCAGGTCGGCGTTCCAGTTCGGGCCGACCAGCACATCGTCTTCATCCAGATCGTTGATCCAGATATCGAGGAACTCTTCCAGATCGATCACTTCCGGCTCGTAATCGGCCCACTCGTCGACGCAGTGCAGACGGGCATCCTCTTCGGCAGACCAGAGCGGCATCACATCGGCATCTTCAAATTCGGCGGAGCGGCAGACCACCCAGTCTTCCCCATAGCGCAGACCCCACACCTGCCCCGACTCGCGGACTTGTTCGATAAAGAGTTGGAAATTGGCGTCAAGGTTGTCGTTAAGCATGCTCATGGGGCTCTCTCTTTCTTTCGGGTGCTGCGGCATTGTCGGACGACAATACGATGGCCAAATGGTGTCGCAAAAGCGGCATGGACTCAAGCATATTGGGGTTATTACTGGAAAAAAGCCGAGATACCCCCTGTTTGCCTGCAAAAACGCCTCCCGCAGGAGGCGTGTAACAAGCCGAGGAGATCAACGCTCCCAGTATACCTCTTCCAGGCTGTCCTCTTTCTCCGGCAAACCGCGGGAGAGACGGGGACTGCTCTGGGCCAGCACTTCATAGCTGACGCGGTTGGCATATTTGCACACCTGGGCCAGCGAGGAGTAGGTCAGGAACTCGGAGATATGCTTGGCGGAGTTGGGCACATTCATCCGGTGATAGGAGTTGGCCACCATGTCGTGCAACACGGCGGAAAGTGCGCCATCCCCTGCCCCGTTGGTGTTCTTGATCTTCTCCGGGCCACCCATGTACGGGGAGATATGGGAGTAGATACGGGCAGGCTTGCGGCACTTGGCACGGGCCATCGGGCGGCTGAACTCATACATGTTGAACTCGGGGATAACGCCGGGCAGCAGAGTATGAGTGGTCTCGCGCTTGTAGTCCTCGTCGGTGTAGCTCGCCATGTAGAGGCCGATGGGACCAGCGGTACAGAGCACCATGTCGGCCCAATCGAGTGCCTTGTCGGCCGCACCAAGCGGATCTGCGATGCCGGTCAGGGCTTCACCTTCATCTTCGTTCATCGCCAGCACGGTCACGTTCTCGGCAATGAAGTCGCGCCACCACTGGGGGTTCTCATCGATGACGAAACGGGTGCCCAGGGTCAGCACTACAGGAATTCCGGCCTCACGGGCATAACGGACGGCAGCCATCGCAGCCTCTTTCATCGGGTCGCCATCGTCACCGCGCACCAGATAGGCGGTGATCACCAGTGCAGACGCCCCCTTGATCACCTCTTCCGGAATGTGCTGCACATCCAGCTGGTTCATCTTGCCTGCGTTGATGCCGAAGCTGCGCTCGCCACACTCGGTGATAAAGGTGAAGCAGCGACCGATGGGGCCATCGACTGGCTGCAGATAGTCCAGATTGACACGGGAAGAGGTGTTGCACAGATAACGGTAGGCGTAGCAGCCGATGCGGATATCCTGGCTCATCACCCCCAACAGGATGGAGTGGGAGTCGGCCAATACCGAGTAGTTGTGTACCGTGTTGCCTATGGTGCCGCCGGCAAACTCGCTCACTACCATGTTGTTGGTCTTGAGCTCGTCATAGATACGTTCGGCCACCTCGTCATTGATGACGACGGAGTGCCCCTTGCTCAGGCCATAACGGATCAGAAAGTCTTCATCCACATGCGCTTCGATATCAACCAGGGTCTGATCAATCCCGACGACGTAGGCTTTGCCCAGCTCGGTTAACAGGGGATTTTGCGGCACCAGGGGATCGCGTCTGTCGACAGGGAAGTAGTGTTTGGACTTGCGCTGACCGGGAAATTTCATGGCAATGTTCTGTGCTCTGGGGGAAAGAGGGGCGGGATTTTAACACAATCCACCGTCCCGAAAAGTCGCCCTGTTTAAATAATGGAGTCAGTATAGACAAGGCCTGCAAGGAAAAACGTTTGCCTTTTAACCATAAAAAAAACCACCCCGCCCGGGGTGGTTCCCTAGCACAAAAAAGCGTCGATTGTCAGGCGGCCGCCATGCCCTGCAACAGGGCCTGCACCGAGAAGAGGCCGAGTGCGAGCCAGAACAGCAAGGTGCCCAGAAAACGGGGCACATTGGGGGCTTTGGGGATCTGGATGCCGATGGCATGCAGGATGCGGCCGACCAACAGCATAGCGCCACCAGCATGCAGCCAGAACGCACCGGCACCGGAGAGCTCGCACAGCGCCATCAGCAGCAGGGTCAACGGCACATACTCGGCGAAGTTGCCGTGGGCCCGGATCGCAGCCAGCAGCTCGGGGGCTTCCCCCTGCCCTATCATCACCCCGAACTGGGCGCGGCGTCTGACCACCCAGAAGGAGAGCCCCAGAAACAGCAGCCCCAGCAGGCCGGCGTAAATCAGCGTGATATGTACCATGACTCAACTCCTTGTTTGACTGACTGCCGGTCACTCATGCCAATTCACGGCAAATGAGCGAGACCATCATCCTGATGTGGGCCTGATCACTGTTGAGGGCCGGAATATATTCAAACTGCTCGCCACCGGCCTCCATGAAGATCTCCCTGTTCTGCACCTGGATCTCCTCGAGGGTTTCGAGGCAGTCGGCGGCAAAAGCAGGGCAAATCACATCGAGCCGCTTGATCCCGGTGGTCGGCAGGCCTGCAATGGTCACGTCGGTGTAGGGCTTGAGCCACTCCTCCTTGCCAAAGCGGGACTGGAAACTGGCCGTCCACTGCCCGGCCTGCAGCCCGAGCGCCTCGGCCAGCAGGGTGGCGGTATGGCGACACTGGTGGCCATAGGGATCCCCTTCGTTCTCGTAACGCTCGGGAATACCGTGAAAAGACATCAGCAGGTGATCCCCCTGGCCGTGCTGCTCCCAGTGACGGCGCACGCTCATGGCCAACGCCTGGATGTATTCCGGATGGGCGTGGTAATCGCGGATGAGCCGCACCACCGGCAGATTGCGTTCTCTTTTCATCGCCTTGGCCCAGGCATCGAACACGGAAGCCGTGGTACTCACCGAATATTGCGGATAGAGAGGTAAAAGGATCACCCGGTTGACCCCCTTGGCCTTGAGCGCCTGCCAGCCATCATTCACTGATGGGGAACCATAGGTCATCGCCAGCTCCACCGGCACCTCGACCCCCTCCCGCTTGAGCTCCTGCTCCAGCGCGGCGCGCTGCTGTTGGCTGATGACCATCAGCGGCGAGCCCTGCTCGGTCCACACCTGCTGATAGAGCCTGGCCACTTTGGGCGATCGGGTCGGCAAGATGATGAAGTGGAGCAACGGGCACCAGAGATAACGAGGCAGATCAACCACCCGGCGATCGTGCAGGAACTGGCTGAGAAACGCTTTAACGGCTGCGGTGGTCGGCGCGGCTGGGGTACCCAGATTGACCAGCAATATTCCGGTTTTCGTGGTCACATTGGCTTCCTGTCTATCTGTCACTACGCAAAAAGGGCCCCGCAGGGCCCTTCTCTTTATTTACCTGATGGCACGGGAAACGGTTCCGGCAGCAAAGATCAGCCCAGAATGGTGACGAGCTGCTTGCTGACCAGATCAACCGGTTGGGTGCCGTCGATCTTGACGTAACGGGTGTGGCCCGCTTCCGCCTCTTTACCATAGAAGCCGATCAGCGGCGCGGTCTGCTGATGGTATACATCCAGACGCTTGCGCACTGTGGTCTCTTCATCGTCGGCGCGGATCACCAGATCTTCACCGGTCACGTCATCCTTGCCTTCCACTTTCGGCGGGTTGAACACCACGTGGTAAGTGCGGCCAGAGCCGGAGTGCACGCGACGACCGCTCATGCGCTTGACGATCTCTTCGTCCGGCACATCGAACTCCAGCACGAAATCAACCACGACACCGGCGTCCTTCATGGCTTGCGCCTGAGGAATGGTGCGCGGGAAACCGTCCAACAGGAAACCTTTGGCGCAATCCGGCTGAGCGATGCGCTCCTTGACCAGACCGATGATGATGTCGTCAGAGACCAGCTGACCTGCGTCCATCACAGCTTTGGCTTTCAGGCCGAGCTCGGTGCCCGCTTTGATCGCCGCACGCAGCATGTCGCCGGTGGAGATCTGGGGAATACCGTGTTTTTCCATGATGAACTGAGCCTGGGTACCTTTGCCGGCGCCCGGAGCCCCCAACAGAACAATGCGCATACACGCTCCTATTGATTGATTATTCAAATCTTGCGAAGGCAAAAAAGTACACGGTTTCACCCGTTTCTACAAGGGTGAGCCACCTGAATGAGCATTTTATCGCCACAACAACCGGCTGATCGAACAGGATTTCATCGCAAGGGGAAGACGCAAAAAAAGCCAAGGATTCAGCATAGAGCGCCATATGCAGGAAAGGCGTGTGGCAGAAAAAAAGATCCCGGCTCTAGGCCGGGAATTGCGCTCAAAAGTAACTACTTGTCGCTCGTAGTAGGAACAGGGCAATAGTAGTTGACCCCCTGAACGTCAACAACTGTCAGATGTGACAGGCAGGCCGCTATGGAACCGGAACTGGGGATCTGGCGAGCAGATAAGCTCGGCTTCCAGTTTGCCAAAGAAGGCCACCCGCTCGCTGATATCCTCCCCTGCATATTGCTCGGCCAAGGCCAGATAGTCCTGATAGTGGCGCGCTTCGGAGCGCAGCAAAGAGACATAGAAGCGGCTCAGCTCTTCGTCTAGATGGGGCGCCAGCTTGGCAAAACGCTCGCAAGAGCGGGCCTCGATGTAGGCGCCGATGATCATCTTGTCGACTATGGTGGCTGGCTCATGGGTGCGCACATGCTGCATCAATTGGCGGGCATAGCGGGAAGCGGTCACCGGCCCGTACTCGATGCCGCGGGCCTGCATGATCTCCAGCACCTGCTCGAAGTGATGCAGCTCCTCCTGAATAAGCCGTACCATGGGAAACAGCAGCGGATTGCGCGCCAGTTCGGCAAAGACGGTACGATCAGACTCCCCCATGGTGCGCTTGCCCAAAATCTCGGCCTTCTCCGGGATGGCATCCAGCTCGCGATAAAACTCTAGCTTGGGCAGCAAATGGCGCTTTCCTTTGGGCAGGCAGTAGCGACGCACCAGACTGTGGGCTGTGAGCGCGGCCTTGGTCTCGCAGTTGGCGTGATCGATGAGCAGGGTCGGCAGGTGGGCGGGATCCCGCGCCATCGCCACCCACTCATCGGGCGTCTCGCACTGCAAAAACTGGCGCACTGGGGCTAGCAGATCATCCATCTGAACTCTCGTTTGTTAAACACGTCGGTTAAAAGCGTATCGGTCATACACGTTGCCGCCTATGCTAGCGGATCCTGCTGGCCGTGCCCATATCCGGCAAGATAAGTGAATACTTATCAAACAGATATCTTCTCGCCTTCGACCCGAAACGCGCAAAAACGACAATGGGGGCCACTGGCCCCCATTTCGCTATCCCATCCGGCAAACCCGTAAACGTTTAACTGCCTTCGTTAAAAATTTCCAGATTGCTGGTGCCTTCCTGCCATTCACGCACCGCTTTGGTGTCATCGTTGCGCAGGGCGTTGAGGTGATCCAGATAGGATTGATCCACGTCGGAGGTGACATAGTGGCCGTTGAACACCGAGGTCTCGAAATGACGCAGGTCCGGGTTGATCTCCCGCACTGCCGCTTCCAGATCTTCCAGATCCTGGAAAATGAGGCCATCGGCACCGATCAGCTTGCACACCTCTTCCACTTCACGGCCGTGGGCGATCAGCTCGTTGGCGGTAGGCATATCGATGCCATAGACGTTGGGGAAACGAATTTCCGGTGCCGCCGAGGCGAAGTAGACCTTGGCCGCTCCCGCTTCACGGGCCATCTGGATGATCTGTTCGGAGGTGGTACCGCGCACTATGCTGTCATCCACCAGCAACACCTTCTTGCCCTTGAATTCGGAGCTGATGGCGTTGAGCTTGCGACGTACCGACTTCTTGCGCTGGGTCTGGCCCGGCATGATGAAGGTTCGGCCGATGTAGCGATTCTTCACGAAGCCCTGACGGTATGGCAGGTCGAGGGTGTGGGCGATCTCCAACGCCACGTCGCAGGAGGTCTCGGGGATGGGGATGACCACATCGACGTCGAGATCTTCCCACTCGCGGGCAATCTTCTGACCCAGTTTGCGACCCATGTTGAGGCGGGCAGCATAGACCGAGACCTTGTCGATACAGGAGTCGGGACGAGCAAAGTAGACATATTCGAAGATGCAGGAGCTCATCTGCGGGTTCTCCGCACACTGCTCGGAGAAGAGCTGACCCTGCTCTGTGATGTAGATGGCCTCGCCCGGTGCAATGTCGCGCACCGTTTCGAAGCCGATGGCATCGAGCGCCACGCTCTCGGAGGCAAGCATGTACTCCACCTGCCCCTGCTCGTCCTGACGACGACCGAGGATCAGCGGACGAATGCCGTTGGGATCGCGAAACCCGATGAGGCCATGACCTATCACCAGCGAAACCACCGCATAGGCACCGCGGATCTGCTGATGAACCTTGCGCACCGCAGCGAAGATATCTTCGGGGCGCAGGGCCATCTTGTCACAGCGATCCAGCTCGTGAGCCAGCACGTTCAACAACACTTCGGAATCCGAGGTGGTGTTGATATGACGGCGGGCCACCTTGAACTGCTGCTCCTTGAGATCCTTGGCGTTGGTGAGGTTGCCGTTATGGGCCAGCACCATGCCGTAGGGAGAGTTCACGTAAAAAGGTTGGGCTTCAGCGGCACTGGAGCTGCCTGCGGTGGGATATCTGACATGTCCTATGCCGATATGCCCCTTCAGTCGCTGCATGTGGCGCACTTCAAACACGTCCTTCACCAGGCCATTGGCCTTGCGTTGCCGGAAGTTTCCACTATCAATGGTCACAATCCCGGCGGCATCCTGTCCCCTGTGCTGCAACACCGTCAAGGCGTCGTAGAGGGCCTGATTGACGGGGGTGGTGCCAACTATACCGACAATACCACACATGTCTTTGCTACCTCGAAGTCACTATACCTGTTTAAGAAAACTCGATGAGTTCAACATGAACCCGAAGAACCACTGAATAACCGGCTTGAACTCCGGCACCAGCTTGGACGCCACCCACCAGTCACTCTGGGAGAGGCTGGTAAAGGTATCCATGAAAAAAAGCAGGGCACTGACGATCAGCACCCCGCGAATTGCGCCGAAGCAGACTCCCAGCACCCGATCGGTACCCGAGAGCCCCGTCTTGTCCACCAACAAGCCCACCACATAGTTGACCACACTGCCGAGGATCAGGGTCACCACGAACAGGGCGGCAATCGCCAATCCATTGCGTACCAGGGCATCGGAGAAGGAGGTGAAATAGACGGCAAGATCGGGATAGAAGTGGCTGGCAATAAAGAAGGCGACGAACCAGGTGACGAGAGACATGGCCTCCTTGACGAAGCCGCGTACCAGGCTGATGAGGGCAGAAAAACCGACGATACCGATGATGGCGTAATCAATCCAGACCATAGAAAAAGATGTCCTGCGAAATTGCGGCGCAGTCTAACAAAAACGATTGCGCATTGCTTGATAAAATTGTGTTAACTGTTGAAAGCCTGCGATTGGCGCTGATTTTTTCGCCACCAAAACGGTTGGCTGGCGCCAGAATGCACAACGCCATGGCATGGCCATGGCGTTGTTGTCTGCAACGAACGCTTACCCTATGTGGGTCAGGCCACCCATGTAGGATTGCAGGGCAGCCGGGATGGCGATACGGCCATCTTCCTGCTGGTAGTTCTCGAGCACAGCCACCAGGGTGCGGCCCACCGCGAGGCCGGAGCCGTTCAGGGTGTGGAGCAGCTGCGGCTTGCCATCGATCCGCACCCGGGCCTGCATGCGGCGTGCCTGGAAGTCGGTGCAGTTGGAGACAGAAGAGATCTCGCGATAGGTGTTCTGGGCTGGCAGCCACACTTCCAGATCGTAGGTCTTGGCAGCGCAGAAGCCCATGTCACCGGTACAGAGCGCCATCACGCGATACGGCAACTCCAGCAGTTGCAACACCTTCTCGGCGTGGCCCGCCATCTCTTCCAGCGCTTCCCAGGATTTCTCCGGGTGAACCAGCTGGACCATCTCGACCTTGTCGAACTGGTGCATACGGATGAGGCCGCGGGTGTCACGACCGTAGGAGCCCGCCTCGGAGCGGAAGCAGGGGCTGTGAGCGGTCATCTTGATTGGCAGCTCTTGCGCGTCGAAGATCTCGTCGCGTGCCATGTTGGTGAGCGGCACTTCGGAGGTCGGGATCAGGGAGAACTTGCGCACCTTGCCCTCATCTTCCCCTTCCCCACCGATGCCGGTGTTAAACAGGTCTTCGGAGAACTTGGGCAGCTGACCGGTGCCATAGAGGCTGTCCGGGTTGACCAGATAGGGCACGTAGCACTCTGTGTAGCCATGCTGCTGGGTATGCAAGTCCAGCATGAACTGGGCCAGGGCGCGGTGCAGACGGGCTATCTGGCCTTTCATCACCACAAAACGGGCACCGGAGAGCTTGACGCCGTTTTGGAAGTCGATGCCCTTGACCTCTTCACCCAGATCCACGTGATCGCGTACCGGGAAGCTGAACTCGCGCGGGGTGCCCCAGCGGCGCACTTCCACGTTGTTGTTCTCATCGCGACCGACCGGGGTAGTCTCGCTCGGCAGATTGGGGATCATATCGGCGATAGTCTTGAGCTCGGCCAGCAGGGCCTCCAGCTCGACCTTGCTGGTTTCCAGCTCTTCGTTGATCTTGGTAACAATGGCCTTGAGGGGGGCAACATCTTCACCACGACGGGCAGCTTCACCGATGGATTTGGATCGGGCGTTACGCTCGGCCTGCAGCTCCTGGGTACGGGACTGCAGATCCTTGCGTTTCTCTTCCAGAGCATTGACAGCCGCTACGTCCAGAACGTAGCCACGTGTCGCCAGACGAGCGGCAGCTTCTTCAATGTCGCTGCGCAGATATTTGGGATCCAGCATGGTTTACCTACTTTTTTAAAATGGGATCTGGGCCTGAGTCATCATGACGGGCTTGGAAACAGATCCGGAAGTTAACATCGGTTGGCATACCCCAATCGTCTTCAGAATCGGCCCCGGAGGAGCGGGTCGTCGAAATCAGGAAGATGGCACCAAGCCAAGACAAACGGGGTCAGGAGGGCAGTGTAGCAGACCGCCCCCCTGCCCGAACAGGGACTATTTGCCTCGTTTTCGCGGCGGATCACGCCAAGGGGGCCAGATTATTCAAGGGGTTGGCCAATTTTCAGACAATCTCTTCCCGCAAGGATCAGGGGCGCCGTTTATGGGGACTCTGACGGTCCAGATCATGGAGATAATCGAGCTTCTGGGCGATCTGCTTCTCAAGGCCGCGATCAGTGGGCTGATAGTACCGTTTGCCCGCCAGCTCGGGCGGGAAATACTCCTCGCCGGCGGCATAGGCACCCGGCTCGTCATGGGCATAGCGATACTCGGCGCCATAGCCCAGATCGCTCATCAGCTTGGTCGGCGCGTTGCGCAGATGCACCGGCACCTCGAAGTCAGGCTGGTTTTTGGCATCATGAAGCGCCGCCTTCCAGGCGGTGTAGACCGCATTGCTCTTGGGGGCACAGGCGAGATAGACGATCGCCTGGGCGATGGCTCGCTCCCCTTCCGCCGGGCCGATGCGATGAAAGCAATCCCAGGCCGACAGGGCAACCTGCATGGCACGGGGATCGGCATTGCCTACATCTTCCGAGGCTATCGCCAGCAAGCGGCGGGCGATGTAGAGCGGATCGCAACCGGCACTCACCATGCGGGCATACCAGTAGAGCGCCGCATCCGGCGCCGAGCCGCGAATGGATTTGTGTACCGCCGAGATGAGGTCATAGAAGTGATCCCCCCCCTTGTCGAAACGGGCCACATGCTCCCCCACCACGGCGGCGAGCAGGGTGCTGTCGATCACCCGCGCCCCTGTACCATCGCTTTCGGCCATGTCGGCCAACAGCTCGAGATAGTTGAGGGATTTGCGCCCGTCGCCGTCCACCGCCTTGGCCAGTGCCTCTTTGACGCCGGGGGTAAACGTGAGCGCCGGATCATTGAGGCCGCGGGGGTCCTGCATCGCCTGATCGATCATGGCGAGGATATCCTCCTCCTCCAGTCGCTTTAACAGATAGACCCGGGCCCGGGATAACAGCGCGTTGTTGAGTTCGAACGAGGGGTTTTCGGTGGTGGCGCCAATAAAGGTGATGGTGCCATCTTCGATGTGGGGCAGGAACACATCCTGCTGGCTCTTGTTAAAACGGTGCACCTCATCCACGAACAGGATGGTGCGCACCCCGCGCCAACTGTTCTCTTTGGCCTTGTCGATAGCGGCACGGATCTCCTTGATGCCGGAGGTCACCGCCGAGAGCCGCTCCACTTCCGCCTGACAGTAGTGAGCCATCAGCTCCGCCAGTGTGGTCTTGCCGGTACCGGGTGGTCCCCACAGGATCATGGAGTGGCAGTGACCTGCCAGGATCGCTTTGCGCAGGGGCTTGTCAGGCCCCAGGATATGCTGCTGACCGATATACTGGTCGAGATTTTGCGGCCGCATCCGGGCCGCCAGCGGACGAAAGTCCGACGAGAAATCCAGCGAGAGATTGCTCATCAGCGCTGATCATCCAACTCGACCCCCTGCGGGATCTTGAAGACAAACTCGTTACCCTTGAGCACCGGCTTGCGGTTGAAGTTATTGAGGGTAAATTCGGTCCACTGCCCCTGCGCCTCTTTCACATCAAAACGACTGATGTGGTTGTCGCGATCGAAGGTGACGCGGAAGGAGGAGATAAGCTCGCTCGGGTCACGGCTGGTGACAGTGTAGACATCCCCCTGCCGGGTCACGTCGTAGTGCTTCCACTGCTTGTCGTCATTGCCGGTGATGAGCACAAAGGGAGTGTTGAGCACCGCATCCTTCATGTTGAGGGCGGTAACCTGCTCGACGAAGGGATCGTATACCCAGACATCCTTGCCATCAGCCACGATCAGGCTCTCGTCAGGGACAGTGGTGTGCCAATTGAAATGGTTGGGGCGTTGCACCACCAGATCGCCGCTGGCGCGTTGTAGCTCCTTGCCCTTGCTGTCGTAGACCGTCTGGGAAAACGTAGCAGAGAAGAGGCTGACACTGGCAAGCTTCTGTTTGAGATCGCTGGCGGCATCGGCCCACACCTGGCTGCTGGCAACCAGCAGCATGGATCCGATCAACAGCTGTTTTTTCATCATGCTTTTCATAACGACCATCTCGATAAAAGGCCACGCCCACAGGGGGCATGGCCAGGATAATAGTGAAAGGGGGCGCCTTAGTCCCGCACCGGCGGCGGTGCCAGCACATCGCGCTGACCGTTGCCACCCGGGGCGCTCACAATGCCCTGATTTTCCATCTGCTCGATGAGACGAGCGGCCCGGTTGTAACCGATTTTGAACTTGCGCTGCACACTGGAGGTCGAACCACGGCGGGACTCCACCACGAAAGCGACCGCCTCGTCGAACAGGGGGTCGAGCTCTTCGTCATCTCCACCACCATATTCGCTGCTGCCGCCCTCGCCGCCCGACTCACCGGAGAGGATCTCCTCGATATAATTCGGCTCGCCGCGCAATTTCCAGTCCGCCACCACCTTATGCACCTCGTGGTCATCGACAAAGGCACCGTGTACCCGGGTCGGGTTGGAGGTGCCGGCCGGCATGTAGAGCATGTCGCCCATGCCGAGCAGAGATTCGGCACCACCCTGATCGATGATGGTGCGCGAGTCGATCTTGCTCGACACCTGGAACGAGATACGGGTCGGGATGTTGGCCTTGATAAGGCCTGTGATGACATCCACCGACGGACGCTGGGTCGCCAGGATCAGGTGGATACCGGCTGCCCGTGCCTTCTGGGCGATACGGGCAATCAGCTCTTCCACCTTCTTGCCGACGATCATCATCATGTCGGCGAACTCGTCCACCACCACCACGATATGGGGCAGCTTCTCCAGCTCTGGCGGTGTCTGATCCATGGAGTCGCCCGGACGCCATAACGGATCGAGCAAGGGGTCACCCTCCTCGATGGCGGCCAGTACCTTATCGTTGTAACCCTTGAGGTTGCGCACCCCGACAGCCGACATCAACTTGTAACGACGCTCCATCTCCCCCACACACCAGCGCAAGGCATTGGCGGCGTCCTTCATGTCGGTCACCACCTCGGTCAACAGATGAGGGATCCCCTCGTAGACCGACAGCTCCAACATCTTGGGGTCGATCATGATGAAGCGCAGATCGTCCGGCGATGACTTGTAGAGCATGGAGATGATCATGGTGTTCACCCCCACCGATTTACCGGAGCCAGTGGTACCGGCCACCAGCAGGTGCGGCATCTTGGCGAGGTTGACCACCACCGGCTCGCCGGCGATGTCCTGACCCAGGCCCATGGTGAGCGGATTGCGGCTATCGCGGAACGCATCGCAGTCGAGGGTCTCACGCAGGTAGACGGTCTGACGCACCCGGTTGGGCAACTCGATCCCCACATAGGTTTTGCCAGGGATCACCTCCACCACCCGCACGCTGCTGGCCGACAGAGAACGGGCCAGATCGCGGGAGAGATTGGTGATCTTGCTCGCTTTCATACCTGGGGCCAGATCCAGCTCGAAGCGGGTAATGACCGGGCCCGGATAGACGCCGACCACCTTGGCCTGAACGTTGTAATCGGCGAGCTTGGCCTCCACCAAACGCCCCATCCGCTCCAGCTCATCCTTGGTCATCATCTGGGTCTTGGCCGGTGGACGATCCAGCAGCTCGAGGCTAGGCAGTGGCGGCAGATTGGCCTGCACGCGGCGCTTGGGTTTGGCCGCCATGGGGACGACAGGGGCAACCGGAGCATCCTCACCCTCTGCCCATGGCAGATCGAGCTCTTCATCGTCGTCATCGGCAAGGGCACTCCGACGATTGCTGGCGGGCGCGGCCCGTTTGGCCTTTACCACAGGAGCCGGCTCGTCATCAAACTGAGGATCAAATTCGAAGGTGTCGTCGTCCAGCTCCGGCAGCCACTCTTCCTGCGACTCTTTCTGATTTTTACCCTTGGCGCGACGCCCCCAGTTATTGTGAGGCTCGTCTTCATCCTCATCATCAAGAGCGATGGCGCCAACGCCCCCCTCCAGCAGGGGATCCGGCCCCTCGTTGCGAGGTTGACGCCAGCCACCGGTGAGCCAGCGACCCAGGGTGGTCGGGAGGTGGTAAACGGCACTGACCGAACCCGTACAGGCCGCGCCGATCTGCTCGACGATGGTAAGCCAGGACCAACCAGTGAAGAGAGTAATACCGGTCGCCACGAAGCAGAGCAGCATCAGGTTGGCCCCGACACCACCAAACAGCGGCACCACGGCAGAGGCAATCACATCCCCCACCAGCCCGCCGGCAGAGAAGTTTTGCAGATCGTTGAAGTTCATGCTGGCGATGGCGGACATGCCGAGCACGGTCAGAATAAAACCGATGATCCGCACCCCCAGGGTGAGGTAATCCACATCGAGCAGGCGGCTTGGCCGCCAGAAGAGGCTCCAACCCAGCAGTACCATCAGTGGTGGAACCAGATAGGAGAAAGCACCAAAGGTAAACATGGTCATGTCGGCGAGCCAGGCCCCGGCACTACCGGCGAGGTTCTTCACCTCCCCTTGCCAGGAAGTCTGGGACCAACCGGGATCGGCGGGATGATAGGACAGCAGGGCGAGCAGAAGATAAGCAGCCATCAGGGTGATGGCGATCAAGACGGCTTCGAAGATCCGTTGTGTACCTGATAAAGGAGTAAACAGCTTTTTATCGGCCAAACTCCGGCTCCTTTCTGAGAACATGTAATGCAGGAAAATAAGGGGGCCCAGTATCCCCGAAAAGCCCATCGATTGTCAGCCAGTCTCTGATGGGGCGGGGCTAAATTTGCACGCTTCTTTACAAGAAGAAACGAGCGGACTGGCCGCTCGTTTCTGACTGTCATGGTGTCTCGTATGGAAAATATACTACGGCATAATCTGCGTTATCGGGTGCTGATAACCAGACGGCTGCTCTGTTTGACCTCTTCCATCACCACGTAGGTGCGGGTGTCGTTGACACCGGGCAGACGCAGCAGGGTTTCCCCCAACAGACGGCGGTAAGCCGACATATCGCTGACTCGGGTCTTGAGCAGATAGTCAAAATCCCCTGATACCAGATGGCACTCCTGGATCTCTTCAAGTACCTGAACAGCCTTGTTGAACTGTTCAAACACATCAGGAGCCCCGCGATTGAGGGTAATTTCAACAAAAACCAGCAACGACGCATCCAGATAATGAGGGTTCAGAATCGCGGCATATCCTTCGATATAGCCTTGTCGCTCGAGACGACGAACCCGTTCCAGACACGGTGTGGGACTCAGACCAACTCGTTTGGACAACTCAACATTCGAGATCCTGCCATCCTTTTGCAGTTCATTGAGAATGTTGCGGTCAATCCTGTCCAAATCCTTTAGCCGACTCTTAGCTTCCATCATTTAATTCCATCCTTTGGCTATTTTTTGGTAAGAATCACCGTTCATTTTATAATTATGGTCACAAATCCTGTCAATACCTGAATATACTAGGCGCAAATGTTGCCTAACATTTCAGCAACATAAACCACCAATCGATAGACGAGGGATAGCATGATTATCGGTGTACCTAAAGAGATAAAAAACCATGAGTATCGCGTAGGCATGGTTCCGGCCAGTGTACGTGAACTGACAGCACGAAACCACACTGTTTTCGTCCAAAGCGGTGCCGGAAATGGCATTGGCTTTAGCGATGCAGATTATACGGCTGCCGGCGCCGAAATTTTGACCTCTGCCGTCGAGGTATTCGCCAAGGCAGAGATGATCGTCAAGGTCAAGGAACCCCAACCTGTCGAATGTGCCATGTTGCGACCGGGCCAGCTCCTGTTCACCTACCTGCATCTGGCACCGGATCTGCCGCAAACCGAGGCGTTGCTGAAATGCGGGGCCATCTGCATCGCCTACGAGACCGTGACCGATGGCCGTGGCGGTCTGCCCCTGCTGGCCCCCATGTCGGAAGTGGCCGGACGCATGTCTATTCAGGCTGGTGCCCAAGCGCTGGAAAAATCCCGTGGCGGCAGCGGCATGCTGCTAGGCGGGGTACCCGGTGTCGAACCGGCCAAGGTAGTGATCATCGGTGGCGGTGTGGTCGGCTCCAATGCAGCCCGCATGGCCATTGGTATGCGTGCCGATGTGACCATCCTGGACAACAACGTCGAGACCCTGCGTCGTCTCGATAACGAGTTTCAGGGTGCGGCCAAGGTGGTCTACTCCAACAGCGAGACGCTGGAGCGCCATCTGCTGGCGGCCGATCTGGTCATCGGCGGTGTGCTGGTACCTGGCGCTACTGCGCCAAAACTTGTCAGCAGTGACCACATTGCACGTATGAAGCCGGGTTCGGCCATCGTCGATGTGGCGATCGATCAGGGTGGCTGTGTGGCGACGTCGCACCCCACCACCCATGAGGATCCCACCTTCATCGTCGACGACGTAGTGCACTACTGCGTTGCCAACATGCCGGGCGCGGTGGCCCGTACCTCGACCGTGGCACTCAACAACGCCACCCTCCCCTTTATCATCAAGCTGGCCCAGCAAGGCTACCGCGATGCCCTGTCGTCAGATGTACACCTGCGTCATGGCCTCAACGTGATGGAGGGCAAGCTCACCTGCAAGGAAGTTGCCGTAGCTCATGGCCTTGCCTATACGGATCCCCTTACCCTGCTGAACTGATCCGCGCTGGCGCTAGCCAGTCAACGATGAGTGAAAACCCGCCCGCGATGGGCGGTTTTTTTATCTCTTTTTTATGCCCAACGGGACTGTACCGCGATGCAGGAAGGCGATTGAAACAATCGACTCACTGGCCTTTGACCCCGGATCACGAATTACCTACAATCTCGCAAACTCATCACGTCTCGGAAATCACATCATGAGCCAAGTCATTCACAGCAAATTGCTGATCTTAGGGTCAGGCCCAGCCGGATATACTGCTGCCGTCTACGCCGCCCGTGCCAACCTCAATCCGCTGCTCATTACCGGCATGCAGCAAGGTGGCCAGCTGACCACTACCACAGAGGTAGAGAATTGGCCCGGCGATCCGGAAGGGCTGACCGGCCCGGCGCTGATGGAGCGCATGAAAGCCCACGCAGAAAAGTTCGATACGCGCATTCTGTTCGATCATATCAACAGCGTCGAGCTGACCCAGCGTCCGTTCCGCCTCAAGGGGGACAATGGTGAATACACCTGCGATGCGCTGATCATCGCGACCGGTGCCTCCGCCAAATACCTGGGTCTTCCCTCTGAAGAGGCCTTCAAGGGACGTGGCGTCTCCGCCTGCGCCACCTGTGACGGTTTCTTCTATCGCAATCAGGAAGTGGCCGTGATCGGCGGCGGCAACACCGCCGTTGAAGAAGCCTTGTATCTGGCCAACATCGCCAAGAAGGTGCACCTCATTCATCGTCGTGACGAGTTCCGTGCCGAGAAGATCCTGATCAAGCGTCTGCACGACAAGGTCAAAAGCGGCAACATTGTGCTGCATACCCACCAGACCCTGGACGAAGTGCTGGGCGATCAGATGGGGGTCACCGGTGTGCACCTGCGCAACACTCAGGATAACCGCACCAGCGAGCTGCCGCTGATGGGCGTCTTCATCGCCATCGGCCACCAGCCCAATACCCAGATCTTCGATGGCCAGCTGGAGATGCAAAACGGCTATCTGAAGGTACGTGGCGGCCTCGACGGTTTTGCCACCCAGACCAGCATTGAAGGGGTGTTTGCTGCCGGCGACGTGGCCGATCACAACTACCGTCAGGCCATCACCTCCGCCGGTACCGGCTGCATGGCAGCCCTGGATGCCGAACGCTACCTCGACGCGCAAGCGCAATAAGCGCTTATCCATTACGACAGAGCGATGAGTGGCAAAAGGTATTATCTGGTATACCTTTTGCCATATTGGACAATATATCTTGGTAGGGAACTCGCGTAATGAACAAAATTCTTCTGGTGGAAGATAGCCAAACCATCAGTCGTATGTTGGCCCAAGCTATCCGCCAACATATCAATCTGGAAGTCGATGCCGTCTATACCTTGGCCGAGTGTCTGGCCAAACGCCATGATGACTATTTTGTGGCGCTGGTCGATTTGACATTACCCGATGCACCTCATGGTGAAGCCGCCAGCGCATTACTGACTCGCGGGGTGCCTGTCATCATCCTGACCGCCAACCTATCAGAGGACTCCAGACGTTACTGGCTCGAGCAAGGCGTTCTCGACTACATCATCAAGGATTCCCGCTTCAGTGCTCAATACACTGTCAGCATGGTGCGACGCCTCTCCAATAACCGTACGATAAAAGCCATGGTAGTCGATGACTCCATGATGTCACGCCACCACATTGCCAACCTGCTACGTCGCCAGCTGTTGACCGTTTTTGAAGCAGAGTCTGGCCAGCAGGCATTGCAACTGCTCAGAGAACATCCCGCTATTCGCCTGATCGTAACAGATTATCTGATGCCGCAGATGGATGGCATAGAACTGATCCGCCGATTGCGGGAGCTCTTCGATAAACAGTCGCTTGCCATTCTTGGCCTCTCCAGCTCTGAAGACAAAACCCTTTCGGCCCGCTTCATCAAATTGGGAGCCAATGACTTTTTGAGCAAACCCTTCACCCCTGAGGAGCTCTACTGCCGGGTTGACCATAATCTGGAGACGCTGGAGCTGATGGATACCATCCGCGATACCGCCAATCGTGACTATCTAACCAACCTCTACAATCGCCGCTTTCTATTTGAACACGCCAATAAATGGTTGAAACAGCAATCTCAGCTGACCGCCTGCGTACTCGATATCGATCACTTCAAACGCGTCAATGACCAGTACGGCCACCAGGTTGGTGACATCGTTTTGAAACTGGTCGCGGAAAAGTTAAGGGAATACTTCAAGGAAGATCTGGTTGCCCGGCTCGGCGGTGAAGAGTTCTGCATTATCACTAAACAGACGCGTTTTTCGTACCTGCTTGAGCAATTGGAATTGTTCAGAGTGGCGATTTCACGGGAAGAGATCCGCGTAGACAGCACCACTTTTTCGATCACCATCAGCTTTGGTATCACCAACAGCCCTGCAGAGGAGATCGGCACTCTGCTCAACGATGCCGACCAGCTGCTCTATCAGGCCAAACACGCTGGCCGCAACTGCATCATGCAGCGAGAGCATCAATAGCTTTTATCTACCCGCACCCCATCATCGAAATAGAGAATACGTACCTTGTCACCATTGGCAAAGACCATGGCGGGATCATAATCCTGGATCACGTTGATAAGGGCATTTTGCTCGTTGCGGATCAGCAGCTCCACCAGCTTATTTTCCACAACGCTCCCCCCTGACTGGTATTGCTGCATGGCCGCAGCCCCCGCCAGCGCACCGACGGCGGTGGCAATTTCACGGCCATGACCGCCGCCAAACTGGTTGCCAAGCAGGCCACCCAGTACAGCACCGCCGAGCGTCTTCCAACCGGAGTGTTCGGACTCCAGGATCTGGCGCTGGGTGATATTGCGCACCGTCTCAACCTGGCCAAACACCACCTGATTGACCGGCCGCGCGGTATTGCGCTGGTAAACCTCCGCCCCGGCGGGCGCAGTGACAAAGCAGAGCAAGCTGGATACTATCAGGATAATGGCCTTCATCTATGAACCTCGTTGCCTTATGTCTCGCTATCTTACCCAACTGGATGATGAGCGCTGCTGGTTTCCCGACCCCTCGCATGCCTTGGAAGAGCCCAATGGTCTGTTGGCGATCGGGGGAGATCTCTCACCTGCTCGCTTGCTGGCAGCTTATCACAAGGGGATCTTCCCATGGAATGACCCCCACCAGCCGACGCTCTGGTGGTCACCGGACCCCCGTGGAGTAATACGTCCAGACCTGTTGCATATTGGACGTACCTTGCAGAAGATTATCCGCAAAACCCCATTCGATATTTCCGTCAATCGCGCCTTTAATGAAGTCATCACCGCCTGCGCCGCCCCTCGTCGCACCGCTGATGGCACCTGGATAAGCCAACCCATGATCGAAGCCTACCAGCAACTGCACCGGCTGGGTCATGCCCACTCTATCGAAATCTGGCAGGAGGGTGAGCTGCAAGCGGGGCTGTATGGCCTCTCTATCGGCCGACTGTTTTGCGGTGAATCCATGTTCAGCCGGATTGATAACGGCGCCAAGCTGGCCATGGTAGCACTCTGTCGTCACTTTTCACGCCATGGTGGAGCACTCATTGATTGTCAGATGCAGAATCCATTTCTGGCAACGCTGGGTATCGAAGAGTGGCCGAGAAGGCGTTTTCTGGCTGAACTGGCGCAGTTGAGTCATCAACCACTGCTGGATTCCTGCTGGCAAGAGGGAGAGATCTGGTTATGACCGAAGAAGTGATCCTCAAGGTTGGGCTCACCCCCAAACATCCCTGCAGCTATCTGGACCATGAGCAGGAGCAATTGCTGGTGCTCATGGATCACAGCCTGCTCAATGCCAGCGGCTATGAGCGTCTACTGACAGCAGGGTTTCGCCGTAGCGGCAACGACATCTACCGGCCACACTGCCCCGCTTGCCATGCCTGCCAGTCACTGCGTATTCACAGCGAGGCGTTTCGCCCGAGCCGAGGGCAAAAACGCATCCGCCAGCTGAACAGGGATATCGAGATCGTCCTGAGCTACGATGACAAGCCAGAATATTATGCGTTGTATGAACGCTATATCCGCGAACGTCATCAGGATGGCAGTATGTATCCACCTAATCGAAAACAGTACCGCGGTTTCCTTCACTGTGACTGGATGCCCCCTCTCTATCTGGAGATGCGCAAGGAGGGACGCCTTGTCGGCGTGGCCACCACAGACTTGCTTCCCCACTCCCTGAGCGCCATGTATACCTTTTTCGACCCCGACTATGCCGACCGCTCGCTCGGCACCTTTGCCATACTGAGACAGCTGGATCTGGCCAAACGCACCGGACGTAGCTGGCTCTATCTCGGCTATCTGGTGGAGGCGTGCCGAAAGATGAATTACAAACGTAATTACCTTCCCCATGAGGTGCTGTTCCAGGGGGAATGGAAAAATATCGATAGCAAGACCGAGTAAACTTTACACATAGCCTTAAATCCGGCATGATCCAGCGGTTTTTTGTTGTGGCTTATCAAGAGGATTCAATGGCTAAAGAAGACAGTATTGAGATGCAGGGCACTATTCTCGAAACCCTGCCCAATACCATGTTCCGTGTGGAACTGGAGAATGGTCACGTGGTTATCGCTCATATTTCCGGCAAGATGCGCAAAAACTACATTCGTATCCTGACTGGAGACAAAGTAACGGTAGCACTGACGCCCTACGATCTCTCCAAGGGACGTATTGTTTTCCGCTCTCGCTAAGCCAGGAATTCAGCAAAAAACCCCAACCTTTCGGTTGGGGTTTTTTGTCGTTTTCTGATCACTGACGCTTAGTGGGAAACAGCTTCAACATTGACCTGAAAATCAAAGCTGAGGCTGTCATTTACCAACTCAACCTTCACAATCCCCCCGTCAACCAGTGCGCCAAACAGGATCTCGTTGGCCAGGGGTTTCTTGAGGTGCTCCTGGATCACCCGACCCATCGGTCTGGCGCCCATGGCTCTGTCATATCCCTTCTCCGCCAACCAGTGGCGGGCACGCTCGGACACCTCGAGGGAGACTCCCTTCGCATCCAGTTGAACCTGCAACTCAACAATGAACTTGTCGACCACCTGATGGATCACCGTCATATCGAGATGGTTGAACCAGATGGTGTGATCAAGCCGATTACGAAACTCCGGACTGAAGGTCTTGTTGATCACCGCCATGGCATCGTGGCTCAAATCCTGTTGCTGGAAACCAATCGATTTGCGCTGGGTCTCCTGCACACCGGCGTTGGTAGTCATCACCAGAATCACGTTACGGAAATCGGCCTTGCGCCCGTTGTTGTCCGTCAACGTACCGTTATCCATCACCTGCAGCAGCAGGTTGAACACATCCGGATGCGCTTTCTCAATTTCGTCGAGCAACACCACCGAGTGGGGATGCTTGATCACCGCATCGGTCAACAACCCCCCCTGTTCAAAACCGACATAACCGGGAGGCGCGCCAATCAGACGTGAAACAGTGTGACGCTCCATGTACTCGGACATATCAAAGCGCAGCATCTCGACACCCAATGCCTTGCCCAACTGCTGGGTCACCTCTGTTTTACCGACACCGGTAGGACCGGCAAACAGGAAGCAACCAACCGGGCGACGCTCGTTGCCAAGTCCTGAGCGTGATAGTCGGATGGCATCAGCCAGCACTTCAATGGCCTTGTCCTGACCAAAGACCACCATCTTGAGATTGCGCTCCAGGTGCTTCAGCACCTCTTTATCAGAGGATGAGACAGATTTCTCAGGAATGCGGGCTATCTTGGCTACGATGGACTCAATCTCCTGCACATTGATCACTTTCTTGCGCTTGCTCGCAGGTAGCAACCGTTGACCAGCACCCGCCTCGTCGATCACGTCGATCGCCTTGTCGGGCAAATGACGGTCATTGATGTACTTGGCAGAGAGCTCGGCAGCTGCACGGATCGCCTTGGCGGTATAGCGCACGCCGTGGTGGGCTTCATAGCGACTCTTGAGCCCCATCAGGATACGAGTGGTGTCATCGATAGTCGGCTCGACGATATCGATCTTCTGGAAGCGACGGGCCAGCGCACGGTCTTTCTCGAAGATCTGGGCGTACTCCTGATAAGTGGTGGATCCCACACAGCGGAGCAAACCATTGGAGAGCAGCGGCTTTATCAGGTTGGCCGCATCCAGCTGACCACCGGATGCCGCACCGGCGCCAATGATGGTATGGATCTCGTCGATAAAGAGGATGGCCCCTTCCTGACGCTCAATCTGTTTGAGCAGTACCTTGAGGCGCTTCTCGAAGTCCCCGCGATATTTGGTGCCCGCCAGCAGAGACCCCATATCCAGCGAATAGATGGTACTGCCCGCAATCACCTCGGGCACATCCCCCTTGACGATGCGATAGGCCAGACCTTCGGCAATGGCGGTTTTACCCACGCCCGCTTCACCCACCAGCAGCGGGTTGTTCTTGCGACGGCGGCAGAGCACCTGAATGGTACGGTTGAGCTCCTGATCGCGGCCAATCAGCGGATCGATGCGTCCTTCCAGCACCAGCTGGTTCAGGTTGGTGGCAAAGCTTTCTATCTGTGCGGCCGAGACATCATCATCAGACTCGGGATTGTTATTGTTGCCGAGATCCGGCTTGTTGTCCTTGCGCACCCCGTGGGAGAGGAAATTGACGACGTCGAGACGGCTGATCTCGGCTTTTTTCAGGAAATAGGCAGCTTGTGACTCCTGTTCACTGAAGATAGCGACCAGCACATTGGCACCGCTGACTTCGGTATTGCCGGAGGATTGCACATGGAAGACGGCACGCTGCAACACGCGCTGGAAGCCCAGTGTCGGCTGGGTTTCACGATCTTCGTCATCACGTGGAATAAGCGGGGTTGTTTGAGTGATGAATGCGCGGATCTCCTTGCGCATCTGCTCGACATCGGCACCACAGGAGCTCAGCGCTTCATGGGCTGAACTGTTATCCAGAAGGGCTAACAACAGGTGCTCGACGGTCATGAATTCGTGGCGCTCGTCACGGGCCAGTTTGAAAGCCTCGTTCAGCGTCTTTTCTAGATCTTTATTCAACATAGGCACCTCCCCTAGTACAGCTACAATGTGGTGTCACACTCGCCATCAAGTCATCAGATTCAAGCCTTTTCCATAGTACAGAGCAGTGGATGTTCGTTGTTACGTGCATAGGTGTTGACTTGGACAACCTTGGTTTCGGCGATCTCTGCGGTAAACATGCCGCAGACACCCTTACCACTATAATGCACACTCAGCATGACCTGAGTCGCCTTGTCCAAATCCATACCAAAGAACTTTTGCAGCACCTCCACCACAAACTCCATGGGTGTGTAGTCATCGTTGTTCAACACAACCTTATACATGGGTGGCGGCTGCAGCTTTGTTTTCTCTGCTTCTGCAATCTCTTCATTAGCAAAGAGTTCTTTCTGCTTGCTCATAATCGCGCTTTGGTACCTCTAGATTACTACCGTCTAACACAAGGTTGTCAATAGACTTGTTAACCAGATCACATGAGCTGTTAACAACTCCTTGACTCGCTCAAAAGTTAGACTAGATTGGTTACTTGCTAATCTGTGCCCGTCTGCTATGGGCTCATGTCCCTAGTTATAATGGGCTGGCGCAGGTTACTCAACGACTTCTGGGTAATCAATAATAAGGATGTAGAAGTATGGCAACCGGCACAGTTAAGTGGTTTAACAACGCAAAAGGATTTGGGTTTATCTGTCCGGAAGGAGGCGGTGAGGATATCTTCGCTCACTACTCCACGATTCAAATGGAGGGCTACAAGACCCTGAAAGCGGGTCAGGCCGTCAATTTTGAACTGCAACAGGGGCCGAAAGGAAATCACGCCTCTGTGATTGTGCCAAACGAAGCACAAAATATGTAAATAACACCCGTTGGATAAATAAAAAACCGGTTCCTCTGTGAGCAACCGGTTTTTTATTGTCAGATTTCTGGCGAACCCTGCCTCCTCACGGGATAAAAGGGTTATCACCAACCATGATCAGTCGTGATAGTCACTGCAGGCGATCAGGGTATTTTCCATTAGGCTGGCCACCGTCATCGGGCCAACGCCACCGGGTACCGGGGTAATGAAAGAGGCATGGCAGCGCGCCGTCTCAAACTCCACATCCCCGACCAACGAGCCATCCGCCAAGCGGTTGATGCCCACATCGATCACCAGCGCCCCGGGCTTGATCCACTCGCCCGGAATAAAGTTGGCTTTACCAACCGCGACGACCAGCAGATCGGCACGGCGTACCTGATCTTCCAGATCCCGGGTAAAGCGGTGACAGGTCGTGGTCGTGCAGCCCGCCAGCAGCAATTCGAGGGTCATAGGACGCCCCACTATGTTGGACGCCCCCACCACGACAGCATGCAGACCGTGCGTCTTCACGCCGGTGGTCTCGATCAGCGTCATGATCCCTTTCGGAGTGCAGGGGCGCAGCGCCGGAATACGTTGGGCCAGACGGCCGACGTTATACGGGTGGAATCCATCTACATCCTTGTCAGGCTGGATCCGCTCCAGCACCTGAGTAGTATCAAAGTGATCAGGCAACGGCAGCTGAACCAGAATGCCATCTACGTGGCTATCCGCATTCAGCTGGTCAATCAGCGCCAGCAGCTCTTCCTGACTGGCAGTGGCACTCAGATCATAGGAGCGGGAGAGAAAACCCACCTCCTCACAGGCCCGGCGTTTGCTGCCGACATAAACCTGAGAGGCGGGATCCGCCCCCACCAGAATGACTGCCAACCCTGGAGCCCGTTTCCCTGCTGCCAACCGCTGTTGGACTTGCGCCGCGACCTGGTTGCGAATCGTTTGCGCAACCTGTTTTCCATCTATGATTTTGGCAGACATCGTTCTCCACTCACCATGTGTTCAACTGCCGCGCATTGTCGCATTTTTTTAGCCGGGATGTTAGCGGCAGACGCACGCCAGACCTGTAGCGGGCAATAAGTAGACACTTGAATTTACTGGGGGAAAAAGTCATTGACGCTGCCCCTTACGCTTGGCTATGATGCCCGCCCGTTGCCCAGTACGACGCATGTCGATATGCTGGTCAGGGATTTTCGGTGATTAGCGCAGTCCGGTAGCGCATCTGGTTTGGGACCAGAGGGTCAAAGGTTCGAATCCTTTATCACCGACCAAGTTCATTGATTTGTTTTACGACAAATCAATACAAAGCGCCCTTAGCTCAGTTGGATAGAGCAACGGCCTTCTAAGCCGTGGGTCACAGGTTCGAATCCTGTAGGGCGTGCCATTAATTATGTGTTGTAAATCAAGTGGTTAGGCGTGTTAACTGGTGATTTCACCCCGTTCGCTATCCTCACCCTTGTTCGCCTTGGCAAGCCCTTGGCACACACTGATGGCAAAAGTTTCTGTGGTGGCTGTAGCTCAGTTGGTAGAGTCCCGGATTGTGATTCCGGTTGTCGTGGGTTCGAGCCCCATCAGCCACCCCATTTTTCGCTGTTGCGTTCTGCTCCTCCGGGGTCATAACCGTCAGCCCGTCAGCCTCGCTGACACTGTGCTATCTCGCACAACTCCAACCGGCCTTGTGCCGGTTTTTTGTTTTTAACGCGATCACACCAGTGTCCCAAGGAGGCGACCTGTATGTCCCTGATCAAGCCACGCAGCAACAAATCCTCTCGCCGTGCATCCCCTCCTCGCGCCAGCGCCAACCCCGCGCTCGACCTCTTTCATCGTCACTGGCACGCCATCGAGAAGCAGCAAGCCAAAATGGACAAGTTCGCCAGCGACGGGCGTGCTATCTATGACCGTTTCTGCCACGAGATCGAACCGCTCGAGCGCCAGCAGTGTGCCCTCATCTATCAGCTCTGCCAGCGCCTCACCACCTTCACTGCGCGCAAGAGCTTTACCCAGTGGCAGCGCGAGACCTTGCATGATTGGATCCACGAGCTGTTTAGCTACCTCGAGTCCAACCCTTTTCGCGGGGAGCTGGATCTTGAAGCCATCGCCATCGACCTGCAGGCCAACAGCAGCGCACTCATGGATGAGGAGATGATCGAGCAGCAGTGCGATTTGATGTACGCCATGTTGATGGAGGCCTGCGGCCACGCCCCCGACGACCGGGAACAGTTGCGGGCATTCGTACGCGACCCGCACCAGCTGCGCGACTACATGCTCAATGCTCGGGCCCAGGCGCACTCCGCCGACCAAGACGATGGCGACGCGGGTGAGGAAGGTGATGACGTCTCCTTTGACTGGGATCTCGAGGGGATCGATGAGGACGAGGACGAGGACAATCCCTTTGCTGATCACGCATTCGAAGACGATGAACCGGAGCACGCCGCCGGCCAGGTCGATGCGCTGTTTGATAAATCCAGCTTAAAGCAGCTCTATCGCAAGCTGGCCATGGCCTTGCACCCCGATCGCGAGCCAGATCCGGTTAAACGTGAGGAAAAAAACCAGCTGATGGGTCAGCTTAGCCACGCCTGGGAGCATCAGGAGATGTTCACCCTCTTGCAGTTGGCACATACCCATCTGCCTGAGTCGGAGAGCCTGCTCAGTGCCGACAATCTGGCCTACATCAATCCGCTGCTCAAACGGCGGCTGCGCGACCTCGAACGTCAGTACTATCTCGAGACGGAGCAGGGCCTGCTGGCGGTGGTGCTCAGACGGTTCAAACAACGCTCCAAGAAAAAGACCGAGGCGGCGTTTGCCGAGCATCGTGCCTATCTGGAGCAAGATATTGACGACCTCCAGCAGCATTTGGCCGAGATCCGCTCCTTGCAGACCCTCAAGCCCTATCTGTCCGCCCGCTTGAATGCGCAGCAAGACGCCTTCTGGGATGATGGCTTCGATCTGGACTCGCTGTTTCGCTGACAGTTTCGCTGACTTAACACCGGTTGTGGTCAGGGACCGCCATGGGCCTTGACCACATCCCGCCGACAAGAGCCCGTAGTTAGGATGTGACCGCGCTGGCAACACGCCCCACCCCGCTTTGTGATCACCTCCGCAATCTCATCATTTTTTACCCATCCTCCCCGTCGAACGACTAGCCAAATTCGCTTGGCTCCCTAATGTAGGGGCTATCTGCCTCACGCTGATTGGACGCATGCATTTATCAACCCAGTATGATGCCTTTACCCTGCACCCCATGCTCGCCCGCTTTGCGACGCTGGCGAGCTCATACCCGCTGCATGACGCCCTGCGACGTCCCTCGCCGTTGACCCGGATCGCCAGCCTGACCCCGCTGCTGGTCAGCGAGCGATGCAAACGCCCCGATCAGCGCGGCCATCAGATCACCCTGCTCGGCCCGTTGTTGCCGCTATTGTGGTGGCCTGCGCTCGATCAGCCCCCCGCCGGCTTGCCACTGACCCAGGTCACGTTAACTGATGACAAACTAGAGGCCATGCTGTGCGCCGAACTGCTGCGCTATATGCAGTTATCCCCCGACGGGACGGTGCCTGAGTGGGGACGCCGCGTCCTCAACCAGGCGCTGGATCAGGCCGCCCGCCAGCGGCTGTTCGGTCAGACCAGCAAGCTGTCGCAACAGGATGTTGCCGATTGGCTGGGGTTGAGCCGTGCTCAACTGGCCCATCAGGCCAGGCACCTGACGCAGGGCCGTGTCCACCGGGAAGACCCCGTGGCAGAGCCGGCTTTTTTCAGCCAGTGGCAAGCGGCACAGTGTGATCATTGATCCGGCGCCCCTTGATCCTGCCGAACGGGTCTGGCAGCTGCTATTTCCGGTCGCGTTGACCCGCGACCATTCACTGATCGCTCATAAGCTGTGCCAGGCAATTGCCGAAGATATCGACCTGGGCCGCGAGTTTGATCAGCTGCTGGCAGCGGATCGGCAGTGGCTGACGCAGCGGCTCGATGCCATGGCACAGTCAGTGCAGCCGGATGCGATGCAACCACCGTGCTCGTTAACACAGCAAGACAGTGCGGCACGGGCCCTGCGTGGTCAGCTCAAACAGCAAAAAACCCTCAGTAAATATTATTTTGTCGATTGTGTGCTGGCCGAGTTGCAGCACGGGGTGACCCTCAATGCGACGCTGTTTGCCCTCTTCAAAAAGCTGACCTTGCTGGCGGCGATCACCCTCACTCGCCTGAATCTGAGCGAGCAGATCCGGGAAGATGGGTCCATCGATGCGGCCCTGCGCAATGTCCGTCTGGCGGCCGATCAGCGCCGCGGCTCGCTGCTGGTGTTTCTGTCCAAGCTCGATCTCACCTTGCCACTCGACACCCTGATCACGGCGATCGAGGATCAACGCCCCGAATTTGCCAACAACAAGACCCTGACCGGTCAGGTCGATACCCTGCTGCGGGTACTTGAGCGGCTGGTCGAGCAGCGCGTCAAGCAGCAACGGGGGGGCGGTGCCCACCGTGAGCATGCCAATCAAAAACTGGAGTTCAGTCCACTGACCCTGGCCGAGGATCAGGTGCAGATCTCCCGCATCAGTGCCCTGCTCACCCATCAGGGACGGCGCGGGCTCAGCGACGGGGAGCTGGAAATTCAGCGCGATAGGCCAACCGATCAAGAGACTTGGCTCATCACCCAGCAAGGCGATGACCTCGAAGCGGTCCCCCCCTTGATGGATTGGCAGGCTCGCGCCCAGCAGAGTCAGTCGGTGGCCTTGAGCATGTCGCTGCGCGCGCAGTTACTGCCCTGTGATCCGGGCTGCGCGCAGGCGCGTGATATCACCACCCTGGTCAAGGCACTGTGCAAAGGAGCGGCGCATCAACCCGCCATGCTGGCACTGCTGGCGATGCTGGTGTTGGGGCTCGATTGGCCAGCGCTTGGCCAGTTACCGGTGTGGACCCGGGGGCCTGCCAAGTGGCCTGGCCCCGGACGTGCCTTTGGCAAGGATGAGGAGCACTTCAATGACAACGGGATCTGGTGCCTGGAAACGCACTTTGCGCTGCAGCGTTGGCATCAGGTGGCCAACAGTCAGGTGCACCGGGGCTTGAACGCCTTGCTGCCCAAGGTGCATTTTTACCTGTTATTGCCGCTCCCAGAGCAGCTGCGCCCCTTGATTGTCGATGATCGGTGGCAGCCGGTGACCCGCCAGATGCTGCAGCAGACGCTTGGCGAATTGTGTCAGCGCTACCGCCTCACCCTGACCCTGGCCCAGCTCAGCCGTTACCTGGCTCAGTGGCTCAAACGCCATCAGGTGGATGAGGCGATCAGCGGTCTGCTGCGCGGGAAAACCGCCCAGCAATGCGCGCCGCTGGCCTACAGCCACCTCCAGCATGAGGCGGTGCTCAGGGTGTGGCACAGCTATCTGGCCCAGCTGGGCTGTGCCACCGACGCCACCCCGGCACCGGACACCGCAATCGGCAGTCGGCTCTATCCCGACAGTGCGACACTGCGCACCTTGCTGGCCCCCTATCAGCACTATCTCAGCCAGCCTGAGATAGTCGCCCTGCGCCGCCAGTATGACCCGCGTTATCACAACCTGCTGGTGCGCCACACCTTGCTGATCCTCAATCTGGCCACCGGGGCCCGCCCGGTGACCGACATGTATGGTGAGCGTCGCAGTTATGATCCGCGGCTCGCCGTGATGCTGCTGACCGACAAAGAAGCCCGCGACTGCAGTGCGGCCCGGCTGGTGCCATTGCCCCCGCTGGCGCTGGCGCAATTACAGGCGCTCGATGATCACCTGGCCCAGCTGGCGATGAGCCGTGCACCGGGCTTGCAGGCTGCCGCCACTGCGGCGCAGGCCGCACGGGATAATCAGCGCCCCATGCTGTTTTGGCTTGAACGTGACGACAGCACCGACAGCACCATCCCCTGGCAGGTCGCCCCCATCACGGTGCAGTCGATGTGCGATCACTTCGACACACTCTTACCCCTGCCCGCCAACTGGCACCGCCACGCCCTGCGCTCAGAGCTGCTGGCACGCGCGCAGCCTACCCATCTGATCAACGCCATGCTCGGTCATGAGGAGATGGGACAGGAGTTTGGCCATCCCTTCAGTGGCGCCTCTTTGCAAAGCCTGCGGACACTGGCGCCGCTGATCCAGACGTGGCTGGAGGCACTCGGCTTGACCGCCCTGGCGGGCTGGGGCTGCCGATGAATGGGCCACAGACCCTAAACGGCAATCCCCTGTGGGAGGCTCGGGAACGGCTGCGCAAGGCAACCGAGGACGCCCCCCGCCACGGCCATCAGGCCCGCAGCAAGAGACGACGGTTAGCGCAGCAACAGATCGAACGGATCGCCCTCACGGCGCTGGAAAAATACCTGCCCAAGCTATTTCATCCCACCCCGGAGGTGGGTCAATTCAGCATCCTGTGGCCCCATTTTATCGAGGGGCTGGGGCTGGCCTGCCGCAGCGAGGCGCACTATCGGGCCGCGCTGATGGTGGTGGTGAAACTGCTCCATCTGGGCAATACCCGCCAGTGCTGGTCGCTGCCCCTGCCCACCTTGCCAGTGACGGTGCAGCGCCGACCGCAACGCCAGAGCGAAAGTTGGCTACAACACGGCAGCGCAGTCCTGGCCGCCCAGCAACAGTGGCTGACACGCATCGACCAACGTAACACTCCCGATAGCGAGCAGTTGCTGGTCGATATTGTGCAAAGTGCCGCCATGCACAGCGGGCTCAACAGTGCGGCCCGCCTTTATCAGCTGGCCCTGGCGGTCAACCAGCGCACGCCACTTTGGCACAATGGCCAGCAGCTGTGGCTGGCGTTCAGTGACCGCGGGCGCCCTCATCCCACCAACGCCACAACAGGCCATGAGCCTTGCTGTGAATGGCGCTTTTTCCCGGCGCTGCCGACCCTGGGGCTGCTCTGGCGCTGGTATCGGGGCCAGCATCAGTGTGCCTTGCCCGCTGATCTGGCTGGCTTTGACCTCTGGCTGCGACCCCGGCTGGCCCACCCCCTGCCCTCCCTCGATAAGCTGGCGCGCTTTGGCACCCTCGTCGCCGAGTGCCAACCGGGGGTGGCCTGGCCGCAGATCCTGGTGGGGGTGGCCAACGGCAGCCTGAGTGCCACCAGCCTGCCCCACGCCAGCTGGCAGGCCCTGCATCAGAGCCACTTGCCCTCGGTCAGCGACCTCTGCCAGCTGCCCCTGACTGCGCCGGCAGATCCGGATGAGCTGGCCACCCCCGCCTCACAACGGCAACGGGGGCGCCATTTTTCGCCCTTTTTGGAGTCCCTGCGCCGCGCCCTGGCCGAACGCGCCAGCGCGACCACCAAGATGACCGCCTCCGCCAGCCTGCAGGCGGTGCGCGCCATCGACACCCGGGCGCTGGGGTTGGCGGAGCTGATCCTGCATGGCTGGTGCTGCCATGCCCTTGAACATCGCCGCAACAAGCCTTCCAGCCTGCGTACCTACCTCGCCAATGGCGGGGTACAGTGGCTGACCCGCTGCCATGGTCACGACATTGGCCAGTGGTCGGGCGAGACCTGGCTGGCTCACTATCACGCCCTGCTGGAGGAGTATCGTAACCCGGCCATTACCCCGGGTCAGTTCGATCACCCCACCCCGGATGGCCCCCCTGCGACCGACTCGCCAGCGACCTTAACCCGGCATGCCAGCTATGTCGCCGAGCGGTTAACCCAGTTGCATCAATACGGGGTCAGGCACCATGGTCTGGCGCCCCTGCCCGAGAGCCTGCTCGATGGGGTACGCAGTCACCCCCATGTGCGCGCCGGGTTGATCAGCGAACCGCTATTTAACACCCTGCTGCAGGCATTGGCCGCCCACCCCGGCCTCAATGACCGCCTGAGAGAACAGCTGATCATGATCACCCTGCTGGCCGGGCGCGCCGGGCTGCGGCTGTCGGAGCTGATCAAACTGCGGGTGCAGGATATCGATGATCACCCCGAGGGCTGGCTGCGAGTCCGCAATACCCCGCTCGATGATGGCAAGAGCCCCAGTGCCCGGCGCAATATTCCGATCAGCGTGCTGCTTACCCAGAGTGAAGCGGCGCGACTGCAGCAATATGTGCATCAAATGCACAACCGCTATGCCAAGGCGCCGCAAGCCCTGCTGTTTGCCAGCCACGAGGGCAGCCAGATCCCGCTCACCCCCTCACAGATCACCACCCCGATCATCACCCTGCTGCGTGCCTGCGGCGGCCACAACCTGGTGTTTCACCATTTGCGCCACAGCGCATTAGGCAAGCTGCAGCTGGCGCTGCATCACCATGAACTGGCGCTGCATCATCACCCGGTCGGCTTATGGCCTAATGTGCTGCCGTGGGACGCTGCCCAGTGCCGGGCCATTGTGACCGCCATCACCGCAGACCACGCCCCAAGCAGTTATTGGGCACTGGCGCAATGTGCCGGTCACCTGGGACCAGACACCACCCTGCACAGCTACCTGCACCTGTGCGACTGGATCAGCGCGGGCTGCTTGCAGCAGGCCGAGTTTGACTGGACACCCACCCAGCGCCGCTACTTCACCGGGCTGAGCGATAACCAGTTACGCGAAAGCGGGCTCGGGCAAGGGTCGCTCAGCTACCCTCGCTGCTGGCCACTGCTGCAACACAAGATGCGTCGCCACCTCCACCTGCTGGCCGTGCAGCACAGCGAGATCTCGCCGCTGCCGCCCCCACCCAAACGCAAGATCGACTTTTTTGTCATCGTCGATGCACTGCGCCAGGTGGAGCAAGGCAAAAACCTGCAAAGCCTGCTGGCTGGCTATGACCTGTCGCCCGCCCAGATCAGCGAATGGCTGGGCAAAGCCCGGGCGCTGGGGCAACTGCGCACCCGCCGCCAGCGCTCCCGGCTGCTGGCCGAGCATCGCAAACGACCGGTGCTGCCCGGCGCCCCTCGCAGCCATGCAGAGCAGCAAGCATTAACCAAACTGGTCAGTGCGGCGCGCCGCCTCTATCGCCGTGAACCCGTGGCATTAAGCCACTGGTTGCGCTACCTGCTGCTGCACACCACCACCAGCAAACATGGGATCCACTTCAGTGACCCCGCTCAATTGCAGCCGTTTATTGCCACCACCTGTCGGCTGCTGCCCGCCCAGCGGCTGGAGGTCACCCTGCACGTCAAACCGGCCGATCTCGCCACCTGGCAACGAGGGCTACCCAAAGGCATCACCCAGCACCAGCCAACCGGTACACCCCAGCAGCGCAACCGCGCCATATTGCGGGTACGGCACCCGGATGAACACGGCATCCTCACCAGACAGCAGGCCAAATCAGGCCCGGGGGCCCGCTTTGAGCACTACAGCAGCCCGGTGCTGATCCTGCTCGCCTACGTCATCAGTTTACAGTTGTTTACCCAGGAGGAGATTGAGGGGTGGGGCAAGGATGACACCCGCGATCAGCGCGGTCAGAAAGACGCGCGATAGGTTTATGGATGCCAAAAATCAGGGGAAGCAGCAAGATCAGACTGACTGGTTATTTGCCTCGATCCAGACCTTAGGCAAGCGTCACCATTTACGGCGTTTGCGCCGGATCATTTCGATTACATCGTAGTCGATGAGTTTCATCATGCCGCTGCGGATACCTCTCGGCGACTACTGGATCACTTCCAACCCCGCTTCTTGCTGGGTTTGACCGCCTCGCCGGAGCGCACCGATCATGCTGATATTCTCTCTCTGTGTGATAACAATCAGGTTTTTGCATGCCACTTTGCCGAGGCCATCGAACAACATTTTTAGTCCCGCGGCCTATCACTGCATCCTTGATGACACCATCGACTATACCGCCTTGCCGTGGCGCACGAACTGGCTTGGCTATTAGAGCACTCCTTTCAGCTTCGTTTGACTGGCTCACCGATGATGGCCATGCATCCGAGTAGGATTATTTAGTTACCATTTTTACCCCGAGCCATGGCCAATATTTTACTCACTGCGTGAATGATGTGGTCTCTACGCCCTGTCAGTCCCTGCAGGTAGTTTCCGCAATACCTGCCTAAGGAGTGATTTGATATCCCGTAATTCATCACTTAGCAATGCAACTTGTTGTTCCAGTGTCAATTCAACCTCTTGCAACAACTCATCCGATAAAAATTTGCCTGCATCGAGATCAAACCACTGTGGCTTGGCCAAGTATGTATTATTAATTTTTCTGGTTGATGGCGATTGAGCATCACGCAGCTTATCTTGCAGTGCCAGTTTACTCTCATCAGAACCATGGTTGATGAAAACGGTCAAAGGACTAAATTTTTTCAGATTTTCATTTTGCGGATTCAGAACAAAATCGAGCAAACCGCTCTGGTCAGCATGAGCGGAATAATAGCCTGACATATCAATTAGCCTGGCACTGCCCTGGTTCTTCCCTGCTGCTTGTAACAGGCTATGACCAGCGGTCCCTTGCGCCTGATATCCAGTCAACAAAATTGCATTTTGGGGATTGTCTTTCAATAACTCAAGGTATTCGACTACCGGGCCTGCATTGCACATCCCTGAACTGGCTATAATAATTTTATGGGTAGTGATCGAATCTGCTGGCGTTTTTATTTTCATTTTTATGCCAGTATCAATTTTTCTCATTATTTGACGATCAGTCACTATGTTTCGATCGGCAAAAAATTGTTGCAAGCGTTCATTCTCTATAAAACCCAATGACTGCAGCAGATCGTCATTCAAATACATATGTTTATTATTAGACGACTTATCGAACAATCTCTCGCTATAAATTTTTGAGATTTTATGCCCCAATGGTGAATGGACACACCATTCAAAACGTCTTGGTTTTCCATGCTCATCAAAAACGGCATGCCGGTTTAATTCGATAGCTTGCCATATATCACACATCAACTCCTGGGTTCGATGTAATGAGAAGGCGGGAATAAGTAATATCCCATCCCCAACAAGGCAGACCTCATCAATGACGCGCCATAATGCCGCAAGACGTTGCGCCCTTGATTTTAACATCGCGTCTCTGGGTCTGCTGCCATAGGTGGATTCAACCACAAGATAATCAGTCTGGGGATAGGGATAATGCTCTGACTTTAACAGCGGTAAATATTCATGACCATCAATATTACAACCTATATCACCACTGAACATAATAGTACGCCAGGGATCTTCGGGATGATTCGGCTCTTTCCAGGCTATCGAAATATGTACCGCACCTAAAATATGACTACTGCGCAGGAAAGTGAATTTTAAACCATCAGTCAGTGACAGCGTTTGTCCCCATTTGAATGGTTGCTCATCGACCACGCTCCATGAAATACCATTGAGCAAGGTCAGATCACCACCATTTATTTTCAAGGCATCACGTAACATCACCTCTGCAATTTCTTTGGTTGCCCTGGTCGCATAGACTTTGCCCGTAAAACCCTGCTCAACCATCTCTGGCAATAAACCACAATGGTCGAGATGTGCATGCGTCAGTAAAACAAAGTTAATCTGTTCAGGTTGAAAAGGAAAGTAGTTTTTATCCACATCACAATATTGAGGTTCATCCCCTCCTTGATAAGCTCCGCAGTCTACCAAAAATTGTGTATTGGTTGCCGTATGATGCAACCATGAGCAAGATCCGCTAACACTATTAACGGCCCCAACAAAATTAACTTTTAACATTCAGCTATCCATCCATAGATACGTTGCTGATAAAAACCTGCCTAAACAGGCGATGTTATCGGGTTAAACTTTACTATTATTCAGTTTCCCCTTATGGAAAACCTTGGCAGGGATCACACATTAATATGATATTTAATCAAAAGGCGAGCACCCTGCTCGCCTTTTTTCAGCCATGACGGTTCACTGCACCCCGAGCGCTTTATACACGGCATCCACCGGATCAGCATAAAAGCTGATTTGAAACTTGGAGAAGATCTCCGCCGGTACGGTTGGAATATCCGAGGCAGACGCCATCGGCAGCAATACACGTTTTCCGCCACTGTCCATCGCCAGTTGCAGACTACCGGCCAAATCCTCAACCGGATTGACCACACCGCCTAGCGTCATGTCACCCAGTACCACCATCTGCTCTTGTACCGGCTTGCCCATCAGAATGGAACAAAACGCCACCAGCGCAGCCAGACTGGTTTTGGTGCTGGGGCCGGAGTTATGTAGTTCGACCACATGCAAATGGTACTCATGCTCGGAGAATTTGGCCGTTGCGCTGACCCGATTCAGGTTGCCTTTGAAGTAATCGAAACCGACCCGGATCGCCTCCTTCGCTGGCGTATTGGAACCCAGGCCTGAGGTCGAATGCTTGCCATTGCCAGGCGTCATTTGGGTTTCAAAACGATAAAGGCCTAATTGCCCTGCCCCGCCCTTGGTGACCATATGCACCACCCCGGGCTTACCCAATCCCTCCGGGATCAACTGGCTGCCACCTTGTTCCGGTACATTGACAAAAAACTCTTCCAACGTCTGATTATCGAGATAGCTGAAATGCACATCAAAAAACTCCATACCACCGAGTTTCTTGAGCTGCTCCTTGATACGCCGACGAAGCTCCAGCGCATAGGTCAAACAACGGCGCACATCTTCTTTATCAAACACGCCATGGGGATGCAGGAGTTTCAACAACCCGGACACAGTACGACGCACCGCAATTACATCGCGCTGGTTCAGGTTATTACCCAATTTGAAGAAGCGATCGATGGCATCCGAGAAACTGCGTTTACGCATCTCGCGCATATACTCGGCGAGATAATCGGTGATCAGGCCATAACTGTTGGTAAAAAACTCCGGCCGCATCTTGGGAATATCCCAACCGGGGATATAGGCATGGAAGCGATCAAAGAAGGCCGTATCGATCATCGCCTCCGGGAACGGCGCCAGCAGATGGCTGGTCTTGACCAGGGTCTCGACACTCTGGTTAATGTTGCCAACAAAGACCATGGATGCCTTGGCTTCTATCGAATCACGACCACGGGAGAAGGACCCAGAGGCCATGTAATCCTTCATGATCTGTACGCCGTCTTTATCCTTGAAGGTGATCCCCGCCACCTCATCAAAAGCCACCACATCCCACATGCCCACCAGACCAACCTGGCGCGAACTCATGTTGTAAAACAGGTTAGCTACCGTTGTCTGCCCACCGGAGACCAACAAGGAGTTGGGTGAACACTCCTTATAGACATGGCTTTTACCCGTCCCCCTCGGCCCCAGCTCACAGACGTTGTAGTTATTTTCAACAAAGGGGATCATCCGGGTCAGCAGATGCCACTTAACCCGTTGCTGCAAGTTGGTCGGCTCCATGCCGATGGAGCGGATTAATACATCCAGCCACTGATCAGTATTAAAGTGAGCTCGTGCGGCAAACAGCTCCTCCATATCCATAGAGGGCATCTGGATCGGCTTTAAGGTAAAAATGGAGAAGGGGGAGATCTTCTGTCCCTCCTCATAGAAGTAATTGAGGGTGATGATGCACCAGATCCCGCCGGTCAGCAGTTTTTCGTTTTGCTTGACGATATTGGCCGGGATCACCGCATCCTTGATGCCCAGATTAGAGAGCTGCGCCTCGTAAACATCCTTTTTCTGATTGAGTTTGACCCCAACCTTATCGATCACCTTGAAGCTGCCCCGCTCACGGATCAGTGACTTGACCTTCTCTGCCTCATCGGGGCGCACATAATTCTCGGCCAGGATCTTCTTGACGTTTTCCAACCCCTCGCGCACCACCTCATCATCATCCGAGGCGCAATACATGCCGAGCAAATATTCCAGCACATAGACAGGCACATTGGCCCCTTCCTTGAGCTGTTTGGTCAGATCCTTGCGCACTACTTTGCCTTTGAAATAGCGATTCAGGCGCGCATCGAGATCCAGGCTGGCATGCTGCGCCAGCTCATCTGCCGCACTTGCCGCACCGGCCGCATCGGCCGCATCGGCAAACGGATAACCAGATATCAAACCGGGCTCGGCACTGTTGTCATAAACATGGCGCTCATCATCACCTGGCTCACCGCCCGGATACACATCCATCTGCTGGATCAACACATTGTTGGTGATATGGGTAACAGAGGTGGCTGGCTGCTCCGGTTTCTCTTTACCGATATATTCGCCTTCAGTGGCACTCATTTCATCGTGTGGCATCGGGTCACTCCAAGGCATGGCCTGAGCCATGCCTTATTTCATCAATAAAAGTTCAAGACGTTCGGGATCATCACTGACAAATAGTCGCTGACAAATCGTCTCTGACAAATCGTCTCAACAACGTCCGACATTAAAAACCGAAGTCGTTCTGGATCGCCAGATCAATGGTCACCGGGTAGCGGGCCAGCTCAATGCCATCCTCATCATCTTCCAGCAGCAACAAATAGTGCGCCTTGCGGTCAAAATCGGTACCGGTAAGTTTCAAGCGAACATCCTGTTGGCGCTGCTCAAGGGTGCCGGAAGTCGCATCAAAGCTGAGCTTCTCGATAGCGGATACCCGCTGTCCATTGGCATCCATCACCACAAAACGCACCGTGCGCGGCTTATGTCGATCATCCACGGCATCGGTCTGCAGAAACCGGATCTTGTCGATGGCATTGACCAACTTGATGGGCTGATAGGCAGGTACAATATTCACCTTGCTCTTCTCATGTTGTGCCTGTTTTTTGCCACGGAGCTCCTGAACTTCAAGCACCGGCACACAGATCTCCTGCAACATGGCCCCGCCATGCACAAAACGCGCACCGCCGACAAAATGGAAACGGCTTACCCCCTTGGGCAGCCAGAATCCGACATCGGAATCTCCGCCGACCGTATCGCTGATCCGGCCCTGCCAGACATCATCATTAACAGGCAACTGCCGCCCGATCAGATAGCGTTTTTTGGCCTCAAGCGTGCCAGCAGGCTCTGCCTGCAGTTGCGCTTTGACCCCACTTTCCGGCGCCTCACGCTGGAACAAGAACCCATGATCTGCCGTGACGATGACCCGGGTAACACCAAAACCATTGATGATCTTGCTGACCAGATTATTGAGCTCATCGATGGCCTTACGCACTGCCGCAAATGTCTGCTGCTCGGTCGCCTGCTTGTCACCGATGGCATCAATCACATCGTGATAGACATAGATCACCCGAGCATCGCCAATCGCTTCATTGGCCTGAGCGCGGGTCCAACCTTGCAGCGACTTCGCTGATATCGCAATGCCCCCCACTTTGGCCAAAATTGCGCTGCGATTATCTAATCCAGCACTACTTTGACCATCCACCAATACGGTCGCACTCCCTTGCGCATAATCAATCTGCTGATGGGGTAACAGGGCAGCCATCCCGAGCTGAGTGTAACTGGGCAACACACCCAGCTGACTAGTGATCTTGGCGGCAAAACGCTTGGCCTCGTTGATCTGCCCCTGCAACTCATGGGCAACCTCATAGCGCAGCGCATCACTGATGATCACAAACTGCCGCTTTACCCCAGCCTGGGCAAAACGCGGCTTAACAACGGTATCGTAGAATCGTGCTTGTACTGGTACGCCCAACTCCCAGCGTGCCAGCAGTTGCTGCTTGGCCAGCAATCCATCCCATGCCAAGCCAAGCTGGTAGAGGTACCAGTTAACATAGAGCTCTTCGATCTTGTCGGCCAAGGTGGCCAACACCTCGACAGCCTGCCCCTGTACATGCAGCAATGCCTCATTGAAGAGGCGATAGGCCGCATCAAACTGGAACAGCCCGGTTTCATACGCCTGATACATGGCACCTGACGATGAAAAATGAAAACCATCCGGGTAGTGTCTGCGCAGTTCCAACAGATTTTCAGCATGCTGCAGCGCCTGATAAAGATAGGCATACTTGGGGTCGAACCCGGGCCAAAAGCCCTGACGACGGCGCGAGATGAGCTGACTAAAGTCGCTGCGACTCAAACCGAGATCGCCCCCCATCAATCCAGCAACCAACTCTCGGATCACCGCCTGCTCAACCGCCTCAAAACTGGTCACCTCTGCCCAACACCAGACCTCTTGAGTCGTCAGGCTATTCAAGCGGTTTGACAACTCAAGCTGGGTCGCCACCTCGTGTGAAAGCTGGGCAAACGCCCCCCGGTGTTGCACAGAATCGTGCCAGCCCGCCAACAAGGCCATGGCGTTGGCGCGGCCGGTTGGCGTCGCCAGCAACTGCGATTGCAACCAAGCCGGGCGCTGCTCCTGCTTGGTCACCGCCAGCAACTCATAACTCTCACTGGCAAACAGCTTGCGGATAAACTCCCGCAACGAAGGGGTATTGCCGTCGGCGACCTGATACCCGTAATCCCGTTCTAACCACTGCCAAAGGCTCGGCAGCAACCCATGTTGCTCAAGTGGTGCCAGAGCATCTGCGGGCTCAAGGTGAGTATCCAACAGGCGAGCGCCCAGCTCCCTGACCACCTCGGCCAGCTGGGCATGGCAGCCCAGCAACACACTGATCATCTTGAGATCGAGCGACAGCGCATCTTCCACCCCACTGCGCCCATCCAGACGACGCTTGAGCGCGGTGGTGCGCTCCTTGCTGGCAAAAAAGCGCCGGCGCGACGCGATATAATCTCGCAGCGCCATATTGGCCAGCCCCAGCTCATTGAGCAGGATTGACGCCGCATCGGCATAAAACGTCGCGCTATAGCGGCGCATATCGAGCAGCCAATCTTTGGCTGCTGCAGGCTCAAGGCTTGGCCAGTAGAGCAGAAATGGCGTGGTCGGCTCATCGAGTTCTATGCGCCTTCTCACCTGTAATTGGGAGTGCTGTGACATGTTGAGCACCACCACAGGCTGGCCTTCGCGGGTCAAACCGGCCTGGGGATCGGCAAGCTCTGCCAGCTGTGCTGTAAAGCTCTGCTCGGGATCATGCCAAAAGACGATCCGACTTTGCTGAAACTTCTTGTTAAGCCCGTTTTGTAGTTGGGTGATATCCATCAATACATCTCAAAAATTTATTGAAGCAGGCCCATTTTTTGCCAAAGAGGGCGAAGATCTGCTGGGGGCTGAGCGCTCTGTAAGAGACGATTCTGACGCTCATTCGCCTTGGCTTGCTCACCGAGCAATTGAGTTAAGGATTCATGGACTACGCTCGGGAAGAACTGCTTACCATGAACCCCGCATTGAAATTGCTGTGATACTGGCCAAGCCATCACCTCCGCTAAGCGGGCCTGGTAGTCAACCCATATTGGCTCAGGCGATAAATACTGATGCCATTCATTCAGTGTTTGCCGGATGGCTTGCTCATCTCCCGCCTGTTGAATATCGAGTAACCGCTCCTTAAAGCCCAGCGCACGCAGTCCTTCCCACAATGGGTTGATCACCTGCCATAGTGCCCCGTGCAGGCGCCATATAGGCAAATTATCTGTAATGGCCGAATATAATGCCTGATAGCCACCCTCGATTTTCTGCTGCTGTCCAGGTGGCAACATTGCCCAGAGTTCTTCAGGATCACACAGATAATTTTCCAAACAAAATCGTGGAAGAATCCAGAGATTCGGGAGTGCGCGTTGCTTGTCCGCAATCACCTCTGCAGTCCATTCATCGCGGTCAACCACACCAATCCAATTGGGCTCACGTGCCAGCAGTTCTAGTACGTTGGCCTTCTTCTGCGCGTCGGCAACGACCCAGCTGTTTTCCCAGGTTACATCCACTTTCCCCAACCAGGCACTGAAAGCCTGAATGTCATCGGGTCCTTCAACCAACAAGACCCGCTTGCCGGTTGCACCGACATATTGCTGTTTAATCTTGGTCTGCAGGTTATCCAGCCGACTCATGCTTGTTCCCCCTGCAGCTCAATCCGCAGTCCTTGCTGTTCATAACGCTGCCAGATATCGACACTGTGGGAAGTCACAATGAGCTGTCCCTGCCTGTCTGCTACCAGCTTCTCAAGATTGGCCAGCAATCCGCTGACCAGTGAGGGATGCAGATAAAGGTCCGGTTCATCAATAAGCACGATACCACCGGGTTGTAACCAGCGGCTGATGAGATAGACGAGGATCAATACCTGATGCTCACCAGCACTCAGTTCATCGAGCGAATGACGTGCCCCGCGCTGCCCCTTGATCTTGACACTCAGACGATTCTCACCCGGGACCATATCCGACTCGATCTCCTTGCCTTGCAAGAACAGGTTCAGATTACGCAGCACTTCATGGAATTTATGCAATTGGGTGGTTTTAAGGGCAATCAAAGAGGGCTCTAACTGCCCCTTCCAATCCTCGCTGACTTGATAACGGGTCAGCCAGCGCTGACTCAGCAGGTCTGGTTCAGGTGACCCAACATTGCGTCTTGGATTAACCCAGCGCCGCTCTTCTGCATCGAGATAGATAAGATTGGGCACGTCAACCTTATCGTAGCTAAGCAACATACGCCTGCGCTGTTCGGTTAGCTTATCGAGCCAGTGCACTTCGGATAACAGCAGACTGCGTTTAACAATCTTCGAGCTGTTCGTGTGTTCGAATGACTCGCCCAACCATTGCACGTCAGGATGTTTTTCAAGCAACTCATCGACCCATGACGCTGCACCAAACACCAAACCAACTGGCTCAGTAGTAAAAGGCTCCAACTTGTTAACAATCACCGCAACACCCTGCCAGCGTTGCAACCAAACACTGGCTACATGTTTGGCTGGCAAATGTTTACGATGCTCGAGCCACCAGCCTGCAGCTTCCCACAACATGGCTATCGCCCGTAACACGGTTGATTTACCACAACCATTGGGGCCGGTAAGCAACACCTGAGAATGTGCGCCACCCCGCCAATCATCTCGCAGATCGAGGTGTGAATGCGTCAGTGGCCCGACACCGTTCAGGTAGAGATGGGTGATATGCATAGGTTGTGGTCCTCCAAAATCCGAAGCGCCATTCTAACGTGTTTGCTCGTCCGTATCTGTAACAGCGTCCCTGGCCACAGCGAAAAGTAACGCAAGCAGGCGTCAGCGAACTGACGCCTGAACATCAAACGGTCATTGTTATCAGCAGTGATGGTTTTCACATCGTTGAACAAGGAGCCGCAGTTAACCTTGCTCCCATGATCGAGATCCTGGGGGATGCTGATCTGTACGTAGATCTTGGAGTCATCGTCTGGTGTACGTCGACATACCCCACCTGTGATCCGGGCATAAAGAGACAGGTGAGCCACCTGCCTCTACTTTTGATAACCTCGGATCGCCCCGTGTGATGTCACTACACTGCAACACACTCCAATTGCTGTTTGCATAATTGCTGACTGTTGCCCAGCAGCAGCTGATTTTCGATAGAACGTAACAGGCTGTTAATATCTTCAAATTTATTAACCAGCAGATGGCTACTGCGACTGGCCTTGCCGGTTAACCATTTATCATAACCATCTTTTGCCCATAACCGATAAGAGTTCAAAACAGACTTGTATTTTATTGCTGCCGACTCAACCAGTGCATCTGCATGATGATATTTACCAAGAGTGGTATAAAGTGCAGACTCCACATAAATCGATTTTGGCATGACGTCCAATACGCTTGTCACAAAATCAACAATCAATGCAGCATGTTCATCGGTAATTTTATTCTCGATTGCTTTACTGTGGTCGATCCAGCCAATCAGATTCATCAAGAATGTACTTAATTCATTTCTTTGCTGAGCAAGTGTTGCCAATAATGGTGCAATCACCTCAGGGTATGCCTCGCTCTCTTTAGAAACCGCCAACATCTCATGGGCCGCCATAATGCTACCCATATACGATGAAAGTTTTTCAAGATAAAAAAGCTGATTTTGAGTTTGAATTTCAACAGCGATTTTATCTATCGACGCCTGGATTTTATTGAGCTTTTGAGAGAGATAGGCGGTTTGAATCACTATCGCAGCGAGAATAATTCCGGTTGATAACCCAACCGCCAAGCCGATGCTTTTCTGCATGGCGGCGGTGGCTTTCATCAACTGCTCGACATTAACGCCCTGGCTGACATCTACTGTCATCTCTTTAAAGGGAAGGTGCTTGACAATACTCCCCGCCCCCTCTGATAGTTTTTTACCCTTGGCCCAATAAATGACGCCTTCACGAAGATGCATATGGCCAGTTTGGAGCAATTCAATAATTTCAGGGTCAACCTTATCCCAATCTGGCACCATAATCACTTTGATCGCTTCTTCAAGCATGACAAGCTCCTTGTGTTGTCAGAATTAGTTGAACGGGTTACCGTGGCGATGGAACTCACGCAACATGGTGATATGGATAACGCACGGCAAGGTGACTCGCAGTGCAGGCCCTTCTACCACAGCACTGAATAATCCACCGACGAGCCCAAGTGGACTAGAAAATAATAATGCTCTTGGCAGCAGCATAGCTCCAGCCGCAGCAGCCCCACCGAATGCACCCGCCAGTACGCCCGATATCACACTAAAATCCCTGACCGTCCACTTTAAAGGATCGATATTATTCACTTGATAGTCATTCTTCATGGTTTTAATGAACGCTTCCCGTTCAGCCTGCGTCATCTTATCCATCTGCAACTCCAGCACTTTGGCTACTATCGCCTGCTCGAGGGTCTGCACATCACTCTGCTTGTCTATCACGCAGCCAACGGATTTAGCAGTGAACTGCACAATATCCTTATACGCGGCCCCCTTTCTGGTCACGATATTTAATGCTGTCGAGTTGCCATATGTTTGCAGTTCAGTGCAGATGGCTTGCCATGCCCGAGAAAAATCATGCTTGTTTGCTTTAAATTCGGAGTTGTTGGTCAATGTTTCAGCCAATCTCGGCTTGCCATCACGATCAATGGTCAAATAACTGACCAGTGGAGCGAGTTGCTCATGGGTACAGTGAGCAATAAATGCCAAGTCTTCATCTTCTCTGTACTTGTAATATCTGCTTGCAATATTAATATCCATATTCACGCCACCGATTAATGATAAATATCAATAAAATACTACGCTCGCACCAGCCAAGTCCAAGGGATAACCCGCCATCTTGAACGGCAATAAGCAAAATGAGAGCTGCCGCACAAGTTGCAGCTCTCGCCTTGATTTGATGGACGATAGGTCGATCACTCGCCCTTATCGCCGGTGATGGCTTTGACATCACTGAGCAGGGTGCCGAATTTGCCGTAGTTCACTTTAACCCCGTCATCCAAATCAAGCCGGATGCGCATATCGGCGTGATGTTTAAGCTGGTCGTCAAAGGCGCGCAGTTCACTGAGCTGCTTGGTGAGGCTGTCGATCTCTTTGCCAATGCGCTTGGCTTCCGCGGTGCTGGCCTCGGTTTGCTCCATCCGTTTGCGCTCGATGCGGCTGGCGATTTGGCCGAGCAGCGGGGTGACGTATTCGGTGCGCATCCGTGGCAGGGTCGATTCGCTGTAGCGGTGCAGATAGACCAGACACTCGAAGGCCTTCTCCTTGCCCGAGCTAAAGAGCCAGTAGATGGGGCGCTTCTTGTAGGTCTTCAAATGGTCTTTAAAGAACTGGGTCGAGAGGTAGCGGCGGATAGTCTCGCGGGCGGTTTCGCCACCATTTTTGACCGGCTTGAGGGCACTCAGGCACAGGCTGTCGGCGATGAAGGTGAGGTTCTCTTCCAGGGTTTCTGCGCCCCAGACGGTGCGGACAAACTGCTCGACCCGGGCAGCTACATCGTCCTCAAACCAGGCTTCACTGGTGAGTGGCAAGATGCCGTCGCCATCAGCAGCAAAGCTCTGGTAGGCCCCCTCTTCCACCAGCGCCTTAAAGCCCTCATTACCGGCATGGGCGTAGACCAGACCTCCTCTGTCCAGCGAATAGCGGCCCATCATGCAGCCAATCGAATAGGAAATTACTTGCTGCAAAGTATTTGAACTTCTTATTTTATTAGCTTCATCTAAATCACTTTGTTTATAAAAAAAATTGCACGATAATGCAATATCACTTCTTGTTTTTATTTCGTAGTGTAAACCAAAAGCATCGGAGAACTTTTTATCGACCAAATTCTCTACGGTTAGAGCCTCATCAACCATATTGTTTTCAGTTAAAAAAACGTTATCAAAAGAATCTTTGACTCTATCACACCTAATATTAATGCAGCTAAGCCCATCAAATCCAACACGTTGTTCTTGCGAACACCAGTCGGCCCTGTAAATATCTATTAACGTTTTAACCTCATGTGAAACATCAATAGCCAAATTGGGCATTTTTAATACATCACCTGGATTGGCATTAATCGTAGGGCATAGAATTTTCAGCAAAGAGTGAGATGTCGTAGAGTTAAGCAGCCCTAAGTAATTATAAATTACCCCATCATCTAATGAACCCACACCGAATAGACAAGGTGAACCTGATGAATACTCTGAGTCATCCGATTTTAACCTAAATGCATTTCTGGAGGTTGTCACTGCGGACCAAGTGATAGCTTCTCTACTCCAAAATTTTTCTTGTGTGAGCCCGCCATGATAGTCATAAACATTCTTAGCTGCTTCTGTCCAATTTACAACAAAATCACGATTTCCAAACCATGGCCTATAATCCCCTCCCTTTTCATATAACTTCCATTCAGACCCAAGTTTATCAAATTCAACTTCCCACCAACACCTCACATACTTTTCATCATTATGAGTTTTGCATCGACCTCCAGACTCAAGAATATCAGAAAGAATGCCTTTAGCGTAGAGCCGAGAGTAATCTTCCCAGTAAGAAAATGGAGCTCCGGGTACATTCACAAAACGAGAAATGTCAATCTTATATACCTGTTCATCTGTCAGGTTCAAGTACACATGATTTTTATCAGAAGATGGGGCAGATCGAGTTAAATCACTAAATGTAGATATATATTTAGGCGGATTTTTATTTACAGCTACAAATGCACAACACTGGACAACTTTAGAGTTCATTTCCGGAAAACTATTCAACCCAATATGGTTTAAACAGATAATACAATTCCCTTTAATAATTCTTTCTCTCACATTACTGAAACCAGATAAAAACATCCAAGTTTGAAGATTAACCTGCGCATTAAAACCATTTGAAGTTAGCAGGCCAAAAGTACGTTCCATAAATACGGCAAAGAGATTTGCCTTGCTGCCTGGATACAAGTTAGCAACAAAACCCTTGAGCGTTGTATTCATCCCATTACTGCCCATATAGGGCGGGTTGGCGACGACTGCGTCGTAACGCTGGGCCAGTACGCCAGCCTGCGCCAGCAGCGGCAACAGCGCCCTAGCCGCAGGTTTTTGCATTGCATCGCCGCTCACACTCAAGCCCTGCAGGGTGGTGTATAACTCGGCAATGGCAGCGGCTTGCTCGCTCGGGACTTCGATCAGGGAGCCCAGGGTCTTGGCATCGACAAAGCGCTGGTGCAAGTCGGTGAGCAGGCTCAGGCGCGGATCATTGCCGGCCAGAGTGGTGGGGGTCGTTGCAAACATATCTTGTACCTGACCGCGATCCCAATCGGCATTGAGATTGAGTGCCTGCCAGAGCTTGGGAATATCGAGGTGACGGCTCTCCTGCAGGGCGTGGATATGCAGGGTGAGGTCGCGGGAGAAGAGGCGACGATCATCCTGACGGGCACGTATCAGCAGGGCAAACCCGGCGAGCTGGGCGGCGCGATCGTCAATATCGAGGCCAAACAGATTGTGTTTAAGGATTAGCTCGGGGATCTCGCGGCTGCGGTAGCCGCGCTCTTCATAGATGCGATAGAGCAGGTTATAAGCTTCCACCAGTATATGGCCGGAGCCGCAAGCAGGATCGAGCACCTTGATGGATTCGGGCTCGATACTGGCCGGGATCAGGCGGGCAAGCTCAGCCACCACCTCGGGGGGTTGCTCGCCGGGGGCCACATAGTAGGGCATAGTCTGTTGCAAGGGGGAGTCGGGATAGGTTTGCAGCCAGTGGCGGCCAACCGAATTTTGCACCAGGTATTGCACGATCCAGTTAGGGGTAAACAGCTGAGTGGCGGCCGGGATATCTTCGGACTTGACCACCTTGCCTATCACCTCATCCTTTTTCTCGCTGATATAGAACTGGTAGAGCCAGCCGATCACCTCGACCTGTTGCCAGTCAGCCTCCGGGATCCCGTCCACCAGCTCGCGCCAGAAGGCATCGGTGCGGGTGAGATTGGTGGGCAGCAGCAGCTCGGTTTCATCGTCGATGGCTTCAAACAAAAACGGCATCGCCTGATGCAGACGGTGGCACTGACCGAGCAGCAGTTCACGGAACAGGGCTTCTTGCTCGTTACCGGCCAGCATCAAGTCGAGCAGCGCGGGTTTATCAAGGGCAACGCCTTCGCTGATTAACGAGTCGATCACCTCGGTGGCACGATCCAGCACTTCAAAGCCTTGGGGCTGGCTGGGGTGCGATAAGATACGCACGCCGTGCTCAAGATAGCCCTCTTCGCTTTTGAGCTCCATAAAACGGATAGCGCAAAAACGGTTAAACCAGGTGTAGGCCATCTGCTCGATCACGGCGCTAAAGCCCTCATCGGCAATGCGCTGGTTCAAGCGCTTAAGCGGCGCGCTGACCCGGGCCGGATGGGTGTAACCCGCGACCTGCAGCACATCGCCACTGACAGTGGGAACACTGACCCCTTGCGCTGTGATGCCAAATTCACCGGCTCGGGCCATCATGGCGTTGATAAACGCAGTGCGCGCCCGCGGCGCGACTTTTTTCAGGTTGTTGGTGTTCATCGTTTTCTCATTATTTTTATTTGAGCAACGTGTGCGAGCTGGTGACGAGCTTAGTCATCTACCACCCCGCACAGATTGCGGATCCCTTGCTTTAAATCATCTCGAAACTGGTTAAAGGTCGGCATATCCAACCGGTCGAGTTCGATAGCATTCACCACAGGTAAGAGATCACCTCGGTGATAATCGGTGTTTCTCAAATGGTGCCCCAGCACCAGCTTGGGGGCGCGATCCGGTGAGCGATCATTGCCTGATAGTCGGGTTTCCAGCTGGGCGCAGTGCTGATAGGCATCAGGCTTGCACGAGCAGATAAGCCAGGCTTCTGACGTCGGTTGCGGCACCATGGCAACGCCTCGACCCGCAAAGCCTGCGGCGCGAAACCCTTCATTCACGGCCTGCACTAGATCGTGCGGGTCATGAGGATCACGATTGGTACCGTCGGTGTCGTGAAAGTAGATCGCCAGCTGGGCCTCGGTGAATGAACCGGTCTGCTGCGCCAACTCACCCAACACCGCAGCTCGTTTGCTGTGGATAAGGTAGCCTTGTTTGACGTCTTTACTCAGCAGCTTGAACTTACCGGCTCTGGTCCTGGTTGCCATCTCGGCCTTGGCCACCAATACCGAGGGAATGGCGTGCTCCTGCTGCCAGTCGAACTGGTCAGCATTCCAGTCTGGTAAATGACGCCCCAACAACCGATGCGCCAGCCGCAACATGGGGCCGACTTGCAGATCGACGCCATGGGCATAGGCTTGGGCATTGCGGCTACCGCCCATATCGGTCGGGCCTTCGCCGTAGACCAGTAAGGATTGCAACATGGTTACCCCTCCCCTTGGGCGCCAGTGTCACTCTGTTGTTCTGCCAGCTCCGCAATACGGGTCAGCGACAGATCGAGCATGGTTTCGCCCGGTGCGAGACATTCCAGCCGCTCGGCGGCCATGGGCACGTCAAACAGACGGATTGCGCGGCTGATGCCATCGGGGCGCTTGTAGATGAGCAGCACGCTCTGGCGGGCGATCTCGTCTTGCAGATAGTTGAGCACCAGCGGGCTGTGGGTGGTGACCAGCAGTTGCTTGGGTGAGCTGACTAACGCATCGACCAGTGCTTCGGTGATCTCGGGGTTGACGCCGTTTTCAATTTCATCAAACAGCACAAATTCATAGGGGCTAAATTGCTGAGCCAGGATGGCCAACAGACGCAGCATGCCGTCGTTGATATGGCGCGCTTCGGTGACCATGTCTTGTGTCAACCAGCTTTCCTGCCCATCTTGTGCAGTCGCTTGATAGCTCTCATGTAATTCCAATTTGATCGCGCCACCGCGCAATACGCTGGTGTGGATCTTGGTCACTTGCGGGTAGTAGCGTTGCACGTTGTGCAGCAGTTGCGCGCGCTCTGCGGGTTTTAATTGGTGAATAAACGCGCCCAGCTGCTGGCCGCCGCTGCCGATGTCATCGCGCAGTTCACTGAGTTTGGTCTTGTGGCGCAACTGCTCTGGCGAGAGCAGATCGAGCGAACGAATGGCCTTGATGCGCTCACGCAGTGCCCGCAGCAGTGGCGAGAGTTGATTGTCTTTGAGCTGAGAGAACAGTGATCCCTGATAAATAAAGGGGATATCTTGCCATTGATTTTCTTGTGGCTGGTTTTGCAACTGTTTGTATTGCCGATATTTGCCTGCACGCAGCTCGAATAAGGGCGGGAGCGTGTCCAATCGACCTGGCAGTGACAGAACCAAAGAGTTGTCCACTATCGCGTTAAGTGAATAACTTAGCGCAACAATCGACTCTCGGGTACAGGCCAAGCGCGATCGATTAAAGGTGGCCTCCCAACGGAGGTTGAGCCCATTAATTTGCAATTCCAGCGCCAGTTCAATATTGGATTTGCCATTTGAAAGCCGACTGGTGAGATCGGTGGCTGTCCAGCCACGGGCATCCAGCCAAGCTTGAACCTCACCACTCATGACATGGGCGGCAAAATCGAGTGCCTGCAGTACGGTGGTTTTTCCTGCACCATTCAGGCCAATCAAGCAGTTAAAGCGAGCAAGCGGCAGGCTAAAACCAACCAACGATTTAAAGTTGTCGATTTCAAAACGGGTCAGCATCCACGGCTCCTTGTTTGATTTTTATCTGTTCTGTCCCCCCTTGTTGCTGGTAGCGGCAACAAGGGGGTGATTGATTGGCTTGCTTGTTTGCTTGCTCGTGGGTGTGTGGGTTATTTGATCCGCACCCGCTTGCCACCCTCAATGGCCTGCTGCAAGCGGCTACGCAGCTTGCCCAGATAGGCGTCGATATCCTGTTCCGTTTCAATAAAGAGGTGGTTATCGCCCAGCAACTCTGTGGGGGAGACTAGTTCGATCGGCTTGGGTGCAGGCTTGGGTGCGGCTTGAGGTTTGGCAACCGGTTTTTCAACGGTCGCTTGGGCGCTCGCGCTGTTCGCCCCTGCGGCTGGCTCCTGCACCTGTGACGGCGTTGCTACGCCAGCATGGCTGGCCGCTTGCGCAAGGGCTTGTTCTGCCTGCAGCTGTGCACGCATCTGCTGTTCACTAAAGCGGTTGATAAGCTCAATGACCTTGTCTTCTTCGTCATCCGCCTCTTTGACCAGACTGACCAGTTCATGGAGCGAGACGCTCTTGCTCACCCGCTCTTTGAGCAAAACAAAGGGGCGCATGGCCTGATGTTGCAGATCGCCGGGCAATTCACTGACCGAGGAGTGGATGCCATGTTGAATTTGCTCGATAGCCTTGAGGCTCAGGATGCGCTGCTGCTCCACCAAGCGCTGGTTAATGGCGCTGATCTGTTCAATCAGTGCGGCGACATTACGCAGCTTGCCATAGGGTTGCTTGTCATCATGAATGGTTTGCAGTTGGGCAAATAGCGCGGCGGCAGCCGGGTCTTGCTCCAGCGCGTGACGGTTGGCGCGAAACTGTTCCCCCAAGGCGCGGTGCAGTTGCTGCCAGGTGTCAAACTGGCGGGTGTAGAACTCTTCGACCTCTTCAAAGTCTTCGGCAAAATCCTGCAAGTCGTTGCCTTGGGCACAGAGCGCGTCGATCAGGGCATAGCTGTTATTGCCCAGTTCCAGCAGGCCGGCCACCAGCCGTTTGCCACTCTCCAGCACATGTTGCCCCGGGCAGTGGCCCTGTTTGGCCTTGAATTCGAACTCTTTGAGCAATTTCTGCCATTGGCCCAGCTCGACTTGCAGCTTGTTCGCCAGCTCTTTTTCGCTGCTATCAAACGGTTTTTGGAAGATCTCTTTGGCAAGACGTGCGGCTTTGAGCATCTGCTGCTCGCTATGCTGGCGCACCCGGCGGATCCGCAGGCTGGTATGGCTGCGCACCGAGGTGAACTGGTCATAGCTGCGGTTGAGCGGCAGATCGCCGTTAGGAGTGGACAGCGCCGCTTTGCCCAGCAATACCAGATGGGCGACTTGCAGCATCACTTCATCACGGTTCCAGCCATAAGGGCGGGCACTGAAACGCTCGAGCAACTCTTTGAGGTAGACCGGTTTGTTGGCCTCTTCCGACACATTCAGATAAAACTCAATTTCTTGCTTGGCACTGCTGTTCGGGTCTTGCTCGCCAAGATGCATGTTGAGCTGCGCCGTGTCATCAGCCACGATCACCGCTTTGAGCTCTTGCATCGGGTTGGCGCCGCAGCTTTTGAGCAGACTGAGCTTTTGGAACGAGTTCTCGATCACGTAGCTAAAGGCTTCATCGAGCATGTTCACGACACTGCCGGACTTGGTCTGTAGTTCGTTACCAATCGCAAAAAACTGGGCCCGCTTGACCAGATCCTCAAACAGCGACTTCAGACGATTGCGGCGTTGGGTATTTTCCATCGCCTTTTCGGCCAACAGTTTCTCTTGTTCCGGTCGCTGGCTGCGGTTGCTAGCCAGGAATTTCTCGGTTTTAAGCCAGGTATCAAATTCGTCCCAGAGCCGTTTTTCATCGGGCAAGCGGATCACCACGCTGCCCTGCCCTTCCAGACTGAGCGCCTTGCAGCCCTGATCGTGGTAGCCATCAAAGTTGGCATCAAGCGGCGAGATCACCTTGAGCACCAAGTCGGTTTGTACACTGCCATCAAGCGGATGGCCGTTACAGAAGCGGCTAAGCGGGTAGTCTTGTTTGTTGACGGGGTAGCGATATTGGCGCCGACTCCCCATCACCTCTTCAAAGATCAATTTGGACAGCAAGCGAGTCACTTCGGTATTTTCAACCTGAGTGTGTTTGATCTCCTGCTCGACTTCTTTCTCTTCGTTGGTGAGGAACACATATTCGTCACCGTTGCGGGCGATCAGCAGCTGATTTTCCAGACGCTGCAAGCTGGCTTCGATCCGTTTTCTGAGGGCAACTTTATCGGTATCAATCTCTTCGATTGAGAGGGTCACCAGGTTATCGAGGGTGGACTTCACCAGATCGACATAGCGGATCAAAAACAGTGATTTGAGGATGCTGACATCATAAGGGTCGAGACTCTGCTTCTCGGCCGCCTGCTCGAAAATACGTTTGACGTTGGTGTCCAGAAACGATTCGATAGCCGGGTAAAATGCGTGGAACGGCACCAGCACACCGACCCCTTTATTCATTTGCTGACGTGCCGCATTCTGGAACGCATCGAGCAAAGAACGTTCACCCCGAGAGAGGTGTTTACCGGTTGCCCCCACTTTGCGGATCGCTTCAAACACCTTCTGCACCAGCAAGTACTGGTAGGGAATAAACGGGTAGTGATCGACAAATTCGACGTTGTCGCGATAGTTCGCCAGCTCGGCGGTGGTGGTGGTATCAAACGCCAACTGGTTGCGCAAAATATCGCCTTTCTGAATAAACAGATCGGCCAGTTCATCTTTGGCTGCAGTGGTTTTTTCGAGCAGACGCTTTTGGATGACTTCGTTGGTATTGGAGGATGAGAGGGAGATCCGGGTGTGAAAACGCCCCTGGATTTTGGAGAAATCCTGCGCTTTTTTCGCCCCCAGATCCCCTAAGGTGGCATCAATATCCTCTTGTGAGGTCACGATCACCCAGGCCCGCCCACCACATGCTGTGCCCAGATTCTCGGTGATGGTCTGTAGCTTGAGCATCATATTGGTATTGTTGCCGATAAACTGACCCACTTCGTCAACCAAAAAGACGATGCGTTTGCCATCTTTGCCGCTCTCTTGGGCGCTGCGATCCAGATACTCCCGTACCCACTTGCAGAAGTTGCTAATATCGAGCGTAAACATGGATTCGAGGTTTTCCATGCTCTGCACCGAGGAGGCTTCTGACTGGCCGGTGGCATGTGCCCAGGCTTGCGCCATTTCATCCCGGCAGAAGCCATAGGCATCACGTTCTTCTTCCCAAGAGGAGCGCTTCAATTCGGCAAATTTGCTCTTGAACGCGTGATATTGATTGCGGGCATCCAGCTCCCGCTCAAGGTGGGCAATATGCGGATGGTCGGCGCAATAGCCAAGCCGTTCGTTAAACACCCGCAGGAACACTTTGAGGATGGCATCTTCTTTATCTTCAGTATCTGCACGACTGTCGATGTTAAACAGGATCACCTCGGTTTGGCGATTCACCGCAGCGTGAATGTCGCTGTAGAGCAGGGTGTCACTGATCTTATCTTTGAAAAAATCGATCGCGGCTTTGCTCTGCTCACCATGAACAGCACGCTGGTTACCCAACAGATAAGAGAGGATCTTGATAAAGTGCGATTTACCGGAGCCGAAGTAACCGGAGACCCAGATACCAATTTTACCCGCCACGCTGGGATCATCAGGATGGGTAACGCCCGGCAAATAGGTCTCGAAGAAATGGCGCAGATGGCGATCAAGTTCACGGGTCACCACATACTCATCCAACTCAGTCCAGATAATTTGCTCATCCAGTTGTTCGGCTTTCACCACGCCATTGATTGGACGATCCAGTTGTTTGGTAAATAGCTCTTTGATTTGCATCGATGATCCCATATCTCTTGTTTGCAGGTTACCGTTCGGGTAGCGGTTTGGTGATTTGGTTATTGCGCCATTGACGTATCGCTGACAACCCGGGCGACTCATCCACCTTGATATTTGGCGGCATGTGGCACTAGCTGAAATGCACGGTAGTAATTGGCCGTTGCCACTTCGGCGCGATCCAGGTCAAAGGGGTAAAGCTCAAGGCCGTTGTATTGTCCGGGATAAAACAGCACCAAAGGGATTGCGCCCATTTGTGCGTGAAGGGCATTAAGCAAGCTGTGACCGCGCAGCAATGGCCAGCATTGGCCAAGGCCGGACAACAGCACAAACTGCGGATTGGCCGGCTGAATTTTGCTCATCAGGTGCTGGGCAACACGCCCCTGCTCGAGCGGGCCTTTCAACGCTTTGGCCAACTCATCCGTGCCTTTTTTCAACTCCAGTTCAAAGGCTTTTTCTAACAGCTTTCTTCCCTGCAACATGTCGAGTAGTTCTTCAAACAAGTTGAGGTGTAAAAATTGCAGCCCTTGCTTGCGCACCTGAAGCAGACTTGATTCGAGATACTCACGCACGATCAATTCAAACTGCGGCGGATAATCGAAGATATAAAATCCGATCTCCCCCCCCAATTCTCGGTTATTCAAAAAACTGTCGCTTCGCAGGCGTGCGTCGATCTGTTCCAACCGGGCTTTAAGCTGCGGCTCACTATCCCAGTGCACATTCATCGTGCTGACTCCATCGCCTCGTAAGCTTTTGGACAACCCAAGCGCATCGACCACTCTCTCATTTCGGGTAACAGGTAAATATTTTGCAATTTTTTCGAACGACCAGACTCCAGATACCCGACATCGGCCAGGATCTTGAAGACGTTATTTCCCATTTTCTGAATTGAGCTCGCTGAAAATTGTTCAAGGCCATCAACAACCCGTTGCCGCGACAAAATAAAATCCTGCCAGTCATCACTACGCAGTGATTCTCGATACATGCGCCTAGCATCGGAAACAACCGTTGCCATAAAATCGCCTAATACGGGAGACTGACACAGGGTTGCCAGCAGTAACATCTGCTTTGCCAGGTCATCAGACACCTGCAGTAATGCAGTCCAGAAATCCTGCCCCATCGGCTCAACTCTTTTGCGCAGCGTGGATGCCATCCGCTTGGCGCTGTGGACCGAGTTTTTTTGCAACAGGTTGTGGCTAACAATCGCCTCGTGCCAGCTTGCATCATCAGGGTGCTGTAGCAGTAGTTCACTGATTATTCGGCTCTCGCGCAGCATGATGCTGCCTCCGATGATGTCGCCCAGATATGCTTTGGCCGTCATAACTACTCTCTATTCAACAATTCGACTATGGGTTCCAAGACGCGGTTATCATACGCGAAACCAGCCGCATTGCCTTTAACCCAGTGCACAGTTATCCCTTTTGCATGCACTGAACGGCTACTACTTCCCCACTTTTTCCCCACTTTTTGAGGGTCATTGCCCCAACAAAACGGGTGGTGTGCTTTCCCCACGGCATTTCAGTTGCCCCAGTGCATCGGTGCGGCAGACAGTGCCATCGGATGCACGCAACTGACCAAGCGCATCTTCACGCCAGGTCACCCTTGCGCCGGTTTTGGAATTGCTGCCGCGCAGCTTGCCCAGCGCGTCTTCCCGATAGGTGGTGCCATCGCTGCCCTTGAGGTTGCCGAGCGCATCTTTGCGCCAGGTAATGCCCGTTCCCGTGTCTTTGATGTTGCCGAGCGCATCCTCACGCAGGGTGCCCTGCTTGCCATCGTCACACCGGTAGCGGGTATGCCCCAATGCATCTTCTCGATAGGTGCAGTTGGCAGCCAATGCTGTTGATTGCAGCAGGCCAAGCAGCAGAGCAGCCAACGACAACGGGCGTGTCGCTAACCAAAAGCCGGGTTGGTTACTCATCGAATACCCTCTCTGATGTGAACTCGGCTGACTATACCGGGCCTGCCGCGCAGCTTCGATACTGGGGTTTTGCACATGTCGTGTTTTCAGGCAGGAATGCGTTTTACCATCGCCATTCTGTAAGCGCCCCCTAGATCAGCACCTGTTTTTCGGACAATACGCTCGTCACACTTAACAACCAGATAGAGGTAGTAATACTGGCCACGTACCGGCGACGGCAAGTAGGTGATGTCCCAGGACCACACCTGATTGGGGCTGGCCCTCAGCCTGTTGCAGGGCTCGAGCCGATTGCTGACCCAGGATGCAGGCTTGGCGCCACTGCTGGACTTGTTCGGGGTAGAGCCCCTTACGGCGGCAATACTCACTGAGCTCAATCTCAGAGAGCGCAGCGGTTTCCAGCACCACGGCGAACTTGGCCTCGGCAAGCCATTCATCGGTCAATTTGTTGTCTCCGGGCACAGGAGCCCCTCCGTCTTTGGCTTGTTTGCGCCAATTATACAGAGTGGCCTCACTGATGTTCTCCTGACGGGCCAACTCGGCAACCGACATATTGATAGAAGGCAGCAGCTTCTTGAGCAAGGCAGCCTTTCGCTCACTTGAATAACGAGCCATTCGACACTCTTTTCCACCCCCAGTCTTCACTTTTAAACAAATCAGGTCAGGCGACAACTATCCTGACACCGGGGGAAACTATCAAAATCATTCATCCCATTTGTAATAAATTACATCTAACAATGCTGTTCTGGCATCCCATATATGTCCCTGCAGCCCTAATGGTCTCGGAGAATTCCACCATTTAGAATCAATAATGGGTTCTATCACCAAACTCCAATACGTGTCTAGATTAAGACTGCTCTTTTTAAAACCAAGATCTCTAGCGAGTTCTACCAAGTTTTCTGAGTCGACACAAACAAAATAATCTGGGCGTTTCATCGCCAATAATCGGCTCGCAGTAGGTAACCCGCCTTGACGACTTGCACCTACAAATGCAGCATTAAATGAGTTAATGAAATTCATGTAATCCCCAATCGATATCATCCCTGTCGTAGGAATATGTTCCAAGGCTTCATTCAGGTTCTCATCATTTTCATTTACTCGATTTTTAAATACGCCAGCTCCTTTCATAGACCCAAACCATCCCCAGTTTGTTCCTAATAAAAATGAATCCTGTTCAACTTCAATTGTGCCGATAAAACCTGCTATTGCTTTTCGTTCCAACTCACTCATGGCAGAAAATGAGCCCCTGCGAATAAATAACTCCTTCGCTTTTCTTATTAGCTCCAGTCGTTCTTCAATATTTGGGTTGTATGAGTTGTTTAAGGTGATAACATAGTCGTCCCAGTCTATGAAGCAAAGTTTTGGGTATCGAGAGTTTGCACTGGGAGTGCTTACTCTAAAAGGTCGTTTCAAATATTGTAAAGTTCTTTGGCTTATATGCCAGCGTTGTGTATAAGCATCTAAAAAAGACTGTGAGATCAAACTGCTTGATGACCACCATGTTTCTATTGCAGTCTCTATATCTCTGAATACAGCGTCATCTACATTTCCTGTCAAAAGGATTGCGGCTTCGTCATTTAGTCCTAGTCCACCAGCAGTAAAATTGGCACTACCTACTATCGCAGCACACTCGTTCCCATGTTTGAAGTAATACACTTTAGGGTGGAACGTTGCACTTTCATGATCCAGTGCAACTCTAGTTGTCGAGTAAGGTTGTAAACGAGCCAAAACACTTGGGCTGGTATGTAAAAAATCAATGCCAACTATAAATTTTCGTATCTTTTGATGGTTAAGGAAAAAATGCTCTATTAAGTCGTTGTCAGTGGCCCAAGCAATCGCCCAATAATACTCGTCATAATGCTGCATTAAAGACAGTAAACTAGTGTTAACCATGTTTGAGTCAAGAAATTTCACTTCCATATTTCACCTAAATTAGAGTGTTTGAATAAATAGTCTGAGATTTTAGAAAAATAGGACGCCACCAGTCTGGCATAATGTGGACTTTGAGCCGCTAGGCGGAGCTCAGTGTGGTGGGGGTTAAAGTCAGTGGTTAATTTATAAGACATTACTTTTCTTGGCAACTAGAAATGTGATTTTCTTGAAACCCAATGTGTTCACCAAGCGTCAAGTTTTTATATGTGATACTTCTGTCTCTTGATCAGATCTTGATCCCCGAAGCCATCATCTCTTTGGCGGCAATAAAGCCGTCCAGTTTACTTTGCAGTGTTTGCCAGCCTTCCCAGAGTGAGCTCCAGCCTGCAATCCCTGTTCGCTTACTATCCATAAAACCGCCCAATCTGGCTATCGCCATGTAGGCCCATTGCAAGCTGCCTTCTCGCTCTTTACGTTTACGTTTTCCCTTGTCCAGATAGTTCAGCAACTGACATTCATCCTGGGTTAGCACCGTTTCACATGACTGGTTTTCTACGTGCTCTGCTTCCCTGAGTAACCCCTGGGCCCTGAGTGCTTGCGGGAGCGTGAAGCTTTCCCTGAGCTGTAACAGGCGGACCGCCACGAACGAAAGGATCGACACCATGCGCTCCATGTTATCAGGCTCCTCCATGCGTTGCCGCTCAGCTCCCGCTCCGGTTTTCCACGCAGGAGGATTGACCTCCTCGGCCAGCACCGCATTGAGCGTGAGTGACCCCTGTTTGAGGGTGATGCTGCCACTGCGCAGGCAGAGCGTCGCCTTGCGGGCAGGCCGATTTTTGCGTTTGCCGCGTTTATCCACCAGGCTCTTTTGCGGGATGGCGACCTGATATCCTCCCAGCTCTGGTTGTTGACATAGATGGTCATACAGGCACAGCCCGGACCCGATGTCTTTACGTCGATGCTTGGAGCGCACAACAAATCGCTCCTGATGGGCTAGCTTGTCCTGCATATAGGCATAGATATCCGCCTCACGGTCACATACCGCAATGACCTTGCTCATCATGTTGCCCATGCGCTGCCGACAGGTTGTCGCCGCCGCCAGCCATTTGCCACTCTCTTTTTCGACGGCATCGGCGGGGTCATCCGGGCGCATCCACCACTCCTGATGCAGCAATCCCACAGTGCGAAACGTGGCGGCCTCCAGCAATAGCACAGAGTGAACCCACCACCCGCGGGACTTATCTTCCGTCGCGCCCAGCTTGCCAAGCTCTTCGGCCACCTGGTGCCGATAACTCAGTGACGTCGTGTCTTCAATAGCCAGCAACTCGGGAAATTCCTGCGCCAATTCGACGGTGCGCATGGCGCCAGCCTTTCTGATCGCCGCAGCGCAAACATGAGGATTACGGATAAATCGGTGAGCACCTTCCTGCATGGCTTCACTGCCCTCAGATGAGTGTGTGATTGATTTTCCAGAATATTTTGCCAGTTGAGTGGCGACGCTGACCAAGCGGGCGGTGCGACGCGGATCACCCAGAGCAGCCAAAGAGAAAACGCATTTAGCCCAATCGGCCGCACGATGAAGAGCAAAAGTTAGCATGATCGTTACCATGTTCGGGAGTCACATAGGAGATCAGATCCTGGAAATCGGGAAAAGTGCCAATCAGTTCACAATATTTGTGTATAAGAGTCAGTATGAAGGGTTGGCTATTGCTCTTTGGTTTATTTTAGCTTTTTACATACCGAATAAATCAAATCTGCCAGATCACCAATCGTTGCGCAGTCATAGTAGCTGCCAAACTCATTTTTCATTGTTTCAAGTGTAGCTTCGGCTGAATCAGCTACCACTTTGATACCGACAAGGTCGGAAAAATCTAGCATAAACATGATTACGATCATGATGCCTTTGTCTTCCATACCTCCCACTATATTGCCATTTTCATCTTTACTACAAAATATCCTGCCATAGGTAACCTCCTCAAAAGATACACCGAGTTTTCGCGCCCATACCATGCGCTCGATATCATCGGCCAGATCACTGCTAGGTTTAATCATCTCTTGAGGAAGTTCGAAATAATAAGCGAACAGCTCAATTAAAAACGTCGTAATGTGTTCATGGCTGGTTTTTGCGGATAGGTGAACCTTCGGGCACTTTGAAAGTAGTTGCCGCTCTTGCTCTTCTGATAAATTATCATCCAGCATTTGAGGTAATACTGGAGAAGTAGGCGCAATTTTTATGTACATTGGCTTTGCTTCATTGGTCATGTTTTCCAACTTGTCTAAGGCTTTGGCTTCTTCATGTGTTACTGCTTGTCCTGGGTAATTCATACAGTTCCTTTGTTATCGCTTGAGTTCTGAATGCTTAATTTATCTTCATTAAATTGGTGATTTGCTGTTCAATATTAGCTTTCTGTTGCATTAATTTATTGAGTTGACTGTATTTGTCGTCAAGCTCACTTGCACGATTCTGGTCAAGCTTCGGGATCTCGAGTTTACTCAGTTGTCGAGGAGTGAGCCGAACCTGTTGCAGTTCGTTGACGGAAAAATCACAGAAGGTGTATTCAAGTAAAGTTTGACCTACTAGTGAGGTAAGAAACAGAAACAGTCGCTCACCATTCCATTGGCTTCCTGCTTTTGCACGTATCACAGTAAATAAATCTGAGCAAAGAAATGCTTTCTTATCTTCGCCAGGGAAGTAAGCTACTTTGACTTTTTTTCTGTAGACATCCTTAAATAGCAAAACGTCTCTTGGCATGACAGTACAATATCGATGCAAATTACGGTTTTTTTTTGTTGTCTTTTCTACTTTGTCTGAGCCTGCTATACCAAATTCATTAACGTCTTTGTAGGTAAGTAGTTGTACCTCTATGTCATCCATTGAACTTAGCTGTGCATTAGTAATGTTGTTCAATCGATTTGGTCTGACTAAATCAAAAAACTGAGTAAGGGAATGCCATTCAGAGTTTGGAACTGAATAGGTTTGTTCAATTTCGCACTTCAGAGTTTTCAAATTGTGTTCAAAGCCGATCTGATGCATTCGGCTGCGAAAGTAGCGTTGGACGATCGGATGCCAAGGAAAACAAAGCTTTTTAATGGCATCACTATCCGAAGCAATATCTATATTAGTGGGTGTCATGTCTTCATTTTCAATTAAAGTAACGCATTCGCAAAAGTCATTCCAAACATTTAACAGTTGCGTTGAATCCTCACCACGCACAAATTGTGCGAACTCCTCGCGTGAATCTTTAATGCGGAACGTTAATCGATGCCGAAATAGCCTTGCATCGACTTTGAACTCGAAATAAGATTGATTTCTTACAGATATCGTTCCCGTAAAGTCAGATAGAACCAACGGATAATTAATAGAAAAATTATCCCAATCCTCAAGTGCCAGCTTTAATTTACCCAGCATTTCAGGCTTAATGAATATTGCCTGACACCGCTCAACAAAGAATAGCCCACCAATTCCTGTTAATTGGGTGAAATTTATGGTCGAAGTGGAAAACTCACGTTGAGTCAAAATACCAAGATCAAAAAAATATGCGGCGTTGGTATTAAGTTCTTCAAGCGCAGCTGCTAGGGTGTAGCTCCCAAGTTCTTGCTGCTCAGCGATGAACTTATCGCGCTGTTCAAACCATTCTTTGGTTAGGCTCATTGGTTGATCTCCCAGATTTTATGGTTGTACTGGTTATGTTGCTTTAAGATAGCTTGCGCGATTTTCGCTGCACCTTGTTTTGAAGGCTCAATAGGTGAGATGGGGGAGTAATCTTCCACTTGATTACAAATAACACGAAGGTCTAATACGGGGAGCTGACATTCGGCAGCCTCTCTTAAAATTACCTCGTTAAATATCCCTAATGCTACGGCCTGAGAACTAGACAGATTGGGGACCCCATCGTAAATGGTGCAAATTGTGAGCATAGGGAACTTTCTAAGTGTCACATTCAGCATGTGTCGATAGTTTTCGCGGAAATGCTCCCTTACTTGGTGAAGTGAACTTAATGCCTCACCGATGTTATTGACATTGATCTCGAGCAAACCTGAGGCAGCATAACCAAGCAAATCATTTCCGCCGCATGAAAGGTAAGCTCTTTGTGTCTTGAAATGTTTCTTTGCGCGTGCTCGTGCAATTTGGCCTGGAAGGTCGGCTAGGACGTGGCCATCAACAGCAAGTAATTCAACCTGTGTTGTAGTGGAGTTGACTCCAGCAGCTGTTTTCATTGCTTCTTTTTGGATTAACTCTGCCAATTGCTCAGAAACTGATTCTCCAGTGTTCACATAAGGGGAATTGTCAAAAATTGAATCACCTAGTAAGACGATTTGATCGGGTAAATAGTTAGCCATTGGTTCATTTGTTTTTTGATTCATGGTTTGTTCCACTTGTCGAGACGTTTACTTACTGTACTTGTCTTGGCATTAATGCGTAAGTGTCGAAAAATGGTACATGCTTCATTTTGGTGGCGTCTCATCTGATTTTGCGCGAGAAACCCCGTCCTTTCAGGGTGGGGAGGGATAGCGCTACGGCGTTAGCCGTCCCTGCTCTCCCTCCTCCATGGTGGTTGAACACCAGCTCAGCCGCGGGGCAGGCCTCGGGTCAGCAATGACAATCCGTACTCGGAGTCATTGTTCCGGACGCTGAAGTACTGTCCGCAGTGGCCATCAAACGGCTTTGCTAGTCTGGAAGCGGCAAGATAATGGGTTCGCAACTTTATGGGCTGGTATAACGACGAACACCGGCATAGCGGTATCCGCTTCGTCACCCCCAACGAGCGTCATCGGGGCGAGGATCAAGAGCTGCTGGAGAAACGGGATGCAGTGTATCAGGCCGCCCGAGCACGACATCCAGCCAGGTGGAGCCGAACAACGAGAAACTGGACGCCTATCTGTGCCGTGATGCTGAATCCAGAGCGGTCCGAATCAGAGCAAAAACAGGCGGCTTAAAACAGGTTTACGCGACAACTATCTTGAAAAACGCCGCAGTTGCGTATTCCCACGCATG
>NZ_CDBO01000036.1 GCF_000819885.1 Aeromonas fluvialis
CTTGGCGATACCCCAACAGTGATGCCTGACAGAAACCATCAAACACCAACTTTAAAAATGGCTGGGGTACTAGGATTCGAACCTAGGGATGGCGAGATCAAAACCCGCTGCCTTACCGCTTGGCGATACCCCAACAGCGTTCCTCAACAGTCATTAGACTGGCAAAAAACTTTTAAAGATGGCTGGGGTACTAGGATTCGAACCTAGGAATGGCGAGATCAAAACCCGCTGCCTTACCGCTTGGCGATACCCCAACTAGAAATGGTGGCTATGACGGGATTCGAACCTGTGACCCCCGCATTATGAGTGCGATGCTCTAACCAACTGAGCTACATAGCCAACCTTGCGTCCGATGATTCGTTGCCTCGTCACCGCGATGATTCGTTGCCTCGTCACCGTGCGGGCCGAATTATGCGTATCTGGCTCTGGGGCGTCAACCCTTTTTTTGCCAGAAAAACGCAATTTGAGTGCGTTTGACCAGTTATTGGCCTCTGTTGCGCAAAAGCCCAACAATCTGGTTTTTTTAAGACATGGCCATCATGGGCCGGGTGATGGCAGATAAAAAACAGGCCAGCAAATGCTGGCCTGTCATGGGATTAGACGTTAAACAGGAAGTTCATGATATCGCCATCTTTGACGATGTAATCTTTCCCTTCGGCGCGCATCTTGCCCGCTTCCTTGGCGCCCTGCTCACCCTTGTAGGTGATAAAGTCTTCGAAGGCGATGGTTTGGGCGCGAATAAAGCCTTTTTCAAAGTCAGTGTGGATCTTGCCTGCCGCCTGCGGGGCAGTGGCTCCGACCGGAATGGTCCAGGCGCGCACTTCTTTTACACCGGCGGTGAAGTAGGTTTGCAGGTTGAGCAGCTCGTAACCGGAGCGGATCACCCGGTTCAGGCCCGGCTCTTCGATGCCGAGATCAGCCATGAACTCGGCGCGGTCTTCGTCATCCAGCTCGGCGATGTCTGACTCGATGGAGCAGCAGACCACCACCACAACCGCGTTCTCGGCGGCGGCGATTTCACGCACCTTGTCGAGGTAGGGGTTGTTGTCGAAACCGTCTTCTGCCACGTTGGCGATATACATGGTGGGTTTCAGGGTCAGGAAGTTGAGGTGGCTCACGGCAGCCAGCTCTTCCTTGTCCAGCTTCATGCCACGGATCATCTGATCGTTTTCCAGCGCGACGCGGATCTTCTCCAGCACTTCCACTTCCAGCTTGGCATCCTTGTCGCCGCCTTTGGCGCGCTTGGACTGACGGTGAATGGCGCGCTCGCAGGCGTCCAGATCCGACAGGGCCAGCTCGGTGTTGATCACTTCGATGTCGTCAGCAGGGGAGACCTTGCCGGCAACGTGAATGATGTTCTCGTCGTCGAAGCAGCGCACCACGTGGCCGATCGCTTCGGTTTCACGGATGTTGGCCAGGAACTGGTTACCCAGACCTTCACCCTTGGAGGCACCGGCAACCAGGCCTGCGATGTCGACAAATTCCATGGTGGTCGGCACAACGCGCTGCGGATTGATGATGGCAGCCAGCTGATCGAGGCGGGGATCCGGCATCGGGACCACGCCAGTGTTCGGTTCGATGGTGCAGAACGGGAAGTTGGCGGCTTCGATACCGGCCTTGGTCAGCGCGTTGAACAGGGTGGATTTACCTACATTGGGCAGGCCCACGATACCGCATTTAAAACCCATGGATTGTTACCTTACTTGATGGATGCTGTTGAGGGTCGCAGAACCTGTCCACACTCTTACTGCGAGGCTGTGATCAAGGCTCATGTGCTGCTCGGAATCCTCACGTATGACTATACGCTCCGGTTCCTGCGCTGCGCTTCACCTTGCTGACAACCTCTCGTTACAGAGTGTGAACAGGTTCTTGGGCGTCCCCGTCATATTGTTCGAGCCTGACGCGTGTCAGGCATCTGTATTCAAACTTTTTCAGCCTTGAAGCTGTGCAAGCGATTCATGGCCTTGGTCATATCTTGTTTGAACAGGATGTCGGTGGCACGCAGCGACTCGTCCAGCGCGGCGTCGATCAGGTTCTGTTCACTGCCGGGGGCCTTGGTCAGGACGAAGCCGGCCACCTGCTCTTTGCTGCCGGGATGGCCGATCCCGAGACGCAGCCGGAAGAAGTTATTGTTGTTGCCCATCTTGGCGATGATGTCCTTGAGGCCGTTATGGCCACCGTGACCACCACCTTGCTTGAACTTGGCGATGCCAGGCGGCAGATCCAGTTCGTCATGGGCCACCAGCATCGCTTCCGGCTCAATCTGATAAAAACGCGCCAGTGCGGCCACCGCTTTGCCAGAGAGGTTCATATAGGTGTTCGGGATGAGCAGCCGCACATCCTGCCCCTCGACCAGGATGCGGGCAGTGTGGCCGAAGAACTTGGGTTCTTCACGCAGGCTGACATTGTGCCAGCGGGCCAGTTGCTCCACATACCAGGCGCCCGCATTGTGGCGGGTCTTGGCATATTCCGGGCCGGGGTTGCCCAGTCCGACGATCAGTTTGATTTCGCTTGTCACGCTTGATGTCTTCACTCGCAGCTGCCGTGGGCACACTACCCAGAGCAATAGGACGCAATATTCTAGCCGCCGAGTGGCGATCACTCAACCAATGCGCATGTTATGGCGGGATTTGCACCCCTATTGCGGCTAATAAGCGGTAAACAGTGGCTAAACGGGCCGCTTGCAAGAGGCCCGTTCGTTGTCACTTGCTGGCGGTTAGTTGGCGCGCAGCAGGGTCACCGTCTCTTCATTCAGCGCGGTCAGGGTGGGGCGGGCATCGCGCACATACTCGACGAAAGAGGCCGCATCGGTGCCGCAATCCACGCCGCTGGCTTTGCAATCGAGGGCCTGGCCCGGGGCATAGACGGCGCTCAGCAGTTCACCGTTTTGTGCCACCTTCAGCACCGGGAAGGCGGTCAGCTTGCCATTGACGCTGGCGATGTCGACCCGCTCGCTCTGGTGGCGCTGGGCATTGGCCAGTGCCTGCCAGCCATCGTTGCCGTTGGCGCTGTAGGCGTTCATCACCACCCGATAGCGCTGGCTATCCACCAGATCTTGCCACTCGCCGCTTGCGGTCTTGCGTTGCAATTGGGTCAGGGTGCCCGCCTTGCCTGCGTCGGTCTCCTGGAAGGTGTAACGCAGGTGGCCGCCATAGGGGAACTTGCCGGCATGGGCGCTGGCGGGCAGGGTGGCGGTGATGGTCTCGGTCAAAAGAGCGCGTACCTCAGCGCCAGTAAGGGTCAGTACCGAGAGCTGGTTCTTGAACGGCAGCAGGGTGAGGGCGCTATCCCCCTCGCGCCACTCGCCGGCCGGCAGCTCGGCGCGCACGCCGCCCACCGCCAGCAGGGCGAAGTCGACCGGGCCACCGGTCAGGGCCTGTACTGCTGGGGTATTGGCCCAGTAGAACTCCCCTTCGGCAACCAGGGGAGCGATATCCGAGCCATGGTTGTCGCTGCCGTTGTCGCCGGGGCGACGGGCATTTTGCAGCTGCGCGGGGATGGTGCCGATCACTGGGCCGTAGGCTTTCTCCAGCGCCGGTTTGTAGTGGCTGTCGATGATGCCGCGCAGGCGCGGATCTTCATCCACGGTCACTAGATTGGGCTGGTTGTCGACAAACTGGCTCGCCTCTCTGCTGCGGGCCTCATCGAGCGCCTGCTTGCGCGCCGCATCGGCGAAGAAGTCGCGGCTGGCCAGCAGGCGGTTGTGGCCCTGGCAGTCGGTCACCTGACCCTTGCTGTCAAAGGTCACCTGCGCCAGACCGATGGCCTGGGCATAGGAGCCCGCCTGCACCACGCAGGTCTGGCCGATGCCGTCCGGATTGGTCACCAGCTTGGCGTAGTCGCCGGTCTTGCCCCAGCCGATATTGCGAAAATCGCCGAGCAGGCTGTGGGAGTGGCCGCCGACGATGGCATCGAGGCCGTTTACCTTGGCGGCCAGCGCCAGATCCCGCTCGTTGCCGATGTGGGTCAGGGCGACGATCTGATGGATCCCCCTGGCTTGCAGCATGTCGACCGTGGCCTGAGCCGAGGCGACCTCTTTGCCAAAGCGCAGTTTGCCGACATTGGGGGCGATATTGCCCATGTCTTCCAGCACCAAGCCCATGACGGCAACCAGTTGTTTGCTTTGCGGCAGGTTATTGATGTCGGTGACAGGGCTCTTCTGGTTGCCGTCAAAGGCGTAGACCACGAAGGGCTTGAGGTTGGTGGCCTTGCCAAGGTCAGGGTCGGCCTGGGTATCCAGGTTGGCGGCCAGCACCGGGAAGTTGACTCCCTCGATGAAGCGGGCCAGCTTCTGGTTATCCAGATCGAACTCGTGGTTGCCCAGCGCCATGGCATCGAGGCCAAATTGGCTCAGCAACTCGGCGTTAGCCATCCCCTCATTGAGCTTGAAGTAGCCGCTGCCCTGCCAGGCATCGCCACCGTGCAGCAACAGCATAGGCTGGTTCTTGGCCAGCGCATCGGCCTGATAGGCTTTCGCCATGGTCAGCAAGCGCGGATAACCGCCAAAGCGGGTATAGAGGGTGTCCGTCTCCTCCTGCTGGGCAAAGATCTGCCCTTTGAGCTCGGCATTGACCGGATCAAACTGGGAGTGGGTGTCGTTCATGTGAGCCAGGGTCAGCACGAAGGGCGGGTTCTCTTTGACGGGCTGACAGGCGAACAGGGCGGAGGTGAGGGTCGCGAGCAGGAGGGGACGCAAGCAATTCATGGGTAAATCCTTAAGCCTGCCGGGGGCAGGGTCGTACCAGATAGCAGAAAGTGGGAAAGAGAAAGTCCAGAAAGACGAAAACCGCCTGATGGCGGTTTTCGTTATTGCTGAATCTATCAATGCTCAAACATGGCAGAGATGGACTCTTCGTTGCTGATGCGACGAATGGCTTCGGCCAGTACAGTTGACAGAGTCAGCTGCTTGACCTTGCCTACCGCTTTCATCTCCGCAGTGAGCGGGATGGAGTCGGTGATGATCAGTTCGTCGATCACGGAGTTCTTGATGTTCTCGACGGCAGTGCCGGAGAAGACCGGGTGAGTGGCGTAAGCGAATACTCGCTTGGCGCCGCGCTCTTTCAGGGCTTCTGCGGCTTTGCACAGGGTGCCGCCGGTGTCGATCATGTCATCGACGATGACGCAGTCGCGGCCGGCCACGTCACCAATCAGGTGCATGACCTGGGAGACGTTCGGGCGGGGACGGCGCTTGTCGATGATGGCGATGTCGGTGTCATCCAGCAGCTTGGCGATAGCGCGGGCACGCACAACGCCACCGATGTCCGGGGAGACGACAACAGGAGACTCGAGGTTCTTGGCCTTCATGTCTTCCAGCAGCACCGGGCTACCGAACACGTTGTCTACCGGAACGTCGAAGAAACCTTGAATTTGCTCGGCATGCAGGTCAACGGTCAGCACGCGATCCACACCCACGCTGGAGAGGAAGTCAGCGACAACCTTGGCGGTAATGGGGACACGGGCGGAGCGGACGCGGCGGTCCTGACGGGCATAACCAAAGTAGGGGATAACGGCAGTGATACGGCCAGCTGAAGCACGACGCAGTGCATCCACCATGACGATCAATTCCATCAAATTGTCGTTGGTCGGGGCACAGGTGGATTGAATGATGAAGATATCGCCACCACGTACATTCTCGTTGATCTGTACGCTGATCTCGCCGTCGCTAAAGCGACCTACGGCAGCATTGCCGAGTTTGATAAACAGGCGATCTGCGATCTTCTGGGCTAGTTCCGGCGTTGCGTTACCAGCAAACAGCTTCATGTCAGGCACGGTTTGAAACCTCGGGGTTGCATCCAGTATGTGGGGGAGTCTGAAATCAGACCCTTATCGTTTTGGGGCAAACGATTTAGCCAGATAACGAGCAAGGGATTGGCCGCATCGGGATGGCTGCAAGGGGGGTGAGCCCTTGAGCGTGGGCGAGCACGACCTCGCCCGCGTCACTGCCATGACATCAAATTGGCTGGGGTACTAGGATTCGAACCTAGGAATGGCGAGATCAAAACCCGCTGCCTTACCGCTTGGCGATACCCCAATCATTTGAGCTGTTGCAAAGTGGCGAGGAGTGGTGATATGTTCTCGCCCTTGGCGACAAACCCATCCAGCCCCTTCGGCACTCTGACCAACACTTCCCGAGCAGTCACTTCGTCTTCAAACTGAGCAAAGACGCAAGCTCCTGTGCCCGTCATTCTTGACGGCGCGTATTCTAGCAACCAGCCGAGCGCATTGGCAACCTCGGGGTGGCGCTTTTTCACCAGTGATTCGCAATCGTTTTTCCACACCCCTTCCAGCAGGTTGTGCAATGCCACTTTAGGGGTGGCTCTGGGCAGGTCTGGATCTTGAAATACCGCCGCCGTCGCCACATGGCAATCGGGCTTGAGCACCAGATACCAGGCATCGGGTAGTTCGACCGGCTGCAGCCGCTCACCGACCCCTTCGGCAAAGGCCGCCTTGCCGCGGACAAACACCGGCACGTCGGCGCCGAGCTGGACGCCGAGCGCTGCCAGTTCATCTTCACTCGAACCCGCTTGCCAGAGGTGGTTAAGCGCCACTAGCGTGGTGGCCGCATCGGACGAACCGCCGCCAATGCCGCCTCCCATGGGTAACACCTTCTCCAGCCGGATATGGGCCCCCTGCGGGCTCGGCAGTCTGGCCTGCAGCAGGCGCGCCGCGCGGATGATCAGATTCTGCTCATCCGGCACACCGGGAATGGCCGGGCTCAGGGTGAGGGTGTCGCTATCAGGAATCACCTCAAATTCGAGCCAGTCGCTGTGATTGAGGAAGATAAACAGGGTTTGCAGCTCGTGATAGCCATCGGGACGACGGCCATTGACGTGTAAAAACAGGTTGAGTTTGGCCGGTGCCGGCCAGCGGGTGGAAGCCATTAGCGTGCAAGAGTCCATTGGTTGATCTGAAGCTTGAGGCGGCTGTTCTGGCCGGTCATGGTCAGCTGGTGCGGCAGGCGGTAGCCATCCTGATCCCGATAGTCGCCATATACGATCTGCCACTGGCCATCACGGACGCGGGCCAGACTGCTGTCGGGATTGAGCTCGAAGTCGGCCTGACCCGGCAGCCCCTTGATCCACTGCGGCAGTCCGGCAACCGGAATATTCCAGCCTGTGAGCTGATAGATCAGCGCTTCGGCGTCCTGGCTCTGGTGGCGTTTGCCGTCGCTGTCGAGCAGGGTGATCTCCCCTTTGCTGCGGGAGAGTTCCAGAATGCTGGTGCCGATCAGGCTGGTGAGGTTGAGGCGATAGTCATCGCCCTCCTGCTGCCAGTTGAGGCGGGCACTGCCCTTTTGCTGGGGGGTGATGATGGCCATCTTGCCGGAGAGCTCCCAATGGGTGAGCTGTTCGAGGCGGGCTCGCTCCTGGTTCCAGTTCACCTGGTCACGCTGGGGCTGGGTGGTGGCACAACCGCCAAGGATGAACAGACAGGTGAGGGTAAAAATACGCAGCAGCACGGCAAGGCTCCAGAGAGAGAAATTTGCCACAGTATACGGGGCGGCCGTATTGCTTTTAAAGACTTACCCTTTCTCGTACAATTGGCAACCTTTGCACCCAGCGTATGAAATGATCGTCGCCCACTCATGAGTTTGCTTGCCCTCGGAATCAACCACAACACCGCCAGTGTCGCCTTGCGGGAACGGGTCGCCTTTGGCCCGGACTGCATCGATCGTGCCCTGCGTGAGCTGGTGAACCAGCCCGGCATCAACGAGGCGGTGATCGTCTCCACCTGCAACCGCACCGAGCTTTACTGCAATCTGGATGGCGAGCAGCAGGGTGAGGTGTTGCGCTGGCTGCAGCAATTCCACGGGCTGGACGCAGCCGAATTGGTCACCGCCATCTATCAGCATCACGATGAAGAGGCGGTGCGCCACGTGATGCGGGTAGCATGCGGGCTAGATTCGCTGGTGCTGGGAGAGCCGCAGATCCTGGGGCAGATCAAGCAATCCTACGCCCATGCCCAGCAGGCCGAGTCGGTGAAGGGGGCGCTCGAGCGGCTGTTTCAGAAATCCTTCTCGGTGGCGAAAAGAGTACGTACCGATACCGAGATTGGCGCCAGTGCCGTGTCGGTGGCGTTTGCAGCGGTCAGCCTGGGTCGGCGGATCTTCTCCGATCTTTCCCAGACCAAGGTACTGCTGGTCGGGGCGGGGGAGACCATCGAACTGGTGGCCCGTCACCTGCGCGAGCAGAACGTCACCAAGATGATGGTGGCCAACCGCACCCTGCAGCGCGCCCAGACCCTGGCGACCGAATTCGGCGCCCAGGTGATGACGCTTGAAGAGATTCCCGACTATCTGCACGAGGCGGATATCGTCATCAGCTCGACGGCGAGCCCGCTGCCCATCATCGGCAAGGGGATGGTTGAGCGGGCGCTTAAGGCCCGTCGCTTCAAGCCCATGTTTCTGGTGGATATTGCCGTGCCGCGCGACATCGAGGCCGAAGTGGATGAGCTCTCCGATGCCTATCTCTACACGGTGGACGATCTGCAGGGGATCATCGAGCAGAATCTCGAAACCCGTAAGCGGGCTGCCGCGCAGGCGGAAGTGATCGTGCAGGAAGAGCGCGACGAGTTTATGGGCTGGTATCGCGGCCAGCGCTCGGTCGATCTCATCCGCGATTACCGCCAGCAGTCCCAGCAGGTCGCTGACGAGGAGCTGCAACGGGCCCTGCTGGCACTGGCTCAGGGCGAGAGTGCCGAGCAGGCGCTCAAGGCGATGGCCCATCGCCTCACCAACAAATTGATCCATGCGCCGACCCAGGCCCTGCGCCAGGCGGCCTCCCGGGGCGACGAGAGTGCGCTGTCCCGGCTGCGGCAGGCGCTGGGGTTGTCACAAGAGTAATTGTTTGGGGCTACCATGCTGGTTGCCCTCTCCTCCATTCGAGATAGCAATAGTTATGAATCCGTCACTGATCAGAAAGCTGGAAGGCCTCATCGAGCGCCACGAAGAAGTACAGGCCATGCTCGGCGAGCCGGACGTGGTCTCGGATCAGGAGCGCTATCGTGCCCTGACCCGTGAATATGCCCAGCTGGAAGATATCGTTCACGCCTTCCAGCGTTTCCGCCAGGCGCAGGATGATCTGGAGACCACCCAGATGATGCTGGAAGAGGATGATGCCGACCTGCGCGAGATGGCGCAGGAGGAGCTGCCGCTGGCCAAGGCCAATCTGGAGGCGCTGGAGCAGGAGCTGCAACTGATGTTGCTGCCCAAGGATCCCAAGGATGACAACAACTGCTATCTGGAGATCCGCGCCGGAGCCGGTGGTGACGAGGCGGCCATCTTTGCCGGTGACCTGTTTCGCATGTATTCGCGGTTTGCCGAGCGTCAGGGCTGGCGCGTCTCTGTCGTCAGCTGCAACGACGGTGAATATGGCGGCTACAAGGAGGTGATCGCCAAGATCGATGGCGAGCGCGTCTATGGCCGCCTCAAGTTTGAATCCGGTGGTCACCGGGTACAGCGGGTGCCGGAGACCGAATCTCAGGGCCGGGTGCACACCTCCGCCTGTACCGTCGCCGTGCTGCCGGAGGTGCCGGAAGCTGAACAGATCGAGATCAATCCCTCGGATCTGAAGATCGACACCTTCCGCGCCTCTGGCGCCGGTGGTCAGCACGTCAACAAGACCGACTCGGCCATTCGCATCACCCACCTGCCGACCGGTCTGGTGGTGGAGTGTCAGGACGAGCGCTCCCAGCACAAGAACCGTGCCAAGGCGATGTCGGTGCTCTCCGCCCGCCTGCAAGCGGCCGAGGATGAGCGCCACCGCGCCGCCGAGCAGAACACTCGTCGCAATCTGGTGGGCTCCGGTGATCGCTCGGAGCGAATTCGTACCTACAACTACCCGCAGGGGCGTCTCTCCGAGCACCGCATCAACCTCACCCTCTACCGTCTCTCGGAGATCCTGGAAGGTGATTTGGACTGCATCATCACCCCGCTGGTGCAGGAGTATCAGGCAGATCAGCTCGCCTCGCTGGCTGAAAACAACTGATGCAGATCCAGCAGGCTCGCGCCCATATCATGACCGTGCTGGCTGGGGGGGAATCCCCCCGCGCCGACGCCGATGTGCTGCTCTGCCATCTGCTCGGGTGTCGTCGCAGTTATCTGATGACCTGGCCGGAGCGTGAGCTGGATGCCGCCCAGCAGGCTACCCTGCAGGAGTGGCTTGACCGCCGCCTGGCTGGCGAGCCCATCGCCCACCTCATCGGAGAGCGAGAGTTCTGGTCGCTACCGCTGAAAGTGAGCCCGGCCACCCTGATCCCGCGCCCCGATACCGAGGTGCTGGTGGAGCAGGCGCTGACCAGAATCCCGCAAGGGCCGTGCGCCGTGCTGGATCTCGGCACTGGCACCGGCGCCATCGCGCTGGCGCTCAAGTCCGAGCGGCCTGAGGTCGATGTATGGGCAGTGGATCGGATGGCGGATGCCGCGGCGCTGGCCCGCGAGAACAGCGCCGCGCTGGGGTTACCCGTCGAGGTGCGCGACGGCAGCTGGTTCGAGCCCCTTGGCGAGCCGGATCGCGACAAAACGCCACGATTTGCGGTGATTGTCTCCAATCCCCCCTATATTGATGGCGCCGATCCCCATCTTGAGCAGGGTGACGTGCGCTTTGAACCCCGTTCGGCGCTGGTTGCCGATGACGCCGGGCTGGCGGATATCCGCCACATCGTGGCCCATTCCCCCGCTTATCTGTTGCCTGACGGCTGGTTGCTGCTGGAGCATGGCTGGGATCAGGGGGAGGCGGTGCGTCAGTTACTGCGCGATGGTGGCTACCGCGAGGTAGCCACGGTGCGCGATTACGGGGATAACGAGCGGGTCACTCTGGGCATGTGCCCGGCCTGCTGAACGCTTTTACTACCGGTTTGACGCGTCGCTGGGTGATGACCAGCGGCCAAGGATTGAATATGGTTTTTGTGCTCAAGCATCTGCACCTGACCCTGATTGCCGGGGCCCTGCTCTTGTTCATGGTTCGTTTTTACTGGGTTCAGACCGCCACTGGCCGTGCCTACAGCGCGCTGGTGATGAAGGTCAGCGGCTGGCTCAACGGTCTGGTGGTGCTCTCCGGCGTATTGCTCTGCATGGTGCTGGATCTCAACCCGCTCAATAACGGGACGCCCTGGCTCAGCGAGAAGTTGATGGCGATTCTGGTGCTGCTGTTTCTGGCCGCGATGGCGCTGCGACTGGCCAAAAGCAATCTGGTGCGCTGGTGCTCCTTTCTGGGGGCGCTCGGCTGGATCTACTTTATTGCCAAATTGGCAGTGCTCAAACAGGCGAGTGTGTTCGGCTAAGGCATGAAGAAGATGTTACACATAGACGAATGGACCGATTTTGAAGCCCATGAGCTGGTCGAGCTGGCGTTGTCAGTCAGCGACGAGATTTATGGCTCGGTTGAGGAGGGGATCCGCGAGCTGAACCTGCTGGACGAGTGGCTTGACGAGCAGATCTCCGAAGGCACTTGCGATGAGGTACGCCAACAGCTGCTGCAGGGGGTCTACCATCGCCTCGGCTTTCACGGCGACTGGCAGGACTACTTCTCGGCCAACAACTGCGATCTCAATCAGGTGCTGGTTCAGCGCAAGGGGATCCCGGTCAGCCTCGGCATTCTCATTATCCAGCTTGGGCGCAAGATTGGACTCGATGTAGAGGGTATATGTTTCCCCGGTCACTTCCTGGTGAGCTTTGCCGGCGACGAGGGAGAGGTCTATGTCGATCCTTTCACCGGCGACGAGCTGAGCCTGGCCCATATCGAGTTGCTGCTGCGCGGCGCGCTGGGGGATCTGGCGACCCTGACCCCCGACTATCTGCAGCCCTCCGGCCAGTGGGAGATCATCGAGCGGCTGCTCAACGTCAGCAAGGGGGCCTTGCTGCGGGAAGATCGCATGCCCGAGGCGCTGCGTTGCAGCGAGCTGTTGTTGCGGATGAAGCCTGGCGATCCCCTGGAGACGCGGGATCGCGGTTTTATCTACGAGCAGCTCGATTGTCCCCGTCAGGCCGCCGACGATTTTGAATACTTTATTGAGCAATGCCCGGACGATCCGGTAGCCGACGTGCTGAAAGTGCAGCTGGCCGCGCTGGATCTGAGCCCCAAGCCCCTCCATTAAGGACGGCTTGAAACTTAAACAGAAGAATATCAAGGCCGCTGCGCCCGGTTGCAACGGACTAACTTGGCTTCAGGCCCCTTCATTAAGGATGTCTTAGATGGAACAGAAGAATATCAAGATCAACCAGATCGACGTTGCCAATGACAAACCGTTCGTGCTGTTTGGCGGTATGAACGTGCTGGAATCCCGCGACATGGCGATGGCGGTGTGCGAAAAGTATGTGGAAGTGACCAGCAAGCTGGGCATCCCGTTCGTCTTCAAGGCGAGTTGGGACAAGGCCAACCGCTCCTCCATCCACTCCTACCGCGGCCCGGGTCTGGAAGAGGGGATGAAGATTTTCCAGGAGCTGAAAGCGACCTTCGGCATGCCGGTGATCTCCGATCTGCACGAGCCCCATCAGGCCAAGCCGGTCGCCGAAGTGGTTGACGTCATCCAGTTGCCCGCCTTCCTGGCACGCCAGACCGATCTGGTGGAGGCGATGGCCCGCACCGGCAACGTCATCAACATCAAGAAGCCGCAGTTCCTGAGCCCAAGCCAGATGAAGAACATCACCGACAAGTTCGAGGAGTGCGGCAACGATCAGCTGATCCTCTGCGAGCGCGGTGCCAACTTCGGCTACGACAACCTGGTGGTGGACATGCTGGGTCTGGGCGTGATGAAGAAGAGCACCGGCGGCTATCCGGTGATCTTTGACGTCACCCACTCATTGCAGTGCCGTGATCCGCTGGGGGCGGCCTCCGGTGGTCGCCGCGAACAGGTGACCGAGCTGGCGCGCGCCGGGATGGCGGTCGGTCTGGCTGGTCTCTTTATAGAGTCCCACCCGGACCCGAAAATTGCCCGTTGCGATGGCCCGAGCGCGTTGCCGCTGGAGAAGCTGGAAGGTTTCCTCAAGCAGATGAAGGCCATCGACGATCTCATCAAGGGTTTTGAACCCCTCGATACCTCAGCCTGATTGGGCAAGCTCTTATCACAAGGCCTCGCAATGCGAGGCCTTGTTTTTTTATGCTCACCTAGTGAAAAGCGCGCATAAAAAAACGGCCGATTGGCCGTTTTTTTGGTGCTGATACCACGAGTATCAGCGGTTCACCGCAGGGCGCTGATTACAGGCTCTGGGTGAAAGTACGGGTGACCACGTCACGCTGCTGTTCCGGGGTCAGAGCGTTGAAACGCACTGCGTAGCCAGATACACGGATGGTCAGCTGCGGGTACTTCTCCGGGTTCTCGATAGCATCTTCCAGGGTTTCACGACGCAGCACGTTGACGTTCAGGTGCTGGCCACCTTCAACAGCAGGCTCGGCCTGAACCGGCAGTTCACGGTATTCGAACTGGCCCAGGTCAGAGAGTGCGACTTCCTGATCGGCGGCAAAGGCATCGCCTTTGACACAGATGCAGCGAGCCTGTTGCTTCTCTTCGTCCAGCAGCCAGAAAGAGTTCAGCAGAGCGGTGTTGGCAGCTTGGGTGATTTGAATGCCTTTGATCATGGTATGACTCCTCAATGGGAACGCGAATCCAATTGTAAGGAAATTACCCTGATGTATTTAAGCTACCGTTAATTGCGATGGCTTAAAGGGCCCTTGCCTTACACCTTTGCTTTGATGGGGTCATATATACCACGTTGGTAATATTACAAAAATTGATCCAAATCAACAAAAGTCGATAAAACTCCATTTTGGTGGGATTAAATTCTTGAGTTGAATCAAGAATAGGTCATTTTTCTGATTTTGTAAGATATCCTAATCATGCATCTTTTATCCTGTAAATGTAGTAATTTAACTACACCTTTTTTCTGCTTTTCTATGGTTAATTGAGGGGATGGCTACACTCAGCAGAAAGCAAGGAGAGTGTCGGATGAATATCAAGTGATGAAGGTGGGGATGGTTGGCTCTGTTCTGTTGCGGTTTAACGCCGGTCAGCACAAACTGGAACGCTCCGGCCAGCTCGCCAAGCTCTGGAAAGTGTGAGCCACGGTTGCGTCTTGCGGGCTGCCCCCCTATCCTGACCCCTTCGCCGTATCAAGTGAGGAGGCCGGGGTGCTGACCTGGAGTGATGTGATTGGCTCTGAGAAAGAGCGGGACTATTTCAAGAGTACGCTGGCGACCGTCAGGGCCGAACGGGAAGCAGGCAAGGTGGTCTATCCTCCTGCAGCCGATGTATTCAACGCCTTCAAACTGACCGAACTGGATCAGGTCAAGGTGGTGATCTTGGGGCAGGATCCCTACCACGGACCCAATCAGGCACATGGTCTCTGTTTCTCCGTCCTGCCCGGGGTTCGCACGCCCCCTTCACTGGTCAACATCTATAAGGAGATGCTGCGGGATCTGCCCGGTTTCGTCATACCCAATCACGGTTTTCTGGAGTCCTGGGCCAGGCAGGGGGTTCTGTTGCTTAACACTGTGCTGACGGTGCAGGCCGGTCAGGCACACTCTCATGCCTATCTGGGGTGGGAAACCTTTACCGATCGGGTCATCGAGCAGATCAATGCAAGCTGTCAGGGCGTGGTCTTCCTGTTGTGGGGCTCCCATGCCCAGAAGAAGGGGCGTTTCATCGACCGGCAGCGCCATCACGTGTTGACGGCACCCCATCCCAGTCCCCTCTCTGCCCACCGTGGTTTTATCGGTTGCGGCCACTTTTCCGAGACCAATCGCCTGCTGGAATTACAGGGCAAAAGCCCGATCGAGTGGCAATCAGTCTGCCAACCATTTGATTGAGTGCAACGTTCGGGCGACAAATGACCGTATACTCAGGACAGTAACATTTTATTTCAGCGCCAAGGAGTGCCCATGTTATCGAGTCTGCACAAGGATCACCTGAATATCACCCGACTGCTGGATCTGCTAAAGCAGAAGCTGGCGGCCATTCGTGCCGAGCAGCCTATCAGCTATTTTCTGGTGCGCGATGTCATCGATTATCTGCGGGAGGTCTCTGACACGTATCACCATCCCAAGGAAGACCTTATCTATGACTACTACCTGAAATACCGGGTGGTAGAGGGGGATGTCGCTAACCGTTTGCATGAGGAGCACCTCAATCTGCTAGAGGCTGGGACCGAGCTTAAGGAAATGGTTGAGATGATCCTGATGGATGCGGTGATACCGCTCGATCAGTTCACCGCCAAGCTGGAGCGCTTCGTAGCGTTGCAAGAGGCGCACATGAACTACGAAGAGGGGGTGCTCTTCCCCCATCTGCGTGACTCCCTGACCGAGGATGACTGGCGTCATTTGGAGCAAGTCTGGCAGAACCGCGCCATTGGTGATCCCCTGTTTGGCGCCGAGGTCAGCCAGCACTTCCAGGCGCTGGCCAAGCGTCTCTCTCTGCCTTTTTCTGTCAACTGACGAGCGCCACTTTTTGTCATCAGTCATCTGACTGTGCATGTGTTGCCCGGCCGATGTGCCGGGTTATTTATTGTTACTCACGCCACATTATCTTGTTGCGCCATTTGTCGGGCACGGTGAGCTGCCAGCGGGCCAGCTCGCTCTTGCTGAAGACATATTCGCCGCGCAGGGCCGCGCGCGGGGAGAGGGTGCGGGGCAGGGTACCTGCCAGTATGGTGTTGATGAGGCTGGCTGCCTGTATCCCCTGATCGTGGCCGTCCAGCACCAGCCCGCCGATGGCCATCCCCTTGCCGACGGTAAACTCCAAGAAACAGAAGAGCGGCACCGGCGTGTTGGCGCTGGTCCACTCCAGCACCGTCTGTTCGCTCACATGCTTGCCATTATCGTCGACCAGCGTGTGGTAGAGGCCGAGGAAGATCGCCTGATAGCCGTTCTTCTTGGCGTTGAGCACCGCCTCTTGCCAGAGGCTGTAGTCGCCTATCAGCTGGCTGTTGATCAGGGTCTGGCCGACCCGCAGTTCGGTTCGGGTCTTGAATTCATCCTCGATGGCGGTGAGGGCCACATTGCTGGAATCAAACAGCACCAGTGCCTTGTCGAGCCCCCCCATCATCTGGCTTATCTCGTTGATATTGCGTTTGAGCAGGGGGCGTTCCAGTACCCCGGTGATCTTGGGGTGGCCGACAAATCCCTTGAGGCGCGGATTCTCGCTCATACCGAGAAACACCACAGGGGTGCCCAGCGAGGCGATATCGTTGGCCAGATAGTTGATAGCGTTGTCATCGCCCAGCACCACCAGATCCGGTTTGCTCTTGAGATAGAAGGCGATGGCCTGCTGGGCAATGTCGTCAAACGCTTCCCGCGGATAGCGTTTGGTATCCATATAGAAGTGAGAAATCTGGTGTTCCCCATCTAATCCATCGAGCAAACCTTCGTTGTAGCTCTGGTCCCACAGGTATTCGGGATGGTAACTGCTGATCACCAGAATATGGGCGGCATAGAGCGGTAAAGATAGGCTGGTCAGCAGCAATAACAGCAGCGACTTGAGCATAACGGCTCCGGTATCAAGGGATAGTGTGTACCTGCTCAGTATGTGTGGTTTTGACTGGCACTGTCATCCCGAAATCGGTGCGGCGAGACGCGATTTATTTTCAGGTATCAGGATCGGACTCCAGCCCGCACTACGCTTGAGGTTTGATTCGAATGGAGCTTTTTATGGTTGGTCGTGAACTGTCCCGCTCGCTGAAAAACCTGTTCTGGATCAAGAAATGAGGACGCGCTTTGGTGCCTAATAGACACCATATATAGGGATGTATTCGATTTTTATGCCTATATGTTGTGTTGTTAAGCTGTGTATAAGCTGTTTCCCTCCAATCTTCAGCCCAGGCTTGTCAAGCCTCGGCTGAATTTATTTGTGTCCAGGACGAGATGCAGGGAGGGGGGCCAACAAGGGTGAGCCAGAGGCAAATGCCTGGCCTTTTAACGGGGAAAATTCATGAAACCGGTTGTGATCAAACGTGACGGATGTCGCGCACCATTCAATGCCCAGCTGATTAGCGATGCGGTCAGCCGAGCGGCGGAAGCGGTCAATCAGGCCAATCCGGCACTGGCACAGCGTATCTCAAGCTCGGTGAGTCAGGAGCTGGAAGGGCGTGGTGAAGTTGATATCCACGAGATCCAGAACCGGGTTGAAAACCACCTGATGGCTTCCGACGACAAGGCCATCGCTCGTGCCTATATCGAATATCGCCACGATCGGGATCAGGCCCGCGAGGCGCGCGGTCGTCTGGCGCAGGAGATCCGCGGTCTGGTCGAGCAGACCAACGCAGCCCTGCTCAACGAGAACGCCAACAAGGATTCCAAGGTGATCCCGACCCAGCGCGACCTGCTGGCCGGTATCGTCGCCAAGCACTACGCCACCAGCCACATGCTGCCCCGTGATGTGGTCCAGGCCCACGAGAGCGGTGATCTGCACTTCCACGATCTCGACTATTCGCCTTTCTTCCCGATGTTCAACTGCATGTTGATCGATCTGAAGGGGATGCTGACCCACGGCTTCAAGATGGGCAATGCGGAGATCGATACCCCCAAATCCATCAGCACCGCTACCGCCGTGACTGCCCAGATCATCGCCCAAGTGGCGAGCCATATCTATGGTGGCACCACCATCAACCGCATCGACGAAGTGCTGGCTCCCTATGTGACCATCAGCTGGCAGAAGCACCGTGAAGTGGCCGAAGAGTGGGGCATTGCCGATGTGGAGGCCTACGCCATGGCCCGCACCGAGAAGGAGTGCTACGACGCCTTCCAGTCGCTGGAGTACGAAGTCAACACCCTACACACCGCCAACGGCCAGACGCCGTTCGTCACCTTCGGTTTTGGTCTGGGGGATAGCTGGGCGTCGCGGATGATCCAGCGCGCCATCCTCAGCAACCGTATCGCTGGCCTTGGCAAGAACAAGAAGACCGCCGTGTTCCCGAAACTGGTGTTCGCCATCAAGGATGGCCTCAACCACAAGCAGGGCGATCCCAACTACGACATCAAGCAGCTGGCGCTGGAGTGTGCCTCCAAGCGGATGTATCCGGACATCCTCAACTACGACCAGGTGGTCAAGGTGACCGGCTCCTTCAAGACCCCCATGGGTTGCCGCTCCTTCCTCGGTGCCTACGAGGAGAATGGTGAGCTGATCCACGAAGGTCGCAACAACCTGGGGGTGGTGAGCCTCAACCTGCCGCGCATTGCCCTGAAATCCCGTGACGAAGCGGACTTCTGGGATCGTCTGGATGCCTCTCTGAGGGTCGCCAAGAAGGCGCTGATGTACCGCATCTCCCGTCTGGACGGGGTGAAAGCGCGGGTTGCTCCCATCCTCTATATGGAAGGGGCTTGCGGCGTGCGGCTGAAGGCGGACGACAACGTCAGCGAGATCTTCAAGAACGGTCGCGCCTCCATTTCCCTCGGTTATATCGGCGTTCACGAGACCATCAACGCCCTGTTTGGTGACAAGGTGCACCTGTTTGACAGCGCCGAGCTGCAACAGAAGGCCATCGCCATCATCGCCCGTCTCAAGGCGGCCATCGACGAGTGGAAAGAGGAGACCGGCTACGGTTTCAGCCTCTACTCCACCCCGAGCGAGAACCTCTGCACCCGTTTCTGCCGCATCGATGCCAAGGAGTTTGGCGTGGTATCCGGTGTGACCGACAAGGGGTACTACACCAACAGCTTCCACCTCGACGTGGAGAAGCAGGTCGATCCGTACGACAAGCTGGACTTCGAGGCGCCCTATCCGCCTATCGCCAGCGGCGGCTTCATCTGCTATGGCGAGTACCCCAACATCCAGCACAACTTGGAGGCGCTCGAAAACGTCTGGGACTACAGCTATGACAAGGTGCCCTACTACGGCACCAACACCCCCATCGACGAGTGCTACGAGTGCGGCTTCACCGGCGAGTTCGAGTGTACCTCCAAGGGCTTCACCTGCCCGCGCTGCGGTAACCATGACCCCGCCAAGGTGTCGGTGACCCGCCGTGTCTGCGGCTACCTCGGCAGCCCGGATGCGCGCCCCTTCAATGCGGGCAAGCAGGAAGAGGTGAAGCGCCGCGTCAAACATATGTAAGCGCACAAGCGATGAAGAGCTGGCCCCTGACTCAAGGGGCCATTTTCATTGGAGGGCGGCAGTTATGCCGCTGTCCCGTGAACGAGGCAGGAAACAAGCGATGCACTACCACCAATACTACCCGGTCGATGTGATCAACGGCCCCGGCACCCGTGCCACCCTGTTTGTCTCCGGTTGTGAGCATCAGTGCCCTGGTTGCTACAACCAGCGCACCTGGCGACTCGATGGCGGCAAGCCGTTCGATGAGGCGATGAGCGATCGCATCATTGCGGATCTCAACGACAGCCGCATCAAACGGCGAGGTCTGTCGCTCTCCGGCGGCGATCCGCTCCACCCGGCCAACGTGCCCCACGTGCTGGTGCTGGTGAAACGGGTGCGCGCCGAGTGTCCGGGCAAGGATATCTGGTGCTGGACCGGTTATCAGCTCGGCGAACTGTCAGAGGCCCAGCGCGAGCTGGTGGCCTTGCTGGATGTGCTGGTGGATGGCAAGTTTGAAAAGGAGTTGGCAGACCCGGGCCTGCTCTGGCGTGGCAGCAGCAATCAGCAGATCCACGACCTCAATGCCTGGCGTGATGCGGATGAGCGGATCCCCTGTCTGGTTTGCAGTTAAAGTCAGGGATGTTTATGGTTAGCCCACGCCAATCCTGACCACATTCTTGAAGAGGAGCGCCGAGATGAATAATCTGCTCAAGATCCTGCTGGCCATTTTTCTGCCCCCTGTGTGTGCCTTTATCCAGGTGGGCTTTAGCCTGCACTTTTTAATCAACATCGTGCTGACCCTGCTGGGCGGCCTGCCGGGCATGGTCCATGCGCTCTGGTTGGTAGTGAGTGACAAGCGTGGCTGATACTTGCTAATGAGCTCATTGACGATAAAAGGGCCAACCTCTCGGGGTTGGCCCTTTTGTTCATGTTCATACAAAAGCTTTTTCGTTAGGATGGGTGACTGACCAAGGGGGATGCGAGTCGATCTCTCGCAGTCCGGTAACAAGCACCGGCAAAGAACAAGGAGCGTTACATGAAGTGGAAAGTCGCAATATGGTCAGGTCTGGCAGTGACACTGTTGCTGGGGTGCTCATCCCGTCAGGAGGTGGCGCGTGAGCGCGATCCGATCGCTATTTCCCTTGAGCAGCTATCAAGCTACTGGGTTCAGGAGAAGCAGTGGTCATGGTTTGACAATGATGAGCCCGCCCTGCCGGCCAAACCGGTCAAGGGGTATGTGGAAGTGCGCTATCAAATCGACGCCAGCGGCACGCCGATCAAGCCCGAAGTGGTGGCGGCCGAGCCCCCCGGAGAGCTGGAGCAGAGCGCGCTGGTGACCCTCTCGCGGATCCGCTACAGCCCGGCAGAGGACAACCCGGATGCCATTCCGGTCGAGGTGACCAACCGCTTCGAGATCGAGATCAACTGATCCCCCCACCACTCTGATGCCAGAGAAAGCGTGACCCCGGCCAGGGTCACGTTTATTGCTGTTTGCAGTCGTTGTAGGTGGTCTGCCACTCGCCAGCCTCATCGCGCAGCTCGACAAAGCCCTCATCCCCCTTGCTCCACCAGACGGCCTCGTACTCGTCCGTATAGCGGGCTCCAGAGGCAGCAATGGCCTGGGACAGGGTGTAATACCAATCACATTAAGCATTAGGTCATTGTTATCCAATCCCGATGGCAGAGCGATTTCACCCGCTCTACGTCCGCGATGAAAACCATCCAGGCATTGCTGCAGGCGTCGACAATATCGTCATACCCCTTAAAGGTTCGATTCGCTAGCGTATGTTGTCGCAACCAGCTCCAGACCTGCTCCACCGGGTCGAGCTTTGATTGACCAGGTCTGGTGGCATCCGCACTATTGGGCAGCGTCCTGACCTTTTAAGGTATGTGTATGAAACTTCGCCACCAGCTGGTCACCCTCTCTCTTGGGCTCTCCCTGCTGCTGATCCTCATTCTGGGCAGCCTGCTGGCCCTCTTTATCCGTCATCTGCTGGAGAGCAACCTGCAGGATAAGGGGAGCGATCTGGCACGGGTCATGGCGGCCGATACCCGGGTGGTCGAGGCTCTGCGTCAGGGCAGTGCCCCGACCCTGCGCGACTACATGGAGGCGGTCTGCAACCGCACCGATGCCACCTATATGGTGGTGACCGACGAGCATGGCCGCCGCCTCAGCCACCCCAACCCCGAGCTGGTGGGGCAGAAGTTCCGTGGCGAGGATATCTGGCCCGCGTTGCAGGAGCGGCGCAGCTACTGCTCCAAGGATCGGGGCACCATGGGGCCGGCGATCCGCTGCTTCTCACCGGTGGTGGGCGGTGACGGGCGTGTCATGGGGGCTGTGGTGGTGGGCTACCTGATGCAGCAGGTGGAGGGCATCTATATGGAGCAGGTGGCCCTGCTCATCTGCGCCATCGTGGCGGTGCTGGGATGCGGCCTGTTGCTGGCGCTCTGGGTGCAATACCTGCTGCGCAAGACCCTGCTCGATCTGGAACCGGAGGCGATCGTGCGCCGCTTCACCCTGCAGGATCTGGTGCTGGAGCACATTACCGAGGGGGTGATCGCGCTCGATGGCCGCGGCAACATCAACATGATCAACAGCACCGCCAGTTATCAGCTGCGGCTGCCCGGTACCGGGCGTCACGCCCTGCTGGGGCAGTCGCTGGCGGAGCTGGTGCCGCCGCTGAGTACCTGTCTGGAGCAGGAGGCGGGGGAGGTGAGCTTCACCATTCAGGGAGAGTCCTTTGTCGGCCGCTGGCAGGCGGTGCAGGGCAAGGCACCGGGGCGGCTGCTGATCTTCAGCCGTCCGGAGGTGACCGCCAGTCTGGGGGTGCAGGTGACCCATCTGCGCCAGTATGCCGAGATGCTGCGAATGCAGAGCCACGAGTTTGCCAACAAGCTGAGCAGCCTCTCCGGCCTGTTGCAGCTGGGTCATGTGGATCAGGCGGTGGAGTTGATCCAGCAGGAGAACGAAGCGTGCCAGACCATGTTGCAGGAGCTGCTGCGGCTGATCGACAACAAGCCGGTAGCGGGGCTTATTCTCGGCAAGTTCAGCCGGGCCCGCGAGCTGGGGGTGACCCTGGAGCTCGATCCCGACTCGGCGCTGGCGGAGTATCCTGCCTCGGTCTCTGCTGATCTCATTACCCTCATTGGCAACCTGCTGGATAACGGCTTGCAGGCGGCCTGGCGCAACCGCCAGCAGCGGCCGCCCCGGGTGCTGCTCTCTCTGTGCGATGTGGGGCGGCGACTGGTGATCGAGGTGGAGGATAGCGGCGAGGGGGTCGACGAGGAGCTGGCCGATCATCTGTTCGATTACGGGGTGAGTCGCCAGAGCGGCGATCACGGGGTGGGTCTGTTCCTGGTCAAGGAGACCGTGGGTCGGCACGAGGGTGTGATAGAATGGCGGCGAACCGCCGAGCAGACCACCCTGTTTGGTATCTACTTGAATAAAAACCAATTAATGTGAGCCATGGTCCCAATAATCACGCTTGTTATTGAAGATGACGATCGGAGCGGTGCCATCTTGTCAGAACTGGTGGCGGCGACACCCGGTTTCTCCCTGCTGGGGCGGGCCGGCACCCTGGCCCAGGCCGATGCCATGATGGCCGGTGTGGTGCCCCAACTGCTGCTGGTGGATGTCTCCCTGCCCGATGGCTCCGGCCTTGAGTGGGTGAGCCGCCTGCGCAGCCACAACCGCGAAGCCTATGTCATCATGGTGACCGCATCGCGGGATGTGGAGACCATCCAGCAGGCCCTCAATCTGGGGGTTCATGACTACGTCATCAAACCATTGCGGCTGTTTCGCATCCAGCAGAGTCTGGACGAGATCCTGCAACTGCACAGCCGTCTGTGCGAGCGAGGTCGGCTGGAGCAGGACGATCTCGACAAGCTGCTGGGCAAGGGAGGGCGCTCCCAGATCAAGGAGATGCGCGTCACCCCCAAGGGGATCGACAGCATCACCCTGCGTCAGGTGCTGGATCTGCTGGCGGGCGAGCCGGAGAGCGTCTTCTCCACCGACACGGTGGCGCTGCGGCTGTCCCTCAGCCGCACCACAGCGCGCCGTTATCTGGAGTATCTGGAGTCGGAAGACAGGGTGGATGTGGACCTCAACTACGGTCAGCGAGGTCGGCCCGAGCGGCGCTACCGCTGGCGTCGGGCAGGTTGAGACGGCCACTGGCAAGCAGTGCAAAAACAACAAGGCGCCCGCAGGCGCCTTGTTTGATGGCGTGTCCTTGTTTATAGAAGGAGCTCGGTTTAGAAAAAGCCGAGGGGGTTGATGTCGTGGCTCACCAGCAGGTTCTTGGTGTTCTGATAGTGGTCCTGCATCATCTTGTGGGCCTCGCGGCCGATCCCCGACTTCTTGTAGCCACCGAAGGCCGCGTGGGTCAGGTAGGCGTGGTAGCAGTTGACCCAGACCCGGCCAGCCTGGATGCCGCGCCCTTGAAGGTGGTGACCCCGAGGGCCGGCCCGAAGATTTCCTCCTGGAACACCCGCATCTTGTTCTGGCCGTGGAAGATGGTGGGCTGGATGTAGAAGCTTCCCTCCAGCCCACTCACCTTGGCCGCGCCGCCACCGATCAGCATTTTTGCCCCTTCACCGCGGCCGCTCTCCATGTAGATCAGGATCTTGTCGAACTGCTCGCGGGACGCCTGAGCGCCCACCTGGGTATGGGTGTCGAGGGGGTTGCCCTGCACGAGAGTGCGGGCGCGGGAGGGGCTGGTTGCCAAGGATATCGCAAAGGGCGTGCCAGAGGGTCTGACCAGCGCTTTAAAAGTTACAACAACGTTATCAAGCGGGGGGCGGCAGCGTATCTTGGTTAACCAGTGACCCCGGCTGTGGCCATGAAACTGTGCCATTTCTGGACAGTGATCGTGACAGCCGTGCCATTTGTGAACAGGAGGCGTGATGAGCGAACTATCCCAATCCAGTCCGATCGAGTGTTGCTGGCGCGGGCTGTGACCCCGGAGCAGCAGGCCGCCATCGGCAAACAGGGGGGCGGACGGTTTTTCCTGTTCCTCGAAACCGATGATTTCTGGCGCAACAACCAACGTATGCAGGCGTACGGAGTACATTTTTGTGAACAGCCTTGCGACGAGCCTTATGGTAGCGTGGTGGTGTTTGAAGATATCAGTGGCAACCGCTGGGACTTGCTGCAACGCACGGCTGCCAACTGAATCTGAAAACGTTTATCATCCCGCCTGTCATAAAGTCATAAAAGTGTCACAGAAAATTCTAATAATTGGCGCACCCATCTTCACAGAGGAGAGAGAAGGGAATGGCTAAGCGAATTCTGGTGGTCGAGGACGAAGCACCGATCCGCGAAATGCTCTGTTTCGTGCTGGAGCAGAAGGGGTATGAGACGGTTGAAGCGGAAGATTTCGCCGACGGACTGGCGAAAGTGTGTGAGCCCTATCCGGAGCTGATTGTGCTGGACTGGATGATGCCGGGGGGCAGTGGCATCCAGTTTATCAAGCAACTCAAGCAGGATGAGGTGACCCGCCAGATCCCTGTGGTGATGCTGACCGCCCGCGGTGAGGAGGAGGACAAGGTACGCGGCCTTGAGGCCGGTGCCGATGACTATATCACCAAGCCCTTCTCCCCCAAGGAGTTGACCGCCCGCCTGCACGCAGTGATGCGCCGCGTCTCCCCCACCTCGGTGGACGAGGTGATCGAGGTGCAGGGGCTCAAGCTGGATCCGGTTTCCCATAGAGTCAGTGCCGAAGAGAGGGCGCTGGACATGGGACCGACCGAGTTCAAGTTGCTCCACTTCTTCATGACTCACCCCGAGCGGGTGTACAGCCGCGAGCAGTTGCTCAACAATGTCTGGGGTACCAATGTGTATGTCGAGGACAGAACCGTGGATGTGCATATTCGTCGCTTGCGCAAGGCCATTGAAGAGACGGGTCACGATCGATTGATTCAGACGGTGCGCGGCGCAGGCTATCGCTTCTCAACCCGTCTGTAGAGGAAGTTATGTTGCAACCTTATGCCTGGCGGCGACAGTTGTGGCGGATGGCGTTCTTCTATGCGCCCTTCGTTCTGGTCGGCTGGTTGACGAATACCCTCGCCCTTTGCCTGCTGGCAGCTACTGTGCTGCACCTGGGCTGGCACTATCGCTTCCTGAAGCGGCTGTCGGATTGGCTGTGGCACGATCGCAGCCTGGTTCCCCCCAATGGCAGTGGCAGCTGGGAGTATATTTTCAACGGCATCTACAAGTTGCAGCAGCGTCACCGGGCCCGTCGCCGTGAGCTGGCGGGTCTTATTCGCCGCTTTCGGGAAGGTGCTGAGGCACTGCCCGATGCCGCCGTGGTGTTTCGCACCGACGGCAGCATCCTCTGGTGCAATCGGCTGGCGGAGCAACTGCTTGGTTTTCGCTGGCCGGAAGATGCCGGTCAGCACATAGGCAACCTCATTCGTAGTCCGGCCTTTGGCGCCTATCTGGGCAAGGGGCAGTATGACGAACCGTTCGAGATGAACTCTCCCATCAATGAGGATAAGTTTCTCGAGTTTCGCATCATGCCCTATGCCTCCGATCAGGCGATGCTGGTGGTGCGCGATGTCACCCGCCTGCGCAGTCTGGAGAAGACCCGCAAGCACTTTGTCTCCAATGTCTCCCACGAGCTGCGCACCCCGCTCACCGTGCTCAAGGGCTATCTGGAAATGACCGAAGAGCCGCCCCCTCCGGCCATGTGGGCGAAGGCGCACAAGGTGATGATGGAACAGACCATCCGGATGGACAATCTGGTCAACCAGCTGCTCACCCTGTCGCGCATCGAGGCGGCTCCGACCGTCGATCTCTCCCATCTGGTGGACATGCCCGCCATGCTGGGTCTGCTGGAGCTGGAGGCGCGGGCGCTCTCGGGCGAACGGGCCCACCAGATCGCCTTCATGGTGCAGCCCGGCCTGTTTGTGCGCGGCGATAAGGAGCAGTTGCGCAGCGCCGTCTCCAACCTGGTCTACAACGCCATCCACTATACGCCGGCGGGGCGCAAGATCCGGGTGGAGTGGCGCAAGCAGGGGGCGATGGCGCTGTTTGCCGTGAGTGATGAAGGGGAGGGAATTGCCCCCGAGCATCTGGCGCGGCTGACCGAGCGGTTCTACCGGGTCGACAAGGCCCGCTCCCGCCACACTGGCGGCTCCGGGCTCGGCCTTGCCATCGTCAAGCATGCCCTCAGTCATCACGACTGCCAGCTCGATATCGAGAGCCGTGTTGGCTTTGGCAGCCGCTTCAGCTTTCTCATCCCGAGTCGCATGGTGGTGATTAAATAGTCTTTTGTGGCAATAGGTTAGCTGCAACAAGAGGGCCTTTTAACGGGCCCTCTTTTCATTTGTTCAAATCTGTCGCCATGTCATTAAAGTGTCACATTAAATCCATAAATTTGTCACTGCCAGGTCAGATACTGGCGCCGTCTTAAGAACGGACCTTCTGTAACTTTGGAGAGATTGGATGAAACTCAACAAACTGGCTGGTGTAATCGGATTCACCGCAGCAACCCTGTTTTCTGTCAGCGCTCTGGCTGCCGGTGTGGATAAAGACCTGCCGGATTACACACCGACCAGCGGCATCTCTGGCAACCTGTCCTCGGTCGGCTCTGATACTCTGGCCAACATGATGACCCTGTGGGCAGAAGAATTTAAGCGCGTCTACCCCAACGTTAACGTTCAGATCCAGGCTGCCGGTTCTTCTACCGCGCCGACTGCCCTGACCGAAGGGGTTGCCCAGTTCGGTCCGATGAGCCGTGCCATGAAGGCCGGTGAAGAGGAAGCGTTCGAGAAGCGTTACGGCTACAAGCCGACCGCCATCCGCGTGGCCGTCGATGCCCTGGCGGTATTCGTCAACAAGGACAACCCCATCAAGGGGCTGACCATGCAGCAGGTTGATGCCGTTTTCTCCAGCACCCTCAAGTGCGGCGAAGCCAAGGCGGCGACCAAGTGGTCTGATCTGGGTCTGGATGGCAGTTGGTCCGGCAAGGATCTGCAACTGTTTGGTCGCAACTCGGTATCCGGCACCTACGGTTACTTCAAGGAGCACGCGCTCTGTAACGGTGACTTCAAGAGCGGTGTGAACGAGCAGCCGGGTTCCGCCTCCGTGGTGCAGTCTGTCTCCGCCTCCCTCAACAGTATCGGTTATTCCGGTATCGGTTACGTTACCTCCGGCGTGCGTGCCATTCCGCTCTCCAAGGATGGCAAGACCTTTGTCGAAGCCACGGCTGATAATGCCATCACCGGTAAATATCCGCTGTCGCGCTTCCTCTACGTTTACGTGAACAAGCATCCGAACAAGCCGCTCTCGCCGATGGAGCAGGAGTTCGTCAAGATGATGCTCTCCAAGGCGGGCCAAAGCATCGTTGCCAAAGATGGCTACGTGCCGGTACCGGCCAAGGTGGTGCAGGCAGATCTGAAAAAGCTGGGCATTATGTAACGGCTTGCTACCCACACCTCCTGATAAAACGGGCCCCAAGCGGGCTCGTTTTGTTTTTGGTGGCTGTCAGTTCTGTTAATAGCGCCAGATGGATATTTTTCCGCCAGCCGGGGGCTGGCTCCCTTGCGTAGCAGGGCGGCATTTCCGAGAATAGGGCAACGTTATGGCAAAGGATCCCTTCATGATTGCGTCCCTCTCCAAGTTTGGCCTGGTAGCCCTCTGTAGTTCCCTGCTGGTCGCCTGCGCCCAGTCGCCGACCGGCCGCAGCCAGATGCTGCTCTATTCCCCCCAGCAGATGAACCAGCTTGGTGCCGACTCCTTCGAGCAAATGAAAAAGCAGGAGAAGGTGAGCAAGGATGCCAAACTCAACGCTTATGTCTCCTGTGTTGCCAAGGCGGTGACCGCCCAGGTGCCGGCCAGCTATGGCATTACCAGCTGGGAAGTGGTGGTGTTTGACTCCAAGCAGGTCAACGCCTTCGCCCTGCCCGGCGGCAAGATCGGGGTCTACAGCGGCCTGCTCAAGGTGGCCAGGAATCAGGATCAGCTCGCCACCGTCATCGGCCACGAGCTGACCCACGTGCTGGCCCAGCACTCCAACGAGCGGCTCTCTCGCAGTCAGCTGGCCGGCCTTGGGTTGGCGGCGGCCGACATCGCCATGAGCACCAGCGAGTATCGCGGTGCCACCATGGCCGCCCTTGGCCTCGGGGTGGAGGTCGGGGTAATGCTGCCCTATGGCCGCACTCAGGAGAGCGAAGCGGATCGGTTGGGGCTGGATCTGATGGCGCGCGCCGGGTTCAATCCGGCCGAGGCGATCCCCCTGTGGCAGAACATGAGTACCGCAGCCGGTGGCAACACGCCGCCGCAACTGCTCTCCACTCACCCCAGCAACGAGAACCGGATCGCCGAGTTGCAGGCGCAACAGGCGCAAGTGCTGCCGCTCTATCAGCAGGCCCGTGCCAACGGTCTGGTGCCCCAATGCAAGGCATAAGCCTGCGCATGGCGCGCAGCGACGATGCCGCCGCCATGACGGTGATGCAGCGAGCCAGCTGGCTCGCTGCCTATGGCCAGGTACTCGGCGCCGACCTGCTGGCGCAGTTGGAGGTCGCCGCTCATCTGCAGATCTGGCAGAACCGTCTGGCCGAGCCGTGCCCAAGGCCCATGCTGCTTTGCCTTGATGAGGTGGTGATCGGCCTGCTCTACTGGCAGCCACAGCAGGAAGAGGGGCAGACCCGTGCCCTGATCCGCGCGTTTTACCTTCATCCCGATCACTGGCGGCAAGGTTATGGTAAACGGCTGTGGCAGGCGGTGGCGATGCAGATGCGCCGCGCCGGTTGCTATAGCGTCAAATTGTGGCTGCTCGATGGCAACCACATCGGCGAGGGGTTCTACCTGCGCCGCGGCTTCGTCTTGGACGGCGAAGAGCGCATCCTGATAAGCCTCGGTCAGCCCTGCCTGCAGCGACAAATGAGCCGTTTGCTATGAGCGCTCTCCGGTTTTTCGCCCCCGGTCACTTTATTTATTTTGCGAATTAATACAATGTTCCGCCTGGACGGAGTGGGATAAACACGGGCTGACAAGGGAGTGCGGGCATGTATTACGGCTTTGATATCGGTGGAACCAAGATCGCCTTCGCGGTCTATGACGGTGCATTGAACCTCTGCCATGAGGAGCGCATGAGCACCCCGGGCAACGATTACGAGGTGTTGCAGCAGTTGATCCGCTCCCGGGTTGAGCTGGCGGATATCCGTTTTGGCACCCGAGGCTCGGTCGGTATTGGTTTTCCCGGCGTCATCAATAGCCAGGATCACAGCATAGTGGCGGCCAACTTGCCCTCCATCAATGGTCGCCATCTGGGCGCCGATCTGGCCGAGCTGCTGGCGCGGCCGGTCAAGGTGGATAACGACGCCAACTGCTTCCTATGGTCGGAAGTGCAGCAAGGCGCCGCCGACGGCGCAGGCAGCGCGCTCGGTGTCACCATCGGCACCGGCATCGGCGGCGCCGTCTATCTGGCGGGCCAGCTTATCCAGGGGCGCAACTGGCTGGCTGGCGAGATTGGTCACTACCCCCTGCCCGCGACCATGCTGATGAAATACCCCGAGTTGCCCCGTCCCCGTTGCGGCTGCGGCCGTCTGGTCTGTTTTGAAACCTATGCCTCCGGCATCGGTCTGGAGCGCCTCTATCACCATTTCCATGGCCAGCGCGCCACGGGGCACCAGATTGTGGGACGCTTCGACGCCCACGAGCCCCATGCCGTTGCCACCGTCGACTGCTGGCTGGAGATCATGGCGGCCGGGCTGGCCACCGCCATTTCGGTGATTGACCCCGAGGTGGTGGTGTTGGGGGGCGGCCTGAGCGGCCTGCCGGCCCTCTATGAACAGCTGCCGCTGCGTCTGCCCGGTCACTTGCTGCCCGGTGTGGCCCTGCCCGAAATCCGCCAGGCCCGCTTCGGCGGCGGCGGTGGGGTGCGCGGCGCGGCCTTACTTAATCTATGAGATCAGATGTGGGGTCTGATCTCCCCGAAAAAGGTGTCCTCATGACCCGTCTTGAAATCTGTATCGACAATCTGGAATCCCTCTTCACCGCCCAGCAATCCGGGGCGGATCGCATCGAGCTCTGCTCTGCGCTGGGGCTGGGTGGCCTGACCCCCTCCCATGGCTTTATGCAACTGGCTGCCCGCCACGCCAGCGTGCCGGTGTACGCTATGATCCGCCCGCGCGCCGGGGATTTTTGCTTCAACGACGGCGAGTTCGAGATGATGCTTTTGGATATCGCGGCCGCGCGCACTGCGGGCCTGCAGGGGGTGGTGGTCGGCTTGCTGGATGAGGAGGGACGGGTACCTGCCGCCAAACTCAAACAGCTGGTGGATGCCGCCGGCCCGTTGGGGGTCACCTTCCACCGCGCCATCGACCTCTCCTCCGACTGGCGAGCGGATCTGGAGATCATCGTTAACGCCGGTTGTGAGCGTATTCTGAGCTCCGGTCATGCGCCGACCGCGCTGGCGGGTCTGGAGACGCTGCAGGCGATGCAGCAGGCGCTGGCGGGTCGCGCCAGCCTGATGCCGGGGGCCGGGGTCGATGCCGACAACGTGAGTACCATTATCGAGTTCACCGGGGTGAGTGAAGTGCATATGTCCGGCATGGGTTGGCGTGGTGGCATGGTGCCGCACGGCGTGAATATGGGCACCTCGGATGACGGCCGGTTCAATATTACCGACGGCGCCAAGGTTGCCGCGGTGAGGGCACTGCTCGACAAGGCGTGAGGAAAGCCGGATGGTGTTTTTCTAGTCTTGTGGTAGTCAGCAGCCTTGCTGGATCGCAGTTAAGCAGATCGCCGCCATTGGGCGGCGTTCATCCCCTTCTTGTGTGAAGTTCCTTCCACAGGGGGGAAATCAGGGGCGCCCCCGGCAGCACCTTGGCCAAAAGTCTGATATTATCCCGCCTCTTTACTACATGGATCTGGAGCAACATCTCAATGTCCCAATACGACTCTATCGAACAGAAGGCCAGCTATGGCATCGGCCGCAACATGGGTGATCAGCTAGCGCAGCAAGCCTTTGCCGGTCTGGATATCCCGGCCCTGCAACAAGGCCTGGCAGATGCTCTGAATGGTCTGGAGTTCGCGGTCAGCCGTGACGAGATCAATGATGCCTTCCAAGTGATCACCGCTCGTATGCAAGAAGAGCAGGAAGCCGTTGCCAAGGCCGCCGCTGCTGACGGCGAAGCCTTCCTGGCTGACAACGCCAAGCGCGGCGAAGTGAAGGTGACCGACTCCGGTCTGCAGTACGAAGTCATGGTTGAAGGCAAGGGTGCCGTTCCGGTAGCCGGCCAGTCCGTGCGCGTGCACTACCACGGTACCTTTACCCACGGTGGTGTATTTGACAGCTCGGTCGCCCGTGGTCAGCCGGCTGAATTCCCGGTGACCGGCGTGATCGCTGGCTGGGTTGAAGCCCTGCAGCTGATGCCGGTTGGTTCCAAGTGGAAGCTCTACATCCCCCACGACCTGGCCTATGGTGCCCGTGGTGCAGGTTCCATCCCGCCCTACTCTGCACTGGTATTTGAAGTCGAGTTGCTGGACATCCTGTGATCCTGCTGACTTGATGCAAACGGCGACCATTGGGTCGCCGTTTGTTTTTGTGCCCGCAGGCAGCCTGCGGCGGGCCGGGCCAGCATGAGATGACGAGGGGCCGTTTTTTTGCTCAGGTAGCGGTTTTTTCGGCCACAGGAACAGGCATACTGCAAGTGATGCGACAGGAGGAGATCCCGATGAGCAAGAAGATGACCAGGGTGGCGGCATTCACTTTACTGCTGTTGAGCGTCCCGGCCAGTGCCGATGCCATGCGTTGCAAGAACGCCCTTATCACCGAGGGAGACAGCACAGCCGAGATGTTGCTCAAGTGCGGTGAGCCCATGTTGCGCGAAGATCTCAACCGCAATGAAGAGAACCAGTTTGGCAATCTGGTCCAGGTCAGATATGGCGAACGCTGGACCTACAACTTTGGCAAGAACGAGTTCATGCGCTTCGTGACGGTGCGTAACGGCATCATCACCGAGATCGAAAATGGCCCGCGCGGCGATTAACCGGCGGGCAAGGCATGGCTGCACAACAGACGGTAAGGCAAGACCCTTTGACTCACATGTCTGACAAAGGCTCGCTGTGACCAAGCTGACTGACCGCCTGATTGATCTGGCGGGCCAACCTCAGCCGCTGGCGACAGGTCTGGCCATGGAGGCTGATCCTGCCCGCGTTGAATTCAAATGTCCCCAGCGACTCGATGGCAAAATAGCCTCGGTGAAAGCACTTGATGTAGCGAGCGATTTGCCGTGGGGATAACTGCTTGAATACCTTCATCACAAGTTCCCTGATTGCCTAGACTGGGCGACACTATGGTGTCGCTCGATGACACTGATATGACGGTTTATATAGAATTGCATGAATCCTTACTCGGGCGACGGGCATCATAAAAACGGCACCTCCGGCCGAAAAGTAGTGCCATAACAACAAGCTGCCCCGATATACTGCGGGCAATGGAACGAACGAAAGGGCCTGTGCGTGGAATGGGTTGATGTGGTGGATGAAGAGAACAGGGTGATTGGCGTGGCCGAGCGGGTTCGGGTGCGACGGGATAATCTTTGCCATCGCGCCAGCTATATTCTGGTGCTCGACGACGCGGACCGCATCCTGGTGCAACGGCGTACCCTCAGCAAGGATTTCTGCCCCGGCATGCTGGACGCCTGCGCCGGTGGCGTGGTCACCGCAGGCGAGCAGATGGAACCCTCCGCCCGCCGCGAGCTGGCAGAGGAGCTGGGCATTAAAGGGGTGCCGCTGGAAGGCTTTGGCACCTTCTATGCCGAAGGGGAGGGGTATCGGGTCTGGGGGGGCCTCTACAGCTGCCGCTATCAGGGGCCGCTCCGGCTGCAGGCCGAAGAGGTGAGCGAGGTGCACTGGATGAGCCTGGCCGAGATTGCTGATCGCAGGGGCGAGTTTACCCCCGACTCCCTGCTCGCCATCGCCACCTGGCAGGCGAGACGCTGACCACTTTCAGATACGCCTCGCCAGAGACAAGACGGGCAGCCTGATGGCTGCCCGTTTGCATTTGGTTTGTGTGACTAGACCAGTTTGAGGCGTCGGTTGGTGCGACCGCACGGGCTTGGCGTTGTGAGCCAGTGTCCTTGCCAGTCGGTAGCGAGGCGCAGCAGGGGGTACTCCAGATCGAGCCGGGTCACCACCAACTGGCCGGTCTCGCCGCCGCTCACCGGCTCGCCGCTGGCGGGATCGATGATCTCGATGATGCAACTCTCGTTGACAATAAATCCCTGTCCTGGTTGGCTCTCGTAAGCCACCACCCCCACATCCTGCCACACCAGACAGTTGAGGGCTGCAATGCCGTGAATGGCGCGCAGCGGCGCCGTTTCGGGATGGGTGGCCTCGCACAGCAGGGCGCAGCGCAGCGAGTCGGTGGCGATCTCCGCTGCCTCGGCGGCCTCCAGCAGATCGAGCAGGGTCACCAGCGGGCCGACGTAACCGGTGGGTTGATAGCGCTGCAGCGCCTCCAATTGGCGCAGGGTATCGTGAGGCCCGCAGGGCACCACGGGGGCGCCGAGCTGACGGGCTCCGTTATCGAAGATGAAGGCGGTGGGACCGGCGTGATAGTCGTGACCGTTGAGCATCACTTCCCCCGCCTTGAAACCGGCGGCGAACAGCGCCCGGGCGGCCCCCCACCAGTCCGCCCCGGCATATTCGGGGATCGCCAGCTGGCCCGGACAGCAGAAGACCCGCAGCGCTTGGCTGGCTGGGCGGCCGGTCAGTCCGGCAAAGGGGGGATGAGCCTGCTGGGCGGCAAACAGCTCCTGGCTGTCGAGCAGGGGCAGGGTGGCCAGCTCTGCCAGATCCTCGAGACGGCAGTGGCGATAGGCGCTGGAGTAACCGGCGCAATACTGGCTGACATGGGTAAGCTGATGATTGAGCTGATCCAGTTGCTGCTGCTCGCGCAGGGCAGGGGGACGAATTTCCAGACCATCGTAGTAGTGTTGCATGAGGCCTCCTGGCGCCGTGAAACCAGCTCAAGAGTAGTCTGCCCAAGGGGAAAATGCCTGCCGTCAGCAGTGGTCCGGCTCCGGGGCCCGGTTAGGCGGTGTCGTCACTCTGGGATAAACTGGTGACTTGCCACCACGACTCAGGATGAGAAATCATGATTGCTGTAGGACACCCCCTGCCTGCGGGCGAATTTACCTTTATCACCGCCGAGGGCAAGCAGCTGCGAGATAGCCAGACGCTCTTTGCCGGTAAAAAAGTGGTGCTGTTTGCCGTACCCGGCGCCTTTACCCCAACCTGCTCCAACGCCCATTTGCCGGGTTATGTGGTGCTGGCCGATCAGTTCATCACCAAAGGGGTGGATGCTATCTGTTGTCTGTCGGTCAACGACCCCTTCGTGATGAAGGCGTGGCAGGATGCCCAGAATGCCGAGGCCATCACCATGCTGGCCGATGGCGACGGCAGCTGGACCCGGGCGTTGGGCCTTGCCAAGGATACCGGTACCTTTGGTGGCATCCGCGCCCAGCGCTTTGCCCTGATCGCCAACGACGGTGTGGTCGAGCAGCTCTTTGTGGAGGAACCGGGCAAGTTCGAGGTGTCGGATGCCCAGAGCCTGCTGGCAGCACTGTGAAATGTTAATTGCAGTTTGATTTCCCCTTGAAATAGAAAGGGGGCCCGCTACACTGGGCCCGCTTCTGGAAGAGGCCAGGCTTGTGCCTGGCTTTTGTGTTTGCAGACCATGGAATAGAGACGATATGACCCTGGCTTTTGTTGCCCTGATTGCCGGACTGGCGCTGCTGGTCTGGAGTGCGGATAAATTTGTCGATGGCGCTGCGGCGACCGCCCGTTATGCGGGAATGCCACCGCTGCTGATCGGCATGGTGATCATCGGTTTTGGCACTTCGGCGCCCGAGATGGTGGTGTCGGCGCTGGCTTCCATGCAGGGGAATCCGGGTCTGGCGCTCGGTAATGCCTATGGCTCCAACATCACTAATATCGCCCTGATCCTGGGTCTCACCGCCCTGATCAGCCCGATTGCGGTCTCTTCCCAGGTGGTGCGCAAGGAGATCCCCATCCTGCTTGCAATTACCCTGCTTTCCGGTGCGTTGCTGATAGATGGCCATCTCGGTGCCATGGATGCGGCTATTCTGGGGGCCGTCTTCGTCGTTCTGATGGGCTGGTCTATCTGGGCCGGGATCACCGGCAAAGGGGATGCGCTGGATGCCGACGTCAATGACGACATCGACAGCGAAGCCATGCCGCTGAAGAGAGCCATTTTCTGGCTGATCGTCGGATTGGTGTTGCTGGTCGGGGCTTCCCGTTTGCTGGTGTGGGGAGCGGTGACCATCGCTCAGGCGTTTGGTATCAGCGATCTGGTGATTGGTTTGACCATAGTGGCCATCGGTACCTCGTTGCCGGAGCTGGCCTCCTCCCTGATGGCCATCAAGAAAAACGAGCACGATCTGGCGCTGGGTAACGTGCTTGGCTCCAACCTGTTCAATACCCTGGCGGTGGTGGGGATCGCGGCAGGCATCCATCCGCTCGACGTGGCACCCGAGGTGCTCACCCGTGACTGGAGCATCATGATGGGGCTGACCCTGTTGCTGCTGGTGATGTGTCTGGGCCGTAAAGGAAAGGGGCGGATCAACCGGGTGGAGGGGGGCGTACTGCTCACCTGCTTCGTCGCCTATACCGGCTGGCTGCTGACCAGTCAGTTTATCTGACCAGCCGCGATGAAATGAGAGAGGGGGAAGCTCGAGCTTCCCCCTCTTGTTTTGGGCCGGCGAACGGCGTCGTCAGGCGACCGCCACCAGTTTCTGTCCTTTCTGGCTGCTGTCCAGAATGAGGATGCTCGCCTTGGGGAAGAAGTTGAAGGTAGAGGCAGATGCCCAGGTGTAGGCCCCCATCACCTTGCCCACCACCAGCTCGCCGATGGCCAGATCCGGCAGCATGATGCCATCGCGGATCACGTCCACGCTGTCGCAGGTAGGGCCGGAGAGTACGGCATTGTGTAGCTCGCCATGGGCATAGGGCGTGCTGACCGGATAGATGACATGGTCATAGAGCTGGCCGTTATAGCTGCCGTAGAGGCCGTCATCCAGGTAGTACCAGATCTTGTCGCCGCGGTGTGCCTTGCCCATGACGCTGGCGACCGAGGTCATGGCTGGCGCGCTGATAAAGCGGCCCGGTTCGGCGATCTTCTGCACGGTGGCGGGCAACTTGGCCAGTGCCTCGCGGATCGGGGCGCAGAAGCCGTCGATATCGAACTCGCCGCCATCATAATCGACCGGGAAACCGCCGCCGATATCCAGTACCCAGGGCTTGAGCCCGATCGACCAGGCCTGCTCCATGATCTCGCGGCAAGCGTCGATGGCCTGCACGTGGCGACGGGCGTGGGGGACCTGAGAGCCGACGTGGAACGACAGCCCCATCACCTTGATCCCCTTGGCGTGGGCCAGCTGCAGCAGCGGCAGCGCCTGCTCCGGGGTGCAGCCGAACTTCTTGGAGAGATCGACCTTGGTCTCGGGGTTCGGGAAGCTGACCCGCAGCAGCAGTGTTACTTCGTCCTTGTAGGGAATGAACTTCTCCAGCTCCAGCGGGTTGTCGTAGACAAACACGGTGCAGCCGAACTCCAGCGCATAACGGATATCGCTGTCGCGCTTGATGGGATGGGTATGAATGCAACGTCCCGGGCGAACCCCCTGACTGCGCACCAGATCCACTTCGCCATTGGTGGCCAGATCGAAACAAGCCCCCTCTTCCTTCAAGACAGAGACCACTGCCTCGTGGGGCAGGGGTTTGAGTGCATAGTGCAATCGTACATCGGGCAGGGCGGCGGCCAGCGCCCGATACTGTTTGCGGACGGCTGCCTTGTCGAGCAGCAGCAGGGGGGAGCCGAATTGTTCAACCAGCTGACGGTAATCTTGTGCGACCACATCTTTTGCAACCAGGGTCTCGTTCATTCTCTTTTGGTCATCCTTAGGGGGCGTGATATGCCCAAGCCATATGCGATTGAACCGGCGACGGCCGGGTCAGGCGAGCGGTCCGGTGGGACCAACCGAACACAGTGCATAAATTGATGGTAAAGTGCTTGGTTATGCAGCGGATTATCGGCTTATTGATTCTTTGTGCAAGCATTTTGATTGGATATGTCGGCAAGATTTTCTTGGCGAAACGAGAGGGATCACTGTTCTCTATCCGCCATTTTTCCCGTTTGGGCCACATTTGATCGGTGAGAGCCTAACTTATTGATACTTAACTAACATTTAACATTCTTGTTGCGGTTCTGGCGGTCACTAAAAAATATAAATGGGGGCAGCCAAGTGCGAGACAGCTCACATTTTTTGGATTAACATGCCGACTTCCTAATCCAAACTAGTTCGGATGAAGGTAGCAGGAGAGCGATGGGCAACCATCCACCGAAGAAGTGAATCTTTCAGGTACCGGGCAACCGGTGTGGACTGCTACTGGACGATACTCTGGAGAGACCCGTTAAATCGGGCGCCGAAGGAGCAAGGCACCATGACCACCCGCAAGGGCAGGCTGGCGCCGGAAACTCTCAGGCAAAAGGACAGAGGGGATGGGATGGTTGTACCTGAGCTTGGAACTGTTCACGATCTGTAACGAGAGGTCGTCAGCAAGGTAAAGAGCAGCGCAGGAACCGGAGTGTATGTAAATACATGAGCCTCTTGGTCCCACATAAGCGAGCAGCGCATGAGCCTTGATCACGGCCTCGCAGTAAGAGTGTGAACACATTCTTGGCCCGCATCCGATCGCCTTTGGCCGATCGCGACACCTATGGGAAGATCATCCTTCTCCTCCTTAATTTTTGTTTTTTAAGGAGGATGCATGTCATCAATTCAATCGGCGTTAACCGCCATCGATAGCTTTATCTGGGGACCACCCCTGCTGATCCTGCTGGTCGGGACCGGTATCTATCTCACCCTGCGTCTGGGTCTGCTTCAGGTGGTGCGCTTGCCCCTCGCTCTGCGGCTGGTTTTTGGCCGCGATCAGGGGAAGGGCAAGCAGGGGGATGTTTCCAGCTTCGGCGCCCTCTGTACTGCGCTTTCAGCCACCATTGGTACCGGCAACATCGTCGGGGTGGCTACCGCCATCAAGCTGGGTGGCCCCGGAGCCCTGTTCTGGATGTGGATGGCGGCGCTGTTCGGCATGGCCACCAAGTACGCCGAGTGCCTGCTGGCGGTCAAATACCGCGAGCAGGATGCTAGCGGCCAGATGGCGGGTGGCCCCATGTACTATCTGGAGAAGGGACTCGGCTCCAAGCCGCTGGCCAAGCTGTTCGCCCTGTTCGGCATTGGCGTCGCCTTTTTCGGTATCGGGACTTTCCCGCAGGTCAACGCCATCTCCGACGCCATGACTCTCTCCTTCTCGGTACCCCGTGAAGTGACGGCCGTGGTGCTGACCCTGATCGTGGCACTGGTGACCCTGGGGGGGATCAAGTCCATCTCCAGCGTGTCGAGCAAGGTGGTGCCATTCATGGCTATCTTCTACATCGTCGCCTGCCTCGGCGTGTTGGTGAACAACGCCAGCGCCCTGCCCGATGCCGTCATGCTGGTTATTGAGAGTGCCTTCACCGGCCATGCGGCGACCGGCGGCTTCGTCGGTGCCAGCATCATGCTGGCCATTCAGTCCGGGGTGGCGCGCGGGGTCTTCTCCAACGAGTCGGGGCTGGGCTCTGCGCCCATCGCGGCGGCGGCGGCCAAGACCGATTCCTGCGTGGAGCAGGGGCTGGTCTCCATGACCGGTACCTTTATCGACACCATCATCATCTGCACTATGACCGGCCTGACCCTGGTGGTGACCGGGGTGTGGAGCGGCGATGCGAGCGGCGCGGCCATGACCAGTCTGGCCTTTGCCCAGGGGCTCGATGCCCATGTTGGCCAGTATCTGGTGAGCATTGGCCTCTTGTTCTTCGCCTTTACCACCATCCTTGGCTGGAACTACTACGGCGAGCGCTGTACCGAGTACCTGTTCGGGGTCAAGGCGATCAAGCCCTACCGTGTTATCTATCTGGCGCTGGTGGCGAGCGGGGCCTTCCTCCACCTCGACATGATTTGGCTCTTGGCCGATATCGTGAACGGCCTGATGGCGGTGCCCAACCTCATCGGCCTCATTGGCCTGCGCCATGTGGTGATCGCCGAGACCCGTGCCTACTTTAGTCGCGAACAGGATGGTGAAGCCGAACCGGAGCCGCAGACGGCCTGATGTAACGACCATCCATTCAAACGAAAAGCCACGACTCGGGTCGTGGCTTTTTTATGGACGCGTAGCGCTGGTGACAGCCAGGCGCAGTGTCAGGCGGGTTGTGCGCTGCGCTTGGGCAGCAGCAGGTTGAGCACGATGGCGGTGATGCCGCCAGTAGCGACGCCATAGGAGAGCACACTCTTGATAAGCTCCGGCATGTGTTGCAACACCTCGGGTACCTGGGCGACCCCCAGTCCCATGGCGATGGAGACGGCCAGGATCATCAGGGCGCGGCGATCCAGCTCCTCGCGGGAAATGATCCGCACCCCGGCAGCAGCTATGGTGCCAAACATCACGATAGTGGCGCCACCCAGTACGGGCTCGGGGATCTGCTGCACCAGACTGGCGACCGCCGGGAACAGGCCGAGCAGTGCCAGCATGGCGGCGATAAACAGGCCGACGTAGCGGCTGGCCATCCCGGTTAGCTGGATAACTCCGTTATTCTGGCTGAAGGTGGACATGGGGAAGGTGGAGAAGATGGCGGCCAGGATGGAGTTGCAGCCATCGGCCAGTACCCCCCCTTTGATGCGTTTCATATAGACCTTGCCAGTCACGGGTTCACCGGACACATCCGAGGTGGCGGTCATGTCACCGATTGCCTCCAGTGCTGTGACGGCGAAGATGATGGCCAGGGGCACGAACAGCTGCCAGTCAAAACCCAGACCATAGCGCAAGGGCTCCGGCACCATCACCATGGGGCCGGTAAAGGTCGGCGCACTGACCTTGCCCATCAGCAGGGCCACGGCATAACCGGCCAGCATGGCGATCATGATGGCGGAGAGGCGCAGCCAGGGATTGCGGCTGCGCTGCAGCAGCACGATGATGCCGAGTACCAGCAGGGAGAGCAACAGGTTGCTCGGGCTGGCGAAGCTGCCATCGGCCATGGCGTTGTAACCGCCGCCCATGCTGATGAGTCCCACCTTGATCAGGGTCAGACCGATCAGCAGGACCACGATCCCGGTCACCAGCGGGGTGATCACCTTCTGGACCAGATGGAGGAAGCGGCTGAGGATCACCATGGTCAGTGCCGCCACCATAATGGTGCCGAACAGGGTGCCGAGCATATCTTCAGTCGGCATGGCCGCCTGTTTGAGGGCGAGTCCGGAGGCGATGATGGGACCGAGGAAGTTGAAGCTGGTGCCCTGCACCGAGAGCAGGCCGGAACCGATGGGGCCGAAACGGCGGGTCTGGATGAAGGAGGCGATGCCGGACATGACCAGCGACATGGAGACGATATAACGGGTGTCAGCGGCGGGGAGGCCGAGGGAATTGGCGATGATCAGGGGCGGGGTAATGATGGCGACAAACATGGCGAGCATATGCTGCAGGGCGGCGAACAGTGTCTGGGGCAAGGGGGGGACATCATCTATGCCGTAGACCAGTTCGCTCTGGGCTCGTCTGGGGGGGTGTGCCTCCGGGGTGATGCGCGTGTCGGCAGCCTGTTCCATAAGTACCTCAAATTATGTGGGAAAGGGGAAAAAATTGGGCGCTATTGTAGTGATTGAAATGAGGCTGACCAGCGCTAATTTTGCGATAAAAGGTTTATTTTTTGATGGGTTGAAACGTTTGCGTGCTGCGATTATCATCTGTCGTTTTGTGTGAGCGCCCTCTACTTTTATTCCCCCTCTCATGACATTTTTACTACTTTGTAGGTGTAGAATGAACCACTCGACCTTGACGTGGAAGCGATGGATGCTCAAGTTGTCAGAGTTCTGGAGTGCCAGAGTTCACTCCGAAGATTTTACCCGCACCCGTATGGGCTTTATGACTGTGCGTCTGCGCCTGCTCACCTGCCTGCTAATGGTCGGGCTGCCCGCTTGGGCGTTGGTTGACTGGATCACCTTGCCGCCCAGCCATTTCGAGCAGTTGTTTCAAGCCAGGATCTTCTGCACCCTGGCGCTCTCGCCACTGATCCCGCTCTCCTACCTTATTCACTTCAAGCGGGAACGGATGAAGCTGGCGCTGGGTTACCTGATGGCAGTGATGATGCTCTTCTCCCTCTTCTGCCTGCACAGTTTTGGTGCCGGACAGGAGTTGCAGGCGGGCTATGCGGCCTTTCCCTATCTGCTGATCTCCCTGTTTGCTATCTTCCCCATCCCCCTCTCCCTCGGCCTGCAGCTGGCCTGCGTGGTGTTGGTGACCATGTTGCTGGGTCACTGGGTGCTGGTAGGGCAGACCATCTGGAGTCAGGCCACCCTGAATCAGGTATGGGTGCTCGGCATGTTTACTCTGGCCAGCTGCTGGGTGCAGTGCGGTCAACTTAATATGTTGCTGCGGCTCTATCGGGAGTCCACCACCGATGAGTTGACCGGCATGATGAACCGCCGCTTGCTGATGAAGCAGCTTGAGCAGGCCAGAGAGAGGCTGCAGAGCAGGAAGAAGCCCTTTGCTGTGATGCTGCTGGATCTCGATCGCTTCAAGCGGATCAACGATATTTACGGTCATCTGGCGGGAGACGCAGTGCTCAAGGAGGTTGCGATTACCCTGGGTGAGCAGCTGGAGCCAGACATGGTGCTGGGGCGTTATGGCGGCGAAGAGTTTGCCATCCTGATGCTCAACAGCGCCAATCCGGCACAGGTGGGGAAAATGGCGGAGCGGCTGCGCATTGCCGTCGAGGCGCGGCTGGTGAAAAGCCCCATCTCGGACGAATTGCTGGAGGTGACGGTGAGCATAGGGATTGCGCTGGCCCGACCCGGCGAGAGCACGGATCTGCTGATCAACCGCGCCGACGAGTGTCTCTATCAGGCCAAGATGGCCGGGCGCAATTGCGTGGTGATAGAGGGGCTGAGTAGTGGAAAAACAGATGCCGCCTGAGGGCGGCATCGTGTTGACAATGTGCTGGCGACATCAGGCAAGCTTGTACTTGCCGGAGAGCTGCTGGGCCAGCAGCTTGAACATGTTGAACACGGCCATGGTCTTGCCGGTCGGAGTACCATCTTCGGCCAGAAAGTACTCCCCCTTGAACACCAGAATATCCCCCTTCTGCTCCACCGAATCGGCGCGCATGCCGTGGATGAAATCCTCGTGTTCCTTGATGATCTTGTTGGCCATCTCCAGCAGGGCAGTCTCGGTGATCAGCTCTTTCTGTGGTTGCATGCTCGTCTCCTTAAACGACTACTGGACAGGGAGATCGTGGATCCCTGCCTCTGATTGAAGAGGCGCCCAGCATACTGCAAACGGGGATTTTCTGTCATTGATATGATCCCGTATTTTCCCCCTTTGCCATGCCCCTTATCCCATCACCAGATTCTTCAACCAGCGGCGCTGGCGAATACGGCGCTGCACCAGCAGCACCTTGCTGAGCTCCTCCAGCAAGACCACCGCCACCACCCAGGAGAGGGGCCAGCCGAGCAGACTGACCGCCACCCAGGCGAGTGGCAGACCGATGCACCACATGCCGACGATATCGATGAAGATGGTGTAGTTCACGTCCCCGCCCGAGCGCAGCACCCCTATGATGCCCACCATGTTGAATACCTTGAGCAGCATCCCCAGACACATTATGCCGAGCACCTGGCCCGCCTCGGCCATCAGCTCGGGGGGCAGGTTGCCCACCCACTGCAACAGGTTGGTCTGCAGCAGCCAAACTGCGATCCCCGCCAGCATGGCGCCGATGGGGGCGAGCAGCAGAAAGAGCTGGGAGTGCTGCCAGGCAATCTCGTACTCCTCGGCCCCGAGCCGGTGGCCGAGCAGGGTGGAGCAGGCGACCGCCAACCCAAAGAAGAGGGAGATAAGGATGCTCTCGAGCGTCCCCAGGGTGGTCATGATGGCCAGTGAATCGGTGCCAAGATGGGCATAGAGAAAGCCGTAAATCAGCATGCCGAAGGCCCAGAGGCCGTCATGGAACAGTAGTGGCAGGGCGATCAGGGTGAAGCGCACCACCTCCTTGCGTTTGAAGGCGGCCAGCCAGTCTGGCACGCGCGGGATCAGCCGCGATTCATAGCGTCTCACGTAGATCAGCAGCAGGGTTGTTTGTAGCAGTCGCGAGAGGGTGGTGCCCCAGGCCGAACCGGCTACGCCCATCGCCTCGAAGCCGAAATGGCCGAAGATGAGGGCATAGTTAAGGATGACGTTGGCGATGATGGCGATAATGCCGATGCGGGTGGGGGCAGCGGCATTGCCGACCGAGCGCAACGCCGACTCCAGTGGTACCACGATGGCGGTGCAGAGGATGGTGGCGCCGGTGATCATCAAGAATTGATCCGCCAGCTCGCGCAGCGCGGGCTCCTGGCTGGCAAAGCCCAGCACACTGCCCGGCGATAATACATAGACAAAGGCAAATGGCAGGGAGACCAGCAGGGCGCCCACCAGCGCCAGAGCCAGGGATCGGCGCACCCCGGCCATCTCGCCGCGACCGTAATATTGTGCTGCCAATACCGAAACCCCGCCCGCGAGGCCCGCTATCACCAGCAGATTGAAGAAGAAGACCCGGTTACCCAAGCCGACCGCCGCCACGGCCGTGGTGCCAAGCTGGCTCACCATCATGATATCGATGAGGCCGAGCAGGGAGAACATCATGGATTGCAGTGAGACGGGCAGGGCTAGTCGCCACAGTCTGGCCATGAACTCGCGATCGGTGGTTTGTTTTAAAATCGCTTGCCAATAATTCATCGTTGTTAACCGGGTATGAGAAAAGCAAGGGTTGTCGGGGGGTATGATAAGGGGTGATAGTGTGGCTACTCACTGTGAGTAGCTCTCGATTTTTTTGTGTAAAACTATCCTGTTGAGGTCTTATGCCCTTTGTCAGCGAGTGTCTGGAAATTGCACCTTCTTGCGAAGAGCGGATGCTGGGGCGTGAAGGTCTGCCCCTGCTCGGCGAGGCGGGTATCTTCCTGACCGGCCTCTCGATCATCCGGGATCACTACCTGATCCGTCGCAACCGGCCCGAGTTTCACATCCTGATGGTGAGCCACAGCGAGGGTGGGGCGCTGCTCACCGATGGCGGCGAGCAGCCTATCCCGGCCGGGTCGCTTATCTTTTTGCCCGCTGCCGTGCCGGGTGGCCTCAAGCTGGTGGGCGAGCAGTGGCACACCAGCTGGATCCTGCTCGATGACGTGCTGCGCTGGCAGCACCTGCATCGCCTTGGGCACCGTATCTGGCAAGGGGATGGCGGCGATCAGCTCTACCATCTGCTCAGCCTGATGCAGGGGGAGGGGGTGCGTTCCCCGCTGCAACCTCAACTGCTCAACCTGCTGCTGGCGCTGCTGGAACGCACCCTGCAAGGGGAGGTGCGCGGTACCCCTGAACTCAGATTACAGGCACTGTTTCGCCGGGTGGAGGCGCGTCTCGATGAGCCCTGGAGCGTGGCCCGGCTGGCCGAGCAGATGGCCTGTTCTGTACCCCATCTGCACCGACTCTGCCAGCAAGTGTTCGGCATGGGACCGATGGCGAGGGTGACCGAGCTCAGAATGAACAAGGCGCGCCAACTACTGCTCTACACCAACTGGCCCCTTGGCGAGCTGGCTGCCCGGGTCGGCTACAGCGATGGGGCCAACTTTGCCAACCGCTTTCGCCGGCTCACTGGTCTGACCCCCGGTGCCTTTCGTCGATTGGGTCGCAAACCTTTTGCAACGGATATGCAAACTCTTTGAAATTTATGACACAAGCCCCTAGGATCTCCGGCTTCCTGCATCTCGCTAACCGTTTAGGTATCAAGATCCATGTTTGAAGATAATAATCAGAAACGTCCCCTCTATATTCCCTATGCCGGTCCCGCCCTGCTGGAGACCCCCTTGCTCAACAAGGGCAGCGCCTTCACCAGCGAAGAGCGCAGCAACTTCAACCTCGAAGGCTTGCTGCCCCAGAATATCGAGACCATCGAAGAGCAGGCCGAGCGGGCCTACCGTCAGTTCATGGCGTTCGGCAACGACATGGACAAGCACATTTACCTGCGTAACATCCAGGATACCAACGAGACGCTCTTCTACCGCTTGCTGCACAACCACCTGACCGAAATGCTACCGGTCATCTATACCCCGACCGTGGGCAAGGCGTGTGAAGAGTTCTCCAACATCTATCGCCGCGCCCGTGGCCTGTTTATCTCCTACCCAGACAAGGAGAGGATCGATGACATGCTGCAAAACGCCACCAAGCAGAACGTCAAGGTGATCGTGGTCACCGATGGCGAGCGGATCCTGGGGCTGGGGGATCAGGGGATCGGCGGTATGGGCATTCCCATCGGCAAGCTGTCGCTCTACACCGCCTGTGGCGGCATCTCGCCCGCCTACTGCCTGCCGGTGGTGCTGGATGTGGGCACCAACAACCAGCAGCTGCTCAATGACCCTTTCTACATGGGCTGGCGCAATCCGCGCATCTCCGGCGAAGAGTATGCCGAGTTCGTCGACGCCTTCATTCAGGCGGTCAAGCGCCGCTGGCCCGACATCCTGCTGCAGTTCGAGGATTTTGCCCAGAACAATGCCATGCCGCTGCTCAACCGCTACAAGAACGAACTCTGCTGTTTCAACGATGATATCCAGGGCACCGCGGCCGTGACCCTGGGTAGCCTGATTGCCGCCTGCAAGGCTTCCGGCGCCAAGCTCTCCGAGAAGCGGGTCGCCTTCCTCGGCGCCGGTAGCGCCGGCTGCGGCATCGCCGAGCAGATTGTGGCGCAGATGAAGGCCGAGGGGCTGACGGATGCAGAGGCCCGTGGCCGGGTCTTTATGGTGGACCGTTTTGGTCTTATCACCGACAAGATCCCCAACCAGCTCGACTTCCAGCGCCGTCTCTCCCAGCCGGTGGAGCGGATTGCTGACTGGCCGGTGGGGGACAATATCTCCCTGCTGGAGGTGATGGAGCACGGTCGTCCTGACATCCTCATCGGGGTTTCCGGTCAGCCGGGGCTGTTTACCGAAGAGGTGGTCAAGACCATGCACAAGCACTGTGCCCGTCCCATCATCTTCCCGCTCTCCAACCCCACCTCCCGGGTCGAGGCGACGCCGGCAGACCTTATCCGCTGGACTGACGGTCAGGCGCTGGTAGCCACCGGTAGCCCGTTTGCGCCGGTGGAGTATAAGAGCAAACGCTACGTCATCGCCCAGTGCAACAACTCCTTTATCTTCCCGGGGATTGGCCTTGGCGTTATCGCCTCCGGCGCTACCCGGGTGACCGACGCCATGCTGATGTCGGCCAGCCGCGCGCTGGCGGAGTGTTCTCCGCTGGTGAAAGGGGAGGAGGGCTCCCTGTTGCCGGATCTGGCGGAGATTCACCAGGTCTCCCGCTACATCGCCAAGATGGTGGCCAAGACCGCCATGCTGCAGGGCAAGGCGGTACAGACCCCGGACGAGGTGATCGATCAGGCTATCGAGGCCAACTTCTGGCATCCGGAGTATCGTCGCTACCGCCGCACCTCGTTCTGATTGGACGGGCATAGCTATCACGGCAAAGCAAAAGGGATGCGCAAGCATCCCTTTTTACTGCACGTCTGACATGGTTATCGCCTCAAGATGAACTACTCGTGGGCGCTCTTTACGCCGGTCACCCGCACCTCAACCCGGCGATCCGGCCCAAGGCAGTCGATGAGGGCGGTTCTGGCCTTGATATCGTCGCACTGGTTGCCGGTGACCGGGTTGCTCTCGCCATTGCCTTGAATGCTCACCTTGTCGGCGGGCAGCCCTTTGCCGATCAGAAAGTCTGCTACGGTTTGAGCGCGTGCTTCTGACAACTTCTGATTGCTGGCATCCGAGCCGATGCGGTCGGTATAGCCCATCACCACGGCGCTGCCATCCTTGGGTTGAACATCGACGATCTGCTGATAGAGCGCTTCCAGCGCGCTCATCCCCTCCGGCTTGAGGTTGGCCTTGCCAAAGGTAAACAGCACATCGGAACTGAGGTTGAAGGTCTGATCGACCGGCTCCGGAGCCGGTGGTGGCGGGGGAACGACCATGGGGGCGGGGGCTGGCTCGACCGGTCTGCTGCGGTTGGGATGGATCACCAGCTCCAGGGTGGCGGTGCTGATGTCGCTGACCCAGCGCTGGGTGGCGCTGTTCACCTTGTCGTTGTCAGGATCGTCCCCTACCCTGACCAGATACCGATACCTGGCCTGGATATCGACCCAGTCATGGAGCCTGGCGGTGAGGCCGAGGCCGGCCAGCGGCGCCAGGTTGTCGTCCCCGCCGTTGACCGATTCGACGTGATAGATATAGCCGCCGCCCTCGGCAAACACCGAGAACATCTCGCTGAGTGGCAAACGACCAATCACAGACAGGGTAGCCCCCTTGCTATTGAAGTCATGACCGTTGATATCCCAGTCGCCGGTGGAGAGATAACCCATTTCGACGCCCAGGTTCTCCGTGAAGTTGTAGCCGCCAAACAGGGAGAGTGCAGTCGCATCCTTGCTGACATCCTGGCTGAAATCATTCAGGTCGTGGGCTATCGCCCAACCACCGCCTATCCCGGCATACCAGTCATGGACCGGTACTGCATGTGCGCCTGTGCTCGCCAATGCCAGTGCAATCCACACAGGTTTTAATCTTATGTTCATCGCGTATCCTCGTCGATGTGTGGTTGAGTGGGGATCCTTGTTGGCCAAACCCCACACTTATGTATAGGTGACGGGCTGTTTTTAACCACTCAAGAGGTATGGATAGCGGCAATAAGTGATCCTATTTCACTGAAACCATGCGGGAAGAAGGAAGAGCGCCAGAAGTGGGTCGCATGGCAGGCAATAAAAAGGAGGCCATTCGGCCTCCTGCTTATCCTGGTGATCAGGATTATTGTGTGACTTGCTGCACACCGGTGACGCGCACTTCCACACGGCGATCCGGCGCCAGACAGGAGATCAGCTGAGCCTTGCCCTTGACCCCGTTGCACTGGGTGTCGGTGACCGGATTGGCTTCACCGCGTCCTTCGATGGCAACTTTGCCAGCCGGCAGGCCCTTGCCAACCAGGAAGTCGGCCACGGTACGGGCGCGTGCTTCGGAGAGTCTCTGGTTGTAGGCGTCAGAGCCGATACGGTCGGTGTAACCGACGACCACGGCGCTGCCATCTTTCGGCTGAACATCAACGATCTGCTGATACAGCGTGTTGAGCGCTGCGACACCTTCCGGCTTGAGGGTGGATTTGCCAAAGGCAAACAGCACGTCAGAGCTCAGGGCGAAGCTTTTGTCCACCAGTACCGGCTCGGGAGCCGGCTCGGGGGCCGGAGCGGCCACCGGGGCGACATAAGATGTCCGGTTGGGGTGCAGTACCAGCTCCAGGGTCGCAACGCTCATGTCGCTCTCCCAGGTCTTCTGCTCGTCACCCAGATTCCACAGGTAGCGATAGCGTGCTTGCACATCGACAAGGTCAGAGACCTTGGCTGTCAGGCCCAGACCCGCGAGTGGTGCAGTGCCGTTGTCGCTGTTGTCATTGCCGTTGACGTGATTGAAGTAGGCTCCACCTTCAGCAAACACGGAGACGATGTCGCCCAGCGGCAGGCGGGCGATACCGGAGAGGGTTGCCCCCTGGGTTTTGAAATCGACACCGTCAACGCCCGCTTTACCGGCGTAGAGGTAGCCCAGTTCGGCCGCGTAGTAGTCGTTGAAGTTGTAACCGCCGAACAGGCTCAGTGCGGTGGCATCTTTATCAGTGTCTTTGCCAAAATCATCCAGATTGTGGGCATAGGCCCAGCCAGCACCGATACCACCATACCAGTCATCGACAGCAGCCTGAGCCGTGGTGCCAGCGGCGGCCAGCGCCAGTGCAATCAGGGTAGGAGCCATTTTGAGTTTCATCGGTTTATCCTCGTTGTGTTAGCCCGGGTCGGGCAATGCACTTGTTTTTATTGCTGCGAAAAATCGCCAGCAAAGTGGATAGCGAAGGCTTTGGACTCTCATGATGCAATGGCGTCATGGATAACAGACCGGACAAGAAGCGCTTTTTAGTGCTTATCCAATATCTTACAGGCGCAACTACTTTATGCTTTCGGGGCGGGGCAGGCAAGCGCAGGGAGGGGCAAATGAGGGATGCAAGCGAGAATGAGACAAACAAAAAGGGATGCCGCAGCATCCCTTTTTTTCGCACTATCTGAACGAGGTCAGATTATTGCTGAACTTCTTGTACGCCAGATACGCGAACTTCTACGCGACGATCCGGAGCCAGGCAGGAGATCAGCTGAGCTTTAGCGGTTACGCCGTTGCACTTGGTGCCGGTAACCGGGTTGGCTTCGCCACGACCTTCGATGGCAACCTTGCTGGCAGCCATACCTTTGCTCACCAGGAAGTTGGCAACGGTACGGGCACGGGCTTCAGACAGCTTCTGGTTGTAAGCGTCGGAACCGATACGGTCGGTGTAACCAACAACAACAGCGTTGCCATCTTTCGGCTGGAAATCAACGATCTGCTGGTACAGCGCATTCAGGGCTGCAACGCCTTCCGGCTTCAGGGTCTCTTTGCCAAAGGCAAACAGCACGTCGGAGTTCAGGGCGAAGTTCTTCTCGACAACTTGCGGAGCCGGAGCAGGCGCTTCTTCAACAACCGGTGCTGCAACGGGGGCGACGTAGGAAGTACGGAACGGGTGGTATACCGCTTCCAGAGTTGTCACGCTTTGGTTGGATTTGTAGCTGTCGCCATTGTCAGCATGCAGATCAGCCACATCCCACATGTAGCGGTAACGCGCTTGGATATCCAGTGCATCGTTAACTTGGTAAGTCACACCGAGCCCGGCCAGCGGAGACACTTTGGTATCGCTCACGCCCAAGCCGTCGGTGTGAGCCCAGTAGGCGCCGCCTTCAGCGAACAGGGAGAAGTCGTTGCCAACCGGCAGACGAGCGAGACCGGACAGGGTAGCCCCCTGGTTTTCGTAGCGTTGGCCACCACTATTGCCACGACCTGTGTACAGGTAACCAAACTCGGTTGCAAAATTTTCGGTGTAGTTGTAACCAACAAAGGCGTTGGCCGCAGCTGCATTTTCTTCGCCAGTGTTATCGCTGGTCACTTTTCCCAGACCGTTGAAGTGGGCAACACCGACACCGGCACCGAAGTAGATGTCGTCAGCGGCGTGAGCAGCGGTAGCACCCAGAGCAGCCATGGCGATGGCGATCATGGAAGGGGCCATTTTCATCATAAAAAAATCCTCGTTGAGATCACACGTAGTGCACGTGCTTAGCACTTTTTCATTTATGTAAGCTGCAGGCTCCGCCGTACGGCTGGCGTCGAGTCTGACAGATGACCCGGCTGTGCCGGGTTGCACACTCTCCTGGTGTGTCGAGTGCACTGGCATGGCACGCAAAGCGTGATAAACCGCTGCCAGGCAACTGATGTCATTCCGATGACGAGGCGCACTCTATGCCGATTTTAAAACATGATCAAGCTCACAAATGAGCCTTATGGCAAATTGTGTCGTGCCCTTAACCGGCTGTTTATTTTGATTAATTAGTGATCCAGATAGGCCCTGTGCAGTTTCTTCTCCAGTTTCATATAGGCCTGAGCCCAGTCACTGTGCGGATTGGCAGGGTTTGCTCTGACATGAAACACCTCGAGGTAGTCTGCTTCCGTTGCACTTTTCAGCAGGGGGGTAAATGTCATCAAGAAATGTCTGGCCAGATAGGGATCAAGGGGCCAGATGTTGAGGATGGCGCGTGCCACAGGCTGAACTGCGGCTGAAAAGATGAAATGACGGTGTCCCATCTCCAGCCACTCTGCCATCTCAGCCATGCCGGATTCGGGTACCAGACCGCCGTCACCCGGGGTGGTTGCCAGAGCAATAGACTGACCATTTATCAAGATGAGCTGCTCATTGTTATGCAGGATGCCGTCGTGGCTGCGCAAGGGCAGGTTCTGCGACGCTTGTTCAAGAAACAGGTTGCAACTCTCCGGCAGGGCGGCCAGCAGCTCGCTGGCGTGGTGGGACAGCAGAGCCGGAAGCCAGAATGCTTCGGCGCGATATTGTTCACCTTGCAGGCGCTGTTGCGCCAGTTTTGCTGGGCTGGAAACGGGGTGAAGGCGAGAGATAATGCCGGGAAACGCCATACTTATTCCTCTTAATGGGTAGCTTGCGGATTATACGAGTTATTGAGGGGGCGACAATAAAGGTTTCTTTTCGAGACTGTTTACCTGAGGCAGCTGAGCGATTACCATCCCCGTTGAAAATAAGGGTTGTCGCCGAAAGGCGCTCATAAGATAGAGGCTCGACCATAACGAGTCCGTACAAAACTGATACACTTGACTACGAGTCGTCGCGAAAAATAAAGACGGAGTATGGAACATTATGAATTCAAATATCGTCACTGTTGGCAAGAAGATCCGTCAGATCCGCGAAGCGGTCGGTTTGAGCCGTCCGAAGTTTGCTGATTTGCTCGGTGTTCCCCCCACAACCCTGAAAAACTACGAGCTGGGTTATCGTGAAGTAGGTGGCGCCTTCCTGGTAGCCCTTGCTCACCACCCTGACCTGCACAAGTTTACCCTCTGGCTGTTGGCGGACAAAAAAGTTGCAGAGATCGGTCAGATCGGACCGGATGACCTCGCCAAGGGCTGATCATCGATGTGAATAGAAATGCCGCCTTCGGGCGGTATTTTTTTGGGTCGCAGATCGATTTTTTTATCTAACATGCTTTGAATTATCTATGCAGGCCAACGAGAATAGGCAGCCCCGCAAAATGGGTCCCCTGGTGGTACCGAACCACCCGAGAACGATTACATTCAGGAAGATATGAGCAATGGGTATGAGTAGTAATGAGTTGGATAAACGCTATGGCCTGATGACAGCCATCGCTATGGTAGTCGGCGTGGTGATCGGCTCCGGCGTCTTCTTCAAGGCCGATGATGTATTGCGTTTGACTGGCGGTAATCTGGCCATTGCGCTGCTGGCATGGGCATTGGGTGCATTTTCCATGATCTTCGGGGCGCTGGTGTTTGCCGAGTTTGCCCAGCGGATAGAAAAGTCCAATGGTATCGTCGATTATGCCGAAGCGGCATACGGCAAAATGTTTGGCTACCTGGTGGGGTGGTTCAAAGGCGTACTCTATTATGCGCCTCTCTCTGCCATCCTGGCCTGGGTTGCGGCGCTATACACCATGATCTTGCTCGGCAGCGATAATCCGACCAACTCTGGTGCCACCTGGATGCTGGCGGCTGTCTATATGACGGTCACCTATCTGATCAACTTCTATACCCCGGTCCTGGCGGGCAAGCTGCAAGTGGGATCTACCCTGATCAAGTTGATCCCGCTGATCCTGGTTGCCATTGTGGGCACCATTTCAGGGCTGATCAATGGTGTCACCGTGACCAACTTTGTGCAGGCGATGGATGGGATAGGGAGCACCGGAGGCACTCTGGCCACGGCCGTGGTTGCTACCGCCTTCGCCTATGAAGGGTGGATCGCCGCCGTGACCATCAACAGCGAAATTCGCGATTCCAAGAAGAACCTGCCCAGAGCTCTGGTGATTGGCACCCTGATCGTCTTTGTGGTCTATGTCACCTATTTTCTGGGGATCGCCAGTGTTTTGCCGACGGACGAGATAGTGGCGCAAGGGGATAACGCGGTCAATATCGCAACAAACAGCCTGTTTGGCGGGACTGCCTCGACCATTTTGACCGTGTTCGTGATCATCTCCTGTCTCGGGACCCTCAATGGTCTGGTGCTGGCGACCATGCGTATTCCCTACTCGCTGGCGATCCGCAATCAGGGGCCAGCCCCCAAGTGGATGAGCCGTATTGAACCTCATCACCACATGCCCATTAACTCGGCCCGGGCGGCAGCGCTGTTGTCGGTGATCTACTCGGTGCTGTGGTATTGCAGCATCAACGAGACATTCGGTCGTTACATCGCCCTTGATGAAATGCCGATCGTGCTGATTTATGGCCTCTATCTGTTCCTCTATGTCTGGTATATGCGCACCTTTACCGAGTTGGGCTGGGTGAAGCGGTTTATGATCCCGACCTGTGCCACCCTGGGGGCGCTCATCATCCTCTATGGTGGTATCACCAATCCCAGCCTGGGGCTGTATCTGCTGGTGTCGGTGGCAGTCATTCTGCTCGGATTGCTCTTCTACCGTAAGGATGTGACTGAGTAAGGAAGTTGAAAAAAAAGCGCCAAATGGCGCTTTTTTCATTTAGGATCGCCGCATGGTGACAACTAGCTGCCCAGCAACCCGAGGCGGCCCAGTTCATCCTTGAGCTGATCGAGGTTGCGCTCGACACAGGCCTCCCCCTCGTTGATGGCATCGCTGGCTCGGTGGAAATCCATGATGGAGAAGCTGCCAAGGCGTGGGCAGAGCTGGATTTCCGGCGGATCACCCGCCATCCTGGCGCGGGTGATCCGTTCTTGCATGATGTTGATGGCACCGCTCATGACGCTCCACAGACCTGGGGGGGCTGGCGCGGATTCACCGCGATTGAGCCACTGGCTGAGCAGGCCGCTGCCCCCCGGTTGATCCGGTTCGTCAGCCCAGGGTTGATGCATGTCAGTGTTGAGGTTGACCGCTATCACGACTTCAGCCCCCATGGCGCGGGCCAGTGAGATGGGGACCGGATTGACCACTGCGCCATCCACCAGCCAGCGATCGTTGACCCGAGTCGGAGTGAGGATCCCCGGCATGCCGCAAGAGGCGCGCACCGACTGGCGCAGCGGTCCCTGTTGCAGCCAGATTTCGCGGCCGGTATCGAGTTCGGTCGCGACACAGGCGAACGGGATCGGGAGTGTCTCGATAGCGGGGTTGCCGAGATGGCTGGCGGCGAGGCCAAATACCTTGTCCCCCCGGAACAGACCACCGGTGAGCGCCGGATCGAGCAGGCTGACCACCTGCATGCGGCTAAAGCCGCGCACCCAGGACTCCAGCTTGTCGAGCTCACCGGTGGCATAGGCGGCGCCAACAAAGCTACCGATGGAACAACCGGCGATAAGGTCCGGTTTGACACCGATTCTTTCGAGGGCGCGGATCACACCGATATGCGCCCATCCTCGGGCGGCCCCGCTTCCCAGAGCGAGGCCAACACGGGGTTTACGTGACACTTTGATCTCCTTATCTTGATGGGGATAGTCAGCTTAACCCGAGAGTCAGTTGACGTCACTCCTCCATATTTTGTGGCAGTTGGCACCAATCCGGTTGGTTGCCACTGTGGTGCTGCCCTGATCTTCACCATCGCCCTGATCTTCACCATCATGGAGGTTGTTGGGCTGGTTGAGGCTAAAGGGCATGATGAAAGCGCCATGATGAAAAGCATCAACCTGCCCGGATGAGGGTGCGTTATTTCTACTGCTGTTACCTTTTGTCACATTTATACATAGTCACGGCATAGTCTGGGGCTAAAATGGCCCAATCTGGATTTACCCTATCACTCTTCATGGACCGTTAGATGAAAATGCGTATCTGGCTCGGCTTGGGCCTTCTTCTAATCGTGGTTGCCGGCGTCTGGGCGCTGCGTCACAGCGAACCCGCCGCCAAAGCACCGGCCAGACAGGTCAATATCCGCACTCAAACCGTCAAGCAGAGTCTGGCCGAGCCGACCCTCAAGCTGGTGGGCAAGCTGGCGGCCAATCGCTCCGTCATCATCAGCCCCGAAGTGACCGGTCGCATCGTGAAGATTGCGATGCAGTCGGGTCAGACCGTGGCGAAGGGGGCGACCCTGATCGCACTGGATGCGGGCAAGCAGCAGGCGGAACTGGCCGAGCAGAGCGCCAGCCTGCGTGACGAGCACCGCAAGCTGGGGGATATGCGCAAGCTGGTGGCCCGTGGCGCCGTGACCCAATCCGAGCTGGAGGGGCAGGAGGCCATGGTGGCACAGGTGCAGGCGCGCCTCGATGCCGCCCGCTACGAACTCTCTCTGCGTACCTTGCAGGCGCCCTTTGCCGGCACCGTGAGTCTGATTGATCTCAGCGAAGGGGCGTTGGTCAACAGCGGCGATACCTTGCTGCATCTGGATGAGCTCGACAAACTGCGCCTCGATCTGGCGGTGCCGGAGCGTTACCTCTCCCTGCTGCGCCCGGGCATGGCAGTCACCGCCACCAGCAGCGCCTGGCCGGATCAGCAATTTAACGGCACTTTGACCACCCTCGATAGCCGCGTCTCCAACGATACCCAGAACATCAAGGCGCGGGTGATGATCCCCAATGGCAACGGCCAGTTGCGCCCGGGGATGCAGCTCAATGTGGAGCTGGCGCTGCCCGCCCAGCAGCTCACCCTGATCCCCGCCCAGTCGGTGGAGTACGCCGGTGAGCAGCGCTTTGTTTACCGTCTCGAGGCCGATGGCCGGGTCAAGCGGGTACCTGTGGTGCTCGGCGAAACCGAAGGGGAGACCGTCTGGGTCACCGAGGGGCTGAACGTCGGCGATCGCATCGTGGTCGAGGGGCTGGTCAATCTGCGTGATGGGGTGCAGGTGCGCGATCTGGCCGAGGTGAACGGCTGATGTGGCTCTCCGATATCTCAGTACGTCGCCCGCTGGTGGCGGTGGTGCTCAGCGCCCTGCTCACCGTGTTTGGTCTGGTCGCGTTCAGCAAATTGACGGTGCGGGAGATGCCGGACGTGCAGATCCCCTCGGTCTCCATCACCACCACCTATGAGGGGGCGGCCCCCTCGGTGATGGAGAGTCAGGTCACCAAGCCCATCGAAGATCAGCTCTCCGGCATCAGCGGTATCAAGAACATCAACTCCATGACCCGCAAGGGGCGTTCGATGATCACCGTCGAGTTCAAGCTCGGCTGGAACATGGTGGAGGGGATCTCCGATGTGCGCGATGCTCTCTCCCGCGCCCGGCCCCGGCTGCCCGATGATGTGGACGAGCCGCTGGTGACCAAGGACAGCGGCAACGGCGATGTGGCGGTCTGGCTCAACTTCAGCAGCAGCCAGATGAATCGTACCACCATGACCGACTACGCCAACCGGGTGCTGGTCGACCCCTTGAGCCTGGTGGACGGGGTGAGTGAAGTGGCGCTCTCCGGCGATCTGACCCAGGTGATGTATGTGCGGCTGCGACCTGCCGACATGGCGGCCCGTGGCATCACGGTGAGCGATGTGGAAGATGCCCTCAAGCGGGAGAACATCGAGCTGCCGGGGGGCGAGATCCGCAACAACGCCATGACCATGGCGGTGCAGATCGCCCGTCTCTACCACACCGCGGAGGATTTCCAGCAGTTGCAGATCCGCACTGCCGCCAACGGCCAGAGCGTCTATCTGGCCGATATTGCCGACGTGGAGGTGGGGGCCAAGAACGAGGACAGCGCCTACCAGCGTAACGGCAAAGAGAGTCTGGGTATCGGCATCGTTGCCCAGTCCACCGCCAACCCGCTGGCAGTGGCGCAGGGGGTGGAGAAGAAGCTCGGCGAGATGCAGCGCTTCCTGCCGGAGGGCGCGACCCTTGAGGTCGACTACGACTCTACCATCTTTATCAAGCAGGCCATCGACGAGGTGTACGAGACCCTGGCCATCTGTGCCGTGCTGGTGGTGGCTGTGCTCTATCTGTTCCTCGGGCAGGGGCGCACCACGCTCATTCCGGCCATTACGGTGCCGGTGTCGCTGATCTCCGCCTTTATCGGCGCCTGGTATCTCGGCTTCTCCATCAACCTCATCACCCTGCTGGCGCTGATCCTAGCCATCGGCTTGGTGGTGGATGACGCCATCGTGGTGGTGGAGAACATCCACCACCATCTGCAGCGGGGCGAACCACCGCTGCTGGCCGCCTGGCACGGTACCCGCGAGGTAGGCTTTGCGGTGATAGCCACCACCGCCGTGCTGGTGATGGTGTTTGTCCCCATCGCCTTTATGGATGGCATGGTGGGGCGGCTCTTTACCGAGTTTGCCATCCTGCTATCGCTCGCGGTGCTCTGCTCCTCGCTGGTGGCGCTGACCCTGACCCCGGCCATGGGCTCCTGGCTGATGCGCCCGCTCGACAAGCCGAACCGGCTGACTGCCGGGCTCGATCGCGGGCTGGGCTGGCTGGAGGGGCACTATCGCCACCTGCTGGCGTGGGTGCTGCAGCGCTCCCGCTGGGTGCCGCTGGTGCTGCTGCTCTGTCTGGGCGGTATCGGTGCCCTGTTTAGCCAGCTGCCGACCAGCCTCACCCCGACCGAGGATCGCGGCGTCATCTACGTCTTCGTCAAGGGGGCAGAGGGGACCAGCATCGAGCGGATGAAGCGCAACATGCAGCAGGTGGAGTCCGCCATCATGCCGATGCTCGGCAAAGGGGTGGTGCAGGCGCTGAGCTTCAGCACCCCCGCCTTTGGTCGTGGCGGCGATCAGACCGGTATGGTGATCATCCAGCTCACCGACTGGGCCGAGCGCGACGTCACTGCCACCGACTTCTCCCGCTCGCTGGGGGCCAAGCTATCCGGCATTCCCGATGTGATGATCCGCACCTTCCAGCCCGGTTTCCGGGGCGGCTCCACCGCGCCGGTGCAGTTCGTGCTGCAGGGCAACGACTATGCCGAACTCTACCAGCAAGGGTTGGCGTTGCAACAGGCGGCGCAGGGCAGCGGCCTGATGCTGAGCCCGGATCTCGACTATGCCGAGAAGACCCCCGAGCTGCAGGTGACCATCAATCGCGACAGCGCCAGCCAGCTCGGCATTCCGGTCTCCACCGTCGCCAGCACGTTGCAGACCCTGTTGGGCGGGACGAGCAAGACCACCTATGTCGACAGGGGCGAGGAGTATGACGTCTACCTGCGCGGCAACCAGACCGAGTTCAACGGTATCTCGGATCTCGGCCGCATCTATCTAAAGGCCGCTAATGGCGAGATGGTCAGTCTCTCGACCCTGGCGACCGTCAAGCAGGTAGCGACCGCCAACCGCCTCAACCACTACCAGCGGCAAAAAGCGATCACCCTGACCGCCGACGTGCACCCCGATCACACTCTGGGTGAGGCGCTCGACTTCCTCGACGGCTGGGCCAACGCCAACCTGCCCACCGGCATGACGGTGGATTACGCCGGTGATTCCAAGGATTACCGCGACAATCAGGGGGAGATGGTGCTGGTGTTCGGCCTCGCCCTGCTGGTGGTCTATCTGGTGCTGGTGGCCCAGTTCGAGAGCACCCTGACCCCGGCGGTGGTGATGGTGACGGTGCCGCTCGGCATCTTCGGCGGCCTTTTGGGCCTCTGGCTGACGGGGCAGGAGATGAGCATCTACAGCCAGATCGGGATGATCATGCTGATCGGCATGGTGACTAAGAACGGCATCCTCATCGTCGAGTTCATCAACCAGCTGCGCCAGCGCGGCGAGTCGTTCGAGCAGGCGATCATCGCAGGCTCGGTGCGCCGCCTGCGGCCAATCCTGATGACCTCGCTCACCGCCATTATCGGCACGGTGCCGCTGATGCTCTCGATGGGGGCGGGCTACGAGAGCCGGATGGCGGTGGGTACCGTGGTCTTCTTCGGATTGTCGTTGGCAACGTTGGTCACCCTGCTGGTAGTGCCCGCCATCTACCATCTGCTGGCGCGCCACGCCGGCATGACAGGGGCGCGGGATCAGCAGGTGGATGAGGCGCTGGCCGCCAGGGGGGATACCCCTGCGCCATAACGGCAGTGCCCGATGTCAGCTGTGACCGGGGCACCCGGAACACATCAGCCCGCAAGCGTGCAGAGCTGGATAGCCAGCTCTGCACTCGCCATCCCGCCCTGACTAATAGCGCGTCGAGTGATTAATCTTCACAACGAACTACTGTTCAAGTGGCTCGGCAACCATCATGGTTCGACAGGGTGGCCAGCGAGGGGGGTGTGCCACGCTTGCGGCGGTAAGGTTCCCCTCTTCCCCTCTTCCCCTCTTTTTCCCTCCATTTCTGCGGTTTGAGACCATTTTTAACTAATTGGCACTTTTATTGCTTTGGTCTGTCAGCGTCAATGATTTGTCTGGGGACAGAAAATGGAAATAAGTGCAAGCAGCCTGATGCAAGAGATGCAGGCACTCAAGGTAGAGGCTGGTGCAACCCCGCTGTCACAGCCGGGTCGTCAGGTGACTTCCGATTTTGGCCTGCTGTTGCAGCAGGCGCTCGGTAACGTCAACGAGTTGCAGGGGGCCGCCAATGATCTGCGCACCCGTTTCGATATGGGCGACAAGTCGGTGGATCTGGCCGAGGTGATGATCGCTGGCCAGAAATCCTCCATCGCCTTCGAGGCGACAGTACAGGTGCGCAACAAGATGGTCGATGCCTACAAAACCATCATGAATATGCCGGTATAAGCGATGACCGTGCATCATGACCTGTCAGCAATAAGGACATAAATCGTGGCTACTGACCAAAATGGCGATCTGCTGATAAACGATGAGGGCACCGCCGCCCTCGATGCCAATGAGCAGAAGAGCTCGGCACTGGGATTCTTGTCCAATACCGATATGCTGCGCCAGATCACCCTGATCCTGGGGCTTGCCATCTGTCTGGCTATCGCCGTCTTTATCCTGCTGTGGGGAAAGGAGCCGGATATGCGTCCCCTCGGCACCTACACCACCCAGGAGCTGGTCAAGACCCTCGACTTTCTCGATCAGCAGAAGATCCCCTATGAGGTGGATGGCAAGAGTGTGCTGGTCAGTGCCGAAAACTTTGCCAGCATCCGATTGGCGCTGACCCGGGCCGGCCTCACCAATGCGGCCGATGCGACCAATGGTGGAGAGGATATTCTGCTCAAGGACTCCAGCTTCGGTGTTAGCCAGCGAATGGAGAGCGAGCGTCTGAAACTGAGCCGCGAGCGCCAGCTGGCGAGCGCCATCGAGCAGTTCCAGAATGTGGCGAAGGCCCAGGTGCTGTTGGCTATCCCGAAAGACAACGTGTTTGCCCGCAACGAGCGCAAGCCCAGTGCCACCGTTGTACTCAATCTGAAAGGGGCGGCGCTGGGGCAGGGGGAGGTGGACTCCATCGTCGATATGGTCGCCTCTGCAGTACACGGTCTCGAGCCGACCCGTGTCACTGTGACCGACCAGAATGGCCGCCTGCTTAATTCCGGCTCGCAAGACCCGATCTCGGCCCAGACTCGCAAAGAGTTTGCCATGCAGCAGAAGCAGGAGCTGGAGTACAAGCAAAAAATTGACGCCATCCTGATCCCGGTGCTCGGGGCTGACAACTATACGGCGGAAGTGGACCTCTCCCTCGACTTCTCCCAGCAGGAGCAGACCCGAAAAACCTACAACCCCGACCTGCCAGCGGTGCGATCAGAGATGACGCTGGAAGAGAACAGTGCCAGCGGCAGCAATGGCGGTGTGCCGGGGGCGCTCAGCAACCAGCCGCCTGCCGCGTCCAATATTCCTGAACAGGCCACTGGCGGCGATGGCGCCGGTGCGGTGGCCTCCGGTCGTTCCCGTAAAGAGGCGACCCGCAACTTCGAGCTGGATACTACTGTCAGCCATACCCGTCGCCAGATGGGGGGGATTCGCCGCATGACCGTCTCGGTTGCCGTGGATTACAAGGCGGTGCCCGGTGCCGACGGGGTCGTGACCCGCGAGGCGCGCAGCCAGGCAGAGCTCGATACCCTGCGCCGTTTGCTCGGCGGTGGCCTTGGCTTTGATGTGACCCGTGGTGATACCCTCGAGGTGGTCGCCATTCCGTTCAATCGCCCCGAGCTCGATACCGTAGCCGAGGTGCCACTCTACGATCAACCCTGGTTCTGGCGTGCGGTACGGATAGCGGGCTCTGTACTGGTGATTATTGTCTTGATCGTCACCGTGGTTCGCCCCATGCTCAAGCGGCTGCTCTATCCGGATGCCAGGCAGGAAGGGGAAGTGGACTTTGACAACCACACCGTACTGGGTGGTGACGACGAGCTCAGCCTGCTGGCAGCCCAGGTTGAGGGAGAGCCGGTGTTCGGGGTGCGCGATGGCCAGCTGAAACTACCGGATCTGCACCGTGACGAAGACTTGCTCAAGGCGGTGCGTGCGCTGGTGGCGAACGAGCCGGATCTGGCCGCTCAGGTCATTAAAGAATGGGTAACGAACAAAGATGCCTGAAGAAAAGAAGAGTCAAGTCACCGGCAATGACATCACCGACAGTCAGCGCCAGATCCTCGACCAGATGTCGGGGATGGAGATGGCTGCGGTGCTGATGCTGAGCCTCAATGAAGAGGATGCCGCCCAGATCTTCCGTCATCTCGAACCCAAGCAGGTGCAGCGGCTCGGTATGTCGATGGCCTCCATGTCCGATTTCAGTCACGATCGGGTGGCGGCGGTGCACCGTCAATTTATCGACGATATCCAGAAGTACACCAACATCGGTATCGGCAGCGAAGACTTCGTGCGCAAGGCCTTGGTGGCGGCCCTTGGCGAGGACAAGGCGAGCAATCTGGTGGATCAGATCATTCTTGGTTCCGGCGCCCGCGGCCTCGATTCGCTCAAGTGGATGGATGCCCGTCAGGTGGCCAGCATCATCCAGAACGAACACCCGCAGATCCAGACCATCGTGCTCTCCTATCTGGAGCCGGAGCAGTCCGCCGAGATCCTGAGCCAGTTCCCGGAGCAGGTGCGCCTCGATCTGGTGATGCGTATCGCCAACCTCGAAGAGGTGCAACCGGCGGCACTGCAAGAGTTGAACGACATCATGGAGAAACAGTTCGCCGGTGCGGCCGGTGCCCAGGCAGCCAAGATGGGTGGCCTGAAGGCAGCCGCCAACATCATGAACTACCTGGATACCAATATCGAAGGCCAGCTGATGGACTCCATCCGCGAGTCGGACGAAGAGATGAGCCAGCAGATCCAGGATTTGATGTTCGTGTTCGAAAACCTCATCGATGTGGACGATCGCGGCATCCAGACCATGCTGCGGGAAGTGCCGGGGGATCTGCTGCAACGAGCCCTCAAGGGCTCCGACGATCAGATGCGCGAGAAGATCTTCAAGAACATGTCCAAACGGGCGGCCGAAATGCTGGCGGACGATCTGGAGGCCATGGGGCCGATCCGGGTCTCCGAAGTGGAAGCGGCCCAGAAAGAGATCCTCTCCATCGCCCGCCGTCTGGCGGATGCCGGCGAGATCATGCTGGGTGCCGGTGGCGGCGAGGAGTTCCTCTAAGCCATGGCGAACTCATGGAACCTGTCTGCCTGTCCTTTATACGGCCTTGGCAAGGAGCGGCGCAAATAGATGAACAACAAGCTGCGTGGTTATGTGCGGCCTGAAGGGGAAGAGACCCGGGTAGAGACCTGGGGCTGGCCCGAAATGGACGTAGCAGCGGAGGTTGGGACCAATGCACTCGGTCTTGCCCCCGACTGGTATCAGCAGGAAGAGGAGGTGGTAGAGCCGGAGCCCGAGCAGGAACCGGCCCCCACAATTACCGCAGAAGAGCTCGAAGCAATTCGTCAGGCCGCTTGGGAAGAGGGGATGGCCGAAGGTCGTGAAGCCGGCTTTGCCAAGGGACTGGAAGAGGGCAAGCTGGAGGGGTTGCAACAGGGTCACGCCGCTGGTCTCGAGCAGGGGCGCGAGGAGGGGCTGGCCATGGGGCGCGATCTGGTGGAGCAGGAGATTGCCCACTGGCAGGGGCTCGCCGCTCGCCTCGCCAATCCCCTGAGCGAACTGGATCAGGCGGTAGAGCAGCAGCTGGTCTCGTTGGTGATGCAGTTGGCCCGCGCGCTCATTCGCCATGAAGCAGAGACCTCTCCCCGTACCCTGCTGGAGGCGCTCAAGGAGGGGTTGGCGTTGCTACCCGCAGCCGATCAGGGGGTCACCCTGATGCTGCATCCCGATGATATCGCTCGCGTCGAGCAGGCATTTGGCGCCGACGAGTGCGCCAGACGCCACTGGCGACTTCAGAGCGATCCCACCCTCTCCCCCGGCGATCTGCAGTTGGCCACCGAGCTTTCCAGCATTGACCTGACCCTCTCGGGGCGTATCGATCAGCTGCTGCGCAACTTCTTGCGAGACAATGCGTCGTAGACCCCAGCCTCGCAAGACTCACGCCCATAACCGATGCCGGACGCTGCCGTCCGGCTGCACTTTTTAGCTCTCAGGAGGCCAGATGAGCGGCTCGCTACTGAACCGGTTGCAAGGGTACAAGGTGCGCGATAGCGCCCCCAAACCGCCGGTCGCCGGCAAATTGACCCGGGTGGTGGGGCTGACCCTCGAAGCCATCGGTTGTCGCGCTGCTATCGGCGCCTTGTGTCGCATCGACACGCTCGAGGGAACCCTTGAGGCCGAAGTGGTGGGGTTTTCGGGCGATCGCCTCTTTCTGATGCCGAGTGAACAGCTCAAGGGGGTGATCCCCGGTGCCCGGGTGGTGCCCATCACCGAAGAACACGGTATTCCGGTCGGCATGAACCTGCTTGGCCGGGTCATCGATGGTATTGGCCAGCCCCTCGATGGCCTCGGCCCCATTCTCTCCTCCCAAACGGTGCAGTTTGCCCAACACCGCATCAATCCGCTTGCGCGTCGCCCCATTCATCAGCCGATGGATGTGGGGGTGCGCGCCATCAATGCGGTGCTGACCATCGGTCAGGGCCAGCGGATGGGGCTGTTTGCTGGCTCCGGCGTCGGCAAATCGGTGCTGCTCGGCATGATGACCCGCGGCTCGGTGGCCGACGTGGTAGTCGTGGGGCTCATCGGCGAACGGGGTCGGGAAGTAAAAGAGTTTATCGAAGACATTCTGGGAGAGGAGGGGCGTGCCCGTTCCGTGGTGGTGGCGGCTCCCGCCGATGCCTCGCCGCTGATGCGTCTCAAGGGGTGCGAAACCGCACTGGCCATTGCCGAGTATTTCCGCGATCAGGGGCTCAACGTGTTGCTGCTGATGGACTCGCTCACCCGTTATGCCCAGGCCCAGCGCGAGATTGCGCTGGCCGTGGGCGAGCCGCCGGCTACCAAGGGTTATCCGCCCTCGGTGTTTGCCAAATTGCCGGCGCTGGTTGAGCGGGCCGGTAACGGCAGCGATGGGCAGGGTTCCATCACCGCTTTCTTTACCGTATTGACCGAGGGGGACGATCTGCAGGACCCCATTGCCGACGCGGCGCGGGCGATCCTCGATGGCCACATAGTGCTGTCACGCGAGCTGGCTGATGCGGGGCACTATCCTGCCATCGACATCGAGAAGTCCATCAGCCGGGTCATGCCTATGGTGACCTCGCCGGAACACATGGAGCTGGCGCGTACCCTCAAGCAGTTTTACTCCCTCTATCAGCAGAACCGGGATCTCATCACCATAGGTGCCTATAGCCAGGGTTCTGATCCGCGCATCGACCGCGCCATCATTCAAAAACCCTATCTGGATCAGTTCTTGCAGCAGGGGATGCGCGAGGTCATTCATTACGATGATGGCTTGCAAGCCTTGCAGATGGTGGCGATGCCACTGATGCGCTGATGACGGTCGGGAACAGAGAGGTCGACGATGAGTAAAGGGTTGCTATTGTTGGCCGATCGGCTGGTGGAGGCGGAGCAGCAGTGTGCACTGGCGCTGGTGAAGGCGCAGCAGGATCTCAAGCTGTTTATGGATCAGCAAAATGCCCTCAACCAGTACCGGCAGATCTATCACCAGCAGTGGACCGATCGTGGTTTGCAGGGGATCTCGCCCCAGCAAAATAGCCAGTATCACGCCTTTATCAACAAACTCGAACAAGCCGCCACCCAGCAGTACGAAGGGGTGCTGCAGGTGCGCCAGGCGCTTGAGCTGCGCCGCGAAGAGTGGTTGGCAGCTCAGCAGCGGCGCAAGGCGGTAGAGCTGTTGCTGGAGAAGCAGGCAGGCCGCGAGCGGCAGAAAGCCCAACGTCAGGAGCAGAAAATGCTGGATGAGTACGCCATGTTGCGGCGTTTTCATCAATCTGGCCTGTAACTTGCTTTGATCTGAACATTGCCGGCGGCCATCTCGTTGGGGCTGCCAGAATTCAGGAATCCCATCATGATGCAGACAGTGTTGACACAAACCCCTTCGGTGCCGGCTAACGGTTTGGATAAAGCGCCTCTAGGCGGTTCCGCTGACAGCACGAGTATCGATGGAGGGGCAGGCTGCGATAGCAATGACGATTTCGCCTCCCTGATTGCCAAGGTCCAAAGCAGTGAACAGAGCATGGTTGATAGCAGCCGGAGCGGTAACAGTCTCCAGTCAGCCAAATCTTTGGCGACCGAGGGCGCTTCCTCCAACAATGAGACCAGCAAGGAACCGGCTCCTGACGCCGTCAACAAGGTGGAGGAGATCCCTGCCAACGACTTTCTGCTGCGCTTGCAAGACGCCCTCAAACTCGATACCTCGCTGGTGACGCCACCGCCACCGCCACCGCTGGCGATCCAGCAGAGCGCACCGGCGGTAGACGGCAATCCGTTGCCGCAACAGGGTGAGCAGGAGGGCATTGCGCTTGATGACAGTGAACAGGCCTCTGCGGCTGCTAGGCTTGCCCGCCAGCTTGCTAACGGTCAGGCCGAGGCGCAGTCGCCGCTGGCGACGACCGCCAAATCGACTCTTGAAACCACCGTATCGCCCTCTGCGGCGCGAGTGGTGGCGCAGGGCGATGCCTCTTCTGCCGTTCTCTCCTCTGAGGGTGAAGATACCGCCACTACTGCAGATGGCCAGTCCGGGGAGAAAGCCTCTGCCAAGGGCGAAACCCTCGGGACAGATGGCAAGCACACCAAGCCTCTCACGGGGGCCGAGCGGATTGCCCAGCTGGCCAGGGGGCTGCCGGTCGATGAGGCGGCAAACGGGGTCAAAAGCGATGAGTTACTCGCGGCAACAGAGGGGGGCGAGAGCAAATCCGGCCCCGCAGCCAGCAGCGTCGTGACCGGTAAGGGGCAAACGGCGCAAGCCGCGACTCAGGGGGCTACCCTCAAGGCATTCGGTGAGGGGGTCAAACAACCTGATGCGGGTAGCACACCCACTTCCACTGCCGTAGAGAGCACCGCGAATGGCTCGACTGGCAAGGGGGCTGAGAAGAGTGCCGCCGAGGGAAGCCCGCAGCCAGCCACTGCCGTCAATCAAGGTTCGGCGCACGTGACGACGGCGCAACGTGCCGCAGCCCAGAGCAGCGTGACGCCAAATGCGACGACTCAGACCGATAGCGCTGCCGCACCCGTGATGGTGGCGCCGCAACAGGTGTTGGCACAGGCCGAATCTCAGGGGCCGCAAGCGCCGCTGTCGACCCTTTCAGCCGGGATCAGGCAGATGGAAGTGACGGGCAGCGAGGAGGTACGTAAAGCGGTACAGCCGGAGGTGAAGGCGAAAGTGGGGGAGCCGGACATGGGCTCTCTTACTACCGCCTCTGCCGATGACAGTAACCAGCATCAGCCAGTACAGCATAATCAGCAGGGTCAGCCTCAACCTCAGGCCGCTGAAAACCGGATATCTGCTGCAGAGGGGAGCGTGCGCCGTGAACCGCAGAATTTACCTCATTTGAAACTGGCCAGTCAGGAAGCGCCTGCCGAATTGCACCAGAAGGTCAATGTGATGCTGGCCGACAAACTGCAACAGGCGGAAATTCAGCTCGACCCCCTCGGCCTTGGCAAGATGAAGATCCAGATCCAGATTGGGGCCGACAGCCAGGCCAACGTCCATTTCGTGGTACAACATGGGCAGACCCGCGAGATGCTGGAGCAGGCGATGCCCCGTCTGCGTGACATGCTGGCCGGGCAGGGGATCCAGCTTGGCCAGACGCAGGTTCAACAGCAGTCGCAGCAACAGCAACAACAGGGCCAGCCTGCCTTTAGCGGGCAGGGGCAGCAGGGGCAGCAGGGGCAGCAGGGTCAGAGTGGCGGTCAGCCACGTACCGGTAACGGGCTGGTTGAAGGGGGACTCACCACAGCCAACCTCAGTTTGCTGGTGGAATCGCCAAATGATTCAGGAATAGATTTCTATGCTTGATGCAATCCCGAGTAAGTTTATGATATCGAACAAGTTTGAGACTAGGGTGGACAAGGGATGGCTGACGATAACGAATTGACGCTAAAAGCTCCGGCCGCGGGCAAGAAAAAGAAGCTGATCATTATCATTGCCCTGGCGGTCGTTTTGCTAGGCGGTGGTGGTGCTGGCGTCTGGTTTATGCTGTCCGGCTCGGATACGCCCCCTGCCGAATCGGCAGAGGGGGGCGAAGGGAAACCCAAGGAGGCTGAGGCGATCAAGCCTTCTCTCTATGTGGGGATGCCCCGTCCTTTTGTGTTCAATGTCGTGGGCGCACAGCGGGATCGACTGGTGCAGATCAAGATCCAGCTGATGGTACGCGGTACCGCCGACGAGACGCTGGCCACACAGAATATTCCCCTGATTGAGGGCACCTTGCTGCGGGTATTCAGTGCGGCCAGTGCCGAACAGCTGATGACCTTTGAAGGCAAGGAGAAGCTGCGCAAGGATTCACTGGAAGAGTGCCGTCGGGTGCTCAATGAGCTGGTCTCTTCCCCCGTTATCGAACAAGTGCTGTTTACCGGCTTTGTAATGCAGTAGGTGAAACGTGAGCGATCTGTTAAGTCAGGACGAAATTGATGCCCTCTTGCACGGTGTCGATGATGTCGAAGAGGAAGAGATAGGCGCTGCCGGAGACCCCGGCGTTGCCCAGTTTGATTTCTCCTCTCAGGACCGCATCGTCCGTGGCCGCATGCCGACCCTGGAGCTGGTGAACGAGCGTTTTGCCCGTCACATGCGGATCAGCCTGTTCAACATGATGCGTCGTACTGCCGAGGTCTCCATCAATGGGGTACAGATGCTGAAGTTTGGCGAATATGTTCACACCCTGTTTGTGCCGACCAGCCTCAACATGGTGCGTTTCCGACCGCTGAAAGGGACGGCTCTTATCACTATGGAGGCGCGTCTGGTCTTCATCCTGGTGGAGAATTTCTTCGGTGGTGACGGTCGTTATCACGCCAAGATAGAGGGGCGTGAGTTTACGCCCACCGAGCGGCGCATCATTCAGATGCTGCTCAAGCTGGTGTTCGAGGATTACAAGGATGCTTGGGCGCCGGTGATGGATGTGGGCTTCGAGTATCTTGACTCCGAGGTGAACCCGGCGATGGCCAACATCGTCAGTCCGACCGAAGTGATTGTAGTGAGCTCGTTTCACATCGAACTTGATGGTGGTGGCGGTGATTTCCATGTGGCCATGCCCTACTCCATGCTGGAGCCGATCCGTGAACTGCTTGATGCCGGTGTGCAGAGTGACAAGGGGGACACCGACGTGCGCTGGAGCAAGGCGCTGCGCGACGAGATCATGGATGTGAAGGTCGAGTTGAGGGCCAAACTGCTTGAGACGGAACTCACCCTGCGTGAACTGATGGAGTTGCAGCCCGGTGACATCATCCCGGTAGAGATGCCGGAAAATCTGCTGGTCTTGGTGGAAGATTTGCCCACCTTCCACGCCAAAATGGGGCGGACCAAAGAGAATGTGGCACTCAAGATAACCGACAAACTCAAGCGCCCGGAAGGGGTCAAGACCGAGATGCATTTGGTGACCCGGGGCGGTGTACGTATTGATGGTGAGGCCGAGCTGGAAGAGCTCGAGCGCAGTATCGAAGATCAACAACGATAATCGACGGTTTATTGCGGTAAACGGTCACGAAGTAGCATAAGGACACAAGATGAGCGGAACTGAGGAAGAGGATTTGATGGCTGATGCCTGGGCTGCAGCGCTGGAAGAGCAGGTGATTGCCGAAGCCAAGCCTGCCCCCCTTGAAGAGCTGACTGACGATGCCCCCATCAGTGCCGAGGAGCGGCGCAAGCTCGATACCATTCTCGATATTCCGGTGACCATCGCCATGGAGGTAGGCCGCAGCCAGATCAGTATTCGCAACCTGCTGCAGCTCAACCAAGGCTCGGTGGTGGAGCTGGATCGCGTCGCGGGTGAGCCGCTGGACGTGCTGGTCAACGGCACCCTGATTGCCCATGGCGAGGTGGTGGTGGTGAACGACAAGTTTGGTATCCGTTTGACCGATGTCATCAGCCAGATCGAGCGGATAAAGAAACTCAAATGATGCGTTTGCTGCTGTTACTGTCGATGTCTCTGCCAGCCTTTGCTGACACTCAGGGGGCAGTCAATGCGCCCACTCTGAGCTCCTGGCTGCTCTCCAGTCTGATGGTGATCGGTCTCATTCTGGTGTTGGGTTTTCTGCTCAAGAAGAGCAAGCTGGCGACCGCCATGGGGGGCGGCCAGATGCGGGTCATCGCCTCGTTGCCGGTGGGTTACAAGGAGAAGCTGCTGGTGGTCAAGGTGGGCGAGCAGCAGCTGCTGCTCGGGGTCACGCCGCAGCAGGTCAATTTTCTCTACCGGCTGGAGGAGCCACTGGACGAAAACCAGCCTCAGGCGTTTTCCCAGCAGCTTGGCAAATTGATGGGCAAGCATGAAAAAAGCTAACGGCGCATTGCTGAAAACAGGGCTGCTGGCCAGTCTGCTGCTACCACTGCTCTGCTCTTGGCCTGTGCTGGCGCAGGATGCCATGTCGGCGGTGACCGTCAAGACCATGGGGGATGGCTCCCAGGAGTACAGCCTGACCCTGCAAGTGCTGGCGCTGATGACTGCGCTCTCCTTCTTGCCGGCCATGGTGATCATGATGACCTCGTTTACCCGCATCATAGTGGTGCTGGGTATCTTGCGTCAGGCGATCGGTCTGCAGCAGAGCCCTTCCAACCAGGTGTTGATCGGCATTGCGCTGTTCATGTCTTTTTTCATCATGTCGCCGGTGCTGGATCGGATCAATGATGAGGCGCTGCAGCCCTATCTTGCCGAGACCATTCAGGCAAAGGAGGCGCTGGAGCGAGCCGAGTTGCCCATCCACCAGTTCATGCTGGCCCAGACCCGGATCAAGGATCTCAATACCTTTATGGAGATCGCCAACGTGCAGGTGGAGAAACCTGCCGATGTGCCGCTACGGGTGCTGATCCCGGCGTTTGTCACCAGCGAGCTGAAAACCGCCTTCCAGATTGGCTTTATGCTGTTCTTGCCGTTTCTTGTCATCGATTTGGTGGTGGCCAGTATCCTGATGGCGATGGGGATGATGATGCTGTCGCCGATGATCGTCTCGCTACCCTTCAAGTTGATGCTGTTCGTGATGGTGGATGGCTGGAACCTGATCCTGGGCTCCCTGGCCAACAGCTTCGGACTGGGTGCCGGTTAGCCGGTCGAGTGCAAGGAGCCCGAACATGAGTCCTGAAACCTTTGTCGACGTCTTTCGTGAGGCGCTCTGGCTGGTGACCATCATGGTGTGCGCCGTGATCCTGCCGAGTCTGATGATTGGTCTGGTGGTGGCCATCTTTCAGGCTGCGACCTCCATCAACGAGCAGACCCTGAGCTTTCTGCCCCGCCTCATCGTGACCCTGTTTGCGCTGGGGGCTGGGGCACACTGGGGCTTGCAGAGCCTGATGGACTTCTTCGTACTGATGGTCAATCAAATCCCCGAGGTGGTGGGATGACCTACACAACCGCTCTGATCATGGAGTGGTTGTCTTCCATCCTCTGGCCGCTGGCGCGGGTAAGTAGCCTGCTGATGGTGATGGCGGTATTCGGCAGCCGTCTGGTCCCTGCGCGGGTGCGGATGGGGTTGGCAGTTGCCATCACCTTCCTGATTGCGCCACTGCTGCCGAAAATGCCAGCGATTGAACTCTTCTCTGCCGGCAGCTTTCTGGTGTTGGGCCAACAGCTGCTGATCGGGATTGCCCTCGGCCTGATGACCCAGTTTCTGATGGAGAGCTTCGTGATGGCCGGTCAGGTCATCGCCATGCAGACCAGCCTGGGTTTTGCCACCCTGGTGGATCCCATGAATGGTCAGTCGGCCCCCGTGGTGGGCCAGTTCTATCTGATGCTGGCGACCTTGGTGTTTCTGGCGCTGGATGGCCATCTGGTGATGCTGCGGCTGGTGATCCTCAGTTTCGAGACCTTGCCAGTATCGGATACCGGGCTCTCTCTGCCCGCCATCCGTACCCTGATCGGTTTTCTCGGGATCATGTATCAGGCCTCGCTGGTGATGGCGCTGTCTGCCATCGTCGCCCTGCTGCTGATCAACTTTGCCTTTGGTGTCATGACCCGGGCGGCCCCCCAGCTCAACATTTTCAGTATCGGTTTTGCGGTCAGCATGATGTCGGGTCTGCTGATCCTCTGGCTCACTATCGGCGGCTTCCTCGGCCACTTTGACATGATGTGGGAGCGGGTGCAGGAGGTTAGCTGCGAGTTGATCGACACCCAATGCTTTGGCGGTACCCATGGCTGATACCGATCAGGAACGTACCGAACAACCCACGGGCAAACGACTGCAACAGGCCCGTGAAAAAGGGCAGATTGCACGTTCAAAGGAGCTTGGCACCGCCAGCGTCCTGCTCTCGGCGGTATTTGGCCTGCTGATGCTCAAGGGCTCGCTGGCGACCGCCATGATCAAGGTCGTCACCATGGGCTTTACTCTGGATCGGGAGCAGGCTTTCGATCCCAACGCCATGATCGCCATGGTGCCTGCGCTGCTGGGGGAACTGCTGCTTCCGCTGGGGCTTCTGTTTGCGCTGGTGGCGATTGCCGCCTTTATCGGCAACACCCTGATGGGGGGAATGAACTTCTCCACCGAGGCCATGATGCCCAAGTTCAGCAAACTGAGTCCGCTTGCCGGCTTGAAGCGAATGTTCGGGGTGCAGTCACTGATTGAGCTGGTTAAGTCCATCGCCAAGGTGATATTCATCACCCTGTTTGCCTGGTGGATGTTATCGAGCCAGTTCAATCACCTGCTCAACCTTTCCATGGAGGGATTTCCCGGCGGCATTATCGATGCGCTGGAGTTGTTTCTCTGGATGTTGATCATCCTCTGCTGCGCCCTGCTTCCCATCGTTGCGATAGATGTGCCGTTCCAGCAGTGGAACCACATGCGTCAGCTCAAGATGACCAAGCAGGAGGTGAAGGACGAATTCAAGGACAGTGAGGGCAAACCCGAAGTGAAAGGGCGGATCCGCCAGTTGCAGATGCAGATGGCGATGCGCCGGATGATGGGGGATGTGCCCAAGGCCGACGTTGTAATCACTAACCCGACCCACTACTCGGTAGCGCTCAAGTATGATGCGGGCAAACCCGGCGCCGCGCCCAAGGTCGTAGCCAAGGGCACCGATGAAATTGCAATGAAGATCAGGGAGATCGCCAGAGAGTACGAGATCCCCATCATGCCGTCACCGGCTTTGACCCGGGCTATTTACCACTCAACCGAGCTGGGCCACGAGATCCCGGAAGGGCTGTTTGCGGCGGTTGCCCAGGTGCTCGCCTATGTCTTCCAGCTCAAGAAATTCCGCCGTGGTCAGGGGCGCCGTCCCCAGCCGCTGGCTAAAGATCTGCCTATTCCGACCGAATATCGAAAATGACAAAGTTCTGACGTAGTCAAAATAAATCCATTGCATTTCAATGTCTTGTATTGTTGGCTTGATGTTTGCTTTAATCTGGCACCAGCAGGTTGAAATTGAGAAGCGCGATGGAATTCAAGGCAGTATTGGGCCAGTTCAAAGAGTACCGGGGAGTATTGGGCAAAGGCCTTGGTACCCCTCTGCTGGTATTGGCCGCGCTCGGCATGGTGGTGTTACCCATCCCGCCGCTGATGCTGGACGTGCTCTTCTCCTTTAACATTGCTCTCTCCATCGTGGTGCTGCTGGTATCCGTCTATACCCGCCGCCCCCTCGAATTTGCTGCCTTCCCGACCGTACTGCTGCTCGCTACCTTGCTGCGGTTGGCGTTGAACGTCGCCTCGACCCGGGTGGTGTTACTGGAAGGTCATAATGGCAGTGCGGCGGCCGGCCATGTGATCGAGGCGTTCGGTAACGTGGTGATCGGCGGCAACTATGCGGTCGGCATCATCGTTTTTACCATCCTGATGATCATCAACTTTGTGGTGATCACCAAGGGTGCAGGGCGGATCGCGGAAGTGAGTGCCCGTTTTACCCTTGATGCGATGCCGGGCAAACAGATGGCCATCGATGCTGATTTGAACGCCGGTCTCATCAATCAGGAAGAGGCGAAGAAGCGCCGCCAGGATGTGACTCAGGAAGCCGACTTCTACGGCTCCATGGATGGTGCCTCCAAGTTTGTCAAAGGGGATGCCATTGCAGGCATCATGATCCTCTTTATCAACATCATCGGCGGCTTCATCATCGGGATGATGCAGCACCAGCTTACCTTCAGTGAATCGGCCGAGATCTATACCCTGCTGGCTATCGGTGACGGTCTGGTGGCGCAGATCCCCTCCCTGCTGCTTTCCATTGCCGCCGCTATCATAGTGACCCGTCAGAATACCGATCAGGACATGGGTACCGCAGTACTAGGCCAGCTGTTTGACAATCCCAAGGCCTTGATCATCTCTGCAGGTATCTTGCTGATGATGGGGCTGGTGCCGGGGATGCCGCACTTCGCCTTCCTGAGTCTGGGGGCTCTCGCCGCCGCTGGCGCCTGGTGGTTGCTGCGCCGCGAGAAACTGGCGGCCGCCAAAGCGGCCAGTGGTGAGTTGATGCCGACCAGTGCTGAACAGCCCCATGAGCAGAAAGAGTTGAGCTGGGACGATGTGATGCCGGTGGACATCGTCGGGCTGGAAGTGGGTTACCAGCTGATCCCGTTGGTGGATCGCAATCAGGGTGGCGAGTTGCTCAACCGGATCAAAGGGGTGCGCAAGAAACTCTCGCAAGAGCTGGGCTTTCTGGTCCCGGCCGTCCACATTCGCGACAACCTGGATCTGGCGCCAAACCAATATCGTATCACCTTGATGGGGGTCAGTACCGGCGAGGCCAATGTCTACCATGATAAGGAGATGGCCATCAACCCGGGGCAGGTGTTCGGCCAGATCCAGGGGATAGCCACCCGGGATCCCGCATTTGGGCTCGAAGCTGTATGGGTCGCCAAGGAGCAGGTGTCACAGGCTCAAACCTTGGGGTATACGGTAGTGGATACCGCGACCGTGGTGGCTACCCATCTGAGCCAGATCCTGACCAACCATGCGGCTCTGCTGCTGGGGCATGACGAGGTACAACAACTGCTCGACATGATTGGCAAACATCAGAGCAAGCTGGTCGAAGGGCTGGTGCCGGAAGTGATCAGCATGGGTAACCTGGTGAAGGTATTGCAGAATTTGCTCAATGAAGGCGTGCCAATCCGCGATATGCGCACTATCCTGCAGACCCTGGTTGAATACGCGCCGCGCAGTCCGGATCCGGAAGTGCTCACTGCGGCTTGCCGGATTGCCCTGCGCCGTCTGATTGTGCAGGAGATTGCAGGCCCCGATCCCGAGCTGCCGGTGATTACCTTGGCGCCGGAATTGGAACGTATATTGCATCAATCCCTGCAGGCGGGTGGCGGTGATGGTGCCGGTATTGAGCCGGGTCTGGCGGAGCGGATGCAGCGTTCGCTGGTCGAAGCCACTCAACGACAAGAGTTGGAAGGTCAACCGGCCGTGCTTCTGACATCGGGGATCTTGCGCAATACCCTGGCGAAATTTGTCAAGAATGCCATTCCTGGATTGCGCGTTCTGTCTTATCAGGAAGTGCCCGACGACAAGCAGATCCGTATCGTCAGTGCGGTAGGGCAGAACTAGTTAGCGGAGATGACGGGTGAAGATTAAGCGGTTTTTTGCCAAGGACATGCGAACGGCTTTGGCCGAGGTCAAGGAGACGCTCGGGCCAGACGCTGTCATCATGTCCAACAAGAAGGTCACCGGAGGGGTAGAGATAGTCGCCGCAGTCGATTATCAATCCCAGGTTCCGGGTCCGAAGGATGCGCCGGTTCGCCGTCAGCTGAACGATGAGAGCGTCAATATTTCGTCTGCCGCGCGGCAGATGAACCGTCCGGAGCCAACCTCGGCGAAGGAACAGAACGAACATTATGCCGATACCCTGGCCGCCCTCCTGGCTCGCCAGCAGAAGCTCAAGCCTGGCAATGGGGCTCCGATGGGCAACACCCAGTCAGCCGGTCTGGCTGCAGCCAATGCCGCGCCCAGAACATTGGCCGAGCAGGGACAGTGGGGCGCAACCCCGGAACCAGCCAAGCCCAAGGCCCGGGTTGCCTCCGGCCAGCGCGCGTCTCAACCTGCCCAGCGGGATCAGGAGATGGAGGGGATGCGCAAGGAGATGGCCAGCATTCGCAAACTGCTGGAGCATCAGATATCCGGGCTGATGTGGCAAGAGGTGGAGCGCCGCGAACCGATGCGGGCGCTGCTGATCAAGGAGCTCAAGAAAATAGGGTTTGATGACGCCTTTGCCGATCAATTGGCCGGGCTGATCCCTGAAGATATGTCCATCCATCAGGCGATGGCGCAACTGGCCGAAGTGCTGACCGCACAGCTCAAGATCAGTGAGGACGAGATTTTACGTCAGGGGGGCGCTGTCGCCCTCCTAGGACCCACAGGGGTGGGCAAGACGACCACTATCGCCAAGCTGGCAGCCCGTTTTGCCATGAAGTATGGCGCCGAGCAGGTGGCGCTCATCACCACCGACAATTACCGGATCGGTGCCCATGAACAGCTGCAGACCTATGGCCGTATCATGGGTTGCCCGGTGCGTCAGGTAAGAGATGCCGAAGAGCTGGCCAATGCGCTATATCAGTTCCGTCATCGTCGGCTGGTGCTCATCGACACGGCAGGGGTGGGTCAGCGGGATATCCGCTTGACCGAGCAGCTCGATACCCTAGTCAAGAATGCCAAGGTGCGGATCCGCAGTTATCTGGTGATGTCGGCAACCTCCCAGCGCCGGGTGATGCAGGAGGCGGTGGACCATTTCCGGCGGATTCCCTTGAGCGGCTGCATACTTACAAAGTTGGATGAGAGTCTGAATCTTGGCGAAGTGATTAACGTTTGCATCCAGAATGCCTTGCCCATCAGCTATATCACTGACGGACAAAGGGTTCCGGAAGATATTCAGGTTGCCAATGCGGCGCAGCTTGTCGGCGCGGCCATGGGCTCGCTGGAGCAGGAAACAGCAGAGCCCTATTTCTGGGGCACAGGCTTTGGCGAGGCCGAAGATTCGGAGTTTTATGAGTAACATGTATATGGATCAGGCGAGTGGTCTGCGCAAAATGCGTCAAAACAATCGAGTAAAAGTGATCGCCGTTTCCGGTGGTAAAGGTGGCGTGGGCAAAACCAACGTGACCCTTAACGTGGCGGGAGCCATGGCGGCCCAAGGCAAGCGGGTGATGGTGCTGGATGCCGACCTTGGTCTGGCGAATGTTGACGTCATGCTGGGACTGCGGGTTCATCGCAATCTCTCTCATGTGCTGGCAGGGGAGTGCACTATCGACGACATTATCGTTGAGGGCCCGTATGGCATGATGATTGTCCCTGCGACCTCGGGGACCCAGTCCATGGTCGAACTCTCGCCGGTACAGCATGCCGAGCTTATCCGTGCCTTCAGTGAGATGAAGACCCAGGTCGATATCCTGATGGTGGATACGGCGGCGGGGATCTCCGACATGGTGCTGAGTTTCACTCGCGCCGCCCAGGACATCATGGTGGTGGTGTGCGACGAGCCAACCTCCATCACCGATGCCTATGCCCTCATCAAGATCCTCTCCAAGGATCACGGCGTGTTTCGCTTCAAGGTAGTGGCCAACATGGTGCGCAGCCTGCGCGAGGGGCAGGAGCTCTTTGCCAAGCTGACCCGGGTGACCGATCGCTTCCTAGACACCTCGCTGGAGCTGGTCGCTTGCGTACCTTATGACACCAATTTGCGCGCTGCCGTGCGCAAGCAAAAACTGATTGTCGAGGCATTTCCCAAGTCACCTGCGGCGCTGGCATTCCGAGCCCTGGCCAACAAGGCAGCAAGCTGGCCTGTGCCCAACCAACCGGGCGGCCACCTAGAGTTTTTCCTGGAGAACTTGTTGCAAAAACCGGCCACCACACAGGAAGGTTCCCGTGAATAAAGCCCAAGCGTACTTGCGTCATCAGGATTCCTATGTGCTGGTGGAGCGTCACGCTCCTCTGGTCAAGCGAATTGCCCAGCATTTGTTGGCTCGCCTGCCCAGCAGTGTCTTGCTGGATGACCTGATCCAGGCAGGTATGATTGGGCTGATCGAAGCATCGCGTAACTTTGATGGCAGCAAGGGGGCCAGTTTCGAGACCTATGCCGGGATCCGCATCCGTGGCGCCATGCTGGACGAGATCCGTCGTGGTGACTGGGTGCCCCGTTCCGTTCATCGCAACAGCCGGGCGATCGCCGAGGCGATCGAAAATGTGGAGCAAGCCAATGGGCGAGATGCTCGTGACACGGAAGTCGCCGCGCAAATGGGGGTCTCTCTCGCTGATTATCATGCCATGTTGCAGGATGTTTCCTGCGGCAAGATCATCGGTATCGAGGATCTTGGCGTCAGTGAGGATGTGATCGGCAATCCTGATGACGCCCCGTCAGGTTCGGGGTTTGATGAATTGGCTGCAGAACGATTTCAAATTCAACTTTCGGAGCAAATTGGTCGCTTACCGGAGAGAGAGGCCCTGGTTCTCTCTCTTTACTACGATGAAGAGTTGAATTTACGTGAGATTGGCGAGGTTTTGAGTGTGAGCGAGTCGCGTGTGAGTCAGATACACAGCCAAGCAATGCACAGACTGCGCGCTCGTTTGAGAGATTGGCATCTATAAGTGTTTGTATTGGCTACACTGAGATGAAACTCTAAGGCATAATCCGCATGACACACCCCGTTTTTAGCATCATGTAAGTGAGCCACTCAGGTGGCTATTGAGGAGGGAATTTTGGACAAGAACATGAAAATCCTCATTGTTGACGATTTTTCAACGATGCGCCGGATTATCAAGAACTTGCTGCGCGACCTTGGGTTTAATAACACCCATGAAGCGGATGACGGCAACACAGCACTGCCGATGCTGAAAAATGGTGATTTCCAGTTTGTAGTGACTGACTGGAACATGCCAGGGATGCAAGGTATCGACCTGCTGAAAGCCATTCGTATCGATGAAAAGCTCAAGCATCTGCCGGTGCTGATGGTGACGGCGGAAGCCAAACGTGAGCAGATCATCGAAGCCGCCCAAGCTGGCGTTAACGGTTATATCGTCAAGCCTTTCACTGCAGCAACGCTCAAAGAAAAACTCGACAAAATTTTTGAACGCCTCGGCTAAGGAACTGCAGGGATGATGGCCAAAATGAGAGCAATGATTTCGCTCGACCAGGCAAGGATGCTTGTTGCTCATCTGGAGCAAGGTGAATTCGAGCAGGCCGATGAACTGCTTGCCAATGTATGTGCCCCCAACGCAGCCGATCTGTTTGAAAAAGTAGGTAAGCTGACCAGACAACTGCATGATTCACTTCAAGAATTTCGCATTGACCCCCGTATTCCTGACTTGGCTACTCATGACATTCCCGATGCACGGGAACGTTTGAGCTACGTTATCGATATGACGGACAAAGCTGCCAATCGCACCATGGATGCGGTGGAAGCCAGTTTGCCGATAGCGGATCGCCTGAATGACAATATCCAGCTGGTGATGCCGAACTGGAATGCCCTTATGTCTCGTGACATGAGCGTGGGGCAGTTCAAATCCTTATGTCACCAACTTGATGATTTTATTAAGGCTTCAGAGTCTGATGCCGATAAATTACGGCAACTGCTGACAGAAATCCTGATGGCGCAAGATTTTCAGGATTTGACCGGTCAGATGATCCGCAAGGTCATCAAACTGGTTCAGGAAGTTGAAACAAAATTAATAGAAATGCTGACCATGTTTGGTGAGGCTTCTGCTGAGCATTCAACTCGTACTCTTCCTGTCAGCGGGATTGAAGCAGAAGGACCGATCATGAATCCGGAGGCTCGCGCCGATGTGGTTAATGGTCAGGATGATGTGGACGATCTGCTGTCTAGCCTGGGATTCTAATGGAGTGACGCATGGCCTTCGAAGTTGATGAAGACATACTGCAAGACTTTCTGGTCGAAGCATCCGAAATATTGGAACAGTTGTCTGAACAACTGGTCGACTTGGAAAAGCGGCCCGACGACAAGAACCTGTTGAACGCCATCTTTCGCGGTTTCCATACCGTGAAAGGGGGGGCCGGCTTCCTGTCGCTCGGTGAACTGGTTGATGTATGTCACGGTGCGGAAAACGTGTTCGATATCTTGCGCAATGGCAAGCGAACCGTGACCGCCGAACTGATGGATGTGATCCTGCAAGCGCTGGATGCCATCAATGTCATGTTCACTCAGGTTCAAAATCGCGAAGCGCCTAGCCCTGCGTCGGATGATTTGCTTCATGACCTCCATGAGCTGTGCAAGCCTGAAGGTGAAGAGCAGTTGCGTACTGCTACCAGCTCTGCTGGTGACGCCGAGCCGGAACCTGTTGCGCCGATCGTCGAGGTTATCCCCAAAATTGTCGAGCCCGTTATCGTCAGCAATGAGCCAGCACCTGTCAATGGTGGTGGATCGATCGACGAGATTTCTGCGGATGAATTCGAGCGTTTGCTGGATGAACTTCATGGCGTGGGTGGTACACCCACCAAAATGACGACAGCCCCTCCTGTTATTGGCGGTTCTGGTGATATCACCGATGATGAGTTTGAGGCCTTGCTGGATCAGCTTCATGGTCAGGGGCAGCACATGGGGGCGCCAGAGGTTAACCCCTTGAAGTCCGTGCAAAAAGAGGTGGACGAGCTTATCGATGATGATGAGTTTGAGCGTCTGCTTGATGAATTGCATGGTCGTGGCCAGGGGCCACAGAGTACGATGGCACCAGCCGCGGTGACTCCGTCCAAACCGGCTGCGCCTGTAGCGAAACCCGTACAAGCTGCTCCTGCGAAACCAGCAGAGAGCCCCAAGACACCCGCGCCCGCCGCCAAGGCTGCGCCAGCGCCAGCCGAAAACAGTGCGGTGCAGAGCGATACGACTGTCCGTGTCGATACCAAAACACTCGATGTCATCATGAACATGGTGGGCGAGCTGGTGCTGGTGCGTAATCGCTTGGTGAGCCTGGGTATTGCCAGCAATGATGAAGAGATGTCAAAGGCGGTTGCCAATCTGGATGTGGTCACGGCTGATCTGCAAGGTGCGGTGATGAAAACCCGCATGCAGCCAATCAAGAAAGTGTTTGGTCGTTTCCCGCGCGTGGTGCGTGATTTGGCCAGAACGCTGAAAAAAGAGATTGAGCTGGTGATGGTGGGGGAGGAGACCGACCTGGATAAAAACCTGGTGGAGGCGCTCGCCGATCCGCTGGTTCACCTTGTTCGCAACTCCTGCGATCACGGGGTCGAAATGCCGGATGTGCGGGAGAAAGCCGGTAAGCCGCGGCAAGGGACTATAACCCTTAGCGCCTCCCAGCAAGGTGACCATATCCTGCTTTGCATTGAGGATGACGGTGCCGGGATGGATCCGGAAAAACTCAAGTCTATTGCTATCAGTCGTGGCGTGCTCGATGCCGATACGGCTGCTCGCATGAGCGATAACGATGCCTATAACCTGATCTTTGCCCCCGGATTTTCGACCAAGGCCGAGATCTCCGATATATCCGGCCGCGGTGTCGGGATGGATGTAGTCAAAACCAGTATTGTCAGCCTCAATGGTTCGGTGCATATCGATTCTACGTGGGGGAAAGGCACCCGTCTCGAAATCAAGGTTCCCCTGACACTGGCTATCCTGCCTACCCTGATGGTGGAGGTGGGTGAACAGACCTTCGCATTGCCACTCGGTTGCGTGAACGAGATTTTCCATCTGGATCTGAAAAAGGCCAATATGGTCGATGGCCAGCTCACAATCATAGTGCGTGACAAGGCGATTCCACTCTTTTATCTACACAAGTGGTTGATTCGTGGCGCCAATAAGCGTTCACGTCAGGATTCCGGACATGTGGTGATCGTGCAGATTGGCACTCAGCAAATCGGGTTTGTGGTCGACAGTCTGATTGGACAGGAAGAGGTGGTGATCAAGCCGCTCGATAACCTGCTACAAGGCACCCCGGGGATGGCTGGTGCGACCATTACCAGTGATGGCGGTATTGCCCTTATTCTGGATGTGCCGAGTCTGCTAAAAGCATATGCGCGTAGACATTAATCGCTCAGGCCCAAGGAGTTAGAAAAATAACAATGGCAGTCAAGGTATTAGTTGTCGACGATTCGAGCTTCTTTCGCCGTCGGGTGAGCGAGATAATCAATCAGGATCCCATGCTGACGGTGCTTGATACTGCCCAGAATGGGCGTGAAGCGGTAGATAAGGCCATGTCGCTGCGCCCTGATGTGATCACCATGGACATAGAAATGCCCGTGATGGATGGTATCAGTGCGGTGCGGGAGATCATGGCCAAGTGTCCGACCCCTATTCTGATGTTCTCCTCACTGACCCATGAAGGGGCCAAAGCGACGCTGGATGCCCTGGATGCTGGTGCCCTCGACTTCTTGCCCAAGAAATTTGAAGACATTGCCAGAGACAAGGATGAAGCGGTCAGGCTGTTGCAACAGCGGGTGAAAGAGATATCCCGCAAGCGTTTCCTGATGACGACGGCAGCACGACCTAAAACACCGGAGCCTGTTGAGCGCATGATACAGGGCAGTACAGTACCCAGAACGGCTGAACGTCAGTCTGAACTGCAGCGTACTGTTCCAGGCACCTCATTCAAGCGAAGTGGCAAGAGTTATCAACTGGTGGCGATCGGGACGTCTACCGGTGGCCCAGTCGCCTTGCAAAACGTACTGACCAAGTTGCCGGGGGACTTTCCCCATCCAATCTTGCTTATCCAGCATATGCCCGCTACTTTCACCGCGGCTTTTGCTGCCCGTCTAAACGGCTTATGCCAGATTGGTGTCAAGGAGGCGGAGGATGGTGATGTGCTCAAACCGGGACATGCCTACCTGGCGCCCGGTGGCAAGCAGATGCTGTTGGAGGGGCGTGGATCAGGAGCCCGCATCCGGATTATTGATGGCAATGACAAGGTGAACTACAAGCCTTGTGTCGACATTACTTTCGCGTCTGCTGCCAAGACCTATGCCGACAAGGTGTTGGCGATTGTGCTGACCGGTATGGGGGCCGATGGTCGTGATGGGGCCCGGTTGCTGAAAGAGCAGGGCTCGACTATTTGGGCTCAGGACGAGGCATCCTGCGTGGTATATGGCATGCCCCAAGCGGTTGCCAAGGCAGGGATTGCCAGTGAATCACTTCCTCTGGACAAGGTGGCCCAGCGTATTCTGGTTGAGTTGGGGCGCTGATCATGGGCTTGCTCGGTCTGCTCCTGGCATTGGGGGCTATTGCTATTGCCCAGCTGTGGCATGGTGGCTCCCTGTTGACGTTGTTGGACGGGCCCGCTTTTCTCATCGTGCTGGGAGGCACTGTTGGTGCCGTCACACTGCAGACTCCTGCCAAGTACATTCTGCTGGCGTTGCGTCAGCTATTATGGATTTTTACCCCTCCCCGGCAAGATCTCTCTGCGCAGGCTGAACGACTGCAATCCTGGGCTGCTTTTGCGCGCCAGCAGGGACTGCTGGCCCTCGAAAATCAGGCTGATCAGGAGGAAGAACACTTTACCCGTCAAGGGTTGAACTTGATTGTCGATGGGGTATCTACGGAGGATATTCGCATGTTGCTCGAAGCCGATATCGATATCGAGCAGGAGCGCAATGAACATGCGGCCCGGGTGTTTGAAGCCATGGGGGGATACAGTCCGACCATCGGGATCATCGGTGCCGTGCTGGGCCTGATCCAGGCCATGTTTCATCTCGAAGATCCGTCAGCACTGGGGGCGGGTATTGCAGTTGCATTTGTGGCAACCATCTATGGGGTGGGATTTGCCAACCTCATTTATCTGCCGATCGCCAACCGGTTGCGCGCATTTCACTATCACTATGCACTGTTTCAGGAGATGACCCTGGAAGGGCTGTTAGCCATCGCCCATGGTGAGAATGGTTTACAGGTTGAACGTCGGCTCAGGGCCTATTTAAAAGGAGAGTAGCCATGCGCAAGCGCTATCGGTTGCACTTGCAGGGGCGTGAGCACCTTGATCGCTGGCTGGTCTCCTATGCCGATTATATGACGCTGATATTTGCTTTGTTCGTGGTGCTCTACTCCGTTGCGCTGGTGAACAAGGACAAATATCGAGCGGTGATCGATGGCATGAGTCAGGCATTCAGTGTTGTGCAGTCTGGCAGCAATGGCTTGCTTGAAGGGCAGGGCAGTTCCCTGCTGGATAACGCGGCCTCTGCCTCTCCGTCGTTGCTGGAAAGCGTAGCATCACCCTCCCCTTCACTTGCTCCCATTTCTGGTGTGCCAGTGCTGCAAGATGGCACGACACTTGCCAAACTCGATATGCAGTTGCAACAAAGCATGGGATCGCTGGTGGACGCCGGCATCGTTAAACTGACGCAAGATGAGAATTGGCTGACCATTGAACTCAGTTCTGGTCTGCTGTTTGGCAGTGGTAGTGCCTTCATGGGACCGAATGCTGCACCGGTTATCAATACTCTTTCAAGTATTCTCAAACCGGTCGATAACTACGTAAGAGTTCGGGGATATACCGATAACCAACAGATAAATAATGAAATTTATCGTTCTAACTGGGCGCTGTCTGCTGCTCGGGCCGAGGCGGTACTCAATGGCTTGATTGCCGATGGGATCGCCCCTCAGCGTTTGGCGTTCGAGGCATATGGCGAGTTTTCCCCTTTTGCTGACAACGGCAGCGAGCAGGGCAGACTGCAGAATCGCAAGGTGGTCGTCGCTATCTCCAAATTTGCCTGGGTGCCGCCGGCACCTGTGGTTGCAACGCCTAAGGTAGTTGCCGAACCGGTTCCTGCTGTACAGCAGGCGGTGGAGGCAGGAGAGATAAAGGTGATCACCTTGCCCGGTGGTGGCATACGCATAACAACAAGGCAGGATTGATACAGTGATTGTTTGGACGGTTGCCAACCAGAAAGGTGGTGTGGGTAAAACCACCACAGTGGTCTCGCTTGCGGGGATCCTGGCCCAGCGTGGCCAGCGGGTGCTGTTGATTGATACCGACCCCCATGCTTCGTTGACTGCATATCTTGATTTTGATTCAGATCGCCTGGATGGAACCCTCTATGAGTTGTTTCAAGCTGTCAAACCGACAGCCGAGCTTGTCAATAAACTGACGCTCAAGAGCAAATTCGAAAATATTAACTTACTGCCAGCATCTATTACCTTGGCGACCCTTGATCGAGTGATGGGCAATCGTGAAGGTATGGGACTGGTACTGAAGCGGGCACTGCTGCGCATTCAGGATCAATATGATTATGTGCTGATCGACTGCCCGCCAGTACTGGGGGTGATGATGGTCAACGCGCTGGCTGCCTGCGATCGCATTCTGGTACCGGTCCAGACCGAATTTCTGGCCCTCAAAGGGTTGGAGCGGATGATGAAAACATTCGAGATCATGCAGCGTTCCAAGCGTGACAAGTTCCGCTATACCGTGATCCCGACCATGTTCGACAAGCGCACCCGTGCTTCTCTGATGACCTTGAAATCGATCAAGGATCAATATGGTGAATCGGTGTGGAATGCCGTTATCCCTATCGACACCAAGTTTCGGGATGCCAGTTTATTGCATATTCCCCCATCTATTTATTCCCCCGGGAGTCGCGGCACCTATGCCTATGAGACGCTGCTCAATCATCTTGATGCCCTTGAGCGGCAGCGGGCTCATGAGGTGATGTCATGAGCGACACCATTCAAGTTCGTGCGATGGATGACTACTTCCACTCCCTGCTGCTCGATGAGCCGCTGGTGCTGGATGAGGTGGAAGAGGTTCAATCTGCCCCTGTTTTACCGTTGCAACGTCAGCCCCAGAGCGTCCCCGAGGTAGTCGCCGCACCTTACCTCGAAAGCGATCCACGCCTTGCCCAGCTGGGTGAATTGCTCGCACAGGTAGGGCAAGTTCAGTTCGAAAATGATGCCTTCACCCAGGAGATAACACTCACCGCTCCGCTGGAGATTGTGGCGGAGGAGTCACTGTTGCCGGTGGAGCCTGAATGGCCTGCGGAGGTGCTGCTTCCCGAGGTTGCGGAGCCCCATACAACCATCCTGACCGAGACTGCGCTGGAGGTTGATCCGGTAGAGGCCAGTGAACCTGTTGCCTGGGAGAATATCGATACCGGTAACGAGTTTCAGGCCCTTTTCTTTGAAGTCGCGGGCGTGACGTTTGCTGTGCCGTTGACCGAGCTGGGTGGTATTCATCAGCTGGGCGAGATCAGCTCCCTCTTTGGCCAGCCTGGCTGGTACAAGGGGATCATGACCTCTCGCGAGCAGAAGATGAATGTGGTCGATACTGCCCAGTGGGTCATGCCGGGTCAGCATCTCGAGATGGATGATTACAAGTATCTGATTATGCTTGGTGAATCTCCGTGGGGATTAGCCTGCCATCATCTCAAAGGGACTGAATTGTTACACCGTGACCAGGTGAAATGGCGCCATCAGGAGGGCAAGCGCCCCTGGTTGGCGGGCATGGTCAAAGAAAAAATGTGTGCCCTGTTACACGTCCGCGAACTGCTCCTCTTGCTGGAGCGCGGGGTTAACATAGAAGGTCGCTGATAACTTCTGCAATCGAGCTGTTTTATTGCTAGTTTTAGCATTAGACGTTTTCATAAAAGGAATAAAAACATGACAGAAAAGCGCAATATCGCACAGAATCTGGCCGAAGATGAAGTGCTGCAATGGGTAACCTTCCAGCTGGAGAATGAAACCTACGGCATCAATGTGATGCAGGTTCAGGAGGTGTTGCGCTACACCGAAATTGCGCCGGTGCCGGGGGCTCCTGATTATGTGCTGGGGATCATCAACCTGCGCGGTAATGTGGTGACTGTCATCGATACTCGCTCCCGTTTTGGCCTGCCCTCCGGCGATGTGAGTGAAAACTCTCGCATCGTCATCATCGAGGCGGAGAAGCAGGTGATCGGCATCATGGTCGACAGCGTGGCGGAAGTGGTTTATCTGAAATCGTCCGAAATCGATGCTGCGCCTGCCGTTGGTACCGAAGAGAGTGCCAAGTTCATCCAGGGAGTCAGCAACCGTGATGGTCAGCTGCTGATCCTGGTCGACCTCAACAAGCTGCTCTCCGATGAAGAGTGGGAAGATATCGGTTCCCTCTGATAAATAAGGTGATGTTTTGATAATCGAGATGGTTGCCTTGGGGTTGTCCCTGATTGCATTGGTGTTTGCCTCTTATATCTGGTTCAAGAGCAAGCGTAGCAAGCAGGAGTCCGAGGCCAGTGTGGCCACGTTGCAGGGGCAGTTGGAAAGCTTGCGCAAACAGATGATGGAGCTTCATACCGGCGCCATCGGCATGGGACAGCGGCTGCAGTCGGTAGAAGGGGCGATGCAGCAGGTCAATGATCGCCAGCAAGAGCTCACCCTGCAGGATCCCGAGCGACGTCTTTACAGTCGAGCGGCCAAAATGGTTGAACTGGGCGCCGATCTTGATGAGGTCATGAGTGAGTGCGAGTTGCCAAAGGCAGAAGCCGAGCTCTTGATCTCATTACGAAAAGGGCGTTCTTGATGGGTCAGGAAGGCAACGGCATTCCTGATTTGTTTTGGCCGTTTTTCTAAGCGTTTGTGGCGCGATCTTCGCCACAAATCCTGCTGATTATTGGCATCTTTGAAAAGACCCCCTTCAATACTATGTTAATATGCACGCCGCTTCTTTCCACCTGACAACACCCTCATGCTGCTTCAAGTCAACAATCTGAGCTGCGTGCGTGAAGATCGCACCCTGTTTGAACATCTCTCCTTTACGGTAGCGCCTGGCGATCTGCTGCAGATTGAAGGTCCCAACGGGGTGGGGAAGACCAGCTTGTTGCGTCTGCTGACCGGGTTGTCACAGCCATTTGCCGGCGAGGTGTGCTGGAATGGGGAGAACATTCGCCACTGCCGCGACGAATATCATGCCAATCTGCTCTATCTGGGCCACCATGCCGGGGTCAAGGCGGCGCTGACCCCTTTTGAAAACCTCAAGTTCTATCAGCAGTTGCATCACCCTCAGCAACAGGACTACGACCTGTGGCAGATATTGGCCCGGGTAGGGCTTGCCGGTTTCGAAGAGAATCCGACCGGGCAGCTCTCTGCCGGTCAGCAGCGCCGGGTTGCTTTGGCCAGGCTCTGGCTCAGTGACAAACCGGCTCTATGGATCCTGGACGAGCCGTTTACCGCCATCGACAAGCAGGGGGTCAAGGTGCTTGAGCAACTGTTCCTGGCCCATGCAGATCGGGGGGGCATGGTGATCCTGACCACCCACCAGGATCTCACCCTGATGCAGGGACGTTTGAAAACCCTGTCGCTGACCCCTCTATTGCAGGAGTAAGCTCATGCTGCGCGCCGTTATGCACCTTATTCATCGTGAACTGCTGATCGCCCTGCGCCAGCGCTCCGATATTCTCAACCCGCTCTGGTTCTTCCTTATTGTTATCACCCTGTTTCCACTCGGTATTGGCCCAGAGCCCAAGTTGCTGGCCCGTATTGCCCCCGGGATTATCTGGGTGGCGGCCCTGCTGGCGGCCATGCTGTCGCTGGAGCGGCTGTTTCGCGATGATTTCAGCGATGGTTCGCTGGAGCAGATGATGTTGATGCCTCATCCGCTCGGGCTGCTGGCGCTGGCCAAAGTGGTTGCTCACTGGCTGCTGACCGGCTTGCCCTTGCTGCTGATCTCCCCCTTGCTCGCCATCTTGTTGTCGCTGGACATGAACAGCTATCTGGCGGTCGTGGCCACTCTGGCCCTGGGTACTCCCGTGCTGAGCCTGCTCGGCGCAGTCGGGGTGGCCCTGACTGTCGGTCTGCGCAAGGGCGGTGTCCTGCTCAGCCTGCTAATTTTGCCGCTCTATATTCCGGTACTGATTTTTGCTACCTCCGCCATTGATGCGGCGGGGATGGGCTTGCCCTATGGCGGCCAGCTCGCTATTTTGGCCGCCATGCTGGTGGGAACCCTGACCCTGACGCCGCTGGCCGTTTCGGCCGCATTACGGGTCAGCCTCAACTGACCTCACAGTTAGTTAGATTGCAAAGGTCCCGAATGGGGTTCTTTTTGAAAAGATTAAGTTGCTGTGGATCAAGGAGAGGCTCGCTTATCGCTTTCGGGGTATTTGATGTAAACCCGTGATAGGTATGGTATGCCTCGCCAAATGATTAATAACAAAAGGTTTTGTGAGCTATGTGGAAATGGTTGCACCCTTATGCCAAACCGGAGCGGGCCTATCAGCTGGCTGGTACCCTGCTGCCCTGGTTTGCTGTGATTAGTCTGCTCTCGTTTGTGATCGGCACTATCTGGGGGTTGGCATTCGCCCCCGCCGATTATCAGCAGGGGGATTCCTTCCGGATCATCTATATCCACGTGCCTTCCGCCATTCTCTCCATGGGGGCCTACTCCACCATGGCGGTGGCTGCCTTTATCGGACTGGTGTGGCAACTGCGCATGGCGGACATGACGGTGGCAGCCATCGCGCCGGTTGGCGCCGTGTTCACCTTCATCGCGCTCTTTACCGGTGCCGCCTGGGGCAAACCCATGTGGGGCACCTGGTGGGTGTGGGATGCGCGACTCACCTCTGAGTTGATCCTGCTGTTTCTCTACCTCGGCGTGATTGCCCTCTACAACGCCTTCAGTGACAAGGTGGTTGCTGGCCGTGCCGCCGGCATTCTGGCGCTGGTGGGGGTCATCAACCTGCCCATCATTCACTACTCGGTGGAGTGGTGGAACACCCTGCACCAGGGGGCCACCATCACCAAATTCGACAAGCCCTCTATTTCGGCCGAGATGCTGTGGCCCTTGCTCATCATGATCCTGGCATTTGCCACCTTCCTCGGGGCCCTGACCCTGATGCGTTTTCGTAACGAGCTCTTGATGCGGGAGTGGCATCGCCCCTGGGTCAAAGAGATTGCCGAGCAGGAGAAGTAAGCATGCACTTTGCCTCTTTCAGTGACTTTCTGGCGATGGGTGGCTACGCCTTCTACGTCTGGCTCTCCTTTGGCCTGACCCTGCTTTGCCTAGTCGGCATCGTCATTTCTACCCGTATGAAAACCCGCAACCTGCTCGGCGAATTGCGTAGCAAGCAGGCACGCGAGGCCCGTCGCAAGGCGGCCCAGCAGATGGAGAACACCCTATGAACCCGAGACGCAAGAAACGCCTCACCATCATCCTAGCCATCACCCTGGGTCTGGCCACCGTTAGCGGGCTGGTGCTCTATGCCCTCAGCCAGAATATCGATCTCTTCTATACCCCGAGCGAATTGGTTGAAGGCAAAGGACCGGACAAGATCAAGCCGGAAGAGGGCCAGCGTCTGCGCATCGGGGGGCTGGTGGTGCCCGGTTCGGTCAAGCGGGATCCCCAGAGCCTCAGGGTTGCCTTCCAGTTGGTGGACAACGGCGGCCATCTGGTGACGGTCGAATATGACGGCATCCTGCCGGACCTGTTCCGCGAGGGGCAGGGCATCGTCGCTCAGGGCACCCTCAAGGATGCCACTACGGTGGAAGCCTTCGAGGTGCTGGCCAAGCATGACGAGAACTACATGCCGCCGGAAGTGGCGGAAGCCACCAGCGGTATGCACTACAAGCCGGAATATACCGACGCGCAGTTGAAGGGATCCAAGCAATGATCCCCGTCGCTGTCATTCCCTCGTATCGTCTTTGTGCCCCTGTCAGGGGCTCGGCTCACCAGAAAGGAACCCGTCCATGATTCCAGAATTAGGACAGTTTGCTCTGATCATGGCGTTTGCCACAGCCCTGTTGCTGGGGAGCTACCCGCTGCTTGGCGCCAAATGGGGGCGTCTTGGTATGATGTCGACGGCTCGCCCGCTCGCCTATGCCCAGTTCTTGCTGCTGCTGCTGTCGTTCCTCTGCCTGACCTGGGCCTTTATCGACAACGACTTCACCGTACAGTATGTGGCCACCAACTCCAACAGCCGCTTGCCGCTGGCGTATCGCATCTCCGCCGTGTGGGGCGCCCACGAGGGTTCCCTGCTGCTGTGGGTGCTGACCCTGGGTGGCTGGTCCGCCGCCGTTGCCCTGTTCAGCCGCCGTCTGCCGCTCGATGCGGTAGCGCGGGTGCTCGGTGTGCTCGGTCTCATCTCGGTCGGTTTTACCGCCTTCGTGCTGTTCACTTCCGATCCCTTCACCCGTACGCTGCCCTACTTCCCGGTGGATGGACGCGACCTCAATCCGTTGCTGCAGGATCCCGGTCTCATCTTCCATCCGCCGATGCTCTACATGGGATACGTGGGCTTCTCGGTTGCGTTTGCTTTTGCCATTGCTTCGCTGATGACCGGCCGGCTGGATGCCACCTGGGCCCGCTGGTCTCGCCCCTGGACCATGGCGGCCTGGGTATTCCTGACGCTGGGGATCGTGCTCGGCTCCTGGTGGGCCTACTACGAGCTCGGTTGGGGCGGCTGGTGGTTCTGGGATCCGGTAGAAAACGCCTCGTTTATGCCCTGGCTGGCGGGGACCGCGCTGCTCCATTCGCTGGCGGTGAGCGAGAAACGCGCCACTTTCAAGGCCTGGACCGTGCTGCTGGCCCTGTCAGCCTTCTCGTTGAGTTTGCTCGGTACCTTCCTGGTACGCTCCGGCGTGCTGGTATCGGTCCATGCGTTTGCCTCTGACCCGGCCCGCGGGTTGTTCATTCTCGGCTTCCTGCTGGCGGTGATCGGCTCCTCCCTGCTGTTGTTCGCCTTCAAGGGCTCCCATGTGAAGAGCCACGGCAAACACGAGCTGTGGAGCCGCGAGACCCTGTTGCTCGCCAACAACATCATGCTGGTGGCGGGTCTGCTCACCGTGCTGCTGGGCACCCTGTTGCCGCTGGTACACAAGGAGCTGGGGTTGGGGAGCATCTCTATCGGCACCCCCTTCTTTAACCACATCTACAGCTGGCTGATCATCCCGTTTGCCCTGCTGCTGGGGATTGGCCCGCTGTTTCGCTGGCGTCGTCAGGAGCTTGGCGAGCTCAAGGGCAAGGTGATCCTGGCCCTGGTATTGAGCCTGGCGGCCGCCTTGTTGTTGCCGCTGACATTTGCCGAGGACTTCAAGCCCTGGGCTGCGGTGGGTATTGGCCTGGGCGTCTGGATCATTGTCACCAGTGCCCAGGAGACCTGGGTCCGTGCCACCCACAAGCACCGCTTTGCGGTCGGCGTGCGCCGCCTTGGCAACAGCCACTGGGCCATGATCCTGGGGCACGTGGGCCTTGCGGTCAGCATCATAGGTATCGCCTGTACCCAGAACTACAGCATCGAAAAGGACCTGCGGATGCAGGCGGGTGATCGGGTGCAGTTTGCCGATTACGAGTTTGTCTTTACCGGCATTGCCGAAAAGAACGGTCCCAACTACGACGGCTTCAAGGGCGTGCTGGAAGTGCACAAGAACGGCAAGCATGTCGGTACCCTCAAACCCGAGAAACGGGTCTATACGGTGAGCCGCATGCCGATGACCGAAGCCGCCATCGATGCTGGCGTGACCCGGGATCTCTATGCTGCGCTGGGCGAGCCCCTCGACAACGGTGCCTGGGCGGTGCGTATTTACTACAAGCCATTCGTTCGCTGGATCTGGTTTGGCGGCGTCTTCATGGCTATCGGGGGTGTGCTGGCGATGCTCGACAAGCGTTACCGCTTCGGCCGTCGTGAAGAGGAGGTGAAAGCATGACTCGCAAGACCTGGCTGTTTCTGATCCCCTTCGTGATCTTCTTGTTGGGGGCCGTTTTTCTGTTTAAAGGGCTCTACTCCGACCCCACCAAGCTCGAATCCGTGCTGGTAGGCAAAGAGGTGCCTGTCTTCACCCTGCAGGATATCTATGATCTCAACAAGCAGCATGATCGCACCATCCTGACCGGTCGTCCCATGCTGCTCAACGTCTGGGCGACCTGGTGTCCGACCTGCTACGGTGAGCACACCTATCTCAAGGAGCTGGCGGGGCAGGGGATCACCATTGTCGGGATGAACTACAAGGATGAGCGGGACAAGGCGATCAAGTGGCTGGAAGAGCTTGGCAACCCTTACCAGATCAACCTCTATGATCCCGATGGCATGTTGGGGCTGGATCTGGGGGTGTATGGCGCACCGGAGACCTTCTTCATCGACAGCCAGGGGATTATCCGCTATCGCCACGTGGGGGATATCAACCCCGAAAACTGGGCGGCGACCCTCAAACCCATCTTTGACGCCATGAAGTGAGGGGAGTCCTGATGAGAGTATTTATTGCTTCCCTGCTGCTGTTGCTGGGATGGATAGTGCAAGCGCCGGCCATGGCTGCCATCGATGTCTACACCTTTGACAACGACAATCAGGAGCAGGTCTTTCGCGAACTGATCAAGGAGCTGCGTTGCCCCAAGTGTCAGAACCAGGATATCGCCGACTCCAATGCGGGGCTGGCCAAGGACTTGCGCGACAAGACCTACCAGATGGTGCGTGAGGGCAAGGATAAAGAGGCGATCGTGGACTACATGGTGGCCCGTTATGGCAACTTTATCCTCTATAACCCGCCCCTGATGGCCTCCACCCTGATCCTCTGGCTCGGCCCGTTGCTGGTCATCGTCATCGGTCTGGCCGTGGTGGTGATGCGCAGCCGCCGGCCCCCCGTGATGAAACAACAACTGGATAACGCCCTGAGTGAGGAGGAGCGGCGTCGTCTGACCGAGCTGCTCAAAGAGGAAGAGAAACAATGACCGCTTTTTGGATAGTGATTGCGGGCTTGCTGGTGCTGACGAGCCTGGCACTGGTATTGCCACTGTGGCGTGGTGAAGGTAAACAAAGCATCAGCCGTTCGGCCCTCAACAAACAGCTCTATCGTCAGCGGCTGCTGGAGATTGGCGAAGAGCGCGAGCAGGGTGTACTGGCGGAGGAGTCCGATTCGCTGGTCGAACTGCAACGCAGTCTGCTGGACGACATTCCCGACGTGGAGCAGACCGCTCGTGGCGGAAAGAGCCTGATCTGGATCCCCGGCGTGCTGGTCCTCCTCATCGTGAGTCTGGGGCTCTACTACAAGCTGGGCGCCTGGCAGGAAGTGGCCCGCTGGCAGGATGCCAGCAGCCGCATCGGCGAGCTCAGCAATCGCATTCTGGTGGAGCGCAATGCCGAGGTGACCGAGCAGGATCTGCTGGACTTTACCCTGGCCCTGCGTACCCGCTTGAAAGACGAGCCGAACGATTACCGTGGCTGGCTGCTGCTGGGTCGCCTGTCTCTGGATGGCAACGATCCCGAGATGGCCCGCGAGTCGCTGGCCCATGCCTATGAGCTGGCGCCCCAAAAAGCCATGGTGGCGGTGCCTTACGCCCAGGCTCTGATGATGACCGGGGACGAAGCTCAGGCCGACAGCCTGCTGCAGGCGGCTATTGCCGAAGAGCCGGGTAATATCGAGGCGCGCTCCGTCTATGCCTTTATGGCGCTGCAGAAAGAGGATTTTCAGACCGCACTGGCGCGCTGGCAGGAGATGCTGCCGCTGATGGAAAAAGAGACACCTCGCTATGTGATGGTGGAGCGTTCCATGGAGTATGCTCGCGCGCAGCTCAAGCAGCGCGGCATTGAGGTGACGCATCCGGGGGCGGCCAAAACAGACGCGGAGCAGGGACAGCAACTCGCAGTGAAGGAGGGGGAGTTCCCCATCCATATCACGCTGGCGGCCGGCATTCAGATACCGGAAGATGCCCATCTTTTCGTCTTTGCTGTGGTGCCTAACGGGCCGCCCATGCCCATCGCCGTGAAGCGTATCGCCGGGCCAACCCTGCCAGTTACCCTGTCACTGGGAGATGGCGATGCCATGATGGAAGGCAGCAAGCTGGCGACCTATCCGGAGCTGCAATTCAAGGCGCGTCTCTCGCGCGGTGGCAATGTGATGAACAAGGAAGGCGCTTTTGAAGGGTTATCCGTACCGGTCAAGACGGCCGAGATCCCGGCGGCGCCGATTGACATCCGTATCGATCACGCCCTCTAATATAACCCTCTACCCGGCTCCCATTATGGGGGCCGGGTTGTCTATACTTCTGATTAATCAAAATAAAAGTCTAGGACTTCCATATGCATCTACGTTCAGGGGCCATATTGGCAGCTCTCTTGATAACAGGTTGTGCTGGTGGGCCACCCAAGCCGGGCCCCGAGAGCCTAGACCTCAAGGTGGGAGAATATCATCCGAAAGTAACCCGCAAGGCGAATGATTCCCGCGACCCCTTTGAAGGGGCCAACCGGGCCATGTGGGCAGTTAACTACGATGTGCTGGAGCCACATGTCGCCAGACCCGTGGTGCATGGCTACGCTCGCTATGTTCCACAAGGAATGAAGGATGGTATCGAGAATCTGGTAGAGAACTTCAATGAGCCGAGCAGCATGGTCAACCATCTGCTGACCGGCGACGTGAAGGGGGCGGGTGTCAATTTAGGACGTTTTACGCTCAACACCACGCTCGGTCTGCTAGGTATTTTTGACGTAGCTAAAAATGTTGGGCTGGAACGTGACAAGCTGGAGCTCGATACCGTGCTGGGTCGCGCCGATATCGGGGATGGTGCCTACTTGATGGTCCCTGTCTTCGGTCCGACCACCACACGCAAGCTGGTGGGGGATACCGTTGATACCTTGTATTTCCCTTATGCCTTGCTGACTCTGCCGTTGAAAGTGGTGCACTGGACGCTGGATGGCCTCGGCACCCGTTCCAAGCTGATCGATCAGGAGCGGATCATCGACAATGCGCTCGATCCCTATGCCCTGACCAAGGACTTCTATCTGCAGTACAACCAGAACAAGGTGACCGGCAAGCAGACTGAGCTGAAAGCGTCTCAGCAAGAGCAGGCTGACGATGCCAATCTGGATGAATATATGGACGAGCTGGACCAGTAAGCGCACATATCTCGATATGTGAAAGGCGCCTGCGGGCGCTTTTTTACTTTCTTGGCTATCTGGAGATAAAAAACGCCCCGCAGTGCGGGGCGTGTTGGCAAGCGAGGCTAATTAGGCAGCCAGGTTCTTGGCCACAAATTCCCAGTTGACCAGGGTCCAGAAGGTTTCCATGTACTTCGGACGCAGGTTGCGGAAGTCGATGTAGTAGGCGTGTTCCCACAGGTCGACGGTCAGCAGCGGGGTGGTACCGGCTTCAGTCAGCGGGCAACCGGCGTTGGAAGTGTTGACGATGGCCAGGGAGCCGTCAGCCTTCTTCACCAGCCAGGTCCAGCTGGAGCCAAAGTTGCCGATGGCAGACTTGGTAAACGCATCCTTGAACTCGGCGAAGGAGCCGAACGCCTTGGTGATGGCATCGGCCAGGGCGCCAGTGGGCTCGCCACCGCCGTTCGGGGAGAGGCAGTGCCAGTAGAAGGTGTGGTTCCAGATCTGGGCAGCGTTGTTGAAGATGCCGCCAGTGGAGGTCTTGATGATCTCTTCCAGAGACTTGCCTTCAAACTCGGTACCCGGCACCAGATTGTTCAGGTTGACCACATAGGTGTTGTGGTGCTTGCCGTGGTGGTATTCCAGGGTTTCCTGGGAGATGTGCGGTTCCAGAGCATTGATTGCATAGGGCAGAGCGGGAAGTTCGAATGCCATTTTCTACTCTCCATTGGCTGGCCGTGCGAAGGCAACGGTTGCAAGACATTGCGTACTCTTTTCTATTTTGAAAAGAGTTGTTTTTGAAGTGATGGGGCCAGTTGGCCCAAAGCCAGGGGATTGTAGCAGTATCAAAGATGGCCTAACAACTCTTGATTGGCGCCATGATCCGGATCAAGCTGCGGCTTATTGATTCGTCACTTCTTGCAGTTGCCGCGGTTTGCCAGTTTGTGCTCTGCCCGGATTGCAGTAGAATGGCGACCGAAATCGCTCTAGTGAGGCACTTATGGAAACTATTGAAAAGATCAAACAGCAGCTGGCTGATAACCCCATCATCCTCTACATGAAGGGCTCCCCCAAGCTACCCAGCTGCGGTTTCTCTGCACAGGCCTCTCAGGCTCTGATGTCCTGTGGCGAGCCGTTTGCTTACGTCGATATCCTGCAAAACCCGGACATCCGCGCCGAGTTGCCGAAGTTTGCCAACTGGCCCACCTTCCCGCAGCTGTGGGTGGAGGGCGAGCTGATCGGCGGCTGCGACATCATGATCGAGATGTTCCAGGCTGGCGAGTTGCAGACTCTGATCAAGGAAACTGCCGCCAAGTACAAGCAGGATGATGCTGCTGCCGAATAAGGCCATCACAGTATTAAGCAAAAAGGGGAGCCATCGGCTCCCCTTTTCTTATGCTGCAAGACGGTATCAGGCGATGCGCTCGATACGCGCCAGGTAGAAACCGTCGAAGCCGGTGGCTGCCGGGCTCACGGTGTGATCATCGAGCAGGCGGAAGTTCTCGTTGGCCGCGAGGAACTTGTCCACCTGCTGGCGGTTCTCCTCGGGCAGGATGGAGCAGGTGGCGTAGACCAGCATACCACCCACCTTCACCATCTGGCTGTAACGCTGCAGGATCTCGGCTTGCAGCGCGACCAGCACCGGCAGACGCTCGGCGGTATCGCGCCACTTGGCATCCGGATTGCGCTTGAGTACGCCAAGGCCGGAGCAGGGTACGTCAAGCAGCAGGCGGTCGGCGCTCTCTTTGAGGCGCTTGACGGTCTTGCTGCTGGTGATGACCCGGGTCTCCACGTTGTGGGCGCCGGCGCGACGGGCGCGTTGCTTGAGGTTCTCCAACTTCCACTCTTCTACGTCCATCGCCAGCAGGCGGCCTTTGCCCTTCATCATGGCGGCGATGTGCAGGGTCTTGCCACCGGCTCCGGCGCAGGCGTCGATCACCCGCATGCCGGGTGCCACGTCCAGCGCCGCCGCGATGTGCTGGGAACCGGCATCTTGCTGTTCGAACCAGCCGTCAGCAAAGGCTTTGGTGCGGAACAGGGCTGCGTCAGAGGTGACCTGCAGGGCAGTCTCCACACCTTCAACCGGAATGGTGGTGACCTGCTCTTTGGCCAGCGCAGCCTGCAGCTCATCACGGGTGCACTTGAGGGTGTTGACCCGCAGGTAGCGCTTGGGCATCCAGGCCAGGGCGGCACGCTCGGCAGGCCAGGCCTCGCCCAACTGCTCGCTGCCGAGCTTTTCCAGCCAGCTTGGGCAACCATCCATCAATACCGGGTTTTTTTTGGCTTCGGTCAGGCGGCGACGAAACGCCTCCTCATTGAAGCGATCCAGGGTCGGGTGGTTGGGTTGAGCTATTTTGTGGAAAGCGTGCCAGCTGTGCAGCAGCGGCCAGACATTCTTTTCGGCCTGACGTACCTGAATGCCGGTGAGGAAGCAATAGAGGCTGAGACGACGCAGCAGGTCGCCGGTGACCAGGGCAATCCTTGCCTGTTCTTGCGGTTTGAGTTCGATGCCGGAGAAGTGACGGGCATAAGCGCGGTCCAGGGTAAGACCCTGACCCAGCACATCGTCAACAATGGCAACGACCAGATCCCCGAAACGGGGCAACAGTGGGGATTTGAGCATGAGATTAACCTTGGCCAGATAGAAATGAACCGCACCTTTGAAGAGGAGCTGTTCTAAAAATGACAAATCCGCGCAATGATAGGGGTTAGACGGAGTTGGTGCAATACATCCCCATGGGATGAGTGACTGAAACGATGGCGCCGGGCTTATTGATACGACGGGATAATGCAGCCGGAAATGGTTCAAAACAGTGCATGACTACAAGGATGACAAAGATGCAGGTGACCAGTAATCGTTCGTTGGCCCTGTTGGTGGCCGGTGTGTTGGGGTCAACCGGTTTGATGGCCAGCGAGTGGCGCACGGTTGCGGCCAGGGCGACCGCGGATGAAGGTTATGAGGTGCGTGCCCATCAGTTTCGGGTGGCCAAGGTGCCGCTGGACTATTTTGCCGGGCTGGAAGCGGGGGCGAGTGAGCTGGCCCTGCCGCTGCCTGATGGGGGCGAGGTGACTTTTACGCTGGAGGCTTATGACCTGCTGCCTGCAGATCTTGCCGCCAAGTACCCGCAGATCCGCACCTTCAAAGGGTACAACCCGGCGCAACCGGTCGAGACGGGGCGCTTCGATCTGGGACCGCAAGGTTTCCATGCCATGTTCAGCCATCAGGGCAAGCTGGTATTTGTCGATCCGCTGCGCAACGCGGAAGGCTATGCCGTCTATTACCAACAGGATGCCCATAGTCGCCTGAACGATGAGGCGGACAAGGTGCTCGGTCATGGCGCCAACAGGGCGTTGCTGCAAAGGGTGCAGGTGGATGGCAATGTGCGCAAACGCTACACCATAGCCATGTCGGCGACGGGGGAATACACCCAATACCACGGAGGCTCCAGGGTGCTGACCATGGCGGCCATCGCGACCCTGCTCAACCGGGTGAATCAGGTCTATCAACAGGATGTGGGGGCTGAGTTTGTATTGGCCAGTGGCAATGACAATCTGGTCTTTACTGATCCAGCCAGCGATCCGTTTGATAACACTAATGCGGATGCTGATCGCAACGTCGATGTGCAGGCGCAGGCGCTGGCTGACGGAGATCTGGGGGTATTTGATATCGGTCATGTCCTTAATACCAGTGAGGGGGGGGTGGCGAGTTTGGGGGGGTTATGTGTCGATGCCATGCCGCCCTATTACGCCTATGGTGCCAAGTCATCTGGCATGACGGGTTCAACAGAGCCTGTAGGTGATGCCTTCTTTATCGACTATGTGGCCCATGAGATCGGCCACCAGTTCGGGGCTGAACATACCTTCAACGGCACGACCGGCAATTGTGGGGCGGGTAACCGGACTGCGGATCAAGCCTGGGAGCCGGGCAGTGGCAGCTCCATCATGGCCTATGCGGGCATCTGCGGAGAGGAGAATATCCAGCCGCACAGTGATCCCTATTTTCACAGCAAATCCATCGAGCAGATGCGGGCTCACATGGCGAGTGTATCGGCTTGCGGAACCACGCTCGCGTTGAGCAATAATGCGCCTCAGGCAGCAGCAGGGGGGGACTATGTGATCCCTGCCAATACGGCCTTTATGTTGAAAGGCGCGGGTGGCGATCTGGATGGTGATCCTCTGCTCTACAACTGGGAGCAGATCGATCTGGGTAACGAATCGAGCAGTATCGCCACCATGGTTGATGATGGCACCCGGCCACTGTTTCGTTTTGTGTCACCCACCAGTTCACCCGAGCGGATCCTGCCCAGCCTGCCATCTCTGTTCTCGGGTACCCTCGCCAAGGGAGAGGCTTGGCCGACCACCAATCGGGATCTCAACTTCCGGCTCACGGTACGCGATGGCAAAGGGGGCGTTGCCAGCGACGACATGAAGGTGCAGGTGGTCAATACCGGCACGGCATTTCGCATCACCAGCCCAATTTCCGGGGTCACCCTCACGCCGGGGGGCAGTCAGTCACTGACATGGGACGTGGCGGGCACCACGGTAGCCCCTATCAGTTGCAGCAAGGTGGATATATCTGTGACCCAGGACGAGGGGGCAAGCTGGGCGCCCCTGGCCTCCAGCCAGTCCAACAGCGGATCGGCTACCGTGACCCTGCCGGGCAACCTCACCAGCAGCGTCAGGCTGAAAGTCGCTTGCAGTGACAACATCTTCTTTGCCATCAGTCCCCTCAAGTTGCCTCTGGCACAAGCTGGCTCGACTTCAGGTGGTGGCGGTGGCGGCGGCGGGTCGCTTGGATTGTGGACCCTGGCACTGGCGCTGCTCGGCTGGCAACGGAGGCGCACATGAGGGGAGTCCCTCTGTTGCTGCTTGCCATGCTGGGCGGTTGTCAGGCTGATGCCAGCACGCTGGAGCAGGCGCTGAGTGCGAATCTTGCCAAGCAGGATTACCGTCTCATCGTGATAGCCGGGCGGGGAGAGTTCGCCCCCGGTATTACCGCTGAACAGCAGGCGGAGGCCAAGGGGCGCTGTGGGGTGCGTTATCTGGATGGGCTGGGAGATGTTATCAGGCCCGGCCAGCACGAAACACACGCCAAACTGAGCAGCTATGCCAGTGAATATAACCGGCGCATGGTGACTCACTGCCCATTGAAATTAAGCGTTTCTAACCAGTGATGACCATGTCGTGAATCAACAGCGGGGAGGCAACAGCCTCCCCGCTGCGTTATGGCTTGTCACTGGCAGATGAGCGGAGCACAATGCCTGCGTCACTCTCTTGATGGTCGTGGAACCATCATTTATTTGAAGGAAAATCAAGATGATGGATGTTGCTGATCTGCGCCGTGAATACTCCCGTGGCGGGCTGCACCGGGCCGATCTGCCGGCCGAGCCGCTGGCACTGTTCGAGAAGTGGTTGGCGCAGGCTTGTGAGGCCAAACTGACCGATCCCACCGCCATGGTAGTGGCGACCGTCGATGCTGATGGTCAGCCCTGGCAGCGCACCGTGCTGCTCAAGCATTACGATGCCCAGGGGATGGTCTTTTACACCAACATGGGCAGCCGCAAGGCGCAGCAGCTGGAAGGCAACCCCCGTATCAGCCTGCTCTTCCCCTGGCACACGCTGGACAGACAGGTTCATGTGACCGGCCGGGTGGAGAAGATGAGCACCTTCGAGGTGATGAAGTATTTCCACAGCCGTCCCAAGGATAGCCAGATCGCTGCCTGGGTCTCCCAGCAGTCGACCCGCATCTCGGCCCGCGGCGTGCTGGAGGCCAAGTTCCTCGAGCTCAAGCAGAAGTTTGCCAATGGCGAGGTGCCGCTGCCGAGCTTCTGGGGCGGATTCCGGGTGGTGATCGAGACGGTGGAGTTCTGGCAGGGGGGCGAGCACCGGCTGCATGACCGCTTCTACTACACCCGCGAAGGGGATGGCTGGCATATCGAGCGTCTGGCCCCCTGATCGCGCTGTTCAAATCTGTTTTCACAAGGAGTGTGTATGCGTCTGTATGGTGATCTGCGTTCCGGCAACTGTTACAAGGTGTGGCTGTTGGCCCGCTGGCTGGCGCTGCCCCTTGAGTGGGTAGCGGTGGATATTCAGGCGGGGGATACCCGTACCCCCGCATTTTTGGCTATGAACCCCAACGGCAAGATCCCGGTGCTGGAGATTGGCCAGGGCGATACGCTGGCGGAATCCAATGCCATCCTCTTCTATCTGGCGCAAGGCAGCGCATTGTGGCCAACCGATCCGCGCAAGCAGGCCGAGGTGCTCAAATGGATGTTCTTCGAGCAGTACAGCCATGAGCCATACATCGCGGTGGCCCGTTTTATCGTTCACTATCTCGGCCGACCCGAGTCGCAGGAGGCGCGGCTCGACGGTCTGAAAGCCGGTGGCGAGAAGGCGCTGGCGGTAATGGAGCAGCAGCTGAAACAGAGCCCCTACCTGTGCGGTGATGCGCCTACCATCGCCGATATCGCCCTTTATGCCTATACCCATGTGGCAGAGGAGGGGATCTTCTCCCTGCAGGGGTGGCCCGCTATCCGTAGCTGGATCGCCCGTATCGAAGCCCATCCCCGCCATCTGACGCTGCCAGCGGCCTGTCAGGCCAGCTGATGGAACTGCTGATCGAGGCCAGTCTGTGGCAACCGCAGTGGGCTGCGCTGTTGCTGCACTGGCAGCAGCAAGGTCATCGCTGGCAGCTGCTGCTGGGCAAAGAGGCGGCGGCCGCCCTCGATCAAACCGATGCACCCTGGGCGAGCAGTCCTCCTGACGGAGTGCTCTGCCCGGGGGCCCTGCTGGCTGCCTGGCTCGATGGGGATCTGCTGGCGGATTTTCATGTTGATCCCAGCCGCCAGATCCTGATCAGTGCCTCCACCTCGCTGCTGACCCTCGCCAGGGAGCAAGGGCTGCTCACCCTGGGGCCGGTGGGGGCTGATTTGCCACTCACCCCCGAGGCTGATTTGGGCGCCGTGCTCAATCGCCTGCTGGCGCGCCGCGTGACGGTGCCGACCCTGGTTGAGGGGCATCCGCTATCAGGTGTCGTGCTGCGACCACTGCAGGCGGCCGATGACCGCGAGATAGTGCGCTATTGCAGCGACGAGGCGCTGGCCCGCTACACCCTCAATATTCCTCACCCCTATCCGCCGGAGGGGGCCCGCGACTGGCTGGCCCTCAGCTGGCGCAAGGCAGCGCTTGGGCTTGGCTGGAGCTGGGCCATCACTTTGCCAGAGGCGCACGGGACGGCGCTGGTCGGGGTGATCTCCCTGCACTGGAACGGCGAGCTGGCCTGGTGGGTGGGCGTGCCCTGGCAGAATCGCGGTCTGGCCACCCGGGCCGCACACTTGGTCAAGGGGTTCGCCTTTGACCAACTGCAACTGCCTGCGCTGACGGCTCGCCATATGCCGGACAATCTCGCCTCCGGCCGGGTGATGGCAAAAGTGGGGATGCACTATCGCGGTCAGCGCCATATCAGTGGTCGCCAGCCGTGCGAGGTGAGCTACTGGCGGCTGGATCGCGCTCCCTCCTTACTCAATCCCTTGCCCGAGGAAATTACCCGCTGGCTGGCAGATGAGCGGATCGCCGTGGTGATCCTGTGGGATCCCGCCACGACCAATCGGCAGAGTGCCAACGGCAAGCTGGCTATCTCGCTCTTTGTGGATGAGAGGGTCGCGGGGGAGGAGTCTTGCTCTCCGCGCTGCCCGCCGCATCTTGAGCGTTTGCTGGCGCTGCACTGTTACCCCGTCGATCTGCTGGAGCAGGCCGATCCGGAGCAGATGTCCCATCTTGGTGGCGTCTTGCTGAAAGACAGGGATGAACAGGGGCTGGCGTGGCTGCTGCAACTGGCCGCGCTGCAGCGTCAGGGGCCCGATCTGCTCAGCCGTGAGGAGCGTGTATCACGGCTCCACTGGTTCAACCAATTGATGGCGCAGGCGCTGGGTGACCAGGATGAGTCGCCGCAGATACGTTATCAGCAGTTACGGCTGCTGGTGGAGCTGCCGGAGCTGGTCGACGAGCTGGATGGCTGTTGGCATCAAGCGCCCGAATTGACCTTCGAGCGGTTGGCGCGGGAGGCACCCTCCCTCTGGCTGGCCTACCGCGAGGCGATGAACAGGGTCACCCCAGCGACGCTAAACGCCTTGCAACTGCAGTTTGCAGCGCGTTTTCCTGAGTGCACCCTCCCATTTTTGGACAAAGGTACTCAGAGTGAGCAGCCGTTGTGTGGAATAATGCCGCCACTGCTGTACGAGGAGTAATACCTGATGTTGAGAACCGAGCGCCCCGGTGACATGCTGCCGGTTTATGAGCTGCTGAGTGCCGCCTTCGGTCGTTCCGATGAGGCCGAACTGGTCAACCGCCTGCGCGAATGTGGCGCTGCTGTGGTGACCATGGTCGAAGAGGAAGAGTACGAGTTCATGGGGCACCTGATGCTAAGCCCGATCACCATTAACGGCATGGAAGGGCCCTGGCTCGGTCTGGCGCCGGTCGCGGTTCATCCCGACTGGCAAGGCCAGGGGGTCGGTTCGGATCTTGTCCGTGAAGGGCTTGATACGGCGCTCGAGATGGACTGGAAAGGGGTGGTGGTACTCGGGGATCCGGCCTATTACAGCCGTTTCGGTTTCCGCCCGGCCAGCGAGTTTGGCCTGCACTGCATCTATGAGGTACCTGCCGACTGCTTTATGGCGATGGAGCTGCAGGAGCGCGGTTTTGCGGGTGTGCAGGGCGAGGTACTCTATCACCCCCTGTTTGATCAACAGCCTGATGAGGTGGCATCAGAGCACCACACTACGTGTGAGTAGCACAAAGCTCTCGTCGATGAGGGCTTCTGGTGACAAAAGCCCTCCTCCTTTTTACGGAGGGGGGCTTTTTGCTGGGGCCACTCACTGGCTGACAAGTTGTTCGATTGGCCATGTTCGTCACGAAAAAACCATTAGAGGTCGCGTTATTACCGTTGCCGTTGCGCGTATTTATGGGCCTCTATCTTATGACGACAGCCCTAGTGACACCGAGGTATTTACACCCAATACGCAGCCACTCTTTACACGACAACAAAGTATCACCCGATGATAGGTTAACACTCAGGATTAATCATGTTTGCTCGCTTTCAGCTACTTGGCTTGGCACTGCTTGCGCTACTCGCGCTGTCACTAAAATCCCTGTTACTGTTCTGGTCTCCAGACAGTTTTAGCATGCTGACGATGGCGCAGCAGCTTGAAGCCCTACTGTGGGGCTTTCGCTTTGATCTGGCTGCGGCAGCCTTGCTTTGGGCACCGATAGCACTGGCTTGCTGGTTAGCCGTTCGCTGCGGGTTACGTCGCCTCTCTTGGCTTTGGTGGTGGGTACCTGCCATCGCATTGGCGGGTATGCATCTTGGCGACCTGATGTATTTCGATAACTCAGGACGCCATGTCGGCTATGAATTGGGGGAGCTAACCCGTGAGGCTGGCAGCCTGTTGACCACGGCATTTGAACAGTATCCGCTGCCGATGTTCATCTTATTGGTAGGGATGATCGTCAGCGCCATCGTGTGTCGCCGCCAGTCGCAGCTGCCTCAGCGCATCACCGTGAAAAATACCGAACTGCCGCTGTTATTGGTGCTTGCTATCGCTGTACTCGGTGTTCGCGGTTCACTGAGTGAACCACCGATGAAGCCCGATCGCGCCTATGCTATCGGCAACCCCAACCAGGCATTGCTCGCCCTGAACCCGGCCTATGCCATGCTGATGAGCTCCATCGCGGTAGACAAGAAATCAAAGAGCACGCCGCTCTATCTGCAACTGCCAATGCCGAGTTCGCCACAATTGGCACAATTGGGCGCGTTTGATGATGCGGCGAACTACCAACCGCCTCAGCGCAAGATGAACATCGTCCTGCTCCTGCTGGAAAGCTGGCCTGCCGAGATGATGCGCAGTTACAACCCCGAGTCTCCTGTCATCACTCCCAATCTGGATGCACTCCAGGGGGAGGGGGTTCGTACTGACGGATTGATTTCAGGTGGCCGTCGTACGGTTGAAGGCTTCTTTGCTACGCTGTGCTCCTATCAAAATCCGCTGGAATCGGCTATTCCCAACACCCTATTGCAAGAGCGCCGCTATGAATGTCTTCCCAAGCTGTTGAGTGATGCCGGTTGGCATACCGCTATTTTCCAGGGCATGCATAAAGGGATAACCGGACAGTTTGTCCAACAGCTTGGCGCACAATCGTCCTACGGAAAACTGGAAATGCCAGCCCCGGAGGTCGAACAAAATGGGTGGGGTTATCAGGATCCTGACCTCTATCGCTTTGTCCTCAGTAAGGCTAAAGAAGAGCGGGGCCCCTTTTTCTACATGGTTAACAACACCACGACTCACGATGATAAGCTCCCCGCTGGTGAGCCTTGGACATTTGGTCACGACAGTCGCAGCCAACGTAAAATGAGCGTGATGCACTATGCCGACAAGGCGCTTGGTCACTTTATCGAGGAGTATAAAAAAGCAAATTTAGGCCCGACGCTGTTCGTGATCACGGCGGATCACACTTCTGGCGAGCGCAGTGGCAATATGGGGCGCTATTGGCTTCCTTTCGTGGTCTTCGCAACGGATGGCTCCATCGCACCACGCCATCAACCTGGCATCGGTGCCCAACAAGATATCGCCCCGACCATCCTCGATTTACTTGGTGGCAAAGCGCCTTGGTTTACCGGGCACTCACTGCTCCATGAACCACCACAAGGAGGCATCTATGCCACCAGCGGTGCTTTGGGCCGGGTCTATGGAGACAAGGTCATTGAATTCCCGATGAGCACCCCGAACAAGGTAACTTGCTTTAACTGGAAGCAAGATCTGCCTCTACGCAAGCCGTTGCCATGCGATGCCGAGGCGCTCAAACAGCGTGATTTCACCTGGTCGTCTACCTGGTATCAGCAGAGGCTGCTGTTTGAGGGCAGAACACACGACTATGGCCGCACGACGCCATCCACTCTGTTGGCGCTCCATTCGGCGAAAGAAGCAGTACGCTAAGCGGTTGACGCCATTAATCAACCGAGATCGGCGTCATGGTTAAAGGATCAATCTGGCTCCAACCCTTGCCTTGATTGGCTTGCAATAAAAAGAGGGAGGCATCATGCCTCCCTCTTTAACTCTTATCACTCGCGGGTTGGGACTCACATTTTCTTGGTTGACTAGCAGTTGACTAGCATGAGAGCCAAGGGCGCCCTTTGTTACCGCCGGATCAGTTGAAGAACCAGTAACCGCGGTTGACCAGACGGGTCAGCAGTTGCAGGAAGCCGGCCTGATCGGCCAGCTCCACCATGTCGGCCTGAGTGATGATGTCCTTGTCGCACAGCAGCGAAATGGCGGTGGGATCGATACTTTGCAGGGTCCAGGCTTCGCCATCGATATAGCACTGCTGGCTCTCGCCACTGAACCAGACGCTACGCAGGCCCGGCACCTTGATGGCGGGCTCGCCCTGGGTCAGCAGGTCAGCCACTTCTTCGGCGCTGTAGTCCGGCTCGACCGGGTTGACATCCAGATCGTGCTTGGCCTCGGAGATCATGGTGCCGAACCACTCCTTGAACAGGGTCTCATCATCGAGCGCCTGCTGCATCAGCTCGCGCAGGCGGTGCAGCTCGTGGGGCTGGATCTCGCCGTGACGGGCACAGGGCTTGAGGTCGGCATCGCCGTAACGCTCGGTGCGCACCTCGTTGTCGATCAGATGGTCGGCAAAGGAGGAGATAAGCGCTTTGGCATCCGGCGCGCGGAAGCCCACCGAGAAGTTCATGGAGGGCTCGATGGCATAGCCCTCGTGGGGGAATCCGGGCGGAATGTAGAGGATGTCGCCCGGTTCCATGATGACGTCGATGATCGCCTCGAACGGCTCGCAGTGCAGCAGGGCGGCATGGGCGGCGAACTCGTGGCGCGGCGTGGCATCGCCGACACGCCAGTGGCGCTTGCCAAGACCCTGGGTGATGAACACATCGTAGTTGTCGATGTGGGGGCCGACACCCGCATGGGGGGTGGAGAAGCTCACCATCACATCGTCAAAACGCCAGCCCGGGATGAACTGGAACGGCAGCGCCAGCTCGTTCACCTCGGGAGCCCAGTGGTTGCAAGCCTGTACCAGAATGGTCCAGTTCTCTTCGCCCAGATGGTCGTAGGATTCGAAGGGACCGTGGGCTGCCTCCCACTTGCCGTCGAAACGGGTGACGAGGCGGGACTCTATCACCTCTTCCATGGCCAGACCCGCCAGCTCGTCCGGGCTGATGGGATCCTGAAAGTCGGTGAAGCCGCCCTTGATAAGGAGCGGGCGCTTCTGCCAGTAGTGCTCGAGGAAGTGAGCGATATCCAGATTGAGTTGGTACATGGTGCTTCTCGTATCTTGTGAGAGAGGGCTTGCCCAAGGCGGGCTTGGGCAAGGCCACTCGGGATCCTGCCGTGGCTGGGAAAATAACAGGGGCCCTGTGGCGTATCGTGCACAGGGCCCCTGTTCATTGGTTATCTGCTTATTTCAGCAGATCGACCAGACGCTGGGCGTCGCCGATATAGTTGGCCGGAGTCAGCTTCTTCAGCTCAACCTTGACCTCCTCGGGCAGTTCGAGCGTGTCGATAAAGGTACGCATCCCTTCGGCATCGACGCGGCGACCACGGGTCAGCTCTTTGAGCTTCTCGTAGGGCTTCTCGATACCGTAGCGGCGCATCACGGTCTGGATCGGCTCGGCCAGCACTTCCCAGTTGGCATCCAGATCGGCGGCCATGGCGGCGTCGTTGGCTTCCAGCTTGGAGATCCCCTTGAGGGTCGCCTGATAGGCAATCAGGGAGTAACCCACCGCCACACCCAGGTTGCGCAGTACGGTCGAGTCGGTCAGATCACGCTGCCAGCGGGAGATGGGCAACTTGCTTGCCAGATGCTGGAACACGGCGTTGGCCAGACCCAGATTGCCTTCGGAGTTCTCGAAGTCGATGGGGTTGACCTTGTGCGGCATAGTGGAGGAGCCGATCTCGCCCGCGATGGTGCGCTGCTTGAAGTGACCCAGGGAGATGTAACCCCACACATCGCGGTCGAAATCGATCAGGATGGTGTTAAAGCGAGCCATGGCATCGAACAGCTCGGCGATGTAGTCGTGCGGCTCGATCTGGGTGGTGTAGGGGTTCCAGGTCAGCCCCAAGGAGGTCACGAACTCCTCGGAGAACTGGTGCCAGTCCACATCCGGGTAAGCGCTGAGGTGGGCGTTGTAGTTCCCCACGGCACCGTTGATCTTGCCGAGGATCTCCACCGCCATGATCTGCTTGTACTGGCGCTCCAGACGGTAGGCGACGTTGGCCATCTCCTTGCCCATGGTGCTCGGGGTGGCAGGCTGACCGTGGGTGCGCGACAGCAGCGGCATGTCACGGTACTCATGGGCCAGACGCTTGAGCTCGCTGATCAGCTTCTCGCAATAAGGCTTGATGACCTCTTCGCGGGCGGTTTTCAGCATCAGCCCGTGGGAGTTGTTGTTGATGTCTTCCGAGGTGCAGGCGAAGTGGATGAACTCGCTGACAGCCGCCAGCTCCGGGTTCACTTCGACTTTATCTTTGAGGAAGTACTCCACCGCTTTCACATCATGGTTGGTGGTGCGCTCGATCTGTTTGATGAGGGCGGCGTCACTCTCGTTGAAGTTGAGGACGATGCCGTCGAGCAGGGCGTTGGCGGCCACGCTCAGGGCAGGGACTTCCGGGATCCCGGCGTGGCTGGCCAGTTTTTGCAACCAGCGCACCTCGACTTCGACGCGAAAACGCAGCAGGCCGAATTCGGAGAAGATAGGGCGCAGGGCATCGGCCTTGTCGCCATAACGACCGTCAATCGGGGAAACAGCAGTCAGCGCGGACAGCTCCATGGGGTGAACTCCTGATGATTGGTGTGGGGGATCCGTATTCACTCACGCAGTGGCCCGGTCGTTGGCAAGGGAGATCGGCTGTTCACCTTGCTATTGATCCTGTGGCCCCGCACGCGAGCCGATGATTAGTAACGTTTGGCCAGCTCAACCATCTTCTTGCGAGCGAAGATGATCTGGGTGCGGCTGCCACCGAGCTGACGCCACAGCACGCAGGCACGAATGCCCGCCAGCAGCAGGGCGCGCACCTTGTGCTGCACCAGCGGCTGCTGCAGGAACAGCGGGGTACCCGCCACCTGGATGCGCGGCCCGATGGGGCTGATAAGATCGCTGTAGATGCTCGCCATGTTGGCCAAAATCTGCTCGTCGAGCAGATCGAAGTGCTGTTGCTGGCGGCCAATCTGGCTGATCCGCTCACCCAGCATATTGAGAATGTCCTTGCGCTTGGCCAGCTTGCGCTCCAGTGCAATCAGGCTCACCACGTAGCGGGTCAGCTCGGCATTCTTCTGGCTGCCGTCGGCACCCAGCTGCTCGACCAGCGCACGGTAGCCGTCGCGAATGGCCAGATGGGTATTGTTGAACACCTCAAGGGGCTGGCTCGGATTGGTCACCAGCACGCTGGAGAGGCTCTCGCGCAGGGCGGCCTCGTCACAGTTGCCGTCACGGGCCACCTTCTGTACCAGATAGGCGGCCTGGCAGATGCCGGCAAAGGCCATGGTTCTGTCTTGAAATTTATCGCTCACGTCTGCTGCCTTCTGTTAAGGATTCAAACCGGATGGCTGAAACGCTGTTCGATGATGCCACCGCCCAGACACTCTTCCCCGTCATAGAAGACGGCGGACTGACCCGGGGTCACCGCAGCCTGTTTCTCGTCGAAGATGACCCGGATGGTCTCATCGTCGATGGGCTGGATCAGGCAGGGGATATCCTGCTGGCGGTAGCGGGTCTTGACGGTGCAGCGGCGCGGCTCGCGGATTGGGGTGCGATCCACCCAGTGCAGCTGGCTGGCGATCAGGCCATCGGAGTAGAGGCGGGGATGTTCGCCCTGCGCCACGACCAGCACGTTGCGCTCGACCTCTTTGTCGACCACATACCAGGCCTCTTCGGTGGCATCTTTGCGACCGCCGATACCGAGCCCCTTGCGCTGGCCCAGGGTGTGGTACATCAAGCCCTGATGCTCGCCGATCACCTTGCCATCCACGGTCTCGATGGGGCCGGGCTGGGCGGGCAGGAACTTGGCCAGGAAGTCCTTGAACTTGCGCTCACCGATAAAGCAGATACCGGTGGAGTCTTTCTTCTTGGCGGTGATGAGATCGAGCTGCTCGGCGATGCGGCGCACCTCCGGCTTCTCCAGATCGCCAACCGGGAACAGGCTCTGACCCACCTGAGCTTCGCTCAAGGTATAGAGGAAGTAGCTCTGATCCTTGTTGGTGTCGAGACCGCGCAGCAGGCGCGGGCGGCCGGTGCTGTCGTCACGGCGCACATAGTGGCCGGTGGCGATGTAGCGGGCACCCAGCTCTTCGGCGGCAAATTCGAGGAACGCCTTGAACTTGATCTCCTTGTTGCACAGGATATCCGGGTTCGGCGTGCGGCCAGCCTTGTACTCTTCGAGGAAGTGCTCGAACACATTGTCCCAGTACTCTGCGGCGAAGTTGATGGTGTGGAGTTTGATCCCCAGCTTGTCGCAAACGGCCTTGGCATCAGCCAAATCCTGGGCGGCAGAGCAGTACTCGTCCGTGTCGTCTTCTTCCCAGTTCTTCATGAACAAGCCTTCGACCTGATAGCCCTGCTGCTGGAGCAGGTAGGCCGAGACGGAAGAATCCACGCCGCCGGACATGCCGACGATCACCTTGATTTGGCTGTTGTCTGTCATTAGTCGAAGTTACCAGTTCGTTTAAACGGGGCGTATTCTACCAGAGTTTTGCGCCCCCGGTCACATCTCCATGCCGCCGTTCCCATCAGGAACCTTGTAGCAGGAAATCGTTTTTCTGTTGTTGGCCTGTGCCACCTGAAAAGAGTGTCAAATGGCCTCAAATAAAGGCCTTGAGGGCCGAGAGCGGCAGCCGGGTACCCGCCAGATAGTCCTGAATGCACTGCCATACCAGGGGGCTTCTCAGGGCCGATTTGCATTCCGCTATTTCTTCCAGCGTAAGCCAGTGGCAAGCCAGCACATCGCCGTCAGGATCCTCTGGATGGTGCTGACCCGGCGCCTTTTCAAGGTCGAAGATGATGGCGGTGCGCACATAGGTGGCCTCGCTGTCGGCCGGTTTGAACAGATAGGTGCCGAGCCAGGCGGTTGGCGTGGCGGTCAGTCCCGTCTCCTCTTTCAGCTCGCGGCAAGCCGCTTCAAGCAGGTTCTCCCCCGGCTCCACATGGCCGGCGGGTTGGTTGAAACGGCGCTGGTCTTTTATCTCCTCTTCCACCACCAGAAAGCGGCCCTGCCACTGCACCAGAGCGGCGACCGTCAGGCGCGCTTCCATGGGGGGATGGCTGGTGGCCGAGGATCCTACCTGATTGCTCATCATGACTCCTTGTCGTTGTTAGTGGGATTGCTCGTGCGGGCGGGTCGGCGCATCGTGCTGCGCCCGCTGCTGCGAGGTTTGCTGCCGGTCGGGTTCAGGGTTGCGCGTTCGGTTGAGTGAGTGCTGCGGGTGCGCTCGTCCCGTTTCGGTTGGTTTGAGCGTCGTGGCGCATCCCCTGTCGGTTTGGCATGTTCGCCTGCGCGTGCTGATGATGGACGCGGGCGGCGGGTGGAGATCGGCGCCAGTTCTGGGGCGGGCAGGCTGCGGCTCTCGCCGGGGGCCAAACCATCTAACGTCCAGTCACCGATGGCGTAGCGAATAAGGCGCAGGGTGGGGTGGCCGATATGGGCGGTCATCCGCCGTACCTGCCGGTTGCGTCCCTCCACTATCTTGATCTCCAGCCAGCAGGTAGGGATCTCCTTGCGCTCGCGAATGGGCGGATTGCGCGGCCACACCGCAGGTTCATCCATAATGCGCGCCCCGGCAGGCAGGGTCATGCCGTCGTTGAGCTCGACACCGGTGCGCAGGGCGGCCAGCTTCTCCTCGCTCGGGATCCCTTCCACCTGCACCCAGTAGGTCTTGGGGGTCTTCTCCCCCGGCTGGGTGAGGCGCGCCTGCAGCTTACCATCGTTGGTGAGCAGCAGCAGTCCCTCGCTGTCGCGATCGAGCCGCCCTGCGGCGTAGATGCCGGGTTCGGTGATGTAATCCTTGAGGGTCTCCCGGCCCGCCTCGTCGGTGAATTGGCACAGCACCATGTAGGGCTTGTTCAGCAGGAGTAACTTACGATCCTCGGGGGCCAGCTCCGGTTTGCGGGGGGCTGCTGGTTTGGCCGCCGAGCGCGGGGCGTTATCGCGCGGCGCACGGCTGACAGAGAGACGGGGGCGGGGAGATTTCATCGGATACACACTTCAGACAGACGATGGCAGCGAGTGTACCACAGGGGGCTGAGGGCGGGATGAATGGCTGGCGTTACAGCAAGAAGCGCCCAGAGCCAATTCGGCTAGCTCAGCAGGCTCTCGATGACGATAGCCTGACGGGCGGGGGGCGAGCCCGCCAACAGCAGGGCGTGGCTGACCACATCGTCGATCATCGCCTGCGCCAGTCGGGTGAGGGGGCGCAGGGTCTCCCGTCCGCTGCCGACCGGCACCGCCAGCAGAATAATGGTCTGCACCGGCCCGATTTGAGAGCCCCACTGGATAGGCGTGTTGCAACTGAGCAGAGTCAGCACTGGCTGGCTGATCCCTTCGCTTAATACATGGGGCATGGCAAGGCCGGGGCGGATGATGGTGGCCGAGACCTGCTCGCGCCGTTCCACCGCGGCGGTCAGTGTGGCGCGGTCGGTGACCAGCTCGGCGGGCAGCAGATCGATCAGATGCTCGAGGGCTTCGGCTTTGCTTAGCGGCGCTGGACTGTGGGCCAGCTGGTGCAGGGCGAAGTGGTAGTCGGGCAGGGCGTTGGCCAGTCGCAATTCGGCCAGTGCGGCGGTGCGCGGGCGTACCAGCGGTTGACCCAGTTCGCCGCACCAGCAGGTAAACGCCATATGGGCCAGCTCGGCATCGATCCCTTCAATCTGCAATTGGCAGAGGTCACCGGGCTGGATGGCGAGGGTGAGCAGGGAGAGCGGATTGCTGGCGGCAACGGTCTGGCGCCGGGTGAGGTTAGCGCAGCGGATGGTGGATTTGAACATCCCCGCCAGCCGGTTCAACTGCTTGGCCTGGGTGATGCTCAACCCCTGCTGGCAGTAGAAGGTGATCTCGCGGGTCAGCATCAGGCCGGGAGCGGCAGCGCTTTGAGCACGGCCTTGGCATCCAGTAGCACGGTTTCCAGTCTCACCTGACGGATGGGACAGCCGAGGAAGCGCTCTTTCTGCTCAATCTCGATATCGGAGGCAATCAGCACCAGGTCGGCGCTGGCAATATCGCGGGCGGTCAGCATATTCTCCATGCCCATGGCGCCCTGAGTCTCGACCTTGATCTTGAGCCCCAGCGCAGTGGCGGCTTTTTGCAGGGCATCGGCAGCCATATAGGTATGGGCAATACCGGTCGGGCAAGCGGTGACGGCGACGATCTTCATCTGCTCTCTGTGATGCTGACAAGGGGGAGCAACAAGATAGCGCCAGTGGGAGGCTTTTACCAAAAGTCCATATGAAAAGTGGGATCGTGATGGGGATATGCCCGTCCCTTGAACGGCTATGCAGGTTGATATGGGCCAGACGGGAGTGGGGTTTCCTCAAACAACAAGGGCCGCCCCTCTGGGTGGCCCTGAACACTCAGCGATAATCTTGAGGGGATCAGGCGGTCTGGGCAGCCAGCTCGGCGGCTTTCAGTTCGCGCTTGATGCGGCGGATCTTGCGCTCTTCGGCCAAAGCGACACAGGCCATCAGCACCAGACAGGCGGCTGCGGCGATATCGAGGGCGGCGAAGGTGCCGGTCCAGCCGGTCAGACCGAAGATGGGGGTACCATCGGCGATCATGCCCAGACCCAGTTTGGCGAAGCTGTCACCAATCAGGTAAGCGAAGGTGCCCTTGACGCCATCGGCCACACTGATGCCCTGCTTGGGGACGAAGCCCACGGCGGCGACGCCGATCAGCAGTTGCGGACCAAACACCAGGAAGCCCAGCAGGAACAGAGAGCCCAGGAACATGAACTGGGTGGTCGCATGCTGGTAGAGACCCAGAGTCGCGATAATCAGCGCCAGCGCCACGCAAGCCACCAGACCACGACGGCCATTGGCCAGATCGGAGAGGTAACCCCACATCAGGGTACCGACCAGTGCGCCCACTTCGAAGAAGGTGAAGCCCTGAATAGCGATCTCCTTGGAGAAGCCGAGCTCCTGGTGGGCGTAAACGGTGGACCACTGGTCGATACCGATGCGCACCACGTAGAGGAAGATGTTGGCAAAGCAGAGCAGCCAGATCACCTTGTTGAGCAGCACGTACTTAACGAAGATCTGACCCTTGGTCAGCTTTTGCTCCTCGGTGGCGACGTCCTCTTCGCTCGCCACTTCGTCAAACAGCTCTTCCACCTTGCCCAGACCGTAGGCTTCCGGTGAATCGCTACCAAAACGCAGGCCGATAAAGCCGACGATCAGCGCGATGATGGACGGGAAGATAAACATGCCGAGCACGTTGCCATCAAACAGGTAGTTGGCACCGAACAGCGCCACACCGGCCGCACCGGCACCGCCCACGTTGTGGGAGAGGTTCCACATACCCAGATAGGTGCCGCGCTTGTTGCGCGGGGTCCACTTGGTGATGGTGGAGTAGCTGCAGGAGCCGCCGCAGCTCTGGAAGAAACCGCTGGCCGCGTAGAAGAAAATCATGAAATAGAGGCTGAACCCGGTGCCGCCCATGCTGGCACTGAAGCCCAGCATGCAGAGCGCGGAGAGGATCAGCATCAGCGGCAGGAACTGCTTGGTGTTCTTGCCATCGGCATAGTAGGAGACAACGGTCTTGCCCACCCCATAGGTGATGGAGAAGCCAAGGCCGATCATGCCAAGCTCGGTCATGGAGAGACCGTACTCCTGGATCATGTCATTTTGCGCAATGTTGAAGTTCTTGCGGATCAGATACATGGTCAGGTAGCCAATAAATACAACCAGATAGGATTGCATAAACGGCTTGAACCAGAGCTTGCGCCGGGCTTCGACCGGCAGGTCGAGGGTGGGGACCCGGACCTGTTGGAGCAATTTCAACATCTTCGTTCATCCTCTGCGAGATAGACGGTATTTCCGCCGCGCCCCTCATTGGTAGATAGGTTGTAAGAGGTCACGCCACGGAAGGGGGAACGGAACGTCGGGGCTGCCAGCGGTTGCTGCGCTCGACGCTCCATCCATATAAACCCGGGCCCGGCACGGGATGACGGGGCAAGTTGCCCGTCGCGGTGCGGGTCACGACATCAGGTGAGGTGACTCTAATAAGAGGGGCAAAAAATGGCTTGAGAGCCATCCCTAGTGGGGCTAGGAAATTTTCCTAGTTTTTGCGCTTTCGCGGACAAAGCGTGAGAAACATCACACCGCTGACGCCGGATTGCTGCCATTTCAGCCCCTTTGGCGCTCTGTGTGAGTGCTGGGCTGAGGAGGGGAGAGGCCAGAAGGGAGCCTGGGAAAGGCCCGCCAGCCATCCCAAAAACAAGAGGCCACCCCGTGGGGTGGCCTCTTGTTATGCTCTACGAGCCGCCATGGCGAGGGGGCACTCAGGCCGCCTTGGCCAGGGTTACCTCGTCACTCTTTTTGACCCGCAGCTTTTTCAGGGCAACCGCCACCACGCCGGTGACGATGGCACCGCAGATCATGCAGAGCAGGGCCAGCAGCGGCTTGTTGACCGCACCCAGCAGGGCCACGATGGGGCCACCGTGGGCGACGCTGTTGGTGATGCCAAACAGGAAAGCCATCACCGCAGCGGTCATGCTGCCCAGAATGTTGGCCGGGATCACGGCCAGCGGGTCACGGGCGGCGAACGGAATCGCCCCTTCGGAGATCCCCACCAGCCCCATGGCACCGGCGGCTTTGCCCGCTTCGATTTCAGAGGCATCGAAGATACCCAGCTTGCGACCGAGCACGGTAGCCAGCGACATGCCAAGGGGCGCAGCCGGGATGGCGCAGGCCATGGCGCCCATAAACTGGGTCTGGCCGGAGGCAATCATGCCGACCGAGAACAGGAACGCCACCTTGTTGACCGGGCCGCCCATATCAAAGCCGGCCATACCACCTAGCACGATACCCAGCAGCACCAGACTGCCACCGCTCATGGAGAGCAGCATGGCGTTGAGACCAGTCATCATGTCGGCAATGGGGGCGCCGATGATGAAGATGAATACCGCAGCGATAAACAGCGACCCGACGATGGGGGCGATCAGGATCGGCACCAGCGGTTGCACCATCTTGTGGTAGTGACGTGTGGCAATCCAGCGCACCAGATAACCAACCAGCAGGCCCGCGATGATGGCACCGATAAAGCCGGTACCGGCATCAGCGCCGTAGAAACTGCCGTTGTTGGCGATCCAGCCGCCGATAAAGCCCGGTGCCAGTGCCGGACGGTCACCGATGGCGTAGGCGATGTAGCCTGCCAGAATGGGGATCATCAGGGTGAAGGCGGCGACGCCCACGTTGAGGATCTGGTTCCACATGCTCCCTTCCGGGATCTGCATGCCGCTCGGGGTCGGGTTGCCGCCGATGGCCAGCGCCAGCGCAATCAACAGACCGCCGGTCACCACGAACGGGATCATGTGGGACACCCCGTTCATCAGGTAGCGATAGAGATCGGAACTGCCGCCTGCACTCTTCTCTTCACCCTTTTTATCTTCTTTGCCAGCCACATAGGCGGGGGCTTTCAGCGCTTGCTCGATCAGCCCCTTGCCATCCTTGATGGGGGCCTTGACGCCGGTCTTGATGAGCGGCTTGCCAGCGAAGCGGACCATGTCCACCTGCTTGTCACAGGCAACCACGATGGCGCTGGCGTGGGCAATCTCGTCTGCGGTCGGGCTGTTCTTGACGCCGATGGAGCCGTTGGTCTCCACCTTCACCTCATAACCCAGCTCGCGGGCGGCGCGCTCCAGCGACTCGGCCGCCAGATAGGTGTGGGCGATACCGGCCGGGCAGCCGGTGACACCGATGATAAAGCCCTTGCTGGTGGTCGGGGCTTCGCTCTGCTCCTCTTTCTTGGCCAGCAGCAGCGCCAGCGCATCGGCCGGGGTGTTGGCCGCCAGCAGCTTGGCGATAAAGCCCTCTTCGATCAGCTTGCCGGAGAGCTCGGCCAGCACTTCGATATGGTGGTTGGCGCCGCCATCGGGGGAGGCGATCATGAAGAAAATGTGGGACGGCTTGCCATCTTCGGCGCCGTACTCGATGCCGTTGCGGCTGATGCCGATGGCGACCGCCGGGTTGCACACAGCCGCACTCTTGGCGTGGGGCAGGGCCACGCCCTCTTCAAAGCCGGTGTTGCCCAGCTCTTCGCGGGCCCACAGATCCTTGATAAAGGCCTGCTCGTCGCTGACCTTGCCTTGCGACGCCAGCAGGCGGGCCATCTCGGTGAAGACCTCTTCCTTACGCGTCGCTCTCAAATCGAGGTTGATCAGATGTTCATTGATCAAGGTGGTGATCATAGCGCTCTCCCCGCTTCCGGTGACGGAAGCTATGCGTGAGTACGTATCGACGTACTGGATAAAAATGACCTGATCATTATCGCGGCTCGCCCGCCCCCTCCCTATCGGACAAATGTGCTAATCACTGGATTTTTGTGCGCAGTAAAACGCGATGTGATGAAGATCCCGTTTTCAGGCAGGACTCGCCATTTTCAGCCGACCATCAATTTTTTCTTTAAAAACAGATAAATGTATTTATGTCAGGCTCGCCGTTAGGTTTGTGATGCGCCATATCAATAAATTAATCATCAGCGGGGTCTGGATTTATATGTGGTTAAACGGTGCCATCAGATGTGACCCTTCTCACAAAAAGTCGCCATTTCGCCGGGCGGATTAGGATTTTTATGCGCCTGATGGCGGAGGCCAATCGAATTGGCTGGGCGAGCGCAGAGGGGTGTTGTTTGGGAAGAAAGTGTGGTGGCAAGAGAGGGATGGCTGAAAAGATAGAGGTGATAACGCGAACGTTCGAATACGCTGCGCTATTCGAACCTGCGGATTACACGATATGCGCCACCGACCCCAGCCAGTTGGGAACTTGTTGCCGATACCACTCCAGATATTGCTGTGCCTGCGGCTTCTCTCTTCTGGTCAGCAGATTGGTGACCTCAATAATCAGCCAGCACTTGGCCATGACGAGATGGCGGAGCAACCGGTCGCCAGAGAGCAGCGAACTGTGGCGCAGATAGCGTTCAATGATGGTTTCATATTCAGCCAGCGAACCCATCCGCGGCACCAGCGGGGCCAGATCGATGGCCGGACTACCATAACCAAATCGCTCCCAGTCAAACAACACCAGCTCACCATTGTCGCGGGTGCCCCAGTTTCCCTCGTTGCTATCTCCCGAAATCAGGTATGACTCCTCGAATAGTTCGTGGCCGACTTGCTGGATATGGCGGATCTTCTCGTTTACCGCTTCCGGCAGGCAGAGTACAGAGAGCGCCTCGTTGGTGTCGGCGAGCGACCAGCCGTGAGTTTTCACCGCAAAGTCGGGCTGATAGTTGGCGTTATGCAGGCAGGCCAGCTGAGCAAAGGTCTGTTCGTTGTGGTGCAGCTGCGTGAGCGTGACCGGATGAGGGATCTGCTCAAGGAACAGGGTCTCCCCTTCGACCTTGAGCAGGGAAGGAGTGTTGAGCCCGCTCAAATGCAGTGCGGCGCGTTGGTAGAAATGGCGCTCGACAGGCGATGCGCAGCTTTTTCTGATACAGGGCTTGCCATCCAGCAGCTGGATATTTACCGAAGCGCCCCCCATTTTCGCCAACTCCTGTTGCGTCATCCTCTACCCCGTTAGCTATGAGTGGTCAGTTGCGTGAGATAGCTATTTACCTCTGTGCGAGTCGTGAAACGGTGCTTGTCGTTTGGGAATCGATCAAACAGCTCTTGATGGAATTGGCGGGAGCTTTTGCCGGCTCGCAGCCCATATTCCGATGCCCACACCAGCAGTTGTTGAAAGTTCGTTTCCGCTGCCACTGCATCCCGTTGCTTGGAACTTTGTGATCCACGTGATAGCAGTGAATCTCGGCATACAGACCAGTCGAGATCCAGAAAAAGCAGGGTATCAGCGGCATCAAGCAGTTGCTCGGCCAGGGCACCAAATACCCCTTCGACCACCCATGATGGCTCTTGAGCAAGTGTTTGAATGGCATGGTCAATCTCATGCTGGGGCCGTTTTTGGTTAAAGCCGCCCGGTTGCCAGACAATGGTGTCCAGATTGACCTCGCGGATAGTTAATACCTCAGCCAATCGAGCCGCCAACCAGCTCTTGCCCGATCCCGAGTTGCCAATAATCAGAATACGTTTCATCTCTGAGCGCTCTTTTCTGGAACAGATATCTGAAAGCGAGAAAATAGAGGTGATGACGCGAATATTCCAATACGCTGTGCTATTCGAACCTACGGGCTGTAATTTCTTTGTTTAGTAAGCTGGTATCAATTATATCCGGATACTTGTTTTTTAGATAGGATATGTATGTATAAAGTCTGGTATACATTTTTTTATCTACGGAGTAAACGAATGATAGTAATCCATTTATTCTTGAATAGTTGCTATGTTTTTTTATGAATAGATGGTGGATTTCAGCTCGAATATCCCTGTACTTTAATCTTCCTATGCCAACGTTGTTTTCTGATAAGATCAAACCAGTAACTTTCTTCTGTTTTATTACACCAGAGATGACGGTTTTAGACTTGTTTATTACAAAACCTTCATCAGATATTATTGTGCCTAAAAAAGACTTTGCATTTTCTATTTTTTTTGCTGTGTTGGATGACATTGTAATGTCATCAGCATATCTGGTGTAAGTAATCCCTTTGGGGCCAGCATATCCATTTATTCTAGAGTCAAGTTTTGCACATACTAAGTTAGCTAACTTTGGTGAGGTCGGTGCGCCTTGTGGCAGACCACCGTTAAAAACACAGAGGTTGGTGAGTAATGTACACATTTCTTTGTTATAACCGACAGAAGAAAAAATCCCGTATACTTTTCTGGCTGAGACGCTAGGGAAAAAATCTTGTAAGTCTAAAGATAATACATAATTTGAACCTATGTGGGGTCTTGCATTATCTAATATTGATGAGCCAGCTTCAAAACCTTTCCTGATTACCCATGATTAG
>NZ_CDBO01000037.1 GCF_000819885.1 Aeromonas fluvialis
CGAGTAGCAGGTCGCGCTCGCCTTCGCTCCTTGCGCGCTATCGGCGAACAACCACGCCTTGCGACCCACCGCAAACGGGCGGATCGCGTTTTCCGCCAGCACGTTGCTGATGTGCAGTTCGCCTCGTTCGCAGTAACCCACCAGACAACGCCATTGCGCCAGCGTATACTCCATCGCTTTTCTCGTCAGCGAGCCTTTCATCACCTTGCCGACGTTATCCTCCTGATCTAGGGGCGCTTACACATCTGCGCCACCAACAAAAAACGCCCGCTCGGGCGTTTTTTGTTATCCGATTCGTGCAAGCGCACCTTGATGAGTCATACCCTGGCGGGGCCTGCTTCCGCCCCCGGTCTTCCATTTAGCGTGATCTGTTTAGGCGACAACTATCCTGACACCGGGGACAGGAGGAAAAGCGGCAGATAACCGAGGAGATAAAAGAAGCCTCAAAAAAATAATATGAGATCTCCATTGAAAAAAATCCGAAACCAATAACGGGTTCCGGATTGTCCTATAGCAGAAGGATCGGTCAATGGGTCCTTAACTTATCAGCATTGCTGATGATAACGGCCCATTGCCACCGCAACTCAGCGACGACCAAACACCTTCACTTTTGCCAAGAGGCCATCGGCATAGCCATAGACTTGAATCTTCTTGACGCAAAGGCGACCGCCGATAGATTTCCACTCGGTTTCTTGATCTTCTTTGAGTTTACGGTTGAAGCTCACTGTTTTGGTCTTCTCTCCGCTGTAGGTGATCACCAACTTGTCCAGAGTGAGGTCGCGCTCGGCCTTCACTTTAATCGACTGGGTCGGCAGGCAGATAACCTTGGTAATACTTGAACCTTTTTCTCCCAAGCCCAACACGATGGTGCGGCCTAGCGTAAACTGGTCGTCAGCCAGTGCCAACGGAGCGGCCAGCAGTGCAGCCAACATGAAAACATATTTGAACAAGATAAAACCTCCAAAAATGGGGGGCGTATTTTACGCCAATAAACCAGAACGATGCTATACCCGCTCAGGCTGGATTCAACAATTAGGCACAAGGCATACTGACCATCAAGGGATCTGCAGGCGCCTTGTTTCGTTCCCCCCGTAAGTACCAGACAACCCTGTTGACCGCCCACTGACGGCGTCGCTCTCCTGCGGGCTTGTTGGTGTGCGGGCCTTGCTTATCCCTTGCGGCTCACGATACTCCACACCCGACCTGTCTCTCCCGCGCCATGTCTGGCACGCCGTGCATGGCATGTCCGGGGCCTTCTGTGCGCGGATTGGTTACCACTAGCTGCCCTAACGAATATCACCCCAGCGGCGGAGTGCGCGGCGGCACCATACGCTTGCTGCCAGTGGACTCGAAGGCCGAGGCAAAGCGCAGCAGGTTGTTGTCGTCATAGGCGCGACCGGCGAAGGTCAGGCCCACCGGCATACCGATATCGGCCATCACCCCCATGGGGACGGTGACGGTCGGCACGCCGAGATGGCGAATGGCGAGGTTGCCGTTGGCAACCCAGATGCCGTTGCTCCAGGCGATATCGGCGGAGGCCGGATTCACATCCGCGTCAGCCGGGGCGACGTCCGCGACGGTGGGGAACAGTACGGCGTCGAGCTTGAGCCCGTCCATCCAATCTTCCAGATCCAGCTTGCGGGTCTTTTCCTGCCCACGCAGGCCGTCCGGCACTGTGGCGATCTCGTCCCACGATTTCAGGCCACGCTTGGCCATCTTGACGTACTCGTCCATGCCCGCCGCCAGATCGCCCTCGCGGTTCGGCAGGGTGCCCGGGTCGTGGGGGAAGATCTTCGGCCCATCGACATCGGCCAGCTTGTTCAGCTTGGGATCGCCGTTGGCGCGCAGGAAGTCGTCGAACGCCCAGCCGGAGAGCTCCCACAGCTCGTCGTTGAGAAACTCCGGGCTCACGATGCCGCGATTGAACACGGTCGGCGCGCCGGGTCGGTCCCCTTCGCAGTTGGAAACCAGCGGGAAGTCCACTTCGATAACTTCAGCGCCAGCGGCTTCCAACGCCTTGCGCGCATCTTCCCAGAGGGCAATAACGGCCTCGCGGGTATGGATGCGCTGACCGGTCGGGCCGCCGATACCGGGGTTGTCGCTGGTGCCGACCAGTTCATCCTTGTTGATAAACATGCGCGGCACGCCGAGGCGCTTGCCCTTGAGGGCATCGGGCTTGGCAGCCAGCTCAAGATAAGAAGCCGGACGCACGTCGGAGGCCTTGGGGATCTTGACCCAGGGCTGCATCCGCCACAGATCGCCACGGGTGTCGCTATCATCCGCCACCACTACATCCAGTACTTCCAGCAGATCGGCCATGGTGCGGGCGTAGGGCACCACCACGTCCATGGTCGGGGTCAGCGGCCAGTTGCCACGCACCGAGATGACGCCACGGGAAGGGGTGTAGGCACACAGGCCGTTGTTGGAAGCCGGGCCTCGGCCACTCGACCAGGTCTCTTCCGCCAGACCAAAGGCAGAGAAGCTGGCGGCGGTGGCAGTACCGGCACCGTTGGAGGAGCCGGAGGCAAAGGGCGCGGTCAGGTAGTCGGCGTTGTAGGGGCTCTCGGCACGGCCATAGACGCCGCGCTGCATGCCGCCATTGGCCATCGGCGGCATATTGGTTTTGCCAAGGCAGATGGCTCCGGCGGCGCGCAGCCGCTCAACGGTAAAGGCATCGCGCTGGGCCACCAGATCCTTGAAAGCCGGGCTGCCGGAGGCGGCGGTCAGCCCCTTGACCAGATAGCTATCTTTGGCGGTGTAGGGGATGCCGTCGAGCGGCCCCAGGGTTTCGCCACGGGCGCGGCGGGCATCAGAAGCTTGCGCCTCTTTCAGCGCATCGGGATTGGCGACCACCAAGGCATTGAGGCGGGTTTGTGTCTCGGGGCCGTTGTAGGCCTCGATCCGGGCCAGATAGGCCTTGACCAGTTCGACCGCTGTGGTGCGGCCTGATTCGAGCGCGGCACGCAGCTCGGCAATGGAAACCTCGGTGACATCTACCATTTTGGCGATCATTAGGGATCTCCTGTAATAAGGGTGACTATTTGTCATGATGATCGCCGCATCAGCGACGGCGCTCATCACACCATCAAGAGATAAAACCCCACGGAGTGGGGTTTGGAATACTCACCGGAACCGGTTTACGACCCGTCGCGAGAGGCCGTCAGCAAGGTGAAGAGCAGCACAGGAACCGGAGCGTATAAACATACGTGAGGCTTCCGAGCAGCACATGAGCCTTGATCACTGTCTCGCAGCAGGATCGTCATCCGGTTCTTACTGGCCGGAAGGGATCTGCTGAGTAATGCAGTGGATATTGCCACCGCCCAGCAGGATCTCGCGGGCCGGCACGCCGATCACGGTGTGCTCCGGGAAGATCTCTTCCAGAATGCGCTGGGCTTCGCCATCGGTGGCGGCATCCAGCAGCGGGTAGACAATGCGATCGTTGGTGATGAGGAAGTTCACGTAGGAACCGGCCAGACGGCCTTCTGCCTCGCGCGGCACACCGCTGCCGCTCTCAACACCGGCAGACTCATCTTCAGTGCAGAACAGCGGGCCCGGCTGGGGCAGCTTCCACACTTTCAGCTTGCGACCCTTGGCATCGACCGCCGCTTCCAGCACCTTGAGGGCGGCCACGGAGCGGGCGTACTGGGGATCGTTCTGATCGTCAGTCCAGTGCAGCGCCACTTCACCCGGACGCACGAAGCAGCACATGTTGTCGATGTGGCCGTCGGTTTCATCCATGTAGACGCCTTCATCCAGCCAGATAAAGCTGGTGACGCCCAGATAGTCGCGCAGGTGAGCTTCGATCTGCTCTTTGGTCAGGTGCGGGTTGCGGTTTTCGTTGAGCAGGCACTCGGCGCTGGTCAGGCAGGTGCCTTCGCCATCGACGTGGATGGAGCCCCCTTCCAGAATGAGCGGCGCGTCGTAGCGAGCCATACCGTGCTGGGCCAGCATCTGGGCTGCGACCTCTTCATCCTGATCCCACGGGTAGTAGAGACCGCCCTTGTGGCCGCCCCAGGCGTTGAAGCCCCAATCCACGCCACGGCACTCGCCGGCAGCGTTGGTGACTATGGTCGGGCCGGTATCGCGGGCCCAGCAGTCATCGCTGTTCATTTCAACCAGAGTGACGTGGGCGGGCATGATGGCGCGGGCCTGCTCCATAAACTGGGCCGGCACCCCCATAAAGACCGGGGTGGCGCCGCCGATGGCATCGGCTACCTTGGCAAAGGTGGGCTGGGCGAAGCGACCGGCTTCACGCCAGTTGTCAGGGCGATACGGCCAGATCATCCAGACGGCCTGCTGGTGCGCCCACTCGGCGGGCATGGTGAAGCCGTCAGCGGCCGGTGTTGACTCAATAAGAGCGGAATGAATGGTCTTGATGCTCATCGCAAGGCTCCTTGCATGGATTGAGGCCCCCGTTTACGCCCGATGCGGCGCGGGAATCCTGAAAAAATAACAGTGGGTCGCAGAGTAAGACGTTGCGCCCCTATCCATCAAATGAATAGGATGGATTGTCCCATAAACACGGCGAATAATCCCCCCCATGAAACTGCATCAACTCGACCTCAATCTGCTGCTCGCCTTTGACGCCCTGATGACGCAGGGCAGCGTCACCCGCGCCGCCGAGGCGCTCTTTATCAGCCAGCCCGCCATGAGCCACGCGCTGGGTAGGCTGCGTACCTTCTTTGATGATCCGCTGCTGGTGCGCACCCCGCAGGGGATGCTGCCGACCCCGCGCGCCCAGCGGCTGCATCTCGGGGTACAGCAGGCGCTGCGGCTGCTGGAGCAGCAGCTCTTGGAGGAGGAGGAGTTCGAGCCAAGCCAGTCGAAGCGGCGCTTCGTGCTCTGCACCACAGATTACGTGGAGTGCGTGCTGATCCCGCCGCTGATCCAGCGGCTCAGACGGCTGGCGCCGGGGGTCACCATCGAGATCCGCATCCTGCGCGACACCCTGCCCGAAGCCGAGCTGGCAAGCGGCGAGATCGATCTGGTGCTGGGCTTTGACGAGTACATGCAGGTGCCGGGGTATCTAGGCAAGGAGACCTGGCTCACCGAGCCGCTGGCCGGGCTGGTGCGCGCCGATCTGCCGATTGCCAAATCGGCCCCCGCCGGGGCCGAGGATGATCCCTCCCAATGGCAGGAGCGCATCACCCTGCCGCAGCTCATCGCCATGCCCCATGTGTTCCACTCGCCGCTAGGCACCTCGGAGGCGAGCCTCGACCGCTATCTGAAGAGTCAGGGCTTTAGCCGCACCATCTCGGTCAACAGTCAGAGTTACATGTCCGCCGCCGCCATCGTCAGCCAGAGCGATCACCTCTTGGTGCTGCCCAGCATGGTGGCCGAGCTGCTCGCCAGCCACTGGCCGCTGAAAAGCCTGCCGCTGCCCGAGGACGTGCCCGACTACCACCTCAACTGCGTCTGGCATCCCGTTCACGCGCAACAACCCGCACTGGTGTGGCTCAAGGATTTGATGAAAGAGCTGGTGGGGCCGAGGTAAGTCTCCCAAAAACAACAGTGGCTCCCTCGGGAGCCACTGTTGTTTCTGCTGTATCGCGTTACGCCCGCAGGGCCCGCATCAGCTGGGCGACTACGTCGTCGAGCAGGGGGCGATCGGGGCGGCACTGGGCGAAGGTGACCAGCCCTTGCAGGCTGATCAGCAGCAGGGCGGTGAGGGTGTGGATATTGCTATCCGGGGCCAGCTCGCCCTTGGCCTGCGCCTGCGTCAGCAACTCGGCCAGATCCTGCTCCAGCTCGCCATAGATCCCCTTGACCCGCTGGATCAGCTCCTCATCCTGCTCGCTCAGCTCCATCATGGTGCGAGTCACCAGACAGGAGCCGCAGAGCGCCTCTCCCACAATCCGGTCGAGATAAGCCGCAAGGCCCGCCAGCGGGCTCGGGTTGTCGAGCAAGGAGCGGCGCAGGGTGCGTTTACCCTCGACATAGTGATCCACCGCCGCCAGCAGCAGGCCACGCTTGTTGCCGAAGGCGCCGTAGATGCTGCCCGGATGCAGGCCAGTGGCGGCCACCAGCTCCTGCATGGTGGTCTTGGCGTATCCCTTGGCGCGAAACGCCTCCATGGCATTTCGCAGTACCTCGTCCCGATCAAACTCGGCTATGCGCATGGTTCCTCCCGTGGGAAATGGTTCACCGGCAAGGTGCAACAGGGCCCACCGGTAAAGAGTGGCTGGAAAGGGCGGCAAGTTTAACCCAGCCACCCGCTCGGGCCAACCTTCTTGAACGAGCATTCAAAAAAAGCTTGCGCCCGACGCAAAAAACGTCTTGAATGCACGTTCAAGAATAACCCGTTCAGGACAACCTATCATGAATACCCTGTTTCAGCCGTATCGCCTTAATGACACTCTGACCCTGGCCAACCGTTTCATGATGGCCCCGCTCACCCGCTGCATGGCAGGCCCCGGTCTGGTGCCGACCGAGCAGATGGCTGCCTATTATGGCCGCCGCGCCGACATCGGCCTGATTGTTTCCGAGGCCGTCATCATCCGCCCCGACGCGCAGGGCTACCCCAATACCCCGGGCCTCTTCACCCAGGCGCAGATCGATGGCTGGCAGAAAGTGACCAGCGCCGTGCACACCAAGGGCGGCAAGATCTTCGCCCAGCTGTGGCACGTCGGCCGCCTCTCCCACCCCTTCTTCCATCAGGCTGAAGTGTTGGCCCCCTCTGCCGTGGCGCACGAGGGCACTGTGCCCCGCATGCGCGAGCTGACCTATCAGGTGCCGCGCGCCCTGACCGAGGCGGAAATCGCCCAGCTGGTGCTGGATTACGCCCAAGCCGCTGCCAACGCCATCGAAGCGGGCTTTGACGGGGTGGAGATCCACGGTGCCAACGGCTACCTGATCGACCAGTTCCTGCACCACTCCACCAACCTGCGCACAGACAACTACGGTGGCAGCCCGGAAAAGATGAGCCGCTTTGCGCTGGAAGTAGTCGATGCCATCAGCGCCCGTATCGGCGGTGATCGGGTTGGTATTCGCCTCTCCCCGGGTGCCTATGTCCATCTGACGGGTAGCCCGGAAGATCGCGCCGTGTTCGACTACCTGCTGGGCAAGCTCAACGATCGCCCGCTGGCTTATATCCACCTCGGCATCTTCGATGACAACCTCACCTTCGATTATCTGGGTGGCCATGCCTCCGACTATCTGCGCGCCCACTACAAGGGCAATCTGGTAGGTGTTGGCAACTACGACGCCGAGCGCGCCGCTGCGGCCATCGAGGTCAACCGATTCGATCTGGTGGCCATCGGCCGCCCGCTTATCGCCAACCCGGACTATCTCGCCAAGGTGAAAAATGGCGAAGCGCTGGTGCCCTACGCCGAAACCATGCTGGCTGAGCTGGTATAACCGCACCGCTATCGCCAGACCATAAAAAACGAGGGGAGCTGTTGCTCCCCTCGTGCTATCTGGCTGATGCCGTGACTCCGCTGTTACGGACCCTTAATTGATACGGATGCTCAATTGGTGCGAAACAGTGCCTCGATGGAGAGTCCCTGACTCAGCAGGATCTCCCTCAGGCGGCGCAGCCCCTCCACCTGGATCTGGCGTACCCGTTCGCGGGTCAGGCCTATCTCGGCCCCCACATCCTCGAGAGTGGCCGGCTCATAGCCCAGCAGGCCAAAACGACGGGCCAGTACTTCCCGCTGCTTGGGATTCAGCTCCTCAAGCCAGTGCACTATGCTGGCGCGCATGTCATCTTCCTGAGACTCCAGCTCCGGCCCCATGCCGCGCTCGTCGGAGAGCACATCCAGCAGCACCTTGTCGCGATCGCCGCCGATGGGGGTGTCAACCGAGGTGATCTTCTCGTTGAGCTTGAGCATGCGGTTCACGTCATCCACCGAACGATCGAGCGCGAAGGCGATATCCTCGGCGGTCGGTTCATGATCGAGGCGATGGGAGAGTTCACGCGCGGTGCGCAGATAAACGTTTAACTCCTTGACCACATGAATGGGCAGCCGGATGGTACGGGTCTGGTTCATGATGGCCCGCTCTATGGTCTGACGGATCCACCAGGTGGCATAGGTCGAGAAACGGAAACCACGTTCGGGGTCAAACTTCTCGACCGCGCGGATGAGACCGAGGTTGCCCTCTTCGATGAGATCCAGCAGCACCAGGCCGCGGTTGTTGTAGCGACGGGCAATTTTGACGACCAGACGCAGGTTGGACTCGATCATGCGCTTGCGGGCGGCTTTGTCACCCCGCAAGGCACGACGGGCATAATAGACTTCCTCTTCGGCGGTGAGGAGGGGGGAAAAGCCAATCTCCCCCAGATAGAGCTGGGTGGCGTCCATCACCTTGTTCAGTTCCGGCGCCAGCAACTCATCGGAGATAGTCTCCTCCGTCTCGGCGACTACCTCCTGCAACTCCTCTACCTCTTGAGACTCGGATTCGGCGTTAAACTCTAATTCTGCATCCTGCATTACCAGTTGTTCTTGGCTCATGGTGTGTCTCCCTGACGTTACCAGAGTAAGACGGTCTCTCTGGGGTTAACGCTTTGGCAAATAGCTCATCGGATTGATCGACTTGCCTCTGTACCGGATCTCGAAATGCAATCGCACATCCGGCGCGTCCGTGCTACCCATGTTGGCAATCACCGAGCCCCCCTTGATGCTGTCCCCTTCCTTCACACGCAACTCGTCGTTATGTGCGTAGGCGGAGAGGTAGTCATCATCATGCTTGAGGATGATCAGCTTGCCGTACCCCCTTAAAGCACTGCCAGCGTATACCACTTTACCGCCGCTGGCGGCATAGACGGGTTGCCCCTTCTGACCGGCTATGTCGATCCCCTTGTTACCCTGTTCTGCAACAGAGAAACCCTCGACGATCCGGCCCTTTGCAGGCCAGTGCCAAGCAAGTCTCGACTGGGAGTTATTTGTTTTTTGTTCTTTGACCTGAGCGTATTCCTTCGGTGCTGCCGGAGCAACGGATTTCTGAGCGATGAATGGCGTGGTCTGACCAGAACTACTCGATGCGACCAACGGGCGCGGTCCGCTGCTCGGGCGGCTGGTTGTAACCGGCGTGGGGGTTGTCGGACGATTTGCAGCCACCATCTGGGTTGTACTGCCACCGGACTGCACATTGAGCACCTGACCCGGTTGCAGCGCATAGGGGGCGCTCAGGTTATTGCTCTGGGCCAGCGCCTGCGCACTCATGCCAAACTGACGGCCGATGCTGCTCAGGGTATCGCCACGGCGTACCTCATAGGTGCCCGTGCTGCGGCTGCTGCCAACACTGGCGCTGGAGCCATCGAGTCGCAGCCGCTGCCCCGGATAGATGTTGTAAGGGGGGCTGATATTGTTGAGGCTGGCCAGCGAGGGCACATCGTTGCCGGAGTTGAAAGCGATGGAGTAGAGGGTATCCCCCCTCTTCACCACATAGCTGCCGCCCTGAATGGGGGCGCTTACCTGGATACCGCTCTGGCGAGCCGGAATGGTCGAGACAAACTGCCCGTCATCAACACCATCCACCGGAGCTGCAGTTTTACTGGAGGAGCAGGCAAGCAGCAACCACGATAGCACCACGACACTGCTTCCCTGCCAAATACGCGAACGCATAATGGATCCTTAACGACTAAACCAGAGATAGGCTACCACGGCCAGAGCAATACAGAGCCAACCGAGCACATCCACATAGTGCATCAGCTTGCGTTCCATCTTCTCGCCGCCCCAGCGCATCAGCCCCGCAACCAGGAAGAAGCGCATGCCACGACCGATGAGGGAGGTGATGATGAAGGGCAACAGAGCCATTTGCAACAACCCTGCCGTGACGGTAAACACCTTGTAGGGGATAGGGGTGAAGCTGGCAATGAAAATGACCCAGATCCCCCACTGTTCAAACCAGTGACGAGCGATCTCGATCTTGCCCTGATAACCGACGGACTCTATCAACGGCTGCACCACAGGATCCCACAGGGCATAGCCAAGGGCGTATCCAAACAGCGCCCCCAGCACTGAAAAGAGGGTGGCAAGACCCGCGTAGTGCCACGCCTTGTGCGGCTTGGCGAGCGCCATCGGCGCCAGCATCACATCTACCGGGATCGGCCAGAACACCGATTCGATAAAGGCAGTGATGGAGAGATACCAGGGGGCATATTTGTGGCGAGCCCACTGCATCACCAGGACATACAAACGGGAAAACAACTTCACTCAACATCTCCATTTATCAAGGGAACAAAACGTACCGGCTCCAGGATCCGGCTGGTCAACTGGGAACCAGCGCGTTCAATCAATTGCAGGGTCTGCTGACTGTCACCGACGGGTAACACCAGCCGTCCGCCATCGGCCAACTGATCGGTCAGCGCCGTCGGGATCTCGCTCGCCGCCGCCGTCACCAAAATGGCGTCATAAGGCCCCTTGTTGGGCCACCCTAGCCAGCCATTGCCGTGCTTGGCCGAGACATTGTGCAGATCGAGCTGGCGCAGTCGGCGTCGGGCCTGGAACTGCAGCGACTTGATCCGCTCCACGGTATACACATGCTCCACCAGATGGGCGAGGATCGCCGTCTGGTAGCCCGAGCCAGTGCCAATCTCCAGCACGTGGGCCGGGTTGTTTTGCATCAGCAGCTCGGTCATTCGCGCCACCATGTAGGGCTGCGAAATGGTCTGGCCGTGGCCAATCGGCAGGGCGGTGTTGTCCCACGCCTTGTGCGCCATGGCCTCGTCCACGAACAGCTGGCGCGGCACTTTCGCGATGGTCGCCAGCACGCGAAAATCGCGAATATCCTGCGCAATGAGCTGATTTAACAGGCGCTGTACTATCACACCACCCTCATCCCTGCAGATCTAACCAAGCCCCCAGACCGGCGAGACTGTCATAGGCAGTCATATCGATGGTCAGGGGGGTGATCGAGACATAGCCCTGCTCGATGGCAGCAAAATCGGTACCGTCACCGGCATCCTGCTGGCTGCCGGGGGGGCCGATCCAGTAGATGGGCTGGCCACGGGGATCCTCGCTGCGGATCACCGACTCCGCCCGGTGGCGATTGCCAAGGCGGGTGGTCTTTATCCCCTTGATCTGCTCGAGGGGCAAGTCCGGCACGTTGACGTTGAGGATCTGATCGGCAGGCAGGGGGTGTTTCATCAGCCCCTTCACCAGCAAGGCCGCATAGTGGGCCGCTGTGGCGAAGTGGGTCTTGCCCACCAGCGAGATGGCGATGGAGGGGTAGCCAAGATGGCGCCCCTCGGTGGCCGCGGCGACCGTCCCCGAGTAGATGACATCATCCCCCAGGTTGGCGCCGTGGTTGATACCCGCCACCACCATGTCCGGCTCCGGGCGCACCAGCTCGTTGACCGCCAGATGCACGCAGTCGGTCGGCGTCCCTTTCACCGCGTGGCACTCAAGCCCATCAAAACCGCGGTCACCGAGACGGGTCACCCGCAGCGGCACTTCCAGCGTCAGGGAGTGACTCGCCCCGCTGCGGTTGCGATCCGGCGCCACCACAATAACCTCGCCGCAGGCGCGCAGCGCCTCGCTGAGGGCACGAATCCCCTCGGCATGCACACCATCATCATTACTGACCAGAATTCGCATCGGTCTGATTCCTGAAACCATGATCGGCCTCTTCGGCCTGCATTAACTCGCGCACCACGCTTGTGGCAAACGCGCCCGCCGGCAGGAAGAAGGAGAGGGTCAGCGCCTCGCCGTCCAGCTGCCAGCTCATCTGCTCCGGCTTGAGCAGCAGCGGGCGGCGATCCTGATCCAGCCCCGCCCTCTCCAGCCCGTCACACCAATCGCTATAGGGAGCCAATACGCCCTGCTCGAACTCGGCAGCGGCGCCCTGACTGGCCAGACGGCCACGGCCCCACTGGGGCGCAGTGAGCTGCACGTCACCGGAGGCAAGACGCGCTGCCAGCTCGGGGGTCACGCTCTCTTCGCTGAAGATGGAGTGGCTGCCCTTGAGCATCACGCAATCACCGGCCAGTAGCTGATAGGCCAGCCCCTGCTCGATGCGGGCGCTGACGATGGTGTTGAACAGCATGCTGCGAGCAGCAGAGAGGTAGAGGGAACGTTTGTTGCGATCCTTGATCCGCTTGCCGGCAAACATCGCCTTGGCCGCTTCCAGATTGTTGCCATCGCGGCCAAAACGCTGCTCACCATAGTAATTGGGTACGCCCTGCCCGGCGATGGCCTGCAGGCGTGCTTCCAGCCCATCGGCCTGCTCCAGAGCGGTGAGGCGCAGGGTGAAGTGGTTGCCCTTCAGATAACCGACCCGCAATTTGCGGTTGTGACGCTTGGCTTGCAGGATCTGGATGCTGTCGCTCTCGATGACCGACAAGTCCGGCTCGGCCTTGCCCGGCAGGTGAATGCCAAACCACTGCTCGGTCACCGCGTGGCGATCCTTCAGGCCCGCCCAGGTCACCGCATTGCGGTTGACCCCGGCCGCATCGGCCAGCAGACCCGCCACCCAGGCGGTGTTCTCGCCGGTTTTGCGTACCCGGACGAAGATGTGTTCACCCTCGCCACAGGGCTCAAACCCGAGATCTTCATTGACCACGAAGTCGGCGGCCTCGGCCTTGAGGATACCGCGGGCAGTGGGTGCCCCGTGCAGATAGGCAAGTTGTTCCAGCATTATTGTTTCACCAACAGGACGACGGCTTCGGTGGCGATCCCTTCCTTGCGCCCCGTAAAACCCAGTTTTTCGGTGGTGGTCGCCTTGACGTTCACCCGGTTCAAATCACATTGCAGATCGGCGGCCAGCACGACGCACATGGCATCGATGTGGGGGGCCATTTTGGGGGCCTGAGCGATGATGGTCACATCCAGGTTGCCGATGGCATAACCCGCCTTCTGTATTCGGGCAAACACGTCCCGCAGCAGGATGCGACTGTCGATCCCCTTGAACTCGGCAGCGGTATCGGGAAAGTGGCGGCCGATGTCACCGGCACCGATGGCCCCCAGCAGGGCATCGCTCACCGCATGCAACACCACGTCGCCGTCAGAGTGGGCGATCAATCCCTGCTCATAGGGAACCGGCACACCACCCAACATGCAGGGGCCGACTCCGCCAAATTTATGGACATCAAAACCATGACCAATGCGCATCATCAGCGGCAACCTCCCACATCAATGTTATCTACATCCACACCATGTCCAATCCGGATCATGCTCACTCCTTGTTCGGGCCTGTATGTTCGGACCTGCTTGTTCTAGATACTCTATTCTGAACATGTTGCTCTGAACGGTTTGTTCTGACTGAGGGGCTTATGTCTGCTGGCTTAAAAACAGCCCCGCCAGCGACAAGTCTTCCGGCCGGGTCACTTTGATATTGTCGGCGCGCCCTTCCACCATCCGCACCGTGAATCCGGCCCGCTCCATGGCGGAGGCCTCATCGGTGATGGTGGCCCCTAGCGCCAGCCCCTCTTCCAGTGCCCGTTGCAGGGTTCGGGTCGGGAACATCTGCGGCGTCAGGGCATGCCAGAGCTGCTCGCGCTCGACGGTGGCGATGATATTGCCCTCGCCATCGGAGCGTTTCATGGTATCGCGCACCCGACTGCCGAGAATGGCACCGCCGCAGTCCATGGCCGCTGCAATCAGCGTATCGAGATCACCGTGAGTCAGACAGGGGCGAGCCGCATCGTGCACCAGCGACCACTCCCCTAGCGCTACATGGAGGCCATTGAGGACGGAAAAGGCGCGCTCGGCGCCCCCTTCCACCCGCACAATGCGGGGATCCGTCGCCACGGGCAGGGCCTCGAACCAGCAGTCATGGGGCGCCAGCGCCACGACCACCTGCGCGATGGCAGGGTGGGAGAGCAGCCGTGCCAGGGTATGTTCGAGAATGGTTTTGCCCGCCAGTTGCAGGTACTGCTTAGGGCAATCGGCCCCCATCCGGCTGCCAATACCGGCGGCAGGGACGATCGCCGTAAGGCCGGATACCCGGCAAGCATCAGTCATCATAGGGTTCATCGTCCGGCGCCGTCTCTTTGTCTTTCTCTTTGGGGATGATCCGGTAGAAGGTCTCCCCCTGCTTGATATAGCCCAGATCGTTGCGCGACAACTCCTCGATAGCCTCGAGGCCAGAGGTGAGATCATCTATCTCGCGGTAAATAAGGTCGTTACGATCCTTGAGCGTCTGATTGTCCCGCTGTTGCTGCGAGATGGCCTCCGACAGGTTCTGATAATCGGATAGTCCGTTCTTCCCCAGCCAGAGGTCATATTGCAGTCCCCCCAGCAGGAGGATCAGGATCAGGGTGAATAGCCGCATGCACTAGATCTCCTTCAGGCGGCCTAGTGTCCCATATTCGGTGCCAAGACAAAAGAAAGCGAGCACCCGGGAGCCATCGGCCGAACATAAAAAAGTGCCCAAGAGTGAATCAGATAGCACAAAGCCCCGCCAAACCGGTGCAAGGATGGCCAACCAGGGCACTCCTTGTCCGGGGGCGGGGCTCTCAATCAGAAAGCGGTAAGGGGGATCAGTTCACCGCGACCGGCTCTCCCGCGCTCTCGGCCGGAGTGTTGTACTCCTCCTCGGCATCGCGAAAACGCTCCAGCATCGCTTTTGAGGGCGCTTCGCCCAACAGGCTGCCCACCACGATAGCCAGCAGAGCGAACAGGAAGCCCGGGATGATCTCATACAGCCCCAGCCAGCCGAACTGCTTCCAGACGATGACGGTGATGGCACCGACCAACATGCCCGCCAGTGCGCCGTTGCGGGTCATCCGCGGCCAGAGCACGGAGAGCAGCACAACGGGTCCGAAGGCGGCACCAAAACCGGCCCAGGCGTAGCTCACCAGCCCCAGCACCCGGTTCTCCGGATTCATGGCGACGGCAATGGCAATCACCGCGATCAGCAACACCATCAGGCGCCCTACCCACACCAGCTCACGCTGGGAGGCGTTCTTGCGCAGGAAGGGTTTATAGAGATCCTCGGTGATGGCGCTGGAGCAGACCAGTAATTGACAACTTAGAGTACTCATCACCGCCGCCAGAATGGCAGAGAGCAGTACACCGGCTATCCAGGGGTTGAACAGGATCTTGGAGAGCTCGATAAAGACCCGCTCCGGGTTGCCGATCACCCCAGCCGCCACTTCCGGGAAGCGGGCAAAATAGGCCAGCCCGAAGAAGCCGATGGCCACCGCGCCAGCGAGGCAGAACACCATCCAGGTCATGCTGATACGACGGGCATTGACCATGGAGTGATGGGAATCTGCCGCCATGAAGCGGGCCAGAATATGGGGCTGACCGAAGTAACCGAGGCCCCAGGCCATCAGGGAAATGATGGCGATAACATCCAGATTCTTGAACATGTCGAGGTTGGTGGCACTCTTGGCCGCCACTTCGATCATGGCGCTGTCCACCCCGCCGACGGCGATGATGATGAACACCGGGGTCAGGATCAGGGCGAAGATCATCAGGGTCGCCTGCACCGTATCGGTCCAGCTCACCGCGAGGAAGCCGCCGAAGAAGGTGTAGCTAATGGTGGCGGCGGCGCCGACCCAGAGGGCGGTGTTGTAATCCATGCCGAAGGTGCTCTCGAACAATCGGGCACCGGCCACCACGCCGGAGGCGCAGTAGATGGTGAAGAAGAGCAGGATCACCAGCGCCGAGAGGATACGCAGCACCTTGCTGTGATCCTCAAAGCGATAGGTGAAATAGTCCGGCAGGGTCAGGGCGTTGCGGTTCTTCTCGGTATGTACCCGCAGACGGCCCGCCACCCAGCGCCAGTTGAGGTAGGCGCCGATGACCAAACCGATGGCGATCCAGCTCTCGGAGATGCCGCTGACGAAGACGGCGCCGGGCAGGCCCATCAGCAGCCAGCCGCTCATGTCGGAGGCGCCGGCGGAGAGGGCTGTGACCCAGCTCCCCATCCGGCGACCGCCAAGAATATAGTCATCAAAGTTGCGGGTGGCGCGATAGGCGATAAAGCCGATCAATACCATGCCGAGGATGTACACCAGGAAGGTGATTAACATGGGTGTGCTAGCTGTCATGCAAAACTCCGTTTTGTGTCATGTGTTACCCGCTCTGGTGGCGGGCTCATCCCTAAAAAACCGGCCTAGCTTAATCAGCCGTTCGCGCCAGCTCAACCACTTTTAACAAACGCAAAACACAACAAAAACCTTTACGCATCAAACCATCTGCCACATCAAGAGGATGACGCCAGATTTTCTGTCGTGGCCATGGCGGCCATGTCACCGCACCTGCGGCTATTGGCGTCATATTTTCACATTTTGTTACTATCCATTTTTTACAAGCCAGCGCCCCGCTCCTGCACTGCCCGCCCAGTCTCATCACACCAGCCAGAGGTCGGCACCATGTCATCTCATCTGTCACACCTGCGAACCCTCGCCCGCCGCCTGCATCCGACAAAGGAGTCGGGTCATCTCATCAGACGGGTCAAGTATGCGGTGGGGCGTCTCTGGCTCAATCCCGGCGCCCGCGCCCTCTATCGTCAGCAGCAGGAGCAACCCCTGCTGGCGCAGGCGATCAGCCGCTTCCCCGATATTCTGGAAAAGCCGATCCCCCCCTATCGCCACAAGGGGCTCCGCAAGAGCCTGCGAGCCGAACTTATCAGCGGCCACTACCAACAACTGGCCCGTCAGCTGCTCGATCAGCTCGGCGGCGAGCTGCGGGACAATCTGCTGCGACGCTGAGTCAGAGCAGCAGAAACAGAAAGGGCGAACAGCATGCTGTTCGCCCTTTGTTGTGGTCTATTGCCGGTCTCAGCCGTTGATGGCGAGCGGCATACCGCTGCGCTGCTCCAGCGCCTGCTTCACCAGCTGGGAGTCGCTGTCGGCGTGGGCAATGAAGCGGGTCACCGCCGGAGTCATCGGCAGCGGAGCCGGCAATTTGGAGTTGAACTCCTCTTCGCTGCGCGACAGCGGCTGGTGCACTTCCAGATAGCGGACGCCGTTGGGCTCGAGAGAGGCCTTGATCGGCTGGTTGACGAACTGGACGCGGGTACCGACCGGCACCTGCTTGAACAGGTAGGCGATATCATCGTTACGCAAACGCACGCAACCGTGGCTCACCCGCAGGCCGATACCGAAGTTGGCATTGGTGCCGTGGATGGCGTACATCTTGCCGATGTAGAGGGCAAACAGCCCCATGGGATTGTCCGGGCCGGCCGGCCATACCGCAGGCAGGCTCTCGCCACGGGCCGCATATTCGGCATGCATCTTGGCGGTCGGAGTCCAGGTCGGGCCCGCTTTCTTGCGCTGCACGCTGGTCACCCAGTTTTCCGGGGTGCCGGTGCCAAGCTGACCGATGCCGATGGGCAGCACTTCCACCACTTTTTGACCCTTGGGGTAGTAGTAGAGGCGCATCTCGGCCACGTTGATGACCACCCCCTCGCGGGGAGCATCCGGCAGGATCAGTTGCTGGGGGATCACCAGCTTCTCACCGGTCTGTACCAGCAGGGGATCCGCATCGGGGTTGGCTTCGGTCATGTTGGTAAGCCCCAGCTGGAATTTGGCCGCAATGGCCTCCAGCGGCTGGCCGTTCTCTTCGGCCGGGACCACGTATTCCAGATTTTCCCCTACCAGACGGCTGTTGGCCGCAGGCAGAGCATATTCAACAGCGAAAACCGGCGCAGCGGTCAGCAGCAGGCTGTAGCAGAGTGTTGCCACACTATTGCGAAGGATCTTCATAACTTTACCCATGATGATGACTTGAAGTGACGTCTCTGGGCTGACAGCTGATCAGCAGAAGATCAGGGGCGCGAAGAGAAGGCCGCCATTTTTCTCCTCTGCACGGTAAATTTCAACCGACAAGTGGCGACGGGTCGATGATTAATATGCGGTTTTCTCCGCGTCCTCGACCCGCCCGGTTTCCCTGTTTATCCCCGTTGCCAGGCACGCATGTCGTAACCTGTGGGAGATTGATGCAACCGCAGATGAAATTGCTCAATGATGGCGAAGATATGGTCGAAAATATCGGCCTGAATCCCTTCGTAATCGGCCCATGCGGTGGTCGCGGTAAAGCAGTAAATTTCCAGTGGCAAGCCATCGGAAGTGGGGGCCAGCTGGCGCACCATCAGGGTCATGTCCTGGCGAATGCCGGAGTGGGCCCGCAGATAGGCATCCAGATAGGCGCGCAAGGTGCCGATGTTGGTGAGGTGACGGCCGTTGATGGGGCAGCTCAAGGCATTGCTCAGCTGCTGGTTGTAGGCACTCAGCTCCTGCTCCTTGCGGCTGAGATAGGGTGCCAGCAGTTGCGCCTGCTTGAGCTGCAGCTGCTCATCGGCCGTCAGAAAGCGCACGCTGGTCATGTCGATATTGACGCTGCGCTTGATGCGGCGGCCGCCCGACTCAGTCATCCCCTGCCAGTTCTTGAAAGAATCCGAGATCAGGGCGTAGGTGGGAATGGTGGTGATGGTCTTGTCCCAGTTCGACACCTTGACGGTAGTGAGGCCGATGTCGGTCACCTCGCCATCGGCGCCGTACTTGTCCATCTGCAGCCAGTCACCGATGCTCAGCATCCGATTGGCGGAGAGCTGGATCCCCGCCACCAGCCCGAGGATAGGGTCCTTGAACACCAGCATCAGCACTGCGGTCATGGCCCCCAGACCGCTGAACAGGAAGAGCGGCGACTTGCCGAGCAGCAGGGCGATCATCAGGATGCCCACCAGAATGCTGCCTACCAGCTTGGCCCCCTGGAAGATGCCGCGCAGGGGCAGATCCCGTCCCAACCGGGTGTAGCGGCTCACCGACAATATGCAGTCGAGCAGAGCGAAGAAGGCCAGCAGCAGGAACAGCAAAATCCAGAGCTGGGCCACCATCTCGATAAACTTGAGGCTATCCGATGGACGGGGCAGCCAAATCTCCGCCTGGCCGAGCAGCACGGCCCCCTGCAGCACGAAGGCAAGCCGGTTGAAGAGGCGCTGTTGCAGTTGGGGCGGCAGCCACACCTGCTTGGCCTTGCCGAGGAGCCCCACCAGTCGCACCAGCAGCACCCGGTGCAGCACCATGTGCAGCAGCAACGAGGTAATAACGATAAATCCCAGTGCGATCACCAGCGCCATCAGGTTGGTCACCTCCACCCCGAGACCCGACAACCAATTAAAAAACACCTCTTTCATTCATCTCTCCCGAACAGGGCAGCCCACTGGCTGCAAAAACAGTGGCGGTCAGGGTACCGCCCCCCTCCCCCAAGTCAAATTGGCGAACGCCAGAAACGACAACGCCCGGCACTGGCCGGGCGTTGTTTCAAAGCAAGGTTGACTTAGCAGACCAGGCTCAGGGCATCGCGGGCGATGACCAGCTCTTCGTTGGTCGGGATCACCATGGCGCAACGGCTGTCGGCGGTGGTGATGCGGCCTTCGCCACCCAGTACCGCGGCGTTGTTGGCCTCTTTGTCTACCTTGAAGCCGAACAGGGCCAGACGGGCCAGCACCATCTCGCGCACCATGGCGGCGTTTTCACCGATGCCGCCGGTGAACACCAGGGCATCCAGACGACCATCCATCGCAGCGGCATAGGCGCCGACATACTTGGCTACCCGGTAGGTGAACACATCCAGCGCACGCTTGGCACCGGCGTCGGTGGCGTAGTTGGAGGTGACATAACGGCAGTCGCTGCTCGCCTCTGTCATCCCCAGCAGACCGGATTCGCGGGTCAGCACCTTGTTGATCTCGTCCACGCTGTAGCCGAGCTGATCGTGCATGAAGAAGACGACCGCCGGGTCGATATCACCGCTGCGGGTGCCCATCGCCAGCCCTTCCAGCGGGGTCAGCCCCATGGAGGTGTCAACGGATTCGCCGTTCTTGATGGCGCAGACAGAGGCCCCATTGCCCAGGTGACAATCGATGATATTGAGTTCACTCAACGGCTTGCCAAGCTTCTTTGCCACCTCTTCCACGATAAAGCGGTGGGAGGTGCCGTGCGCGCCGTAGCGACGGATGCCGTGTTCGCTATAGAGCTTGTACGGCAGCGCATAGAGGTAGGCCTCTTGCGGCAGGGTCTGGTGGAAGGCGGTGTCGAACACGGCCACGTTTTTCTCGGCCAGGGCCGGAAACACCTTTAGCGCAGCGCGGATGCCGATAAGGTGCGCCGGGTTGTGCAGCGGAGCGAATGGAATGGCCGCCTCGATACCGGCAATCACGCTGTCATCGATGCGTACGGAACAGGAGAACTGCTCACCGCCATGTACGATGCGATGGCCGATGGCCACCAGTTGCCCAGCAAGGGTGGGATCCTGCGGCAAGATGTGACCCACGATATGATCGAGAGCCTCTTGGTGAGCGGCTCCCGCTCCCAACATCGCTTCGCCCTTGACCCCATGGAGTTTCCATTTGATACGTGCATCATCCAGATTGAAGCATTCAGCCAGGCCAGACAGCATGTCCTCACCTGTTTCGGCGTCCATGACGGCAAATTTCAGGGAAGAGCTACCGCAGTTAAGGACCAATACCAACTTGCTCATTTTCTACATCTTCCTGTGCTTCGGCGTTATGCCGACAGTGTCGTGTCATCCAAAAGAGGATGGGATTCCCCTGTCGGGGGCTTATGGTCGCAGGAAAGTGCGCCCAATTTTTCAATTCGGGAGTGCTGACCAAGAAGGTTCTTAACACTCATCTCCCCGCGTGGCAACCTGGAGCTTGCTTCGTCCGGTACTCTCTTCACGAGGGGCTGACCACCAAGGATAGCGGTCAGCCGTTGATCAGCAGCTCTTTATGTACCTTGACCACCAGCTTCTTTACCTTGGCGGGCTGGTTGAAGGTACAGAGCGGGCGGTGCAGCTCGCCCGGCCAGAAGATGGCGAAATCGCCCGGTTGCAACGCCAGATAGCTGGTCTGCTCGTCATCGACAAACCAGAGGTCGGGATGAGGATGATCGGCGCCGTCGCTCACGTAGTCGTGAGGGCCCACACCGATCCACTCTTCACCGCGCAGCAGCAGCTGGATATCGAGATACTGCTGGTGAAACTCGCCACGGCGGTCTGCAGCTGGCTCGGTCAGATCCTCGCTCACCAGACAGAACAGGTTGAGGCCATCGATCTCGGTCTTGCCGAGCGGAGCGTCACCCCAGTGAGCCACGCTCTTCACCACCTCGACCATGATGCGGGCCAGCGGGGCGGGCAGCGGCGTCCGCTGCAGGGTGTTCAGGCTACCGGTGATCATGGCGTCTGTTTCCTGTTAGGTATATCTGGGCGACATCTTTGCCAGCCAATGAAAAAGGACCTGTGACAGGTCCTTCAATAATGCCGTCTGCAATCCGTGCAAACCGGTTTAGAGCTTTTGATCATGTTCAGCTATATGGGCACTGTTACACACTCGTCAGCACCTTGCCAAGAGACATAATCCCATTTTCATAGTGATCGTACCAGCTGAAACCATATTATTCACCACCCTTTCCCCCTCGACTTTGACCAGACGCAAAAACGGGCGCATCAGCGCCCGTTTTTTTCGCAAAACCGTTTAACCGCCGATTTCATTCAAGCCTTTTTGGCGTTTTCCACCGGTTTGGCATACATGGCGCGCCAGATCGCCTTATGCTCTTCCGGCACCTCTGACTGACGGGTCAGGAAGGCAGCCTGTTCGATGGTATTAGCCTTGCCAGAGACATCTGCCGCCAGATAGTTACTCGGGAAGAGGTGGTAGCTGCGCCAGATCGCCTTGTCGATCAGCGCGGCCAGTTCGTCCGGATCACTAAATCCCTCGGTAATCGGAGCACCGAAGGAGACGTGTACCCGCCCCTTCATGCCGACGATACCGGCGACGATACTCTCGATATCCTCAAACTCGCCCTTCTCGTAGCTGCCGTTGACCGACTTCTCGTAGAGCTCGCGCGCCTTCGCCTTGTCGGTCGGATCCAGCTCGTAGCTGATGCTGACCGGCACGATATTGAGGCTGCGTATGTAGTCGACGAACTCGATTTTCTGCTTCTTGCCGTCGACGTAGAACATCTTGAGGATGGCGGGATCGGTCTTGTCATCGCCATTCTTGGCGCGCCCTTCCTTCTGGGCGATCCAGATGGAGTGCCCTTCGTGGACCGAGTTGCCAATATAGGCCGACAGCTCGCCGAGTGCCTTCATCATCTCCCGCGGCCCCTTGGCGGAGCGTTTGACGATAAAGCTCTTGTTGAGCTTCATCAGCTCGGTAGCGCAGGGCTTGCGCAGCAGGTTGTCACCGATGGCGATGCGCACGGTATCGAAACCGTGGGTGTGCAGCCCCCAGTTGACGAAAGCCGGGTCCATGGCGATGTCCCTGTGGTTGGAGACAAACAGATAGCCCTGCTCTTTCTTCAGATGCTCGATCCCGGAGAAGGTCACCCCCTTGGTGGAGGTGGCGATCATGCGGGACATGTACCGGGTGACCCCCATCTGGACCTGATGCACTGTGGTCACTTTTGACCATTTGCGGCGCAGGAACAGGCGGATCATCGGGCGGATGGCCCAACCCAGCCAGCTCATCAGGGAACCGAAACGATACTTGGCGATGGCGCCGATAAATTCATCATCCTGGATCAGCCGTTCGATGGCTGCCGGCACTTCTTCATCGCGGTAGGGGCGAATATCCGCGAATCTATCTACTTCAGTCACAATGTCAGCCTTGCATGCTAGGAAACCGCAGCCAACCCGCGTTAGCTGGGGAAAATTCAGGGCGCAATTTTACACGCTTTTATGGCAAGGGGTATGAGACAAGCATGAATAGTGAGATCTGACCAGTTTATTAATCGGATGCCAGTGCCAGCGCGACCGCCGCCTCGGCATGGATGGCGGTGGTGTCGTAGAGCGGCACGGCCGCCCTGGCATCGCCCACCAGCAGGGCAATCTCGGTACAACCGAGGATCACCGCCTCGGCGCCCGCGGCCGCCAACCCCTCGATAATGGCCAGATACTCGGCGCGCGACGCGTCGCGGATCTCCCCCAGACAGAGCTCGTCATAGATGATCCTGTGCACCCGCTCCCGCCCTGCCTCATCGGGTACCCGCACCGCCAACCCGAAGCGCTCCTGCAAGCGACCCTTGTAGAAATCCTGCTCCATGGTGAAGCGGGTGCCGAGCAGGCCGACCCGGGTTATCCCGTCCGCCCGCAATTGGGCTGCTGTGGCATCGGCGATATGGAGCAACGGGATATCGATGGCCGCCTCAATCTCGGCCGCTACCTTGTGCATGGTGTTGGTACCGATCAGCAAAAAATCGGCGCCGCCATCCTGCAACTTGCGCGCCTCCGCCGCCAACAGACGGGCGGTAGCGGGCCAGTCACCGGCATGCTGCAGCCGCTCGATACCGGCAAAGTCGACGCTATTGAGCAGCACCCGCGCCGAGTGCAAACCACCGAGCTGCGCCCGCACCCCGCGGTTGAGCGCCTGATAGTAACTGACGGTAGACTCCCAGCTCATGCCACCCAGCAGACCGATACATTTCATAGGAACTCCTTTCATCCCAAGGGAGGACAGTGCCACGCCACCTGCAGGCAAGGTCACGTGAGCGAGATAAAAAAGGCCCCGCAGGGCCAACAAGACAGCCGGTAAAGGCCCGGGATCTGCCCCGGGCTAAATCCAGATCATCCCGACACAGGCGGCCGTCGCCAGCCCCATACCGAGATTGAAACGTCGCCAGCCCCGGGGGGTACGAATGATTTGCCGTACCTGGGCTCCAAAAAGGACCCAAAAAGCCCCGGTGTAGAGGCCGGTAATAAAAAAGGTCAGCAACACCCAAAGCGCGGAGGGCCAGTAAGCCTCCCCCGCCAGGGTAAAACCACTGATAGCGGAGAGTGCCATCATCCACGCCTTGGGATTGAGCAGTTGCAGCATGGCCCCCTGATGGGCGGGGATGAGCGGCCGGTTGCCCTCAGCCGGGCCGCTGGCGCTCGCCACCTTCCACGCCAGCCAGAGCAGGTAAGCCGAGCCGATCAGCTTGAGGCCATCGTGCAGCAGCGGCACCTTGTCAAACACCACACCAAGCCCCAGCGCCGTGGCGAGGATCATCAGATTGATCCCCCCCACCACTCCCACCAGCAGGGGCAGAGTGCGGCGAAACCCCTGCGCCGCTCCGGCGCTGGTGAGCAACATATTGTTGGGCCCCGGCGTGCCGCAGGTCACCAGGGCAAACCCCGCCAGGGGCAGTAACCAGTTCAGATCCATCTCAACCTCTTGTCGATACAACGCCCCCGTTATGGGGAAAGCCTTCTAATATGCAGAGCCAACCCCGTGGCGACAAGGCCGAGATGACGCTTTCTTGCACTCTTTCTGCTCCCTGCCTTGCTGCTGGCGGCCAGAGTGGGGCACGGCACCTGGGTCAAGGAGGCCAGTGCCGGTTCTGCCAATGAGTGGGTGATCCGCAAAGAGGAGGGGCACCGCATCAAGCTGTGGCAAAACCTGCCGGTACAGCTGGATCGGGCCGCCATCATCCGCCCCCTGCTGGGTGAGGTGGCGAACGGGGATCTCAACGCCCTGCTCGGCTACGACCAGGAGGCGGGACGGCCGGATCAACGCCAGCACTTCGCCGACTGGCTGGCGGAGCAAGGGGTGACCTGCAGTGAGGATCGCCTGCTGTTCAGCCACGGCGCCCAGCACGGCATCATACTGGCGCTGCTGGCGACCGGTTGTGTGGGGGAGACGATCCTGTGCGAGGGGCTGAGCTACCCCGGCATGTTGGGCAACGCTCGCCAGCTGAACAATCAGGTGGTAGGGCTGGCGATGGACGAAGAGGGCTTGCTGCCCGAGCCCTGGCGCAGCCAGCAGTTTGCCGCCGCCGATGCCCTTGACGTCGGGGTGGCGAGCGGGGAACACTTTGCCGCCGGCCAGTTTGCCGCCCCACAAGGGGTTCGCCTGAGCCTGAGTCAACCCGCCACCGATGCCCGGGTGGGCGAAGGGCTGGCCCGTCTGGCCCAGCTGCTGCAGGGGACGCCCCCCAGCAACCCCCTGCTATAGTCAGGGCCAACAGAACCATTTCTCACTCGCCAAGGAGATGCCATGCCCCCCATCAGAGCCGCCCTGCTGTTTGCCACCCTGCTGCTGGGCGGCTGCGCCTCATCCTCCACTCAACAGCAGCTGGGGGCGGCACTCGATGGACTGGAAGGAGAGTTGCAACGGCTGGAAGAGGAGTTGGCGGCGATGAACGGTCTGCACTATCAGAAGGCGATCGATGCGCCGCTCAGCTTGCGCCGCTATCTGCAGGCGCCATCCCCTACTCCCGAGGGGCTGGTGCCGATGATCAGCAAGCTGGAGGATGGGCCACGCCTTCACTATCAATACCGGCTACCTGCCGGCATGAGCACGCTCCCCCTCGACCATCTCTGCCAGCGCTACGAGTTCGAACTGCGTCACCTGGGCCGTCTTGGCAAGCTCGAAGTAAGCTGGCAAGGAGAACAGGGGAGTGGTTCACAGCTGATCCGTCAAACAGAATGTGCCTACATCACAGAGGCACATAGATCCCGGTAACCGCCTATGGAGCCCTCCCTCTCCACATGCTGACAACTGTCACTTTTCCTCCCCCGGCAGAGTTGTCACCATGTTCCTTTTGGGTCTACACTGTTCTGCTCGTGGCGTATTAAAAGGATGCGAGTATGACGATACTGCTGCTCGAAGAGGATCACCTGCTCCGTAGCGCCATCACCCGGGAACTGACCGAACAGGGTGTGCCCGCCGACCGGATCCACTACCACAGCCATCCAAACCAAGAGCGCAGTGGCCTGCTGGCCCTGCTGCAACAGCACGCCTTCGACGCCATCATCTGTCAGCAGGACAAACAGCAGGGCCTTGAAGGTGCCCGGCTGCTGCATGAAGCGCACTATCTTGGCCTGCTGCAACCCGGTTGCGTATTGCTGCTGCTCGATGCGGACCAGAGCGAGCAGGAGTTTCTCCCCTCGGATCTCTACCTCTCCCTCTATCTGCCTCTCCCCTTCATGACCCAACAGCTCACCACGGTGCTCGGCCAGCTGATGAAGTTAAGCCGCCTGACCCGCACGCTGGCCGCCCCCATCTTGCTGCGGGAGTGGCAACTGGCTACCGCCCTGTGCGAAGACCTGCTGTTTCAACGGGAGAATCGCTCGCTGACCCCCTGGCTGGATCGGCTCAAGGGCTACCTGCTGCTGCAATCGGCCGAGCGGGTCACCGCCGCCCAGCACTATGCCCTCTGTGCCAACGAGTATCAGGCGAGCTGGCCAAGGGCCGGGCTCTTCTACGCCATGCTGGGGCTCGGCAAATTGCAAAGCGCCCAGACCGACTTGCAGCGCCATCAGGCCAGCGTCTCGATGGCCACCCGGCTGGAGCTGCAACTCGCCAGCCAGCTGCATCAGCATCACTGGCTGGCGGCGTGGGAGACCATGGGAGAGCTGCTGCAGATCCGCCCCCATCAGCCGCGCTGGCATCAGCTGGCGATGTTGCTCGGGCTGGTCCTGCAAGATGAAGAGAAGGTGCTGGAGCAGGCCAACAGCCTGACCCTGCGCCACTTCAGCGAGCAGCGTGTCCGCCTCGCCATCGACAGCTTCATGCTCAATGCCAGTCTGGCGGTGTTGTGGCACGCCCCCTCCAGCAACCGGATCCACTCCCTGCAACAGGAGTGGGAGCACCTCAAACGCACCGTCCACCTGCAACCCCACGAATATGAGCTGCTGCAGGCGTTGATGCTGGGGTTGGATTACCGCTTCGACGAGTCGCTGATCCTGATTGCCCACCACCAGCCGGATGAGGGGAGCGACAACCACCTCACCCTGCTGCTCGGCTTTGCGGTCAGCCAGTTTTGCGGTTTGCCCCATCACGCCCAGCGCTACCTGACCCAGCTGACCCAATACCGCGTCAAGGTGGCGCCCCACCCGCTCACCCGCCAGCTGTTCCACCATCTGGTGGCCGAGCTGGGCCAACGCCTGAAGGCGAGAGAGCAGCGGCTGAGCGAACTGCGCCAGCTGCGCCACAAGTCGATGCAGGCCAGCCAGTATCAGACTGCCTTGCAAGCAGGCTTGCAGCTGTTGGAGGAGTTCCCCGCCCTGCCCAGCGACGCCTGGCAACTGCTGGAGCTGTTGCAACACTGCTGGCCAGCGGGCATGGCCGCCCCCAGGGTGGCGCTGCTGGTCGATACCCTGGAGCGGCGCCTCAATCACAGCCCCGCGTTTCTCGATCAACATGCCCGGCAGTACCAGCGCACCCTACAGGAGATCCGCACCCACCTGCAGCCGCACCTCTCCGGCAGCAGTCCCTCCGGCCTTATCGAGGGGCGACCCGAGTCGTCGTGAGCCAAACAGCACACAGACCGGCGGCGTCAGTTGAGCTCAAATAGAGAGAGGGGAGCCTTGGCTCCCCTCTCTCTATATTGGTTTTCTGTCAGCTGATGGCGATGAGCGTCGGGCTCAAGCCAGCGCGTCACTATCCAGCGCCGCCTTGAGAAAATCTTTCCAGCTGATGATGCCGACCAGGGCGCCATTTTCCAGCACCGGCAGGCAAGATACCCCCTTCTCCAGCATCAGCTTGACGCCGTCGCGCACAGTGAGATGGGGGGCGATGGTAACGGGGTGACGACTCATGATCTGATGGGCCCGCTTGGTGAGGGTTTCGGTGTCACGGCTCATCTCGGCTTCGGAGTCGAGATAGGGGCTGATGGCGCGGAACAGATCCCGATCCGAGATGACCCCTACCAGCTCATCCTCTTCCAGCACCAGCAGGTGGCGGAAGTGAGCCCGCTCGAAGATATCCTTGATGACACTGAGTCGATCATCCATTGAAACGGTGGCGATCCGGGTCGTCATAATATCCCTGATATGCATGCTAACCTCCGGTATCCGAACTGGTTTCTCTGTTATGGCATGTTTTTGCAGCGCCAGCCAGTGGCCAGCCCTTCGCTACAGTGCAAATCTGTGTCATTTCACGTAAGATCCGCGCCAGTTTTTCTCCTCCATTTTGAGCAAGCAGATCCCACCCATGATAGTTGCCAGTCAAATCGAACTGATCCGCGGCGGCCGCAAGCTGCTGGACAACGCCTCCGCCACCATTCACCCCGGTCACAAAGTGGGTCTAGTGGGCAAAAATGGCTGTGGCAAGTCCACCTTTTTTGCACTGGTACGGGGGGAGCTGGCCATCGACAGCGGCACCTTCAGCCTGCCCGCTGGCTGGCAGATCGCAGGTGTCGCGCAGGAGACCCCGGCGCTCGACTGCTCCGCGCTCGAGTATGTGATCGACGGCGACAAGGAGTTCCGCTCGCTGGAAGCTCAGCTGGTACAGGCCGAGCAGGATGACAATGGCCTGTTGGTGGCCGAGCTGCACGGTCGCCTCGATACCATCGGCGCTTACAGCATTCGCGCCCGCGCGGCCGAATTGCTGCACGGCCTCGGTTTCAGCGACGATCAGCTCGCCTCGCCGGTGCGCAGCTTCTCCGGTGGCTGGCGCATGCGTCTCAATCTCGCCCAGGCGCTGCTCTGCCGCTCCGATCTGCTGCTGCTGGATGAACCGACCAACCACCTGGATCTCGATGCCGTCATCTGGCTGGAGAAGTGGCTCAAGGGCTATCAGGGCACGCTGGTGCTTATTTCTCACGACCGAGATTTCCTCGATTCGGTCATCAGCCGCATCATCCATATCGAGAACGGCAAGCTCAACGAATACACCGGCGGCTACTCCGACTTCGAACTGCAGCGCGCCGAGCAGCTGGCCCAGCAGCAGTCGATGTACGAGAAGCAGCAGCGGGAGATGTCCCACATGCAGGCGTATGTGGATCGCTTCCGCTACAAGGCCTCCAAGGCCCGTCAGGCCCAGAGCCGCCTGAAAGCCATGGAGCGGATGGAGAAGATCCTGCCCGCCCACGCCGACTCCGAATTCAGCTTCGAGTTTCGCGAGCCGTCGGCCCTGCCGACCCCGCTGATCGCCATGGAGAACCTCTCTGCCGGTTACGGTGACAAGGTGATCCTGGAGAAGATCAAACTCAATCTGGTACCGGGTTCCCGTATCGGTCTGCTCGGCCGCAACGGCGCCGGTAAATCCACCTTTATCAAGATGTTGTCAGGCTCCAACCCGCCGCTGTCGGGCAAGCTGGAGGTGAGCGCCGGGGTGAGCATCGGCTACTTCGCCCAGCATCAGCTGGAGACCCTGCGTCTCGACGATACCCCGCTCGATCATCTGGCCCGCCTCGCGCCGGACAAGACCGAGCAGGAGCTGCGCAACTATCTGGGCAGCTTCGGTTTTCACGGTGACAAGGCGCTCGACAAGGTAGCTCCCTTCTCCGGCGGTGAAAAAGCGCGGCTGGTGCTGGCGCTGATCACCTGGCAAAAGCCCAACCTCTTGCTGCTCGATGAACCGACCAACCACCTGGATCTGGAGATGCGCCACGCCCTCACCATGGCGCTGCAAGGCTTCGAAGGGGCCATGGTAGTGGTCTCCCACGACCGGCACCTGCTGCGTACCACCACAGATGACTTCTATCTGGTCCACGGTGGCCGGGTCGAGCCGTTCGACGGCGATCTGGACGACTACCACAAGTGGCTCAGCGAGCAGGAGAAAGAGGCCAACGCCAAACCGGCGGATGGCCCTGTCTCTGCCAACTCGGCGGTGGCACGCAAGGATCAGAAACGGCTCGAGGCCCAGTTTCGCCAGCAGACCCGTCCCCTGCGCCAGAAGCTCGAAAAACTCGAAGCGAGCATGGAGAAGCTGCAAGGCAAGCTCGGCGACATCGAGAGCCAGCTGGCCGACCCCGCCATCTACGAAGAGAGCGCTAAAACCAAGCTCTCTGAGCTGCTCAAATCCCAGGGCCCCCTCAAGGAGCAGCTGGAGAACGTCGAGCTGGAGTGGATGAGCCTCTGTGAAGAGCTGGAAACCATGGAGCAAGCCTTCTTTGCGTGACGAACAGCTGATGGCCAGCGAGCGGGTCGCGGTCCACGAATTGCCGACGCCGATCGGCTTCTGGCACTGGAGCGGCAAGGTCTACGGTGAGCGCAGTCAGGATTGGCTCACCGTGCAGGCGCAGGGGGGCAACGTCAATCTGGCACTGCTGCTGCACCGACTCGATCAACTCGGCATCGTGGTCGATCTCACCGACCTGCAACCGGCGCTGGTGCAGACCGAAGCGGTGCTGACCCCGTGGCGCGCCCTGCGCCAGAGCGCCAAGGCGCGGCAGGGCGAGCAGCAGTATCAGTCGATGCTGGCCCACGAACTGGAGCTGGAGCGGCTGCAACAGGGCGTCCTGTTGCAGACCCTGCGCAGCCTCTCCCTGTTTCGCGGCAACAGCCGCAATTTGTTGAACTATCTATCGTTACTGGGTGCCCAGCAGGGCCCCCTCAGAGATCTAATATGCTGAGCTACCGCCACGCCTTTCACGCCGGCAACCATGCCGACGTGCTGAAACACGCCGTTCAGGCCCTGATCATCGAGTCCCTCAAGAAGAAGGAGAAACCCTTCATCGTGCTGGACACCCATGCCGGTGGCGGTCTCTACGATCTGCGCGGCGACTGGTCCCAGAAGAAGGCCGAGTATGCCGACGGCATCGGCCGCCTGTGGGACGAGCGGGCCCAGTGGTCTGCCATGGCCCCCTATCTGGGCGTCATCGAGGAGATGAACCAGAACGGTGAGCTGCACTACTACCCCGGCTCGCCGGAGCTCTCCCGTCGCCTCGCCCGCCAGCAGGACAAGCTGGCGCTGATGGAGCTGCACAACAACGAAGTGGACGATCTGCGCGCCAACATGGGTTATGACCCCCGCGTGGCCGTGCACCACCGTGACGGCTTCGAGGGGCTGATCGCCCTGCTGCCGCCCACCCCGCGCCGCGGGCTGGTGCTGATCGACCCGCCCTATGAGCTCAAAGAAGATTACTTCGCCGTGGTCGACACCCTTAAAAAGGCGCAGAAGCGCTGGGCGACCGGCATCTACGCCCTCTGGTATCCCATCCTCGGGCAGGAGGCGGACAAATCCCGCGACATGCTGCGCGCCATCAAGCGCGAGAACTTCGGCAACGTGCTGGTGGCAGAGCTGGAAGTGGCCGGTCAGACTGCCGACTGGGGTATGAACGGCTCAGGCATGCTGATCATCAGCCCGCCCTGGATGCTGGACGAGCAGATAGAAGCCTTCCTCAAACCCCTCTGTGCCAAGCTGGCGCAGGGCGCTGGCGCCCAGTACAAGGTAGAGTGGCTCAACAAGGCGGAGGATTAATCCTCCGCCCCACAGTGACCACAAAGTTGAAACGCAAAAGCCCCATCACGGGGCTTTTTCTCTTGGTGCCGCTGCATGCCAGCCGGGTAGCCAGTTCGGGCTGGCAGATCCCGTTTCAGCGCAAACAACAATAGGGCCAGCAGGCCAAAGGGCGGCAACAGGTAGCTGCATCTTCTTTGATAGGTTCTCTCTATCCCCACAATAGATGATAATGATTTTCATTTAGAGCAAATCTGGTAGATACTCTCATCATCAACAGAGGGAGCCGCCATCATGGAAAAGACCATCAGCTTTGCCATCCTGCACTTCGGTGTCGCCTTTACCGTGGCCTACCTGCTGACCGGTGAGCTGCTGACCGCCAGCCTGATCGCCCTGATCGAGCCCGCCGTCAACACGGTCGCCTTCTACTTTCATGACCTTGGCTGGCACAAGCTCAAACCAAACCACAGCCTGCAGGCCAAGACCAGCAGCTTCGCGCTGGTGCACTTCAGCGTCGCCTTCGGGGTTGCCTTCCTGCTGAGCGGCGAGCTGCTCACCGGTGGTGTGATGGCGATGATCGAACCGGCCATCAATACCGTGGTGTTTTTCTTCCACGAGCGGTTGTGGCGTGCCCGCAGTCAGCAACTGGCGCTGGCCTGATCAACCGGGCAACCCGCCTCCCCCCTTTATCGCGGCCACAAAAAACCCGACATTCCGGCCAGGAGTGTCGGGTTTTTCCGTTTGGCAGCCATTCAGCAGTGCAAGTGCGCTCGGCTCCCCTGCTGCATTGCCCAGTAGAGTGTGCTGTAGTAGACAGATATTGCCCTCCTCATTGCTGGAATCTATCGATGAACAAGACCTTGCTTGCCGCCCTGCTGTTTGCCCCTCTGCTGGCCAGCGCCGCAACCCCCTCCTTTGACTGCACCAAAGCGTCCGGGTCGGTCGAAAACCTGATCTGCCAGGATGCCGGACTTGCCGCCCTTGATAACGAACTGGCGGCACTCTACCCCAAGGCGATTGCCCAGCTCTCTGCAGAGCAGCTCAAGACCGAGCGAGCCATGCAGCGCGGCTGGATCAAGGGGCGTAACGACTGCTGGAAGAGCGAAGACGTGCGCCAGTGTGTCGATGATAACTACACATTACGGATCGCCGAGCTGCAGGTCACCGGTGGCCAACTGATGGTACCGGATCCGGTCTTTTACCGCTGTGGCGACCAGCTGACACTGGAAAGCTATTTCTATCGGGATGCCAAGATCCCGGTGGCGGTGCTGAACATCAGCGAAGGCAACAAACCGCCACAACAGCTCCTCACCTATCTCAAACCAAGCGGCAGCGGCGCCCGCTATGAGGGGCAGAATATCAGCCTGTTTACCAAGGGGGATGAAGCCATGCTGGAGCGTTACGGCCAGCCAACCCTCACCTGCATGGAAAATCCAACCAAGAGCTGAGGCTGACTGGGGCGGCTCGTCTTGCCGCCCCCACCTTGACTAGATGGCGATATCCAGCGGTTTTCCTTCCCGCACAATCCGCAACTTGAGCGACCCCGGCTTGCCGGTGCTGAGCAGTTCACGCACCTTGTCGATCTCGAGGGGACGATAAGCCACCCCGTTGATCTGCTCCAGCATGTCGCCATTGGCCAGACCATAGGGGGCCAGATCCCGTTCGTCGCTGTAGTAGACCTGCAGATGCTCGCCATCAAAACGCACCCCGATATTGCGCAGGACTGGCGGCACTTTTCGCGCCAGGCTGTCGGCGTCGTAGCAGAGCATCATCCGCCCGGGCATGATCGCAAAGCGATTGAAGCGGTTAACAAAATCCAGCCCCAGACCATACTGCTCATTGCTGTTTTCCGACACGCGCAGCTCACCGAGCTGGCGCTCATCAAAGTGCAGGCCGGTGAGGATATGTTCACGCCCCTCCACCATGCCGCTGGCATCCACCCCTTTGCGTGGCATCGCATCTTCACCAGAGATCGCCTTCTGGCTCGCCATAAAGTCGATAAAGGCATGGTCGGCATAGCTCTGATCGGCCCCGGTATCCAAAGACATGCGCACGCTGCTCTCGCCGTGGGTCAGATAGACTGCCGGGGAGCTGTTGTAGCTGTCTTCATAGCCGATGCAACGCTCGAAGGTAGCTGCCGACGGTGCCGTCAGCGAAGCCGTGAGCTGATGCTGGTCGCGATCAAACACCCAGTTGAAACGGCGGATGGTGTCGATCCCGAGGATGCCATCGATACGGCTGCCGAGAGACTGGGAGAAAAGATCGAAATCAACGGTTGCCCACAGATCGCTGTCATCAATGGTGACCGACCCCAGCGAGAAGGGCTGCGGCTCAACAAAGCCAAGCTGCTCGCTGCCCAGTTGGCTCGACACGCTGCTCACAGTGGCAAAATCAGCCTGATAGGCCCTGGGCAATTCGCTTAAGGTCAGCGCCTTGAAGCGGCTGGCCAGACGACGATCGATAAAGGTGATACTGGCCCCGGTATCGAGCAAAAACTGGTACTGCTCACCGGCGATGGTGACGGAGATCAGGGGGGCGCTTTCGTAATGCACGGTCAGCACCGGGCCGGGTGCATTGCGCTTGGTGGATGAATCCGGGGCTGTGCAGCCTTGGACGACGAACAGGGCCAACATGGCCAGCGCCACTTTGAACTGCGACTTCATAACTCTCCTTCCCGATAGCAGATGCCCCCGCGACGCCACCGCATAACGCTATCTTGTTGATCTGTAGATAAATAAGCTATTTCAGCGGGGAATTCGGACAATAGCAAAGAGTTTTATGCTGGTTCAAGCCGGATATGACCATGAATGTTCTATGGAGATAGTTCAAGAATGGTTGTCCACGCTATCTCGGCGCGTCATCAATCGTAGGTGACATTTGATTAATTTATTGATCTTGCACAGAAAATCTCAATATTGAGCTTTCTCTCCACAGCGCTATGGATAATATTGCCATTTGGCAACACTTGCCTCGTCGGAGTCTCCCATGAGCCATGCCAATCACATCACGTTGGTGAAACGCAGCAGACTGGAAGCTGAAATTCAGGGGCGGTAGCCATGGCGGATGGAATGGATAAGCGAACCTTGCCCACAATGACCCACCCAACATGGCAACGGCCTTATGCTTATTTCTGACCCGCTCACGCAGGCGTGCTTTGGCGGCGCTTTCCAAGACTGGACTGAGCTCTATTTTTTCATACAGTAGTAACGGTGGCGCAAAAAGAGGAAGTCAAGCGAATACGCCCAGCATGAGAAGCAAACAGGTAACATTATGATTTAATGATAATTTTCACTTGGTGGTGATGAAAATGTTACGGAGTTATATGGAATTCTCTGCTAACGGATTAGTACCGCCTTCCATCTAATCACTGTTAGCCTTTAATTAGATGAGTTCATATTCATAAAAAATGTAGTTAACTAAGGAGATTAAAAATGAAAAGACTACTAACTATCCTGCCTTTGTGTATTGTGCTTCAAGCCCAAGCTGAAGACACGATACCCACTAAACAGGCAAAAGAAAAAGGTATAAAAACATGCCTACACGCTGTTGAAAAGATGTCGAACTTCATTGCAGATGGTAATCACGGAGCAAGTAGTGTCTGGAATAGTAAAGTGCCTGACGAGTCTGCTTTTAGTACAGTAATTGAAAGAACTTACTCGGATGGTTCTATTTTTACAAGTCTCACTGTTGCAAGAACCAAGTCAGATCATTGCTACTCCGAGTATGAAAAAATAATATATTTTGAAGATAATTGTATGGCGACAGCTCAAAAAAACTATAAAGAAGCTGAGTACAAGGGGGAAGTGAACAAAAATGTAACGTCTCTGAGTCAAAATGGGGTTGATATATTTCTTATGCCCGCAGGTAATGGGTGTGTAGTAATGAGAAAAGAAATACTAATGGATGTGCCTAAATAACTAGGCTAACAAAGCAATCTTGCGGAACTCCGTGGGCTGTCACGTTTTGTGCGGAGCACAAAAAGCGCCATCCCACTCCGTCCGTAAATTGCGGCGTTACAAAGCTTTGCCAAAAAATTAGCCCTGTTAAACCGCGCGAGTTTTTTGGGTGGTTTTGTTTTTGGTTTTACTGGGCTTTATTAATAAAGTTTTGTTGTGGTGTGCCTTTAAGTGGGTTTTGCCAGCAAGGTTTTGGTGGCATCATTTTGCGTAGGCTGTGGGTGTGTACTTTTTCCATCCGTGCCAATTGGTTAAAATATTTGGCGCTGTGGGTTTTGCTGTTTGTTTTTGTGCATTTATTTGGGTGTGCGGCAAGCGGTAAATTTGCAGCATTTATTAATGTTGCAAGCCTTTGCACTTAATGCGGTGCTTTGGGCTTGTAACAAACGCAATCAGGCCGACATTTATTCCGGCGCTTATTTTGTGGCAAAAAAGCCTGCCACAAAACAACCACCTCCATAAATGCGTCTGTTGCGGGCGTTAAATGGCTTTGAGAGAGCGGTGAAAATTCGTAAGAAGACGATAATTTTGTTTGCCATCGCAATTCTGGCCTATTTAGTTGCACCAATATATGGCGCTGCAATCTTCTTTGTTGCGGTAGTATTTGAGTTACTTGCGTGGATTTCATTCTTTCAGAATTCAAAAAATAAAAAAGATGACATTGGGAAAAAAGGATAATGAAATTAAGTCACAGTCCATTTAACAAGCGCAGCCACACCGGCCTATCGGCCTCGACTCGCTACGCTCGCGTGTGCTGCGGGCGTTATGTGACAGGAGGTCAAAATGGAAATATTAGTACAATTTGAAAGAAATATTGAGCAATCAGAAGTTGTTAATCTTTATAAATCAAATGGTTGGTCTTCAGCTGAGGTTCCTGAAAAGTTACTACCAGCTCTGATTAACTCAGATAGTCTAGTGACAGCTCGAATTGATAATAAGCTTGTCGGTATAGGTAATGCAATTTCTGATGGACATCTAGTTGTTTACTATCCGCATATGCTTGTTCATCCTGATTTTCAAGGTCAGGGTGTAGGACGAAAAATGATGGAATTGATGCAAACAAAATATTATTCATTTCATCAACAAATGCTCACAGCAGACGGTGAGGCAGTTGAATTTTATAAGTCTCTCGGCTTTGAGCGAGCGGGTAAAACTGAACCTATGTGGGTCTATTCAGGAGATGATCACTAATCGAGAGTTGTCACATAACAAGCAATTCAAGTGGATTCTCAACGCGTGGCAGTTTTACTATGCGTCGGGTAAAGTGTTTCCTGATTACCCATGA
>NZ_CDBO01000038.1 GCF_000819885.1 Aeromonas fluvialis
TTCTCCGGTGCCCTCTATGCCTTCACCAATCGCCGCCGCAACAAGATCAAGTGCCTGATGTGGGAGGACAACGGCTTTGTGCTCTATTACAAGGCGCTCGCCGAGGAGAAATTCAAATGGCCATCCCCTGCCGATGAGCTGCTGGCTATGGCTGGCGGTAATCGCCAATTCGCCAAGCAAATCAAGGTAGCAATGCGCCGTCATCGGCATACCACGATCCTGATGCAAGGTCAGTGTGTCAGGCTGGATATCATAGCGCTCGTAAGCCTCCTGGATCAGATGGCTGGCGAGGGCGCTATTTTCTTTGCGCGACAACATCCAGGCCACGATGTAGCGACTTAACAAATCCATGACGATATAGAGCGACAGATATTCACCACGCTTCTGTGTGGGCAACTTGGTAATGTCCCAGCTCCAGACCTGGAGCGGGGCCGTGGCCTGCAGGCGCGGTATGGGCTGGGGGCTTGCAGGTCGCTGCTGGCGGCGCTCACCATTCAAACCATCTTCCCGCATCAGCCGATGCATGGTGCTGACCGAGCATAAATAAACGCCTTGCTCTAACAGGCTGAAGTAGACCTGTGCCGGTGGTTGATCATGGAACTCAGCACTGCTCAGTACCTCTCGCACCTCTGTGCGTTCCTCTGCACTCAGGGCGCGTGGTTGTTGGGTTTCTTTGCGCTTGCGTCGATAGGGGCTGATGGGCCCGCAGAAGCGATTCCTGGCCCGAGCAGCACGCCAGCTATTCCTGCAAATGTTCAGCACACTGCAGGCTTCACGTTCTGACACACCAGCAGGCAGCAGTCCATCAAGCAACAGGCTCATGAGTTGCTCTCTTCGAGCGAGTCCAGCATGGCCAAGGCTTTTTTTTGGAGCATCAGGCAGCCATCTTTGACCTCGAGCTGCTTACGAAGCCGCTGAATTTCTTTTTCCAACAGCTCGATCCGCTTCTGCTCAGCGGTCTTCTTGGGGGCAGGTCCAGGAGCAGACTTCTGCAAGCCGTCCAAGCCATGCTCAGCCTGCTCGCGGCGCCACTGCTGTAGCTGATTGGAATAGAGCTTTTCACGCCGCAGCAACGCCCCGAGCTCCCCATGCTGGCAGGCATCGGCCTGCTGGAGAATGGATAGCTTGTATTGGGCAGTAAATACACGTCGCCCCCGCTTTTCCAGCTCGGGTTTTGGCTCAACCTTGGGGTTGGCAGAAGTGTCTGGTTTAGGCATTTTCGTTCTCCTGAGTGCCCTGATTTATATGTTATCTCAAAATCAGTTGGCTCAGGCTTAGGTTGACACACGGGGGATCCGATTGATATACGCTGACGGCTCCAGCTGATTGGCCTTGGCTGTTTCCAGCAGCGAGTAGCAGGTCGCGCTCAAGCGCCA
>NZ_CDBO01000039.1 GCF_000819885.1 Aeromonas fluvialis
ACATGATGTTATTAGCCATTCGTGGGCATGCAAATGAACCAAAACAAGCTCAAAGCACTGGCTGCTGAGCTGACCAAAGACATCAAGTCTGGACATATACAAGGGCCAGATACCTTGCTATTGGGCACGCCAAAAACAGCCATTAGGGATTGTAAGCCACTACTGAACTGCTCAAGCCAGTCATCTGTGCTATTCGACCCTGCATCCCCTGCAGCTTGGCCTTGGAGACATCCGGTCCGATAAAGACCCGATTGAGCTGACCCTGCACCGGTGTGCGCGGCGAAGTGTGGGCAGAATAGCCCGCCGCCCGCAGCTTGCTCACCAGCGCGTTGACGCTGTCGACGTTCTTAAAGGCACCGAGGTGCAGGATCCAGCTTTCCTGAGACATGGCAGGTGGCGCAACAAGCATGATTGGCAGAACCATTTTTTGTGTTTCCATCAGCTCATCGATAGGCGTTCTTTGACCTGCCTGCTGCGTTGCTGGTGCAGATTCCTCAGCCACTACACCCCGTTTTGCTGGTGCTGACTTAGCTGGTTCAACCACTTTGTTTGAAATGAAATAAAAGAATAAAGTTAACAAAATAAAAATGGCTAATAAAAAACTTAAACTTCCTAACAAATTGGAAAAATTAGCTAGACCACTCCAACATTTACGTATTTTAAATTGAGTAGCAGCCTGCCACCCTCTTAAAAAACCATTGATCCCATATATTAATTGCATGCTTGTTTTTTTACAAAAAAAACACATTGTATTCATGGTGTTAATTTTAAATTGTGCTTTTAAATCACCACTTTTAGCAGCTTTATTATACCAATAAGCTGCTTCAGCATAGTTCTTACCAAGACCCCAACCGAAATAATATCTATTTCCAAGAGCGTATTGCGCTTTAACAGAACCTTGCTCAGCTGATCTATGATACCAAATCACAGCTTCAATGAGATCTTGCTCTACACCTAAACCAACTCTTAACATTTCACCGAGCTTAAACTGTGCATTTATATGGTTGTGTTCAGCAGCCTTGCGGTACCAAATTACTGCTGCGATAGCATCTTCAGTGACACCTCGGCCATAATCATATATCAACCCCAAGCGATATTGGGCGTCAGCGTGGCCATGCTCTGCAGCTTTACTATACCAAGCTACAGCTTGGATATTATCATTCGCCACACCTTGCCCGTGTTCATATATCCAGCCAAGGTTGTATTGCGCCTCGGCAGCGTCTTGCTCCGCTGCTTTGCGAAACCAAGCAACAGCTTGGGTATCGTCTTGCTCAACACCTCGACCATTTTTATACATTAGGCCAAGGTTATATTGCCCCTCTGCAGCACCTTGCTCTGCTGAATTGCGAAACCAAGCAGCAGCTTGGATATCGTCTTGCTCCACACCTCGACCATTTTTATACATTAGACCAAGGTTATATTGCCCCTCTGCGTTATCTTGCTCCGCGGCTTTGCGAAACCAAACCGCAGCTTGGGTATCATCTTGCTCCCCACCGTTACCATATTTATACATACTACCAAGGTTTAATTGCGCTTTGACATCACCTTTCTCCGCAGCCATACGATACCAAACAAGGGCTTGTGTAGGGTTTTGCTCAACGCCTTGGCCATGCTCATGCATCCAGCCAAGGCGGTTTTGGGATTTAGCGTGATCCTGCTCGGCGGCCTTACGATACCAAACAACTGCCTCTGCTTTATCCTCTACAACTCCTTGTCCTAAATAATACATTTCACCAAGAAGATATTGTGCTTTGGCATGGTCCTGCTCAGCAGCCTTACGATACCAAACAGCCGCCTCTGCCTTATTTTCTGCGACACCTTGACCATAATAATACATATAGCCGAGAAAATATTGAGCTGTGTGATGTTCCTGTTCAACCGCCTTACGAAACCAAACAGCCGCTTCAGCCTCATCCTCTGCGATCCCTCTGCCGTAATAATACATTTTACCAAGTACACATTGCGCTTCGATATGGCCCTGCTCAGCGGCCTTACGAAACCAAACTGCTGCCTCTGCTTTATTCTCTGCGACACCTCGACCAGAATAATATATATTACCAAGTAAATATTGCGCTTCGGCATTACCTTGCAACGCTTGTGTTTGTATCGCTAAAAAATCGGCGGCATTGGTATCTGGCTCGTTTGCATCATTCATAGAAGCCTGTGGCCATAATGTCGTTAGCCATGTGTCAATACCCCAATTAGCTAATTGCTCGTCAAAACCATAATCCTCATGCAGCGATGCACCTAACTGAGCGCGTAAAATGTGGCGTTCAGAAAGACTCGACGTTGCGACTAATTTTTTGACTAGCCCTTCTTCGGCCAATAAGAGTAAAATCCTAACCTGACGCTTATGGCTGCTTTCATTGCATAAATCAGCGAATAGCGCCTTTAAGCGACCCGGTTGATTGGCAATGTCCACCCCGAAATTACTGATTGCTTGCGCTAAAACCTGCGCCGGTTCACCTTTATTCATTGTTGCACTTTTAAAAAGTAAGTAGATAATTAAAAAGAGCCCTGTTTTAAAGGGCTCTCAAACTTGGCAAAACAGTTCGGTTAAGATAACGTCATGCAAAAATATCTGCTTAATTATTTCATTAAATTGAGCTTGGCTTGTGCATCAGCATCACCTTGCTCAGCAGCCTTGCGATACCAAGCAGCAGCTTCGATATTATCTTGCGAAACACCTAGCCCATATTGGTAAATCAAGCCAAGGTTGTATTGTGCTCCGACATAGCCTTGCATCGCAGCCCTACGATACCAAGCAACGGCTTGCGTAAGGTCTTGAACAACGCCTTGACCTCTTTGGTACATCCAGCCAAGGTTGTATTGCGCTTCTGCGTAGCCCTTCTCCGCAGCCTTACGATACCAAATAACGGCTTGGTTATAGTTTTGCGCTATTCCTTGACCCTGTTCATGCATCCAACCAAGGTTGTTTTGTGCTTTCACATCACCTTGCTCCGCAGCCTTGCAATACCACGCAACGGCCTGAGCGCAATCTGATGCCACGCCTCGACCATATTGGAACATAAAGCCAAGATTGTATTGCGCATCGGCATACCCCTGCTCGGCAGCTTTGCGATACAACACCAGCGCTTGACTATCGTCCTGCGCCACCCCGCGGCCTTTGGCATACATCAACCCAAGGACGCTCTGGGCTCGGGTATTGCCCTGTTCGGCGGCCTGGCGATACCAGTGCACCGCTTGGCTATCCTCCTGCGCCACCCCACAGCCATTGGCATACATGAGCCCGAGGTTACACTGGGCATCGGCATCTCCGTTCTCGGCAGCCTGACGATACCAGTGCACCGCTTGGCTATCATCCTGCGCCACCCCGTGACCATTGACATACATGCGCCCGAGTTTGCACTGGGCAGCGGCATGGCCTTTCTCGGCAGCCTGACGATACCAGCGCACCGCTTGGCTATCGTCGTGCGCCACCCCGCGGCCATTGGCATACATGAACCCGAGGTTACACTGGGCATCAGCATCTCCTTGCTCGGCAGCCTGGC
>NZ_CDBO01000040.1 GCF_000819885.1 Aeromonas fluvialis
ATTCACTATGCCACTACACCCAGCAGTGTGGCAATCTGGCCCTCACCCCTATCGAGGCTCACCTGCTGATCGAGCTGGAAAACGCCCCTGCCACCAACCAGCAGCTGGCAGAAAAGCTGCACATCGACAAATCCAACGCCAGTCGTCCGCTGGCCCGCCTCGCCGAACGGGAGCTCATCAGCTGGCACCCCCACCCCTCCGACGGGCGCAGCAAGGAAGCCCGTCTCACCGTCAACGGTCAGGGGATGCTGCTGGCGTTGCACCGGGAGATGGACGGGGCGATGGAAGAGATGCTGGCACAGTTGAGCCTGCCCGAGCGTGAACAGTTGTGGAGCGGCCTGCTTCTCTACCGCAGCGCCCTATCCCGCGCCCGTCGCCAGCAGGGTTACCGCATTCGCCCCATCACGGCGGCAGATGATCCCCGGATCGCCACGGTGATCCGCGCCGTATCGGCCGAATATGGCCTCACCGCCGACAAGGGTTATGGGGTCTCGGATCCCAATCTCGATACCCTCTCCCAGAGCTATCAGGGGGAGAAGAGCCGCTACTGGGTCATCGAAGGACCGGACGGTTCCATCCTCGGCGGGGGCGGCATAGCGCCATTGGCGGAAGAAGAGGGTGTCTGCGAGCTGCAGAAGATGTACTTTATGCCCGCCCTGCGCGGACTGGGCCTTGGCAAACGGCTGGTACTGCAGGCGCTGGATGCGGCTCGTGATCTGGGTTATCAACGCTGCTATCTGGAGACAACCGAGGTCTTGCGCGAAGCCACCAGCCTCTACGAATCACTGGGCTTTGAACACCTGCCCGGTCCCCTTGGCTGTACCGGCCACGGGGATTGCGAGATCTGCATGGTGCTAGATCTGGAACAGAGAGGCGCATCATGAATGAGCCAACACGGCACACCGTCGGCATTTGCGATGTCAGTTTCGGCGAGCGGGTGAAACTGGTTGAACCCGTCAATCTCTACGGCTGCACTCTGGCTGATGATGTCTTTATCGGCCCCTTCGTGGAAGTGCAGGCCAACGTCACCATTGGCCGCGCAACCAGAGTCCAGTCGCACACCTTTATCTGCGAGCACGTCACCATAGGTGAAGAGTGCTTTATCGGTCACGGGGTGATGTTTGCCAACGATCTCTTCAAGAAGGGGGCTCCCGACCCAGACTCCACTCATTGGGGCCGAACCGTCATTGAAGATGAGGTCTGCATCGGCTCCAATACCACCATTTTACCAGTCCGTATCTGCCGGGGCGCCGTCATTGGTGCCGGAGCCGTCGTCACCCGGGATATCGAGATCCCCGGCACCTATGCCGGCAATCCGGCCCGCTTGCTGCGCACCTTCTGAGAGACTGCGCAACTCGCTAGGCGACACATCTGCGCACCAAGAAAAAGACCCCGCCGAAGCGGGGTCTTTGCTATCTTGTCTGCCGATAAGGCAAGACCTTATCAGTGCTCGCGAGTCTGACGGAACTCAACGTCCGGGTGACGCTCCTGTGCCAGACGCAGGTTGACCATGGTCGGCGCGATATAGGTGAGGTTGTCACCGCCATCGAGGGCCAGGTTGACCTCGTTTTTGCGCTTGAACTCTTCAAACTTCTTCACATCGGTTCCCTCCACCCAGCGGGCGGTGGAGACGTTGACCGCCTCATACAGAGCTTCGACGTTGTATTCGCTCTTGAGGCGCGACACCACCACGTCAAACTGCAGCACACCGACCGCACCCACGATGAGATCGTTGCTGATCAGCGGACGGAACACCTGCACCGCGCCCTCTTCGGAGAGCTGGACCAGCCCCTTGAGCAGCTGCTTCTGCTTGAGCGGGTCGCGCAGACGGATGCGGCGGAACAGCTCCGGTGCAAAGTTCGGGATACCGGTGAACTTGAGATCCTCACCCTGGGTGAAGGTGTCACCGATCTGGATGGTGCCGTGGTTGTGCAGACCGATGATGTCACCGGCGAAGGCGTCTTCCGCCTGCTCACGGTCACCGGCCATAAAGGTCACGGCGTCGGAGATGTTCACATCCTTGCCGATCCGCACGTGGCGCATCTTCATGCCCTTGCTGTAAGTGCCTGACACGATACGCATAAAGGCGATACGGTCGCGATGCTTCGGATCCATGTTGGCCTGGATCTTGAACACGAAACCGGAGAACTTCTCCTCGGTCGCCGCCACTTCACGGCTCTCGGCCTTGCGCGGCATGGGCGACGGCGCCCAGTCGGTCAGACCGTCCAGCATGTGGTCAACACCGAAGTTACCCAGTGCGGTACCGAAGAAGACCGGGGTCATCTCGCCTGCGATGAAGGCGTCGTGATCGAACTCGGGAGAGGCGCCCTGCACCAGCTCCAGCTCACCTCGCAACTGAGCAGCCAGATCCTCACCGACGGCGGCATCCAGATCCGGGTTGTTCAGCCCCTTGACCACCCGCTTCTCCTGGATGGTGTGGCCCTGACCGCTCTGATAGAGGTAGGTCTCGTCCTTGTAGAGGTGATAGACCCCCTTGAAGGATTTGCCGCAGCCAATAGGCCAGGTGATGGGGGCGCACATGATCTTCAGCTCGCGCTCCACCTCGTCCATGACCTCCATCGGATCGCGCACTTCGCGGTCCAGCTTGTTCATGAAGGTGAGGATGGGGGTATCACGCAGACGGGTCACTTCCATCAGCTTGCGGGTCCGGTCTTCAACACCCTTGGCGGCATCGATGACCATCAGGCAACAATCCACGGCAGTGAGAGTACGGTAGGTATCTTCGGAGAAGTCCTCGTGACCCGGGGTGTCGAGCAGGTTGACCAGACAATCGGCATAGGGGAACTGCATCACCGAGGTAGTGATGGAGATACCACGCTGCTTTTCCATCTCCATCCAGTCGGATTTGGCGTGCTGGCCCGAGCCACGGCCCTTGACGGTACCGGCGCGCTGAATGGCCTGTCCGAACAGCAGAACCTTTTCGGTGATGGTGGTTTTACCCGCATCCGGGTGCGAAATGATCGCAAAAGTGCGTCTCTTGGAGACTTCACTCAGAAATTCAGCTGACATAATTCAACGTTCTTCTATTGGGCGGCGGCCTTGGCCACCGTGGGAATAATTCCGGGATGCCGCATTGACTCACGGTCCGGCATGGATACGCAACGGGCCACTCGGGTGGGCATTAGATCCGCCGGTGGAAAGAGGAAGGGGGTTGCGTTACATGGGTCTTTTCACCTGAGCCAAAGCAAAATTGCGCGACATTATACCCGCGCGAGTGAAAAATACCCAGCCCGTCAGTGGTCTGTTTCCACCCGGTTGCGCCCGCCTCCCCCCTGATGGTGGCCGAGGGTATCGTTGATCCGCTTGAAGTGATCGATATCGAAGACCAGCAAGCTACATGGTGCGCCTGGCCGACGGGTAAGTTCAAACAGTGTATTGCCACGCCACAATACCCGTCGCCGGTTGTTGAGCCCGGTCAGCTCATCGGTAAAAGCCAATCGGTGCATGCGGCGATAGCGTTCCAACAGCCATCCCGTACTCAGCAAGGCCAGCCCGCCACACAGCAGCAGAACTGCAAGCAGCCAGAAACGACGCTCTTTGGCTAACCTCAGAGAGGTACGTCTGCTCCAGCGTATTGAGAGCACTCTCCAACTGAATGGGTAAAACCGCCTCGGCGATAGCGTTCAATACCAACAGCAATCCACAACTCGGATAAAGCTTCATATTCCTCATCCATCCGCAGTAGCACCAGAAACCCCCTCAAAGCAACCATCAAACACGGCTTATCACTCAAAGGGCTGTTAATTGCGCTGAAAACGCCGCAGCAACCGACCACGCAGGCCACAATCGAGCAGCCAGCGGTTGTCAAAGACCCGCAACAATGCCTGTTTGGCGTGGCGAGACATGGCCACGGCGTGAAAACGGGTCTGGCGCTGGCGATAGCGGTTCATCTGATCGAGCAGGGTGTGGGGCAGACTCTGGGCGATAAAGTCGGAGATGACCAGCACATCCGCCTTGGCAAAGGCGGGATCATCGAGCTTGGCCAGCGCCTTCTCGAGACAGGGCACCAGATCGGTACCGCCGTGAAAACTCATGGAGAGGAAGCGCTCCGCCTTGTCCAGCCCGGTATCGGCGGTGATCTCAAGGGTCGCCACCTCGGTGGAGAAGAGCATCAGGTAGCAGCCGCGCTTCTCATCCATCGCCACCTTGAGCAGCACCAGAAAGAGTGCCTTGGCACACTCCTCGGGATAGCCCCCCATGGAGCCGGAGGTATCGACACAAACGATAAAGGGCCCCCGTTGCTGCAACTGCTGCCCCCCCTGTTCAGGGGTACGGAGCATGATGCGCTGGCGCGGCAAGGTGCCGCGCGACTGGTAACTGAGCAGACGTCGCTCCAGATAACGGCGATAAAACTCCAGCTCCAGCTCCGGTAGCCCCAGCATCACCGCCTCGCTTGGCAGCAGCCTCATCAGATCGCTCGCCTGGTGGATCCCCACCAGATCATCCGGCACATCGTCGCTGGGGGCTGGCTCCAGCTCCATCATCTGAACCGGCGGCACCGGCTGCTCCGGCGCCCGTTGCTCCCGCTCGCTACGCCCGAGCAGACCGGCAATTTCCGCCAGCAAGGGCTCGCGTTGCAACATCCGGGCATATTGCTTAATCAGGACCAGACTGCGCTTGTGCCAGCTCCCCTGCGCCAGGTCCCACAGGCCGCCAGCGGAAATCTGGTGGGGATCGAGGGCATCGGCCAGGGTGCGGCTCGCCAGCAGCTGATCTTCAATCTCCTGACGTTGCTTCTCCCGCTCCGCTTCGGCGATCTGCTGCTGCAACTGCAACAGACTCCCCACCAGGCTGGCCCGCCACTTCTCGACAAACAGCTGGCGCAGCCCCTCGGTGGGGTGGGCCAGCAGTTGGCGAACCAAGGATCGGGCCTCACCGGCAAAGGGGCTGTAGCGATCCAGCGACTCAAGCAGGGTGGGCAGACGACCGATCAGCTCGGTCATCGGCAACTGGCGGTGCGCCTGATAGAGCAGGTACTCCTGCTCCAGCGCCACCGGCACCGGCTTGTGGCGGATCTCCTCGCCAAGCTGCTCGCCCCAGCTCTGCAAGCGCTTTTTCAGCAGCTTGCCCTGCAGGGGCGAGCGCTTGATAAACTCGGAGATCTTGGGGGAAGCCGCCAGCAGCAGCGCCACCTCCCCCGCCAGCTCCCCTTCCCCTATCAGGAGCCCCAGATCCAGCATGCCAATTTCCAGCATGGGGACTCCTTAATCGTCCAGTCTGGGCAACCGCTCGCGCCAGTGCGCCAGCTCGCCGGAGAGTTGCTCAAGATCCCGGTTCAGCACGAAGAAGCTATCCTCCACCTGCTGCAACCAGCGCTGCCCGATGAAGAGGTGCTGCTGATGGCGCTCGAACAGGCTGCGCTGCTGTTTGAGGGACTGTATCACCTTGGCCACCTCGGCCTGCAACTCGTCGAGCGCCTGTAGCCAAGGCTCCAGCACCACCTCGGGGATAGCGTTGCGCTCCATCAATACCAACGGGATTTGCTGACGCTGGATATCCAGCACATGAAGCCGCTGCTCGTCATCAACCACCAGCTCAAAATGGCCCTCTTTCGGGTTGCCATAGTGATAGCCCGCCAGGGCTTCACCGGTCGGGTGCCAGTGGGAGAGCAGGGTACGATCAAACACCAGCGTTTCGGTCAGGCGCTCGGGCTCTCCGCTATCCAGCGGCGCCGGGGTGAGCAGGTGAAAGTGCACCGCCTTGCCGAAGGGCCTGGCGTTGGCCAGGGGGATCTCGATCCCCCGCGCACGGCGGCCGAACCACTGTTTGCGCTGGCGCGCCTTGCAGCAAAGCCGTTGGGCGACCCGCTGCTTCAGTTGTTTGAAACTGTCCCGCAGGGCCAGGAGCTGACGGGTCATAGTCAGCTGCTGATAGCCGTAGAGACGGGAAAATTCGGTCATCATCTCCTGCAGGGCGGTGCGGGACTCCTCGTCGTGCCACAGGCAATCCTTGAACAGCAGCAGATCCACCGGCGCGACCTCGTCACGCCCATTGAAAAAAGCGCTCGCCTTGATGAGCCGAACCGCCTTCTTCCAGCGCCGATCCGACACATAGCAACGGTGGGCCAGCTGGCTGTCGAGCTGCTGGCGCAGTTGATATATGAGCTCGAAACAGGTTTCAGGCAGGCGCACCTGCTCAATCTGGCTCTGCCACTGCAGGTACTCATCCCCCTGGATCTGCAAGGCGGCCGGCAGGTTTTGATGGGCGTGACCATCGCTGGCCAGCATCGCCTGAAAGTTGGATTTTTCCTGCACCCTGTCCATCCAGATCCGCACCAGCATACGGTCGTAGAGCGCCTCCAGCCCGCTGTCCGGCGCCGGCAGTTCGTTGGAGGCGGTCACCAGCAGGCGCATCGGGATGGGGTGCTGGCTGTCACCGTTGCGAAATTGCCGCTCGTTGATGGCGGTGAGCAGGGTGTTGAGAATGGCGGGGCCCGCCTTCCAGATCTCGTCGAGGAACACCACTTCGGCTTCCGGCAGATAACCGGCGGTGAGACGCAGGTATTTGCCATCCTCCTTCAGAGCCTGGATGGAGAGGGGGCCGAACACCTCCTCCGGTGTGCTGAATCGGGTCATCAGGTATTCAAAGTGGCGAGCATCGTGAAAGGCCAGCTTGAGGCGGCGCGCGATCAGGCTCTTGGCGATCCCAGGCGGGCCGAGCAAGAAGACGCTCTCGCCGCTGAGGGCAGCCAGCAGCCCGAGGCGCAGGGCATCCTGGCGTTCATAGAGCCCCTCGCCAAGGGCGCTCAGCAGACGGGGCAGGCGTTCATGGATGGGCATGGACCGCACGGCGGCGTGAGCTTGAGATGAAAGCGACATAGAGACAATTCCGAATCAGCAGTAATGATGGTGCCAAGGGGTGATATTCGTTTGTTCGCCCTTGGATTTTGTCTTGTTATGATGTTTATTCTGGCCCCGGTTGCTGTAAACCCCCCCTTTCTGGCAGGAAAAAACCGTATGGGCCAAGGTTGGACGCAGCAAAGGGTGCAGCAGAACCCGTTCGAGTGTACCCTGCCCGGCACGATTTTTCCCAACGCAGATCATAGAGTGAGTCACCCATGCAAGATCCCTTACGTCAGAGCATGTTGGCCCGCATGGGCATTCAAGGCTGGCAATTGCGCCGCCCGGCCTTGCTGGGTGGCGCCCCTGAATCGACCTCGCCGCCGTCCGCCAGCGACGAACAGACCCAAGAGGCTGCCATGCCAGACGGCAAGCTCTGGCTGCTGGCCACCCAGTTGCCCGCTCAGCCTCTGCTGGCCGATATCTGCCAACTGCTCGGCATTACGCCGGAGGAGGTATCACTGCTTGGGGAGATGCCCGCCGGCGAGCCACCCCTGCTCTGGTTGACCGAGGGCGATCCCCGCTGGCCCGACGCCCTGATCTGCCCGCTCGCTCCCAACGGGGCGCAGAAACGGGCACTGTGGCAACAGCTGCGCCAACGGCTGGCCGCCACGGCGGCATAAGTGGGCATCTGGTCTCAAGCCGGCCCGATGATGCCGCTCTTTTCACCCGACTTTCCAAAGACGGCACACCACCTGGTTCGGCCGTTACCAGTGCGACGTGTCGTCATTTCCCCCTCGTTTCGGAGTGTCCATGGCTGAGTTTCGTCCCCTGCTCGAGAGCGATGTCGAGCTTGTCTATCCCATTGAGCGGGCCGCCCACAAGGAGCCCTGGAGCCAGGCCAACCTGCTCTCCTGCTTCGGTCCTCGCTATCTCAACGGCTTGATGCTGGTCGACGGTCGCCCGGCGGGCTTCTATATCTCGGATCTGGTAGCTGGCGACAGTTCGCTGATGAACATCTGCGTGCACCCGGATTTTCAGGGCAAGGGGCTGGGCCGGGCGCTGCTCATGGCGTATCTGGCTCGCAGCAAGGGGAAGGGGGCCGAGGCCTGGTTTCTCGAGGTGCGCGCCAGCAATCTGGCCGCTATCGGCCTCTACGAGAGCGCCGGCTTTGCGGAATATTGCCGCCGGACCGACTACTACGGCACCGGCTGCGAGCGGGAAGATGCAATCCTGATGTCGCGCCTGTTCGACTTCGGCTGACATCCGGCCTTTGGTGACTAGCCCCGGCATCACTCCAGCGGGGCATTGTCCAGGGCGGGGTCCTGCAAGGTCAGGGTAGTCTCGAGCACTGTCTCGAAGGCCGCCGCCGAGAGCGGCATATAGAAGCCCCGCTGCCAGGTCTTGCCCGGCATCCAGATCTGGTTGATATCCACCACCAGCTTGATGGGCCTCAAGGGTTCACCCGGTCGCTGAACGTAGATGCCGGGCGGCGTAGCCACCCTGGGGAAGCGGCGCAGGATCTGCTCGCTGCCATCCCCGCTCCCCGAATTGAGCCTCACCTTCACCAGCCGCGAGAGGGGGCCCACCATCTCGTCGCTCTGCCAGAAGCGCTGATCCAGCACCTTGCAGCGGCGACACTTCGGGGTTTCCAGTACATAGAGCAGCGGCTGACCGGATGATAGCGCCTGACGCTGCGCACTCTGATAGCCCTCATTCCCCTGATACCAGGCGCTGGCAGCCTTGTCCGCCTCACTGCCCGAGAAGAACCAGGCGCCCCCCACCGCCATCATGAGCACCCCGGCGGCTAATCCCCCTTTAAGCCATAAATTCATATTGTTAGCTCCCCTGTACACGCTTTTTTATATCGGCAGCCCTGTGCAGAGATAGAGCTATTTGCTCTCTTTGTGATCCAGAACAAACAGCGAACACTTGTAAGCTGTAATGCTCGAGTTTAAACTCTAGCCCGATTTTTAGTGCCCTAATGGGCGTACAACTGTAATTAAAGGATGTTTAACTGATGCCGAAGCTTCATCTGGTTCGACTGATGCGTGAACGTATTGCCCGACTTGGCAACAAGGCTGCCCTGCGCGTTCAGCAGGATGGTCAGTGGCGCGCCATTGGCTGGCGCACTCTGGGTCAGGCCATGGACTACTGCGCCCAGGCGCTGATCCGTGCCGGCCACCAGCCCACCGAGATGGTCGGTATCTACGCCCGCAACATGCCGGAGTGGACCCAGGCCGATCTCGGCATCCTGGCCGCCCGTGGCGTCAGTGTTCCCATCTACCCCACCAGCACCCTGGAGCAGCTGCGCTATATCGTGCGCGATGCCAACATCGGCCTGCTGTTCGTCGGTGAGCAGCCCCAGTTCGATCAGGCACTGCAACTGATCGAAAGCGGCGAGATCCGCCAGATTGTCGCCCTCGACGGCAGCGTCAACCTGCGCGACTGCCCGCAGGCGAGCCACTTCCAGGAGTTTCTGGTCTCCGGCAATCATCAGCCCAGCGAACTGGTGCTACGGGAGCGCGAGAGCCAGTACCGGATGGATGATCTGCTGACCCTGATCTACACCTCGGGCACCACTGGCGAGCCCAAGGGCGTCATGCTCGATTTTGCCAACGTTGCCGCCTGTTTCGAGATGCACAACACCCGCCTCGATCTCCACGAGCAGGATGTGTCGCTCTGCATGTTGCCGCTCAGCCACGTGTTTGAGCGAGTCTGGAGCTTCTACGTGCTCTACTGCGGCGCCGAGAACGTCTATATCCGTGACCCGCAGAAGGTGATGGAGGTGATTGACGAGGTGCAGCCGACCGTGATGTGCGCCGTCCCGCGCCTCTACGAGAAGGCCTACGCCATGATCCAGGCCAAGGTCGCCCAGGCGCCGCGCCTGCGCCGCGCCCTGTTTGGCTGGGCTACCCGGGTCGGCAAGCAGATGGTTGCTACCCGCCAGGCGGGCAAGTCCGCCTCACCCCAGCTCTATGCCCAGCTCTGGCTGGCGGAGCGACTGGTGTTTCGCAATCTGCGCGCCCGTTTTGGCGGCCGAACCCGCTTCCTGCCGGTGGCGGGCGCCCGCTTGGCCGATGATGTGAACCTCTTCTTCCAGGCGATGGGGCTCAACCTCAAATATGGCTACGGCATGACCGAGACCACCGCCACCGTCTGCTGCTACGAAGATCAGCAGTTCAAGCTGGGCTCCATCGGCACAGTGCTGAACGGCATCGAGGTGAAACTCGGCGAGAACAACGAACTGCTGGTGCGCTCACCGACCGTGATGCGCGGCTACTACAACAAGCCGCAAGCCACTGCCGAGGTGATGACCGAAGATGGCTTCCTGCGTACTGGCGATGCCGGTGAGCTCGACAGCCAGGGCAACGTCTACTTCACCGAGCGACTGAAAGAGCTGATGAAGACCTCCAACGGCAAGTACGTGGCCCCGCAGGTGGTCGAGGGGGCCATCGGCAAGGATCGTTTTATCGAGCAGATCGCCATCGTCGCCGATGCCCGCCACTTCGTCTCGGCGCTGATCGTCCCCTGCTTCGAGTCGCTGGAAGAGTACGCCCGCTCCATCAACCTGCAGTACCAGTGCAAAACCGAGTTGCTGCGCAACTCCCGGGTAATGGAGTTCTTTGAGGCCCGAATCCAGGATCTGCAGAAAGAGCTGGCCAAGTTCGAGCAGGTGAAGAAGTTCACCCTGCTGCCGAAGGCCTTCTCCATGGAACTGGGGGAAATTACCCCCACCATGAAGCTGCGCCGCAAGATCATCGAGGCCAAATACCAGAGCGAGATCGAGGCGATGTATAACCACGCCTGATCACGCTCAGATTCCAAGCAATAAAAAAGCCGCTCACTCGAGCGGCTTTTTGTTGGCGATTTTGTTGGTACGAACCAGCCTTCAGGCAGTGGTGGTACTGGTACCGAAGTAGTCGGCCAGGAAGTCGTCAAACGACAGGCTGTCGCTGCGCTCGCGCTCCCGCTGCTTGGCCAGCGAATCCTTCGCCTCACCGGCAAAGTAGGCTTCATCCCAGTACTGCAGCTCCCCTGCCAGCAGCTCCTCGCGATAGCGGGTCGCCAGCTTGTCGCCGAAGCAGCCGTTGTCCTCGCCACTTTGCAGCAGTTCGCCGAGGATGCGGGCGGAGTAGGTCAGCTCAGGATTGAGCAGCTTCTCCCTGTGCATCGCCAGCGTTTTGCGATAGTGGTTGCGGCCGCAGCAGCGATCCAGCAGCTCGGCCACCTGCGCCAGCTCGTCGAACAACTGCAGACCGTACTCCTTGAGACCGATGGGGTTACCCTGCTCATCTTCCAGCTCGAGGCCCGGGCGACGCCCTTCCAGCACCACCTTGTTCTGGTTGCGGCGGTTGCGGGCAATCTCCTCGTCACTCAGCACCGCAGACGGGCGCAGCAGGCACCAGACCAGGAACAGATCGAAGAAGCGGATCTGCTCGGCGTCGATGCCGAGCGGGGTGAAGGGGTTGACGTCCACGGTGCGCAGCTCGATGTATTCGATGCCGCGCTGATCCAGCGCATCGGACGGCTTCTCGCCGCTGCGCGGGGTACGCTTGGGGCGGATCGGGGCATAGAGCTCGTTCTCCAACTGCAGCACGTTATCGTTGAGCTGGCGGTACTCGCCAGCCACCTTGACCCCGATCTTGGCGAACTCGGGATCATGAGTATTGATGGCACGGCGCAGACTGCTGACATAGGCCGGCAGGCTGTCGTGGCTGATCTTGAGCCCCGCCTGAGCGCTGTTGGTATAGCCCAGATCGGAGAGACGCAGCGCGGTGGCGTAAGGCAGATAGAGGGTGCCCTTGCCGGTCTTCTCGAACGGCAGGTTGCTCTTGCGCCCTTTGAGGAAGGATTCGCAGATGGCCGGGGAGGCACCGAACAGGTAGGGCACCAGCCAGCCGAAGCGGTAGACGTTGCGAATAAGCCCCATGTACTTGTCGGAGATAAAGCGCTGGCTGCAGCAGCCGACACACTCCAGCTCCTGCCACTCGCTCCAGAAACTATCCGGCATGGAGAAGTTGAAGTGCACCCCGGCGATCACCTGCATCAGGCTGCCGTAGCGGTTCTTCAAACCCTGCCGGTAGAGGGTCTTCATCTTGCCGATGTTGGAGCTGCCGTACTGGGCCAGCCGGATGCTCTCTTCCCCGCCGACGAAGCAGGGCATGGAGAGCGGCCAGATCCGCTCGTCACCCAGATGCTGAATCACATGGTGATGGATATCACCGAGCTGCTCCATCAGGCTGTCGATGGAGTCGGTGGCCGGGGTGATGAACTCCAGCAGGCTCTCCGAGTAGTCGGTGGTGATATTGGGATGGGTCAGGGCCGAACCCAGCGCCCGGGGATGGTCACTCTGGGCGAGTCGGCCATCCGGCGTGATGCGCAGGCATTCACGTTCGATCCCGCGCCGGATCCCCTTGAGCGCAGTGAGGCGCTCCGGTGATCCCAACGCATTCAGCAACTCGGTGAGCGACAAGCTTGTTGTAGTCATATTCACGGCTCATGTGCGGCCGCCCCATCCGGGGCGGCTCTTGATTTTTATAAAGCGTCAGTTACGGCAACTGCAGCGGATAGATGGGAAGATGAAGCTCCTGCAGGGGTTTTTCAAGCTTTTGCTTGTCGCCCACCACCACGATCACCATGTCGGCCGGATTGAGCCAACGGGCAGCACTGGCCTTCAGTGCCTCGGGCGGCACCGTCTTGATCAGGTTGTTCTGGGCCTGCACATAGTCCGGTTTCAGGTCATACATCACCATCTGCAGCAGGAAGCCCGCCTTCTGGCCGAGAGTCTCGTAAGAGAGGGCATCCTGCTGGGAGACCGCACTGCGCATGTAGGCCAGCTCGACCGGGGTCGGGCCGCTCTTGCGGTAGTTGTCCAGCTCCTTGAGGAACTGGCGGATGGCATCGACGGTCGCGTCGCTGCGCACATTGGCGCCGGTGGCGAAGGTGCCCACCTCGCGGTTGGCGGAGAAACCCGAGCTGGCGCCGTAGGTGTAGCCCTTGTCTTCCCGCAGGTTGAGGTTGATGCGGCTGTTGAAGTTGCCACCCAGGTTGAAGTTCATCAGCCCGGCGGTGAAGTAATCCCCGGTGGTATCGAACGGCATGGCACGACGGCCGATGCGGATCACCGACTGGGGCGCCCCCGGCTTGTCGACCAGATAGATGCCCGGCTTGGCCTGCTCACCCTTGAGCTTGAGATCCCCCAGAGTCGGCGTGGCCCCCTTCCACTCGGTCAGGAAGCCAAGTTGCTCCTCGATCTGCTTCTGGTCCATATCACCGACCACCACCACTTTGGCATTGGTGGGGTTGTAGTAGGCCTGATAGAAGTGCTTCACGTCCGCCAGGGTCAGCTTGGCCACATCGGCCGGTACCCCGTCGGTAGGTTGCCCGAGGCGGTTCTGCTTGCCGTAGACCAGCTCGCGGAACGCCTGCCCGGCCAGCCACTCAGGCTGCTGCTGGGCCTGTTGCATCCCTTGCAGCAGCTGCGCCTTGACCCGCTCGAAGTCCGCCTCCCGCATGCCCGGACGTTCCAGCACCTCGCGCACCAGCGCCAGGGTCTGGGGCAACTTGTCCGCCAGCGAGCTGACGGTGATGAGGTTGTTGTACTGGGCGCTGGAGACATCGATGGAAGATCCCAGCTTTTGCAACTCGTCGCTCAGCTGAGCCTCGGTCAGGCGCACCGTACCCTGCCCCATCATGGCGGCGGTCAGATTGGCCAGCCCCAGTTGCCCTTTATCTTCGGCACGAATGCCGCCCGGCAGGGCGATCATGATGGAGACGGCCGGGATCTCGTCACTCTTGGTACCGATAATCTCGATGTTGTTGCCCTGCTTGCCGTGCCAGATGGCGGGCACCTTGACGCTCACCGCCTCGCTCGCCTTGGGCTGCACGCTGCGATCGAAATTGTCTTTTACCGGTCGTTCGGCCAGCGCCTCGTCATGCTTGCTGTAATCCGGCTGCTCGCGCTTGGCGGGGGTAAAGTTCGGGGGGGCGACCTGCCACTCGGTCTTGCCCTTGGGCACCACGCTCAGCACCACCGCCGGCTTGCCAGCGATGAACTTGTCGTAGGCGGCCTTCACCTGCTCCGGTGTCACCTTGCCGATGGCATCGAGGGTCTTGAACACATAGTTGGGATCCTGGGCAAACACCTGACCCATGGCGAGCTGGCTCACCTTGCCGGAGACGCTATCCAGACCCCAGATGGCGGAGGCGCGGTACTTGGCGATCGCCTTCTCCAGATCTTCCGGCTTGAGGCCGCGCTGGGCGAACTCGCCGATCACCTTGTCCACCTCCCCTTTGAGGGTCTTGAGGCTGCCATCCTGCGACGGATTGGGGTAGGCGTAGACGGTCAGGGTACAGGCCAGCTCTTCACAGTAGTGGGACGCCCCCACATCGATCGCCTTGCCGGTTTTCACCAGCGACTGGTAGAGCATGGAGCTGGCAGAGCCGCCGAGCACGTCGGCAAACATGTCGAGCGCCGGCTCCTGCTGATCGCCAAGGGAGACGGTGGGGTAACTGATATAGAGCAGCGGCAGGTGCACCTTGTCCTGCAGCGTCACATAGCGGGTCTCGGGCAGGCTCACCGGCGTTGGCGTCGGCTCGGCCACGTCCGGGCCACGGGGAATGGTGCCAAAATACTGCTCAATCCAGGCGAGAGCCTGCTTGCTGTCAAAGTCGCCGCCCAGGGTCAGGGTGGCATTGTTGGGGCCATACCAGCGCAGGAAGAACTGCTTGAGGTCGTTCACATCGACCCGGTCGAGATCTTCCACGTAGCCGATGGGCTGCCAGGAGTAGGGATGAGTACGCGGATAGAGCGCCTCCCCCATCTTCTCGCTCACCAGCCCGTATGGCTGGTTGTCGACCCGTTGAGCTCGTTCGTTCTTGACAGTGGCGCGCTGGATCTCGAACTTCTTCTGGCTCACCGCATCGAGCAGGAAGCCCATCCGATCTGCCTCCAGCCAGAGCACCTTCTCCAGCTGGTTGGCAGGCACCGTCTCGTAGTAGTTGGTGCGGTCCTTGTTGGTGGTGCCGTTCATGTCGCCACCGGCCTCGTTGATGATCCGCATATGCTCCTGATCACCGACGTGTTTCGAGCCCTGGAACATCATGTGTTCGAAAAAGTGGGCGAAACCGGACTTGCCGACCGTCTCGCGGGATGAGCCGACGTGATAGGTCACATCGAGGTGTACCAGCGGATCGGAACGATCGGGGGCCAGGATCACGGTCAGGCCGTTGTCCAGCTTGTACATCTGATAGGGGATGGCGAGCTTGCCCTCCTCCTTGCCCTGTTCGGCGATCAGGGTCGGTGCCGCCAGCACCGGCAGGGTGAAGCCCAGCAGAATCGTTAAAGGTATGACTTTGTTCACGGTAACCTCGTGAGTGACAAAAACAGGCTAGAAAATGTGACTGGCCAGCAGAAAAACCAGGGCATAACGGAACAATTTGCCGAGCCCGATCAAAATGAGAGAGCGCCAGAAGGAGAGGCGCAGCCAACCGGCCAACAGACAGAGACCATCACCGACCACCGGCGTCCAGGCAAGCAGCAGACACCAGTGACCATGTTGTTTGAGCCAGCCTAGGGCTTTTTGTTCCCCACGGCCTTGAAAATCTTCCGGTTTCTTCTTGAAGGTGGCAAGCCAGCCGAGCCACCAGGTGGTCATGGAGCCGAGGGTATTGCCCAGCGTCGCCCACAGCAGCAGGCTGGCCATGCTCCACTCCCCCTTGGCCGCCATCGCCCCCAGCAGCACCTCGGAGCTGCCGGGCAGCAGGGTGGCGGAGGTAAAAGCACTCAGAAACAGCCAACCGAGCCCCATCTCCATCATCTCGCTCATTCGGGATAGCCATCGGCGGCGGGCATCCGCAGCAACAGCTTGCCGCGCACATGGCCCCCTTCGATGACCTTGTGGGCCTGCGCGCCCTCGGCCAGGGAGAATTCACCAGCGAGGGTGACCTTCACCTCTCCCTGACGCAGCAGCGTCAGCATTTGGCTCAACTGCTTCTGATCGGGATGCACCAGCATGCCGAGCACCTCGATACCGGCCGCCGCCCCGGCATCCTTGATCAACTGGGCGGTGATGGTGGGTACCGTCACCAGACGGCCACCCGGCTTGACGCAGGCGAGCGCCGCCTTGCCGCTCTCGCCACCCACCAGATCCAGCACCAGATCGACCTGACCGGCCTCAGCCACCACCCGTGCTGGCCAGTTCGCATCGTGGTAATCCACCCTCCAGTTTGCCCCCAGTGCGTGCAGAAAGTCATGGTTGTCAGGGCTGGCGGTGGCCACCACCTCAGCGCCATAGGCATAGGCAAACTGCACCGCAAGATGGCCGACACCACCGGCACCGGCGAGGATCAATACCCGATGACCGCTCTGGAGGCCACCGTGCTCAAGCAGCCCCTGCCAGGCGGTGAGACCGGCCAGTGGCAGCGCCGCCCCCTGCTGCAGGCTCACCCCGTCGAGCTTGACCAGCTCGCTCTCGCTTGCCACCACAGACTCCCCGTAGCCACCGGCGGTGAGGGGAAAACCGACCATGCCGCACACCCGATCCCCCTCGACCAGCGAGGTCACGCCGGGGCCCACCTTCTCCACCACGCCGGAGACGTCATAACCCGGCGTCCAGGGCAGCTTGTCCTTGTTTTGCGCTGCCGCCCAGCCGAGGCCGGCGCGGGTCTTGGCATCGATGGGATTCACCCCCGCAAAGCAAATGCGCACCCGCACTTCGCCATCGGCTGGCGCCTTATCGAGGGAAGGGTTGAGCTTGAGTACCGAGGGGTCACCGAATGCGGTAATCTGTAGTTGCGTCATTGCACAATCCATCCTGTTGATTGATCAAGGGTCAACAGAATAACAGCGAGGACACCATGGCTCGAATGTTTCTTATTCCTCTGTTGCTGGCACTGGGGTGGTGGGCGTTTCTGCTCTACTTCCGCATCCCGCTCAAACAGGGGGCCAAGGGGTTTTACTGGATCATCGGCGTGGGTGGCGGACTGGCCGCCTTCCTCAGCCTGATGATGGTGCTGACTCACTGAGGGCAAGGCCACTCGATAACGAAAAAGGCCACCGCACTCCGGTGGCCTTCTCATTATCCGGGTTGCTGCTCCAGCACCGGATTGAGGTAGTAGTGGCGATTGCTCCCCTGCCCCAGCACCCCTTGCGACAGTAGATGGTGGAACACCCGGTCCACCTCCTCCAGCGAGAGTGACAGCGCCTGCGCTACCGAGCGCTTGCTGCACTTGAGCTCACCACTCATCAAGGCACTGCGCACCTGCCCCAGTACTTCCGGGGCGGGCTCGGGGGGCATGATGGGCTCGGGCTGTGCCGCCATCGCCAGCGCCTCTTGCGCCTCTCTGCGTGCTTGATCCTGCTGCCAGTGCCAGATCCGGCGAAAGCGGTTCTCCTCGCCGATCAGGCTGACGAAGAAGGCCCCGAACACGTCGAGCAGCACCGAGAGGAAGCAGACCAGCAGGAACTGCACCTGACTGATGCTCATCCCCACCCCGTCCGCCAGACTGCTCATCAGCCCCAGCATGGAGGATTGTTCGTTGACCGGTTTGGCATCGCGCTGCTGACGCAACTCATCCTGCTGCAAGCGCAGCTTGGTGTTGGCATGCTGCAACGAGGAGACGCCACTGGAGATACGCTCCAGCTCGATGTATTTGCGGGCCGCCTCCTCGTTGAGCTGGATCTGCCGCTCGATGCTGGCGATCTGCTCGTCGAAGCGGGCAAGCTCCCGTTCGTGGCGCGCCTGCTGGCTCAGTACCGTGTTGGTGGCGCTGTTGATGCCACCAATACTGCCGCCGATGGAGATGGCCGCCAGCACGCAGTAGAACAGCAGCGACCAGAAGGCCCCCCCCAGATCCCGCCGCGCCTTGCGTTCACCGTACTCGTACCAGACGTAAAACTTGCCCAGCTCGAAAATGATCGCCAGCCCGCCAAACAGCCACTTCATCAGCGGATTGTCATCGATGGAGAGGAACAGCAGCAGGGAGAAGATGATGGAGGCCAGAATGGCCAGCCCGGTGAAACTGTATACCGTCGTCAGAGCAAACCACCCCTTGGGGTAGCGCAGTGTGGAGGAGTCCTGTGTGGTCATGATGAAGGGGTGTGCTGTGCAGGAAAAGTTGGCTGCCGATTATAGTCGCCAGACTCGCCCAGAGAAGGGCAAATGACCGAATTCCTTCAGATTGGCAACCAGCTGCCCAGAGTGCGACCAAAACGGACAAATCGGCAGCAGAAAAGCGCTACAATCCCTCCATGACTTGATCATATGGTGAGATGGGGAGCAGTTCCGCCCGGGTTCAGCTCTGGTCTGTACACTCATCCACCGTTGCAATTATCCGAGGCCATCATGAACAGTAAGACCACCTTGCTACTCTCCCTTCTTCTGGTTACCGGCAGCGCCGCGGCGACACAGCAATATCAAGAGAGCAGTGGCTCCGCATTCTCCGTCGATGAGCTTAAATTCAACCTGGACTGGGATGACAAACAGTTCGGCTGGACCCAGCACGACTGCCTCGACTTGGGTGTCGGCGACACGGCCCCGGCCGACTGCAAGGCGGTCAAGTTCAATCTGGAAGAGGATGATAACCGCAACCAGCCACCGAAAACCAACCAGGCCCCTGCCAGTTCAGAGGGTGGCCAATGACGACAGGAGTAACTTTACGATGACCCAAGCCAAACACAACCCCGTTATCCAGCGCGGCATCCTGTTGCTCTCCCTGCTGATGGCGCACGGCATCGCTGTTGCGGCACCGCCCGGCAAGAGTGACGATGGCACCAAGATCAATCTCCGCTGGGATGACAAAGAGTACGACTGGTGGCAGGACAACTGCCTGGATCTTGGCATCGGCGACAGCCGGATCAAACTCAACTGTGACAAGATGGACGGCAAGTACCGGGATCACTACAACCGCAGCATTCACAGCGGCAATAACCCGGGACAGGGTCACGACAAAAAGAAGGATAAAAACAAAGGAAACGGCAAGAAGAACTGACTATGCCCGTGCCCTATGCCACAGGGGCTTGGCGCCCCTGTGCTGCTGTTGTTTACCAGTAGTTCTCCGCACTGATATTGCCGGGCGCCCGCCGCAGGTTCTTGGCCAGTCCCAATGCCAGCAAGGTCTGCTGGGTCTCTTTCACCATCTCCGGGTTGCCACAGATCAGCACCTGACTCCGCTCGGGTGAGAAGTCCAACCCCACTCGCGCCTGCAGCTGACCATTGGCGATAGCGGCCGGGATCCTGCCAGCCATCCCATCGGGCCAGGGTTCGCGGCTGACAAAGGGGACATAACGAAAACGCTCGCCATGCTGCTCGGCAAAGCTGGCGATGAGCGACTGATAACTGAGCTCCTCCCCTTTGCGCACCCCGTGCACCAGCACCAGATTTTCGAAACGGTTGAAGGCTTCGCCATCGCCCAGCATGGAGAGGAAGGGACCGATGGCGGTGCCGGTGGCGAGCAGCCAGAGATCACGTCCGGCGGGCACCTCATCCAGCGTCAGGAAGCCGGTCGCCTGGGATTGCACCAGCAGGGTATCGCCTGCTTGCAGCGAGCCGAGGGACGGTGTCAGCTCACCGCTCGGGATCTCGACCAGATAGAACTCATGCCAGGGGGCAGAAGGAGGATTAACGAAAGAGTAGGCGCGCTGAATGCGGCGATCGCCCTGCTCGAGGGCCAGCTTGGTAAATTGGCCTGCCTTGTAGGGGGCCAGATCGGCCGCTACGCGCAGGGAGAACAGGGTGGGTGTCCATTCGATGCGTTCGATAACGCGACCTTCGACCCAGGCAGCCATAAGGATCTCCTCCAGTGGAACAGACCTTTACTCTACCCTCGGGCCCCAAAATAAAAAACCCGCGCCTAAGCGCGGGTTTTATCTGCCAATAGCGAATCGCTATTACAGAGCAACAACCTGGATCTGTACGGTTGCTTTAACGTCAGCGTGCAGCTGAACAACAACTTCGTACTCGCCGGTGTTACGCAGAACGTTGCCCATGCGGACCTCGCTCTTGGCAACAGCAACGCCGGCAGCAGTGATGGCGTCAGCCACGTCACGGGTACCGATGGAACCGAACAGCTTGCCTTCGTCGCCAGATTTGGAGGCGATAACCACGGCAGCCAGTTCACCCAGCTTGGCAGCGCGCTCTTCAGCGGCAGCTTTACCGGCAGCCAGCTTGGCTTCCAGTTCAGCACGGCGAGCATCGAAAGTCTCGATGTTAGCCTTGGTAGCCATAACGGCTTTGCCTTGCGGGATCAGATAGTTACGGGCGTAGCCAGCTTTAACAGCGACTTGATCACCCAGACCGCCCAGTTTGGCGATTTTGTCGAGCAGGATAACTTGCATTACCTTTCCTCTAGAGAAGTTGAGTTAGGCTTAAGTGCCGGACCGATTCTTACTTGTTGTGCAGATCGGTGTACGGCAGCAGAGCCAGGTAACGAGCACGCTTGATGGCGCGTGCCAGCTGACGCTGATACTTGGCGCGGGTACCGGTGATACGGCTCGGTACGATCTTGCCAGATTCAGTGACGTAGTTTTTCAGAGTAACGATATCTTTGTAGTCGATCTCGGTAACGTTCTCGGCGGTGAAGCGGCAGAACTTACGACGACGGAAATAACGTGCCATGGCCTTTATCCTCTATTCAGTGATCCAGAATTACTCTTCGGAAGCAGCTTCGGTAGTAGCTTCTTCACGGCGCTCGTCGTCACGACGGACAAAACGCTCTTCCTTGGCCTTGGCCATCGGAGAAACTTCAGTCACAGCGTGCTTGGTGCGCATGATCATGTTGCGGATAACGGCATCGTTGAAGCGGAAGTTGGTTTCCAGCTCATCGATAACGGCTTGCTCTGCTTCTACGTTCATCAGAACGTAGTGGGCTTTGTGCAGTTTGTCGATCGGGTAAGCCAGCTGACGACGGCCCCAATCTTCCAGGCGATGAATGGTACCACCGGAGGTGGTGATGGCGCCGGTGTAACGCTCGATCATGCCGGGAACTTGCTCGCTCTGGTCCGGATGAACCATGAAGACGATTTCGTAATGACGCATTTTAGCTCCTTACGGATTAATTCAGCCTCCGCCCAGGTGCAGCCAGACCTCGGAGGCAAGGAACATAAAGGTGTTTAGTCGCTGCTTTTCTAGGGCGGCGTATTGTACAAAATCACATCCTTCACTGCAACTGACTGCCTCAAATGTTTTTCCCGATGGAAATCATCACAAACAACAATTGATAATAGTTATCATTTATTCCCATTCTCTCTCCATATCCTGATGGAGGGTGATGCCATGCAACCCGCACTGACGACGATCCCGACCCGCAAATTCAAACTGACCCTGCTCGGGCCTGCCTTTATCGCCGCCATCGGTTACATCGATCCGGGCAACTTCGCCACCAATATCCAGGCGGGCTCCACGTTTGGCTATCAGCTGCTGTGGGTGGTGGAGTGGGCCAACCTGATGGCCATGGTGATGCAGACCCTGTCAGCCAAGCTCGGCATCGTCACCGGCAATAATCTGGCAGAGCACATCCGCGACCGACTGCCAAAACCGGCGGTCCAGGCCTACTGGGTGCAGGCAGAGATCATCGCCATGGCCACCGTTCTCGCCGAATTTATCGGCGCCGCAGTCGGCTTCAAGCTGCTGCTTGGCGTGACCTTGCTTGAAGGGGCCTGTATCACCGCCGTAGTGACCTGGGGGATCCTGATGCTGCAATCCCGTGGCCAGAAACCGCTGGAGTTGGTGGTCGGCAGCCTGTTGCTGTTTGTCGCGGCGGCCTACATCGTCGAGCTGATCTTCTCCCGCCCCCATCTGCCCAGCCTGCTGGAGGGCGCCCTCTTCCCCGGTCTGCCCAACAGTGATGCCGTCTATCTGGCTGCCGGTGTGCTCGGTGCCACCGTGATGCCCCACGTTATCTACCTGCACTCGGCACTGACCCAGCACACGCAGGATCAGGGCTCGGTCAGCCAGCGGCTGCACACCACCCGGGTCGATGTGGCGATTGCCATGACCATCGCCAGCTTCGTCAATCTGGCGATGATGGCGATGGCGGCCGCCGCGTTCCACAGCTCGGGCCACCAGCAGGTAGCGGAGCTGGAATCCGCCTATCAGACCCTCACTCCGCTGCTGGGTCAGGCTGCAGCCACCCTGTTTGGCCTCTCGCTGGTCGCCTCCGGCATCAGCGCTACCGTGGTGGGTACCCTGGCCGGGCAGGTTGTGATGCAGGGCTTTGTCCGCTTTACCATCCCGCTCTGGCTGCGTCGCGCCATCACCATGGCGCCTGCCTTCGTGGTGATCGCCATGGGCTTCAACACCACAGAAATTCTGGTGTTGAGTCAGGTGATCCTCAGTTTTGGTATCGCGCTCGCGCTCATTCCCCTGCTGATCCTGACCGGCGACCGCGCGCTGATGGGGGAGCATCGCAACCACCCGCTGACGCAGGCCGTTGGCCGCCTGATCGTGGCGCTGGTGATCGGCCTCAACGCCTACCTGCTGGTCGCCATGATCTAGCGAACCACCAAGCGGAAGAGAAGGCTCATTAACACTGGTTAATGAGCCCTTTCGCACTTTGGCGTATGCTGGCCGCTTTCTCTTCTCATTTATCGTTGCGGGAGCCTTGCCATGGAACATACCCGAGCCAGCTTCGTGCTGGGCCATCATCAGGAGCAAGCCAGCGTGGTCTGCTGCCAGCGTGGCGACACCACACTGCTGGTCACCGACCTCACCCCCTTTCATCCCCAGAGCCACCTCTGGCCCGATCAGCCGGGGGATGTGGGCAATGCTCGCTGGGAAGGGGGCGAATCCGCCATTGGCCCTTGTCGGATGGGGGCCATCAGCCCGGATGGCGAGCTGTTCGTCGATACTGCGATTCCGGTAAAACGGGGGGCTGAAGAGTGGCGTTTCGTGGTAGTCCACCCACTGACCGGAGACCACGCTCTGGCCGTTGGCAGCCAGGTCGAATTGCAAGTAGATAGCGCTGCCCGCCACGCCCTGAGTCTGGGCCATAGCGGCTGCCATCTGGCCGCGCTGGCGCTCAATCGAGTGCTAACTCCCTACTGGCGCAAGGAGGTAAGCGAGCGTGATGCTCTGGGCCAGCCCGACTTCGACCGCCTCGCCATCCAGCGTTCACGGGTCGAGCCTATGGGCTCACGCGAGCAGTACCGTATCGGCAAGAGCCTGCGCAAGAAAGGGGTCAATAGCGAGGCGCTGCTGGCGGATCTGGCGCTGATTGAAGAAAAGGTCAATCAGCAGCTGGCCGACTGGATCGCAGCCGGGGGCGAGATCCATCGCAGCCGCGCTGGCGAGGCGATCATCGATTCCCGTTACTGGCACTGCATGCTGGAAGGCCAGGAGGTGACCATCCCCTGTGGCGGCACCCATGTTACCTCGCTCGCCGAGTTGGGAGAGGTCAAGGTAGAGCTCACTCTGGTGGAAGAGGGCTTTACCATGCTGACCCGGGTCACACCAACCGGTGCATGAGTAAGCAGGGTTAACCACTCAGGGGCACGCTGAGAACGGGCAATTAAGAAAAGTACCGCCGAGAGGGGCAGCATCATGCCCCTTCAACGCCAGCCATGACAGAGCGAGCTGCTTCTCTTTTAACCACTCCCTGATTAGAATGCGCCTCCCACAGGAGGCACATCACATGAGTAGTACCCAACTGCGCACCACCTCGGATAGACTTCGTTATCTGGTTCTCTACGAAGGCATAGGTCTGGCACTGGTCGCACCGCTGATCAGCCAGCTGTTTGGTCAGGGCGTCGCCGAGGTCGGTTCGCTGGCCATCTTCTTCTCCATCGTCGCCACCGCCTGGACCTACGGCTGGAACCTGTCGTTCGACAAGGGGTTACTCAAACTGTGCGGACGTACCAACAAGCAGCCACTGGATCGCTTCCTGCATGCGTTTGGCTATGAGGCGAGCTTTATGATGCTATCCCTCCCCTGCGTCATGTTCTGGCTCGATCTGGGCCTGTGGGACGCCCTGATGCTGGATCTCGGCTTTGTCGCCTTCTACCTCGTCTACATCATGGTCTTTACCTGGGCCTATGAGCGGATCTGGCCGCTGCCCTCCAGCCCGCAGACGGCATGAGGCCTCAGCCGCAGCGAGGCCGACAGAAGGAACCGAAAAAGCGGGAAAAGTCAGGGAGTACTAACCGGAAGGATGGGAGAAAACCATAAAAACAATGCCAGTCAGCGAGCTGACTGGCATTGGACAAAACAGACTTTCGAACTTACTTGACAGCGTCTTTCAGAGCCTTGCCAGCCACGAATGAAGGCACGTTGGCAGCAGCAATCTGGATCTCTTGACCAGTTTGCGGGTTACGACCGGTGCGGCCTGCGCGGTGGGTGACCTTGAAGGTGCCAAAACCGACCAGTTGCACAGCATCGCCTTCTTTCAAGCTCTGGGTAATACCATTGATGATCTCTTCCAGAGCCACTTTGGCCTGAGCTTTGCTCAGATCTGCTTTGGCGGCAATCGCATCGACAAGTTGAGCTTTGTTCATAACATTTCCTTTATGATCGGGCATTTAGCGCTGGGTCACTCTATGCAAAAAAAAACGCACAGGCAAAGGCTTTATCGAGGCTGACGGGTTAAACGCTGGGGTTTTCATCAAGATCTGCGGAAATAATCACATTCCGCGCCAGCAAAATAGCTGGCGGGCCCAAAACCTGCTTGCGGCAAGTCCCTCCGTCTGCTTATTTCTTCCCCGCTTAACAATATCCCGGCAAGCCTATTGACGCTTGGTCATATTTTCCATAGTTATAGGTATTGTCACCGCTCAAACGACTTGGAAGCCCCATCAAACGCCAAGCCTTTGCCCCATGGAGGGATTATGTTGACCAAACTGGAACAAACCAAACAGGCGCTGGCAGGCAAGCATAAGGCAATCGATGACTGGCTGGATGCCCGGCAAGCGTTGCTGGTTGAATATATGCGACTGGCGGGCCTCACCCCGGCTCGAACCAAACAGCGCTGCCTGCCCAAGCAGGAGGAGTTGCAGCACTTCTGCGACCGCCTGGTCGACTATGTCAGCGCCGGTCATTTCGAAATCTACCACCACGTCGTTACCGCTTTCGAACAGGCCAGCGGCGAAACACTGGAGCTGGCCAAACGGATTTATCCCCATATTCGTGCCACTACCGAGTTTGCCCTCGAATTCAACGACAAATACAGCGATGCCGACGAGGCCCAACTGCTGCTGCTCGATGAGGACCTCAACGAGTTGGGCCAGGTACTGGAAGATCGCTTCAAACAGGAAGATCGTCTGGTCAAGGCACTCCATGTGGTGGAGTCCCTCAGCACCCAGCAAGCTTGATTGCTATTTTCGGAGCAAGTTCAAGATACTGGCAGCCAAGGTCGATTACACTCGATGTAATGATTCACAGTGTCCAGCAGATTGCATACTAGGAGATGAGCATGTCTGAGCGCCGCCGTTTTGCACGGATCCTCTATTTGACCACGGCTGAACTCACCCAAGGGGAGCAAAAGTGGCAGACTCAGCTTGTCGATATATCGCTGCAGGGCGCCCTGCTAATCCGCCCGGATGATTGGGAGAGTCGTGACAACAAGGAGTACCAGCTCAGTTTTGTCCTGAGTGGCAGCGACATCAAGATCAAAATGCAGGTCGAGCTGAACCATGAGGCCAGCAAGAAGCTGGGGTTCTACTGCCACCACATCGACATTGACAGCGCCACTCATCTCAAGCGGATGATAGAACTCAACGTGGGTGACGAAGAGCTGCTGCATCGGGAGCTGGAACAACTGCTAAACGAACACCAGGAACACAGTCAGTCGTAATGACGTCCGGCCAGAATGAAAGTGTGCTCTGGTGCTCTTTTTCCGTTCATTCAGTCTCTATTTCTACGGCTATAGAGCCTCGAGTGCATCAGACAGCTTCTTGACCGGTACCACTTCCATCCCCTCGATGGGGTGTTTGGGGGCATTGGCCTGTGGCACGATGGCGCGACGGAAGCCATGCTTGGCAGCCTCCTGCAGTCGCTCCTGACCAGACGGGACGGGGCGGATCTCCCCTGAGAGCCCTACTTCGCCAAACACCACCAGATCCTTGGGCAGCGCCTGATCCCGAAAACTGGAAACCATCGCCAGCAGCAACGCCAGGTCAGCACTGGTCTCTTCCACCTTGACCCCGCCGACCACATTGATAAAGACATCCTGATCCGCCATCTGCAGACCCCCATGGCGGTGCAGCACCGCCAGCAGCATGGCGAGCCGGTTGTGATCCATTCCCACCGCCACCCGGCGCGGATTGGAGAGCTGGGAGTAATCCACCAGCGCCTGTAACTCCACCAGCAGCGGCCGGGTGCCTTCCCAGATCACCATGACGATGGAGCCGGGCGCCTGATCCTGACCGCGACTAAGGAAGATGGCAGAGGGATTGCTCACCTCTCGCATCCCCTGTTCGGTCATGGCAAATACCCCGAGCTCGTTGACCGCCCCGAAGCGGTTTTTGTGGGAACGCAGGGTTCGAAAACGGGAATCATGACCACCGTCGAGCAGTACCGAGCAGTCGATACAGTGCTCCAGCACCTTGGGGCCAGCCAGGCTGCCATCCTTGGTCACGTGGCCCACCATGAAGATGGCGACATGATTCTGCTTGGCATAGCGGGTCAGCAAAGCCGCAGCCTCTCGGACCTGGGAGACAGAGCCAGGGGAAGATTGCACATCCGCCACATGCATCACCTGAATGGAGTCGATCACCATGATCTGTGGCTGTTCCTGCTGGGCAATCAGGCAAATCTGCTCTACGCTGGTCTCGGAGAGCATACGCAGCTTGTCGGTGGGCAGACCAAGGCGGTTAGCCCGCATTGCCACCTGCTGGAGCGACTCCTCACCGGTGACATAGAGGGTCTTCATCCGCTCTGCCAGACCGCACATGGTCTGCAACAGCAGAGTCGATTTGCCTGCCCCCGGGTTGCCACCGATCAGAATCGCCGAGCCGGGCACCACGCCGCCGCCAAGCACCCGATCCAGCTCCTTGAAACCGGAAGTAAAACGGGGGATTTCGGTGGTGGCGATCTCTGCCAATGTCTGGACCTGGCTGCCGACCGCTCCGGCATAACCGGTGTAACGGGCACTCCTGCCAGCGGGAGTGACCGAGCCAAGACGCACCTCGGTGATGGTATTCCACTCCTTGCACTCGCTGCATTGACCTTGCCAGCGAGTGAAGTCGGCACCACATTCGGAACAAACATAAGCAGTTTTATTTTTAGCCATTGATAACTCGGGGACAGGATGAATTCCTGCTTGATATACTTGTTTGCGACCGACAGATCAAACCCAGAATCGGAAAAGTGACTTTCCGTGGCAGGAACACATGGATTCAGCACACCAGCAACATCTGATTGAACAACTTGTCCCCCTGCTGCGGGAGAAAGATTTCGACGAGATCTTCAACCGTCTGACCCAGGACGAGAACAGCAACGGCCGTTTTCTGATCAAGATGGAGCTCAATCGCAAATGCTCCTCCTGCCGCAGGGTTATCGACATGCGCGATGAGCTTGAGGACGAGTGCCTGGTGCACGAGTTCGACGGTATCACCCACTTTATGCCGGCCGAGGCGATCGGCCTGTTTCAGTCACAGTGCTATCTCTACCGCGACGCCTACACCCTTGGCGTTTACGAAGCGCTGCAGCAATGGCAAAAAAACCATCACCACGCCAGGGTGGATGGACGGCTGTCCCCCCCCGTCAGCCCCTTCCGGCAATACGACGTCAACCCCATCATCTTTGCCAGTTACTACGGGCGACGGCAGGAGCGGATGCACTTCAGCTCGCCCTTGCTCATCAAACTTCATGATGGGGAGAAGCTGTTCGCCAAAAGTTCCGATCTTTCCCTCGGTGGTATGAGAGTTTCAGTCCCTTATTTGCCCAATTACCAGACCGGCGCTCAGGTAGAGGTCTTTTTCACCGGGCTGGTGCGGGACCACCCCAATCCGGTACTGCATCAGCCGGTCGATTACCAGATCCTCGGAGAAGAGAGCAAGGAAGGAAAGTATTGGCTGAGGCTGGTGCGCGCCGGTGAGCAACCCGCCTTCGATACCTTCCTCAACGACTTCATCGAGGCCAACAAGATCCGCTATCGGGTCAGCGTCGACTATCTGCTCTCGGCTGCTCTCATCAAGGGATATGAGCAGTTCTATCTGCCACGGATGACCGGCATGCCGCTTTTCTTCAGTACAGGGGACAGCCCCTCACTCGAAATTGCCCTGCGCACCGAAAATAACCAGCACCTGCTGGAGTACTGGCGCGACGAGAAGAACCGCGATGCCCTGGCGGGACTCTTCAGCGCAGAGCGGATGAAACGACTCTGCCCGGCCCCCGGCACCACGACCGAAACCCTCATCTATTGCTTCACTCACACGGTGCGCAGCCATATCTATTTCTTTTCTGCCACCGCTGAGGAGCTGCGTCAGAGTGGCCTCACCGCCCTCTTTTTCCAGGTTGGCTCCCGGCGTCCCAGCTGGCGGGTCTACAAGTTTTCACTGGAGACCTGTGAACCTCATGAGGCCGATGTAGGCCAGTTGCAGGGAGTCGAGAATTCGCAATTGCAAGATATTCTGTTACTCGAACGTCTCAAGCTGATTGGGTATTGCGGCCTGCTGCAGGAGATCACTCTGGAGTCCCAATGGGAAGAGTTCCGCTCGGAGGGCGAGCTCAGCAACAATGCCAATGAACTGCAACGTTTTGGTCACGAGCCGGGTATTGCCCCCTTCGAGATTGAGTCCCTGCACTATGTCCAGCTTCGCAAGGAACTGCGCTACATCCACAAAACAGTCGTTGCAATCCATCACAACGGCAAGTCATGGCTTGGTTGGACCCGCGATATCTCGGCCCATGGCCTGCAGGTCGAACTGGAAGAGGCCTTTGCCGGCGACAAAAACGATGTGGTGACCATTGCCCTGCCCCGTCTGCAGGAGCTATCCAAAAGCATGGATCTGCAGCATCTCTCCTACCGGCTGGTTAGCCTCAACATGACTCGCACCGTGCTGCACCTCTGTATCGACGGAAATTCCGATCGCCACACCGGTCGCCAGTTCTTCAGCCTGCTGATCGAGAGCAACCAGAACAAGCTCAAGGCGGCGCAGGAGCTGCGTCGCTATCGTGGACTGGCGCGAGCCCTGCGCAATATCTATACCCATCATCTGTTTAACTCACCGGTCTATATCAACAAGCGGAAGGGGGCACCCAGGCCCGCTGCTATCGGCAAGTCACTCACCCCGCGCAGCCTGCAACGGCTGCTCACCGCCTGTGTCGAGCAACCGGAGCAGGAGAACCTCTATCCACTGTTTCAGGGGGAACTGCTTAAAGAGCTTCTTATGAACCCGTTGCGTACTATAGAACGAGAGGACAAACCGCGGGAAAATGAGGTCTACATTGCCAGCATCCAGACCAAGGCGGGCCTGCCCCTCTTCACCAGCCGCCTTGCCAGCAGCTTTAGCGGGCTAAAGGAAAAACGCCAGTTCATCGAGCAGGCACTGCAACAGGGAGAATTTTACTCGGTGCTGGTCGGTATATCCCGCACCGGACGCCCCGACACCAACTTCATCGCCAACGAACTGGACTACATCGCCAAATTCGCTATTCACAAGGCAAAGCGGTTGGAAGAGGAGCTGTGGAGTGTGGTGGGGGTTGGCGAGCTGACCGATACCACCCAGGCAACCCTGTTCCGGCTTGGTATCACGCCGCCTTCCCGCTGAATCACCGACTCGGGCGCACGATGCGCCCCATTTTTGTCATGCCGCCTGCGGATTGAGCAACCAGTCGAGGATCTGGGGGAAGTGATCCTCCAGGGCCTGTGGTGCGGTCAACATGTTGATGTGGTCATAATCAAGCCGGTTGCCATTGTCACGCCCCAAGCGGGTGTGGCGACTCTTTGAACCCATCTCGGCGCTAAAACGGTGCACATCGGTGGGATGGCCCAACACCTTGTCCGCCCTGGCCGAAATCATCCAGAGCGGCGGCCAGTTTACCCGCGCTGCCCCCTCGTCATAGGCAAAGCCGTCGTGAGGGTCCCGCCAAGGGCCACACTTGACCCAGGGGATGGTCTCCTGCAGATAGCGTAGCGGCTCGTCATCGGCACCGATCTTGAGATCCCGGGCGGCCAGAAAACCGCGGCGGCGAGCCAGCCAGGGCGCCAATCGATTCCAAATTAGATCCACCTTCAGCCAGCGCTCGGGATTGTGCACCGACACTCCCCGCTTGGTGCCAAAAAACAGCAGGCTGGCCACCTGCTCCGCCAACTCGGGGAAGCGCACCAAGGTCGAGGCCATGATGACGCCGCCCCAGGAGTGGGCCACCCAATGTACCTTGAAGCCGTGATGGTGCTCGGCAATCCAGCTATGCAGCGTTGGCAGATCCTCGGTGATCAGTTCATGCTGGCCGTGCTCCGCCTGCTCGGCGATGGTCGGGGTGCTGAGCCCCCGCCCGCGTAGATCAGCCACATAGACCTGATAGCCGTGGCGGGCCAGAAAACAGGCCAGCCCCTTGCCCGACTCGGTATAGAATATCCGGCCGTTCTCGATGGCACCGTGCACCATCAGGATCGGTTCGCCATGCACGGCGACCCGGGGTTTGATATGGCGAACATGCAGTTGATGGACGCCACAGGGGATAAACAGAGACTGCTGCAACAATTCCATTTTTATTGCTTTCCTCCTTGAAACACGGTCAGCGCTTGTCCCAGCGTCGTTCGCTGCAAGCCCGCGCAGCCAGCAGGCAGATCACCCCTTCCAGGTCGTGATGATTGAGGGTGGCAGCCGCCTGTTCCCGTACCAGCGGCTTGGCATGAATAGCAATCCCAAGGCCTGCCACCCCCATCATCTTGAGATCGTTGGCACCATCGCCGATGGCGACCGTCTGAGCTGGCCCAATGGCATACTCGGCGGCCAGTTGCTGCAGCACCTCAGCCTTGACGCTGGCATCAACGATACGCCCGCTCACCTTGCCGGTCAGCCGCTCCCCCTCTATCTCCAGCTCATTGGCGAAGATGGCATCGAGCCCCAGTGCCTGCCGCAGCTCACCGGCAAAACGGGTAAAACCGCCGGAAGCGATGGCCACCTTCCAGCCAGCCTCTTTGAGTGTATCGACCATCAGCGGCAAGCCAGGCATCCACGGCATGCTGGCTGCCACCTCGTCAAGAATGGTGACCGGCGCACCAGCCAGCAGAGCCACCCGGTTACGCAGGCTGTCGGAGAACTCCAGTTTGCCCTGCATGGCGGCAGCCGTCACTGCCGCCACCTGCTCACCGACCCCGGCTAGCCGGGCGATTTCGTCGATACACTCGATGCGGATCGCGGTCGAGTCCATATCCATCACCAGCAGCCCGGGTTCGCTCAGGGTCGGCAGCGCGGGCAGATGGCAGAGATCGATCTCCCACTCACCATTCTTGAGCACGGCCACCAGTTCGGGGGAGAAGCGATCGCAACCAAGCAGCAGCAGTGGCACACCCGCCACCTCGGCGGGAGGATAGAGGGTGGCCGTCACTCCCTGCGCTGCCAGCAGTGGCGACAGATGGGCCAGATGGGATGACCGCAGTCCCTTGCCAAACAGCACCAGCCATGCAGTCGTCAGAGGGGTCTCTGTCGGGTGCAACGCATCGGCATTGAACTGCCAGCAGGGAGAACCGGACAACAACGCGGGCCAATCGGATAACAGAGGGGGGAGCCGGGACAACAACATAAGGGATACGCCTTCCTTGGTGATCAGAGGGTTAACAATGCTGACCCAGAGTAGCGTATTGCTTTTTGCGCAGGCAAGCGCCAAGATCCTGCACTCCTTGTCCGCATGAGGTCTCGCGCTTGCAGCGTCATCTTCCAATCAAACGTATGCTCAGTCTGATAGTCGGCCTGCTGCTCGGCTGCTGGGTACTGGTTGTACTCCTTCATATGCAAGGAGAGAGCCAGGCTGCGCTGCACAGCGAAGCGCGCAGCCGGGCGCAGGCGTTGGTCGCTTATGCAGCCCGAGACATGAAGCGCTGGATCAAGGAGGAGAAGAGCAGCGAGCTGGAGCGGCTGGCGCGGGATCTGGCGGCAGAGCCGGAGATCCTCGATGCCACCCTCTACGACGGGCGCGGCATTCCCCTCGCCCAGTCAGAACAGGCGGTGCCGCTGGAGAGCCTGCTGCCCATCGGCAGCGACAACAAGTCGTTGCCGGAGCTGGGCAAGGGACGGATCCAGTTTGTGCAGGAGATCCTGGATGGCGAGCAGACCATCGGCTTCCTGCGCATCACCCTGGAAGAGCAGCAGATGCTGGCAGACAAGGACACACGGCTCAAGGTCGTGCAGGAGAAACAGCGGCTGATACTGCTGGTCGCCCTGTTGGCGGGCCTGCTCATCTCCTACGGTGTGCGCCGCAACTATATGCGGGTACGCAAGCACAAGAAAAAGTCACCCACCTCCCCGCCGCCAGCCAATGATGGCGCAAGCCAATAAACAGATAAAAAAACGGCGACCCGAAGGATCGCCGTTTTGCATCTGGAGGGTAATTATCGGAATTACTTGTCGCCCAGCAGGACGGAGTCCAGCGCGATCTCGATCATGTCGTTGAACGTCAGCTGGCGCTCTTCGGCAGTGGTCTGTTCACCGGTACGGATATGGTCGGAAACGGTACAGATGGTCAGTGCCCTGGCACCGTACTCTGCGGCCACACCGTAGATACCGGCAGCTTCCATCTCGACACCCAGGATGCCGTATTTTTCCATGACGTCGAACATGGAGGGATCCGGGGTGTAGAACAGGTCGGCGGAGAAGATGTTACCAACGCGCACCGGAGTACCCTTGTTCTTGGCAGCCTGTACCGCATTGGCAACCAGATCGAAGTCGGCGATGGCTGCGAAGTCGTGATCCTTGAAACGCAGACGGTTTACTTTGGAATCGGTGCAGGCCCCCATACCGATCACCACATCACGCAGTTTCACGTCTTCACGCACCGCACCGCAGGAACCGACGCGGATCAGGGTCTTCACACCGTAATCGGTGATCAGCTCTTTGGTGTAGATGGAGCAGGAGGGGATGCCCATACCGTGGCCCATCACGGAGATACGACGGCCCTTGTAGGTACCGGTATAGCCGAACATGTTGCGCACGTCGCAGACCTGCTCGACGTTCTCCAGGAACGTCTCGGCGATGTACTTGGCGCGCAGGGGATCGCCCGGCATCAGTACGGTATCAGCAAAGGCGCCATCTTTCGCATTGATATGAGGAGTTGCCATTCTCTTGATTCCTTCACACAGGTTGAGTTTTATTGTTGTATAAATTGCCCGCCGCCGAAGTGGCGGGCGGGTAAATTACAGGAAGCTGGTACCGTACGCCAGTTTCGGCAGACCGTGGTACGCCGCTATGCTCTGGCCGATATCGGCAAAGGTCTCGCGACGGCCGACGGAGCCGGCCTTGACCGGCTTGCCGAAGAACAGCACCGGAATGTATTCGCGGGTGTGATCGGTCCCCCCCCAGGTCGGGTCACAGCCGTGGTCGGCGGTCAGCACCACCACATCGCCATCTTGCAGCAGCGCAAACAGCTCCGGCAGACGGGAATCGAAGTACTCCAGCGCATCGGCGTAGCCCTTCACATCGCGGCGGTGGCCATAGGAGGAGTCAAAATCGACGAAGTTGGTGAACACGATAGTGTTGTCACCGGCGGCGTTCACCTCTTCCAGGGTACGATCCCACAGCTCGGTCAGACCGGTCCCTTTCACCTGCTTGGTGATGCCCTGCTGGGCATAGATGTCGGCAATCTTGCCGATGGAGACAACCTGGCCACCCGCATCCTTCATGTAATCCAGCACGGTCGGCGCTGGCGGCAGCACCGAGTAGTCGTGACGGTTGCCGGTACGTTTGAAGTTACCCTTGCCACTGCCCACGAACGGACGGGCGATGACGCGGCCGATGTTGTAGGGCTCCAGCAGCTCGCGCACGATGTGGCACAGCTCATAGAGCTTCTCGAGGCCGTAGGTCTCTTCGTGGCAGGCGATCTGGAATACGGAGTCGGCGGAGGTGTAGAGGATCGGCTTGCCGGTACGCATATGCTCTTCGCCCAGATCGTCCAGCACCTGGGTACCGGAGGCGTGGCAGTTCCCCAGATAACCGGACAAGCCCGCCTTCTCGACGATGGCATCCAGCAGCTCCTGCGGAAAGCTGTTGGTATGATCCTTGAAATAGCCCCACTCAAACAGCACGGGTACACCGGCGATTTCCCAGTGACCGGACGGGGTGTCCTTGCCGGAGGAGAGCTCCTGGGCAAAGCCGTAGGCACCGACCACCTCGATATCCTTGTTCAGCCCTGCCGGGAAGTAACCGGATGCCTGCTCACCGGCATGCCCCAGACCGAGCTTGTTGAGGTTGGGCAGGTTGAGGGCGCCACGGCCTTCAATGTCACCGGCCGCACACGCCTTGGCGATATGGCCAAGGGTGTTGGCGCCCACATCGCCGAACTTGTCGGCGTCGGCAGCAGCGCCAATACCGAAAGAGTCCATCATCAGAATAAAGGTACGTTTCATGGGTCTTCCCCTTGTTACAAATCGGCCAGGGTGATGCGGCGGTACACTTCAGGCAGTGCTTGTGGCCGCTCGCCACCAATCCGGACAGCCGCCTGCACCATGCTGGCAGCCTGAGCATACTGCTCTTCGGTTTGAGCGTGGATCATGGCGATCGGCTTGTCAGCATCAACGCGTTGACCCAGACGAATAAAATCGGTCAGACCGACCGCATAATCAAGTTTGTCACCGGCAGCGCGGCGACCGCCACCCATGGCGACCACGGCCAGACCCAGCTCGCGGGTATCCATGGCGGTGACGAAACCGCTGTTGGCCGCGAAGACAGGGCGCACGATAGATGCTTTGGGCAGGTAAGTGTCATAACGCTCCATAAAATCGGCCGGGCCACCCAGGCCGGTCACCATGCGGCCGAAGATCTCGGCCGCCTTGCCGTTATCCAGCACCGTCTGCAGCTTAGCGCGGGCATCGCGCTCGTCGCAGGCCAAGCCTGCGGAGATCAGCATCTCGGCGCACAGCGCCATGGTCACTTCGTGGATCCGCGGGTTGCGATATTCACCGGTCAGGTAACGCACCGCTTCACGCACTTCCACCGCGTTACCGGCGCTGGAGGCCAGCACCTGGTTCATGTCGGTCAAGAGCGCTGAGGTGCGGCAACCGGCCCCATTGGCCACGGCGACGATGCTTTTCGCCAGCTCTTCGGATGCCTCAAAGGTCGGCATAAAGGCGCCGGAGCCCACTTTCACATCCATCACCAGCGCTTCCAGCCCGGAGGCGAGCTTCTTGGAGAGGATGGAGCCGGTGATCATGGCGATGGATTCGACGGTGGCGGTGATGTCCCGTACTGCATAGATACGCTTGTCGGCCGGGGCAAGATCGCCGGTCTGGCCGATGATGGCGACTCCCGCCTCTTTCACTATCCTCAGGAAACGATCGTTATCGACCGAGGTTTGGTAGCCTGGAATGGCATCCAGCTTGTCTAGGGTACCGCCGGTGTGGCCCAGACCACGGCCGGAGATCATCGGCACGAAACCGCCGCACGCAGCGACCATGGGGCCAAGCATCAGAGAGACCACATCACCCACACCGCCGGTGGAGTGTTTATCGACAATCGGGCCACCCAGGTTCAGGTGATCCCAGGTCAGTACCATGCCGGAGTCACGCATGGCGCAGGTCAGGGCAACCCGCTCATCCATGGTCATGTCTTTGAAATAGACCGCCATCGCGAGCGCCGCAATCTGCCCCTCGCCGATGGTGTTGTTGGTAATACCCTGAATGAAGAATTGGATTTCTTGGGTACTGAGCGCTTCACCGTTGCGCTTCTTGCGAATAATTTCTTGAGGCAAAAACATCTTTCATTCCCTCCGCCATGACTGGCGTTACAAAAGCCGGACGCCCTGCCACAGGCCATGTGGCCGGGCATAACAGGGCGAGCCGGGCTCGCCCTCTCGGGTCAACTTAGTAACCGCTGGTGTTGGCCGGCTTTTCGCCGTGACCCAGGGTCGCCAGCAGGCTGGCCAGCAGGCTGGAGGCACCAAAGCGGAAGGTACGGGCGGATACCCAGTCCTTGCCCAGGATCTCTTCGGCCATGGCGAGGTACTGACCCGCAACAGCAGCGTCTTTGACGCCACCGGCAGGCTTAAAGCCCACTTTCGGGTTCTTGGCCTTGATCACTTCCATCATGATGCGGGCAGCGATCGGGGTCGCATTGACCGGCACCTTGCCGGTGGAGGTCTTGATGAAGTCGGCACCGGCATCGATGCAGATCTCGGAAGCGCGACGGATCAGCGCCTCTTCTTTCAGCTCACCGGTTTCGATGATCACTTTCAGCAGCACATCGACGCCACAGGCCTCTTTACAGGCTTTGACCAGATCAAAACCGATCTGTTCATTACCAGCCATGAAAGCGCGGTACGGGAACACCACGTCCACTTCGTCGGCACCGTAGGCGACGGCGGCACGGGTCTCGGCTACGGCGATCTCGATGTCGTCGTTGCCGTGCGGGAAGTTGGTCACGGTCGCAATGCGCACGTCGGCTGCGCCGATCTCACGCAGGGTCTTGCGAGCGATGGGGATAAAGCGGGGATAGATGCAGACGGCGGCAGTCAGGCCAGCCGGTGACTTGGCCTTGCGGCACAGATCGATCACCTTCTGGTCAGTGTCGTCATCGTTCAGGGTGGTCAGGTCCATCAGGTTCAGGGCGCGCTGAGCGGCCAGTTTCAGATCAGTCATTCTGTTCTCCAAAGTCTCGATTTAATCCACATAACCGGGTACCACCAGACCATCCAGCGATGGATGCGGCAGTCATCCCCTGCTATACAGGAATAGAATTACAGTGCAAAAACATCGGCACTATCGGGATGCTATGCAAAGCTCCCTGCAGGCACTGCGACTGTAAATAAGGCAAGAGCCCTGTCACTTTCTTACAAAAGTGCGGACTTGGTTCCATGAAGACTTGAGAAAGGCCGACAACATCTGACCTGACTTCCCAATCAATTCCATTTGACCGCCAACACCCGATTTCATCGAGTATTAGTCATTGCCAGCACCCTGCTGGCAACGCCTATTTCAGCCGAGATACCCCCTGTTTGCAAGCCGGATTTGCCAATTTCAGAGATAACTCACATCTGGCAAATTCCTGTCTAAAAAAGCCTTACGAAAAGAAGCGAGTCAGGATCCAAGAGTAGGCCAATCCCCCCAGATAGACCCCGACGATCCCCATCACCCCGGACAAAACGGGAGGCGCCGGGATCGGCAATTTGAGGAAAGAAAACAACAAACCGACAATAAAACCCGCCACCATCGCCAGTAGCACTTCATTCATATAACCTCCGATTTGACTCATTTTTATTATTAGTTTAGATAGGAAAACGCTTGTCACCGATCCATACGCAAACGCCACGGCAGATGCCGTGGCGTTTGTGTTTATACCCTGTCTGTCAGGCGGCTATTACATAGCAGAGAGAGCCAGGAAGAAGCCTGCGATAGTGGCAGACATCAGGTTGGACAGAGAACCGGCCAATACGGCTTTCAGACCAAAGCGTGCAATGGTGCCGCGGCGGTTCGGTGCCATGGACCCCAAACCACCCAGCAGGATGGCAACAGAAGAGAGGTTGGCAAAGCCACACAGAGCGAAAGAGATGATCGCCTTGGTGTGCTCGGACATGGCAGCGCCATTGATCAGCAGCTCATCTTTCAGGTACGGAGCAAAGTTCAGGTACGCCACGAACTCGTTCACTACCAGCTTCTGACCGATGAAAGAACCGGCAACCACAGCTTCACTCCAGGGCACACCGATCAGGAAGGCCAGCGGGGAGAAAATCCAGCCCAGGATAAGCTCCAGAGAGAGCTCTGGCATGCCAAACCAGCCACCCACACCGGAGAAAATACCGTTGATCATGGCGATCAGGCCGATGAAGGCCAGCAGCATGGCACCGACGTTCAGGGCCAGTTGCATACCGGCAGAGGCACCGGCAGCAGCAGCGTCGATGACGTTGGCAGGCTTGTCGTCCAGCTCGCCATCGGTAGAGCTTTCGTCGTAGTTCGGGGTCTCGGTTTCGGGCACCAGCAACTTGGCGAACAGCAGACCACCCGGAGCGGCCATGAAGGAGGCAGCAATCAGGTACTCCATCTTGACGCCCATGGAGGCGTAACCGGCCAGTACGGAGCCGGCGACGGAAGCCAGACCACCACACATGACAGCAAACAGCTCGGAGTCGGTCATCTTGGAGATGTAAGGACGAACGACCAGCGGGGCTTCAGTCTGACCAACGAAGATGTTGGCAGTCGCAGAGAGGGATTCGGTACGGGAGGTTCCCAGCACTTTCTGCAGGCCACCGCCCAGCAGCTTGATCACCACCTGCATGATGCCCAGATAATAGAGCACTGCAATCAGGGAAGAGAAGAAGATGATGACCGGCAGAACACGGAAGGCAAACACGAAGCCACCGCCACCGAACACTTCAAACATCTTGTTGCTGACCAGACCACCGAACAGGAAGTCGATGCCGTTCTGGCCATAGCTGATCACACTGGATACTGCGTCGGATACGCCCACCAGAATATCGCGACCTACCGGTACATAGAGCACGAAAGCGCCCAGACCGACTTGAATTGCGAACGCGCCCGCCACGGTACGTACGTTAATTGCCTTGCGATTGCTGGAGAACAGCACCGCGATAAGGACGAGCGTTGCCATCCCCACCAGACCCATGATTAAGCTCATTATTATCTTCCTCTAGTAGCACCTATCTTGTTAGCAACTTGTAATACAAAGCCGCTAATCAAGGGGAGCGCATTATACTAATTAAAGGCCTTTAAAATAGAATGCTGGTCACATTTTATCGCTATCAAAATGCCTGACTGTCACAAAATTAGACAGCAAACGATTTTTACGCTCGTTTTTTTTCCTGATAGCTTAATCGCATGTTGCCAAATTGTTTTGTTGGCATTGATCGTGATGGAAAAGTCGCTGGGCAGTCTCAAATAACACCTTCGCAACATCTACCGATGATTCCTCCCGCAATGTCATCAATATTTCCGCTATTCTCGGCAGTGCCTCAGGGGTATTTCGGGTACCTTGCTCACCCTGCAACGGCATATCGGGCGAGTCGGTTTCCAGCACCAGTGCCTCGAGCGGCATGGCCTGAAATACGTCTCGCGTCTTGCTCGCCCGCTCAAAACTGATTACCCCGCCTACCCCGAGCCGAAAACCCAGCTGCCAGAATGCCTCCGCCTGCTGCAAGGAGCCGCTAAAGGCATGGATCACCCCGCCACGTGGCGGCTTGAAGCGGCGCAACAGCTTGGCCACAGTGTCATTGGCGCGTACCGAGTGGATCATCAGGGGTAGCCCGGCATCGGCTGCCAGCCGGACCTGAGCCTCAAATAGCGTATGCTGCCCCCCCTGCGGCACGTGAGAGCGCAGGTCCAGCCCACATTCGCCAATGGCCACCAGCCCGGCAGGTTGGCTCATCACCAGCGTTTGCAGTCGCTCTATCACCCCCTCCCGCTGCTCACCGGCATACCAGGGATGAATACCCAGGCCATAAAATAGGCCGTCATACTGACCTGCCAGCGCCATCACACGAGTCCAGTTATCCTCCGCGATGGCAGGAATGATATACTCCGTCACCCCTAATGCCCGACAGCGAGCCAGCAACGCTTCCCTGTCCCGGTCGAACACCGGAAAGTCGAGATGGCAATGGGTATCTATCAGCTGCATATCACTCTCGCCTGTTTGCGGTATTTAATGGGTCATTGAACACGATGAACAACAGAAACTACGGCTTTACCCTGATTGAACTGGTACTGGTGATCATAGTACTGGGGATCCTGACCGTCACCGCCCTGCCCCGCTTTATCAATATCAAGGATGATGCCCTGAAAAGCACGGTTTCGGCGACCGCTGGCAGCTTTGCCAGTGCAGTTCAGCTGGCAAATGCCGGCTGGGCGGTGAAAGTTCAGGGACAAGCGATCGCGCTCTATAACCTGAGCAGTTTTGGCAACAGCACGATAGATATCAACCGCTATGGCTGGCCGGCGGGGACAAAAGAGGATTACTACAAGCCGGTAGACACGCACTATCAGGCTGGCTCTGGCAACCATATCTCGGTCAATAATTCTGATGATTGCAAGTTACTATTTACCAACCTGCTAGAGGGCAGCCAAACTGTTGCCCCCGCAGATCTCAACGGGGGAGTTATTCCAGAAGGGGTTGATTACTTGTCTATCGAGATTAAAACGAACCATAAAGATGAAGATGAACCGAACGAAGAACACCATAACTGCCGCTATATCCTGCGCGACTCAATGGGCCGCTTCCAGACTGGCTCGGAGTATGAAAACGGCCTCGGCTTTGAGTACAACAGCGTTACCGGTGCCGTGACCCGCAATTTTCAGTAAGTGAATCATCGCGACCGGAATGATGTTCTGTCGTTTGCTCCTCATCATAACGAACCGGTGTGCAGCAGCGCCGGTTCTCCTGAGTGAGCCCCCACTCCTCGCACCATGCATCGTAACGGGCCAGCCAACGTAGCAATACGCCTTTCATCGTCACACCTCCGCCAACAGATTCAGGTCAAAAACCATCCTAATCAGAGTCGGCAAGGGGAGCAAGTCATCCCCACTATCGCTATCGGGCGAGATAAAAAAGAGCCGATCAGCATGGCTGACCGGCTCTTTTAACATTCCCTGAAGAGGTTATCCGATGAGCGACAGCTCATCAGCCTCACAGACTCTTCAGCTTCTCTTCCGGCAGGGCCAGCTCGACGTTGTGGTTGACGCCGATCCCGCGCTCCAGCACATGACGGGCGATGGCGTGCGCCTCTTCCAGCGAGTGCATGCTGTAGGTGCCGCACTGATACTCGTTCAGCTCGGGGATTTTGGCTTGATCCTGCACGGTCAGCACGTCGCTCATGGCCGCCTGCCAGGCTGCGCCAACACGGGCTTCGTCCGGCGCGCCAATCAAGCTCATATAGAAACCGGTACGGCAACCCATGGGGGAGATGTCGATGATCTCCACGCCGTCACCATTCAGGTGATCACGCATAAAACCGGCAAACAGGTGCTCCAGCGTATGGATACCGCGCTCGGAGAGGATCTCCTGGTTCGGCACACAGAAACGCAGGTCGAACACAGTAATGGTGTCCTTGTTCGGGGTCTGCATGGTCTTGGCCACACGCACCGCTGGCGCTTCCATACGGGTGTGGTCAACGGTAAAACTGTCCAATAACGGCATTTCTGACTCCTGCTTTGGTTACCAGAACCAGCCCCCGCGCGAGAGCTGATCCTTGCATTGACGGTACTGAGCGCCGTAGCGCTGGGCGCGAGCTTCCACCTTGCGCGAGGTCTTCATCAACCACCCCTTGCTGCGATAGCTGCCACGCCGGTAGCCCCCCCACCCTTCGTGATAGTTGAGGTACTGGCCATAGGCATCCCACTTGGAGGTGCCATTGAGCCGCTGGGCTTTGTTAGTGTACCAACCCATAAAATCGATGGCGTCGGCAAAGTCATCGCGGTCACTCCAGCTGTTGCCGGTTTCCCGCTGGTAATCAGCCCATGTTTCATCTTTGACCTGAGCATAACCATAAGCCGAACTGGCCCGCCCGGTCGGGATAAAGAGAAAATACTGCATCGGCGGCTGGGCATCGTGCACGAAGGAGGACTCCTGATACATCATGGCCATCACCACTTGGATCGGTGTCCCCCACTTCTCGTTCATCTTGAGCGCGGCCTTGTGCCACTCCGGCTTCTCGCGAAAGATCTGGCACAGATTCTCCGGCTGGGCCGGTGGACGGGTACTGCAAGCAGTCAGGCCCACCAACAGGCTGGCCACCACTACGAGGCGCGTCCAACCTGCCGCATGAGGTCGTTGCTCGTGCTCCCGATTATCTCGCAACATGGCCAAGGTCAAATCGCGTCTTCGTTCTCTTCGCCGGTACGGATACGAATGACACGCTCCACCTCACAGACAAAGATCTTGCCATCACCAATCTTGCCGGTACGGGCGGTGTTCTGGATCGCTTCCAGACAGGCATCGAGATCCTCGTCCTGCACCACCAGCTCCACCTTCACTTTCGGCAGGAAGTCGACCATATATTCGGCACCGCGATAGAGCTCGGTGTGGCCCTTCTGGCGGCCGAAGCCTTTGACTTCGGATACGGTCATGCCGTTGATGCCGATCTCGGCCAGGGCCTCGCGCACATCGTCCAGCTTGAACGGTTTGATGATGGCTTCAATCTTCTTCATGGTGACTCCTTACCAGTTCTGTTTACCGAACCCGGATGTGATGGGGTAACGGCGATCCTTACCAAAGTTGCGAGCCGTAATACGGGGCCCGACTGCCGCCTGACGGCGCTTGTATTCGTTGAGATCCACCAGGCGGATCACCTTGCGTACCACTGCCTCTTCGAAGCCCTCCGCCACCATGTCGGCAACCGAAGCATCCTCTTCCACGTAACGCTTGAGGATCGCATCGAGGATGTCGTAAGGGGGCAGGCTGTCCTGATCCACCTGATCCGGCGCCAGCTCCGCTGAAGGCGGGCGATCGATAACCCGCTGCGGGATCACGTAGTCAACCGAGTTGCGATATTCGCACAATTTAAAGACCAGCGTCTTGGGCACATCTTTGAGCACATCAAAACCGCCCGCCATGTCGCCATACAGCGTGGCATAGCCGACCGCCATTTCGCTCTTGTTGCCAGTGGTCAGCACGATGCGGCGACGCTTGTTGGAGAGAGCCATCAGCAGCACACCGCGGCAGCGGGCCTGCAGGTTCTCTTCGGTGGTATCGCGGGCGGTGCCCTCAAACAGCGGCGCCAGTTGGGCCATAAACCCTTCGAACATCGGCTCGATGGAGATGATGTTGAACTCCACCCCCATCCGCTCGGCCTGCTCTTTGGCATCTTCCACACTCATCTGGGCGGTATAGCGGAACGGCATCATCACCGCCTGCACCTTATCTGCTCCGATGGCATCGGCCGCAATGGCAAGCGTCAGGGCCGAGTCAATGCCGCCGGAGAGGCCCAGCACGGCGCCAAGGAAACCGTTCTTGGTGACATAGTCACGCACCGCCAGCACCAGCGCCTGATAGGTCTCGGCCAAGGGCTCAAGCGGCGCAGCCGGTTCCCGCTCCTTCACCGGCTGACCATCGGCAAAGCGCACCAGCGCCAGCTCTTCGGCAAACGGGGCCAGCTTGTGGGTCAGCTCGCCCCGGCTGTTGAACACCTTGGAGCAGCCGTCGAAGATCAGCTCGTCCTGACCACAGACCTGATTGAGGTAGACCAGTGGCAGGCCGGTCTGATCGCAGCGTTCCGTCATCAGTTCACGGCGGATCCAGGGTTTCTCCTGATCGTAGGGCGACGCATTGATAGTGAGCAGCAACTCGGCACCCGCTGCCTTGGCGGCCAACGCCGGACCCGGCTGCCACAGGTCTTCGCAGATCAGCAGCCCCAGCTGGTGACCACGGAACGGCACCACGCAGGTCTCGCTAGCAGCGGTGAAGTAGCGCTTCTCGTCAAACACGCCGTAATTGGGCAGGTCCTGCTTGAAGTAACGGGCGATCAGTTTCCCCTGCTCATAGAGAGAAGCCGCGTTGTAAAGCGCCTCCCCTTCACGCCAAGGGTGCCCCACCAAAATGGCACAGTTACCCTGCCATACGGCAATACGAGCCAGCGCGGATTCGACCCGGATCATCAGGTCGGTACGCAGCAACAGATCTTCCGGCGGATAGCCGGTCAGGGCCAGCTCGGGGCAGACCAGCAGATCGGCACCTTGCCGCTCGGCCTGAGCTGCCGCAGCGAGCACTTTGTCAGTGTTATCTTCGATGGCGCCTACCGTCAGATTCAACTGGGCAAGCATCAGAGAGAGGGCTTTTGCCATGGCGATGCATCTTGAATTCGAAAATGATGGGGAATGATAAAGAAAAGGCGCTGGCTGTGCCAGCGCCCCGGATTCAAGGGGTGCAACTTAAATTGGCTGCGTTGGATACACCGTTGTCCACCAACAGGGCACAAGGACCAGTAATCACCTGACCGTTGGCGGGTGGCGTCATGGCAATGCTGAGGGAGGCAGGCTTCAGCAAATAGGTTGTACTGCCCTGAGCACTGTAAGAAAAACTCACCACCAGACTGCTGTTTTGTGCCGCCGTGCAAACATAGGTAGCTGGCTGGTTGTTGGCCTGGGGCTTGTCGATTCGGCAAGTGGCCCCCGTGGTGGTGGTGGTCAAGCTTAACCCGTTAAAGGTGTTTTTGTTGCATGAAACAGGATCAGTATTGTTACCGTTACCTTTCTCCAAACATTCGATCCGTCCCGATACCGTGAGAGTCGGAACCGTCTGGGAGCTGGTATCGACCGAGATAGGCATGGTGGCGACCTTGGCCTCACTTCGATCTACCGGTGAGATAAGTGAAGCTGTGATCCCCGAGTTACCTTGGTAGGCCGTCACCTTGATCGATGCACTTTGCAACACGTTGGATGCATCCTTGGTGCTCTTCTTGGCGGACAGATAGCCACGGCTGTAGCTACCAAAATAATAGCTGCCAAGATCAACGACTGTCTTGACCGGCTCGTTGGTCACACCGACATAGTCAGAGGCACTGCCAGTCAACTGGCCACTCAATGGCACCAAGCTCCACTCCGCCAGCATGGTCAGATTGATGTCCTGAAACGGGACCTTGGCCAACAGATCCTGAGAAGTCAGATCGAGCTTCGAGAGACTGTCCGGCGAGAGCAGATCCACGTAGATACCTCTGGCAATCAACTGGGCGGTCCCCGTATTCATGGTGATCTTGGTGCTGGTATCTCCCCCTGTCGCAGCATTGGCAGGCAACCAATCCGCAAATTCGGTGATCGTCGGCGGCGTGGCCGTGGAGTTTGCGGTCCAGTTGAGGGTGTTTTTCTGCCAGGTGATGTAGGTAGTAACCACGTACTTGATGTAGTTCTGGTAGCTGGTCTGGTTTGCGGGCTTGGCAAGAAAATCAGCGCTGGTCACGACAACTTTGATCAGGTTCCAGTCCGGCAGCGGACGATAGTAACCATCAAGTCTGACAAAGCGGCAGGCATCCACATAATCGCCACTATTGACCGATGAGAGGCCACTGTTGTAACGCAGTCGACTGGTATTGAGTGGAGCGTAAAACTGTTCGAAACTGCTGCCGCTGCCATCGAAGTGATCCTTGCAGCAACTGGTGCAGAGACTCGGTTGATCTCTGACACTGCTGTTGAGTACCCCGGTCTGCTTGGTAACCTGGGAGCCCACGTTCCAGTACAACAGATTGCTGCTGGTCAAAATGGCCTTACCGGGCAGGTAGGCATTGACACTCGAGCCATAACTGCAGGAACAGGAGACCGATGCCAGATCCTGCAGCACCTGTTGGGTATTGCCACCATTGTCTGGCTTATAGGTAACAGTCTCGAATTGCACCAGTTTGCCAACAGCACCATCCTTGGAGGTCACGGTGGGCAATGGCTTGCTGGTCTCTTGCTTGCGCCCTTCTTGGTCAATCTCGATGGAAATGACATCGGGCGCAACCCCAGGGGTATAAACCACATGGGGCGGTTCACGACTGGTATCCAACCCCCCGTTAAACTGATTCTGGGTTAATGACTCAACAGGCGATACCGCACCGGAAAGCAACAAGGAATGGGACTGCCCGACGCTGTCGCTCCAACCCACCGTCACATTGATGACCTTGCGACCCGGATAGGTGTAGAGATACCCCGCTGGGGCCGAGGCTGACCAGCCCGTCCCATTCCAGTACTGATTACTGACGGTCCAACTAAGGGCATAAGTCCCACCGCCATCAGGAGGTGTCGCCGAACTGGAGCCGGCCGCAATACTGTTATAAGCAGTAAGCGGTGAAACCGCGCTTACCACTCCATTGAAGGTACGAAACGCATCCAGCTTTGACTCCGCCAGCCGCATGGCTACCTCATAACGGCGGCTATCCTGGGAGGTATTGAGCAACGAACGAGACATAGCCACCAGTCCTGCGACCCCCACACCCAGCAGCACCAGCGTGATCAAAATCTCCAACAGCCCAAATCCCTTGTGCGGTTTCATAGATGCTCCTACCAGTCCCGCCAACTACCGGGCACCAAATTAATGCGCTGAAACGCAGCCCCATTTTCGATATTGCTCAACACCGCCTGATCATACTTGGCATCGAAGGTTCCGTTGGCCGTCTTGCCCAACTGATAGTTGGCTACTACGGCGCCGTTGACGATTGCTCCGCCCTTCAGGCTGACGTCGGTGGTGGCGGTAGCGGGCGTGGCTGAGTAGGCGAACACCAGCCCGTACAGGGTCGCATTCCCGTTCACCATCAGGTTACCGTTGCGTATGATAAGCACGACCGGCGCGGCGGTCGAACCGATCGACCCACCCGGTTTGCAGTCTCCGTCGACAATAATAAGGCCGCTCGAGGCGGTCGACAGTGAATCGCAATTGGTCAGCAGTTGCACCGCCCGCGACTCCAGATTGGCCCACCCCGTAGCGTCGTCATTCTCGTTGAACAGATACCAGACCAGGTCTGTGGGGAATGCCGTATCGTTGTCTTTGATATCCGACTGCTTATCACCCTTCTGGCTTATGTTGGCGCTGCACCCGCCGCTGTAGTCTCCCTGGTGGCAAGTCTGACCAGAACCATTGGTCAAATCCACATTGCCATTCGTCCAGACAGATAACGGAACCCCTGGCCCCCCCCCGTTAGGGTTGGCCACCACAGTGAAGTTGCCGGATACTGCCATACCACCGGCGACAGTCAGAGGGGCCGCGGGTGTACCGGCCAATACGCTTATCTTGATGACCTTCACCTCAACCTCGGCATTGGCCGTACTGTCCACTAGGGTCGCCATGGCGCGCACTTTAACCGGCACGACATTCGCTCCACCGACTACCACTGCCGGTTCATCCTGAGCCTGCAGGGTATAATTGCCTGCGGATACGGTGACAGAAACCCCGCTGCTAGGGGTACGCCAAGTGGCATCCTGCGCCAGCCGCCCGACCCCGTCAGAGAGACCCAGCTCGGCCAGTGCCAACGCCTGCCGGTACTGTACTTCATTAAGGCTGACACGACGGTCTGCCACCATCAGTTTGCCCACCAGCAAGGAGATGCCGAGCAGGATCAGGATAAGCAGCAGCGTAATAGTGAAGGTGGTAAAGCCAAGATGACGTTTCATGGCATCAATAACCATCGTTGCGCAGCTTGATATCGCGCTGCAGGGTGAGTTTGAGTGCAGAGTTCGCCTTATACTGGCCTGAGATAGCTAGTTGCACCGTTCTAGCGCCAGCCGAGGCGCTGCTGCCAAGCAGTGAGAACGTCAGAGCAGTCACCTCAATAGTGTTGTCTGTGCTGAGCAGGTTGCCAGTGCTGCAACTGGTGCCAAGTTGCACCCCTTTGTCAGCGCTGTCATAGCTGTAGATAAAGGTTTCATCAGCGCCAAAAGAACCGTTGTTATCATCATCGTATTTCAGTCTGATACAGCGATAAATCTTGGAGCCACTGACGGTCTCATTCATCAGATCGCTGCTCGTATCGAAATAAAATGGGGATCTGGCTCCCGATGCAGCCCCAAGAAATGCGGTAGCCCCCTGATCGTAACCGGTTCGCTGCACATCACGGGCAATCATATCGGTGATGGCCTGCAGCTCCTGATTCAGACGGCTCACCTGCATGGTGGTATGATTTGCCTTGATAATGGTGGCAAACAACGACGTCACCGCAGCAACCAAAAATAATCCTGCTACCATGGCTACCATCAGCTCTACCACGTTAAATCCTTTTGGTGTCCTCAACATGCCGGCACCCCGCTGACATTGCTGACACCGCAGGTACGCACGCGTCCGACATTATTAGTTTTGACCTGCATGGAGTAGGTACCGGAAGAAATGGCGATATTCCCAGCAGCCATTGTGGCCCTTCTGGGTGAGATACCAAGGGGTCTGACATTGGTTGCCGATTCACTGTAACTGGCCACCAGGCTGATACCGGGATATTCACTGGCATCGGCGCCTTTACGTCCCTCAATGCTTGAACAAGAGTCGTTACAGCTGCTGCAACTACCATCAATATGAATTCGATAACACCAGTTACTGGTGCCGCTGTTGAAGATAATAAACTGCAAGGTACGATTACGTTTGATCGCCTCTGACTTGAGCAGCATCACATCCGTGTAAACGGCTTGGGTAGCCGCCTTGACCATCTGCTCCTGGCGCAATGACTGATAACTGGGGATGGCTACGGTTAGCAGCAGGGCGACCAGAGCCATGGCGATGATCAATTCAATCATGGTAAAACCGGCGGCTCTGCCCTCTGTGCATTCCATTAGCTCAAGACTCCTTTCTTTTTGCATGCCAGTAGAACGTTCTGTCAGTACTATCCTATAGTATCAACCTCTTTCACAAATCATGCTGCTCATGAGAATCAAACAATCTGGTATCACTCTGCTGGAACTGATGGTCGTCATCGCCATCGTGGCTATCATTGCGTCCATTGCTTACCCCAGTTTCACAGATGGGCTACGCAAGTCCCGCCGAGCCGAGGCGTTCAAGGGGTTGCTCAGCATGCAACTCAAACAGGAGGAGTTCCGGATCTCCAACACCACCTACAGCTCCAACCTAAACCAAGTGGGCAGTCCGGTCAGCGATTACTATGACTTCTCCATTTCCGGGGCTAGCGCCACCGCCTACACCCTGATTGCCACCAGCAAGGGGGCCCAGGTCGGCGACAAGGCTGGCAACACCAGCTGTGATAGCTTGACGATCAACAAGGCCGACACCAAGACCCCAGCCGATTGCTGGTAACAGGCGACCGTTATCGACGTCCTACCAGCACTCCGCCGCCGTCATGGTGGCACCTGACACCCCCTGCAGCCCGCTCTGGTCGAGGGTCAACAATCCACAGGGATCGCCATTCATCGTACCGGTCGGAATGGCGGTCAGGGTATAACGGGCCCCACTGGCATTGAGCGCTACATTGTAATACGCAGCCCCCCCATCCCTCGGCAGGGTCGCCAAGCCGGCAGAGGCTAGGTTACCGGCGTCGTAATTGCCATTGGCAGTAAACTCCCGCTCCAGATATTGCGCCGCTTCCAGCAACACTGCCTTGGCTTCGGCCCGCTTGGCAGCCGCCATATAGTTGTTGTAACTGGGATACGCGATCGCGGCCAGAATGGCGACCACTGCGACCACTATCATCAACTCAATCAGGGTAAAACCACGTTCCATGCCAACCTCTACTCCAGTTGCAACCAGGACTGGCGGCCACCCAGATCGCCTGCCCCCTCTTCCAGCGTGACCGAGATATTTCCGCTGGAGCCGCTGATATATTTGCGCTCCATCTCGGCATCTTCCACTACGCTTGGCGTCGTGGTGAGCTCGTCAAATTGCTTGCCGCTGACCGGCACCTTGATGTCATTGCCAGCGTCATCCTTGATCGCGACGTAGTCATCATCGTTAACGGCTCCGTCGCCATTGACGTCGAATACCGAATAGGTAAGACGGGCGCCAGAGATAGGATCCAGCTCCATCAGCCAGGAGCGGCCACCAAAGTCACAGGCATCCGCAGAAGGTATCAAGGTATTGAAGATGAGCCGCTTGTGGCGGTAGAGCATCTCTGAGACCGCCCGCTCCCCGATCCCCTTGCTCAGCCCGGGTGATTTCAACACCAGATACCAGCCCTTCTGGCTGGTGTAATTGACATCCCTGCTGGAGGCCACCCGCACATCGAACTTGATGGTGGTACCATTGGCCACAAACTCATGGGTGATGCTCTGCTGCAACAACTGGCTACGGCTCACCTCCGCCCCCGTATCCCAGATGCCATAGACTGCCTCCAGCCTTGGATTGGTGGGTAATGACTTGTCATCGTTGGTGAAATAGCTGCCCGTCCCCAGCAACACCATGATCCCCCCTTTGGGATGGCGGATCGCCAGTGGCCGCATGGTAATGGGTTGGCGTGTACTGGTCGAACAGGTACCGTCGCAGGCCTGAAACAGCGGCTTGGGTTTATTGCCAACCTTGAACGCAACTCCCCACTGTGCGCTGTTATTGTCGGTCAGATCGAATTTCCACAGATTGCCGTGCAGGTCACCGGCATAGACATAGTCGACCACCCTGTCCCCGTCTTGATCTACCGGCAAGGGGGAAGATAGACCGTTGGGCTCGCTGGCCGAGCCCACCTGGGTATCGATTTCCTTGATGACGGCGCCGGTCGCCAGATCCAGCACAAACAGCCGGGCGGTCTGGCTGGTGCTGTTGTAGCCGTTGGCCACCAGGGCAACCCACTTGTTGTCGGCCTTGACCCGCACCAGCGTCGGGGCTGCCAACGCGATCCCCATCTCGGAATGGGTGAACTCCCACAGCATCTTGTCAGCGGTGAAGTTGTTCGGTGCAGTCACATCGATGGCAAATACTGCCTTGCCACCAGCGCCAGTGGATCCCAGCAAGATACTCTTCCAGCGACTGCCCAGATAGGCATCTCCCACCTTGGGCGTTCCATCCACAAAGTAACGATGGCTGTAATTCGGTCTGGTCAACTGATGCAGCTCCCCCAGCAGGCTGGCCGGGATATAGGCCAATCGCTCGACACCATCAGCCACCCGAAAGCCGTGCAGCATGCCGTCATTGGCACCGACATAGAGCATGGGCGTGCGGCCGGTGATCGCAGTCGAGCCCAGAAAAGCCTGATAACTCTCCCGCTCGGTCTGGGTCAGACCGGCGGCACTGCTGTAACCGTAATCACGCTTGCCCACATAGACGGGATCCGAATTGATGATGTCGCCGAGCAGATCGCTGCGATTGCGAAACGCCCCGCCATTGCGTTGCTCCCCAGCGGGCTCACCGCGCAGATAGGCGACACGACTTTCCCCAAGGTTGTCGCCAGCAATATTGAACAGGGCACGATTGGTCGCATTCAGCGTATCCCAACGGAAAGGAATGCCGACGCCACCTTGCAGGGTATAGATATTGCGTGCCGAAGGCTCGGGGATCAAGGTAGCGGCATCCCAGGCAATCTCTCCAAGGGAGCCATCGCTGTTAAGCGGGATCGAGACCAGTTGACCCGACCAGTCGCCACTGTTGTAGCGGGCCTGATAGATATGAGTATTGCTATCCAGCCGTGTGGCGTTGGCCGTTACCGAACTGGCTGAGCTGTTACGCGCAGCAATCTGTGCCAGGGTGCTGCTCAGGGCTGCGGCAAAGGTATCGGGGTCGGCCGCGCTGAAGAAGCTGCCTTTGCTATTGACGGCGGCATGCCACAAATCATCGATCTTGTACTCCGGAATATAGGTCGAATTCTTATACTCCCCGTCAGCCGGGTCATGAGGGTTAGGCCAGCGACTCGGGATACCGTTTGACGGATTGAGCGACCCATTGACCCCGAGCCCTACGGTAAAGTTGACCAGATGCTGCCAGTTGGCAGAGTCTGCCGTACTGGTCGGCACCTTGTTGGCCAGGTCGCTACGCAGATCCGTCTTCCAGTATTTGTAGGCCACGTCTGCCAGGGTGTTCTTGATGCCATCCTGGTCCTGATCGCCGACCGAGGGCGAATCACCGTTCCAGTAGCCATCCGTCATCAGAATGTTGTAGCTCTGGCGGCAGGTCAGATGAGGAAGTGTGCTGCCGGCATGGGCAGACCAAGGGCCGTTATCGTCACTGCGGGAAAAATAATCCCCTACCTCTTTCAGACTGGTGCGCAGCGGTGTCCCCTTCGCCGGAATGTCGCGGCCATACAGCTCACCAAAAAAAGCGGTTCGATCAGTACCTGAAAAAGGGGTTACACCTCGGATCACGCTGCCACTGGCATTGATAGTGGCAAAGCCGACCCGAATGGTCTCCCCTTGGCTGGCGAAGGCTCTTCCTACTCCGGCCCGGGCCGCCAGGATCCGCGAACGATAATAGGTGTACCAGTTGGCAAAGTTCTGAATTTCCTCGTCATAGGTACAAACGGGCGCATTTTTGCAATCACTGCGGTTTGAGCTCCCGCTGTAGGTGCTGCCAGGCTTTATCTCGACCCGGGTATAACTGCCCACTTTCTTCACATCACCACTCCCCTTGTAGGTGAAGTAGACTGCAGGAAAGAAGGTCTCGTCATCGTTGTAATCGGTAGAGGAGAACTCGGTGTAGTATCGCAGGGGCTTGGAACGGATGCTCTTGGTCAGATCACGACAACCTGCGGCGAGATTGAGAGGATTGTGCGGAGCGCAGGTGCTGTCGGCCTTGTCCATCAAGGTGCCATCCGCATTAGCCCAGGGGCGATAGGTCAGCTGCGGGTTGTAATAGAGCTTGTTGTTATGGCTAGAACGGGTATAGGCATTGCGATTACTGCTCGCGGTAAAGGTCACGGTGCGATTAGCATAATCCTCACTGCCATAGACCTTGCTTGCTCGTGGGTAAATATAACGTGCGTCATTCTCTATAAGTGATTCCGGCATGATCTCAAAATGCATCGAGCCCGAATCATCCAAGGTAAACATGATATTGGGTTCGGCACGAGTACCGAGATATAGCGGAACCTGGGCAATATCGAGCGCCGCCTGCGCCGAAGCACAGCAGAGCATCATCGAGAGTCCAAAACCGAGTTTGCTCATACCCCGCCTCCTAGCGACTATAGGTCGATTGCAACAGCACCCGGCTCTCGTCCGAGAGACCAAATCCCCTTGCTGTGATGCGATAGAGACGGCGCTCGCTGATGGGCTCATCGACCGCCAGATTCTCGCTGCCCCCTAGGGTATAGGGCAACCGTTCGATAAAGTATTCGGGGGCACGCCCCGCCAGACCGCTGCTGGCATAGGTGCGCCAGGATGTGGAGGGTGATGCGGGATCCACCGCGGTATCGACAAATTCATACAGGCCCGCGCTGTTGTCATAAGGACCCGAGTTGCCAGCCTCGATATAGCGTTCGGCGGCGCGCAGACCAGCCTCTGCCGCCTGCAGCGCTTGCAGCGCCTCCTTCTGGTTGCCTGCCATCTTCTCCTGCAGCTGCGCGCCCCGCATGCCGGCCATGCCCAGCAGGCTCACCATGACCAGAAAAATCAGGCTGATCACCAGCGCCATCCCCTGTTGTCGATGCATCATGACTGGGCTCCTCAAGGTAACCGATTACGCAGCGCGACCGTAGTCTCGGCTACCCAGTACCAGTTGCGATCGGTCGCCTGGAAGGTGGCGCCGGCAAAGCTCAGAGCCTGCGGGGCCGACACCACATTGCCCTGATTGCTGCGCATCAGAAGCTGTACCCCAATTCCCAGCACGTTGTCCCAGTTTGGATTGCTGGCGGCGCTCACATAGCGATCCGTCGCCCGATCCCGGTTCTGATCCTCCCCGAACGTGAGCTGCATATTGGCAACCCCTTCAATGAGGGGCATGCCGACGGCAACTCCACTCTTGCGATAGAGGGCATAGGGACTGCTGGCCGAAGGGCGGGCGATATAGTAGAGGCGGGTCTCCACCCTGTTCAGGGTCGAGCCTGGCCCGAAGCGCTCCTCGACCGGGCTGCTTGCACCGCCCCAGGAGCTGGTGGCATTGCCCGGTGTGTATTTGTTGTCATTGGAGTGGCCGATATTGACCTCGTCACCCCCGCCAATCACTTGGGTCTGGGTGATCTGGAAGATCCTCGCCTTTTGGCAATCGGAGACCATAACGATATCTCCCTCGCACAGATCGCTGTAACCCTGCTTGCCGGTGCCGCAATAGTCCACCTTGCTGGAGAGATGCTGGACAAACAGCTGGGCTGCGCTATTGTTGCGCACCACAGGGACACCGACGCCGGCCGGCCCTTGTACCAGCAACACATCGCTATCCGGCATGGGCCTGGGCTCGGATCCCGTAAACAGGGCAGAAAGAGGGGCTGGCAAGGTGGCCGTCACATTGTCATAGCCACGCAAAAAGGTGGTGAAGTTGTAGGGCAGTGCCGCGTTGTTGTTGAGGGTATTGGTAATATTGACCCCCTGTTTGCTAAGACACCCCTGATAACCCACCATCCGCAGTTCTTTTTGCAGCAGATTGATCGCAAACCGGCTGTCTTCCTGTACACGGGCAATGGCCTCGCCAGTGAGATAGGTTTTGTGATTGCCGAGAAATACCTGAATGATGACTCCCACCGTCACCAGTGACAGCACCAGGGCGATCATCACCTCGACCAAGCCGACCCCGTGTTGGCGTGGTGGCAGACCAATCCTGCTCATAGGTCAGTCCTCAGGATCATGCTGCGCAACGCGGGGTCTGTCGCCAGTCGGCTGCTATCCCACTGAATGGTGATGGTGGCCCTTCCGGCGCTAACCGCCACGGCACCATCGCCACCTGGCAGCTCGTTCAATACCCGCTTCCAGTGCAATAAGTCCTGTACCGCCATGGAGCTGCCCGAGACCGTTTCGCCCAGAGCGATGTTGTATTGCCCGATCAGGGCCGCGCTGCGATTAGCCCGCATCATGTCGTTGATCATGTAGGCGTACTGGGTCGCTTCGGTGCGCGTCAGGGCAGACTGATTGCTCTTGAGTGCCTGCAACTGCAGGGTCGCCATGCCCAGAATGCCGATGGAGAGCACCAGCACCGAGATCATGATTTCAAGCAGTGACAAGCCCTGTTGTCGTGTCATGGGCAACGCACCTCGGCGATGGAAGGGCGACCTGCCGCAGTGATAGTAATATCGCGGGCCGCCTCGTTGCGACACCCTTCAGGGCGCAGGGCAAACACCTGCGATACCTGGGAGCGGCCATCGAGAAAACCATCACCACTGAAGCGCAGCAGGGAGGTATTGCTACTCAGGGTAGCTGTCTCCATATCGGAGAAATTCCGCAGCAACTCGCCGTTATCGAGCCTGCCGTTGCCATTGCCATCGACCCAGATCTGCCAACCGGCCTCCCAGTGATGCTGGGGCAGGTTATCGGCAGAGGCGGAGAGGATCACTACCATGTTGCGGCGAATGGCTTCTGAGCGAGCAAGGTTGATGGCCGCGACAAAGTTGTTGGCCTGAGTATTGAGAGAAATGGTGCGCAGCAAAGCGCTGAAGGAAGGAACCCCCAACGTGAGTAACAAAGAGACGAGCACTATGGTCACCATAAGCTCGATAAGGCTAAAACCTGAACGCAAAAACATCCTGTTTCGCTCTGATTTGTACCGGGAGGACAGACACACTCCATGTGTGCTCAGCCAGAGTAAGGGCTTGCAGACAAGTCTATGCCGGGCACTTGGGGTTTCAATCCTGTCTATTCAAAATTTCGAGCTACATCATCAATTTTCGCAGCGATCTGGTCGTGAACATGCACAAAGGACTCGATGGAACCTATAATAAAAAGCCACCTCGATGTGAGGTGGCTCTGGCAATAAACGGGTATCCGGCGGGATAAGACGGGTCAGATGATCCGCAGCTCCGGCGGCACCTCAAAGACTACGTTCTCTTCACGGCCGGGATGCTCGGCGACGACCTTGCCACCCAGCTCGCGCAGGCGGGTGATGACGCTTTGCACCAGCACCTCGGGGGCAGAGGCGCCAGCAGTGACACCGATCGCCTTCACCCCTTCCAGCCAGCTTGCCTCTATCATCGATGCATCGTCGATAAGATAGGCCTTGGTGCCCACCTTTTCGGCCAGTTCGCGCAACCGGTTGGAGTTGGAGGAGTTGCGAGACCCCACCACCAGCATGGCGTCCACCAGCTCAGCCATCTCCCGTACCGCATCCTGACGGTTCTGGGTGGCGTAGCAGATATCGTCCTTGCGCGGCCCCTGGATCTTGGGGAAGTGCTTGCGCAGCGCATCGATCACCTCGGCAGTTTCGTCCATGCTAAGGGTGGTTTGGGTGACGAAGCAGAGATCATCCGGGTTCTTCACCTGGAGTTTGGCAACGTCCTCCGGCGTCTCCACCAGATACATGCCCCCCTCGCGGTTCTCGTATTGCCCCATGGTGCCGATCACCTCGGGATGGCCGGCGTGACCGATGAGCACAGCTTCGGATCCCTTGCGGCTGGCGCGATGGACCTCCATATGCACCTTGGTCACCAGCGGGCAGGTGGCATCGAACACCTTGAGGGCGCGGGACTTGGCCATCTCGCGCACCGTCTTGGCCACACCGTGAGCAGAGAAGATGACGATGCTGTCATCCGGCACCTCATCCAGCTCCTCGACGAACACGGCCCCCGCATCCTTGAGCTTGTTCACCACATAGCGGTTATGAACCACTTCGTGGCGGACATAGATGGGGGCGCCAAACTTCTCCAGCGCGCTCTCGACAATGCTGATGGCGCGATCAACTCCGGCGCAAAAACCACGAGGGTTAGCGAGCAGAATATCCATTAGTGCACCTTCTCCTCGTCATCAACCCCCAGGATCTCCACCTCAAAGGTGACGGTATGGCCGGCCAGGGGGTGGTTGAAATCGACCGTGACCGACATTCCGGCCACCGCCCGGACGATGCCCGGCAGCTCGCTGCCGTTGGGCTGATCGAACAATATGATGGTACCGACCTTGGGCTCCACCTCGGCGCCGAACTTGGCGCGATCCAGATGGTAGATATTATCCGGATTGGAGAGGCCAAACGCCTGCTCAGGTGCCAGCGTGAAGCTCTTGCTCTCCCCCTCGTGCAAGCCAAGCAGGCACTGCTCGAAGGTGTTGGTCAGGCTGCCATCGCCCATCCGCAGGCGGGCCGGTTTGCCGTGCAGCGCAGTGCTGTCGGCAACCGAACCATCTTCCAGCTTGATGGTGAAGTGGAACAGCACGCTGCTGTCAGTGGTGATCTGCTGGCTCATGCCTGCTCCTTTTTCTCACCCCGGAAACCGTCCAGCACTATCATGGCGGCCCCGATAAAGATAAAGCTGTCAGCAAAGTTGAATGCCGGCCAGTGAGCGGTGCCCCAATAGAAATCGAGGAAATCGACCACATGACCCAGCACCAGCCGATCAAAGACATTGCCCAGCGCACCGCCGATGATGAGCGAATAGGCGATGCCGCTCCAGCGCTCGGTAACGGATTGCTTGCGCAACCAGTGGGTCAGCAAGCCACAGATGGCAAACGCCAGCACGGCGAAGAACCAACGCTGCCAGCCCCCCTGATCTGCCAGAAAGCTGAATGCGGCGCCCTTGTTGTAGACGTGCACCAGATTGAAGAAGGGGGTGATCTCCACCCCCGGGTAACCAAATGGCAGCAACTTGACCACGGCGATCTTGCTCGCCTGGTCCAGCACAAAGGCCAACACCGCCAGCCACAGCCAACGCAGGCCGCTTTTATGTTGAGTCATGTTCATCAGGCAAATTGACGCGTTTCGCCGTCACCCTCAACGTTGGTGACACAGCGGCCACAGATCTCTTCGTGACCAGCAATGGTGCCCACGTCTTCCACATGGTGCCAGCAGCGGTCGCACTTGGCGGCAGCAGACTGGGCCACGCAGAGCCACAGGTCATCACGCTCGGTCGCAACAGAACCGTCGGGCGCACTGTCGGCCACCACAACCTTGGCCTTGGAGGTGAGCAGCACGAAGCGCAGCTCATCAGCCAGCGCGTTCAGACGCGCAGCCAGCTCCGGCTTGGCGAACAGGGTCAGTTCGGCCTGCAGGGAGCCACCGATGCGCTTCTCGCCACGGGCCACTTCCAGCGCCTTGTTCACTTCACCGCGCACGGTGAGGATCTCGGCCCAGAAATCATCGTTGAGGGTTTCACCCGCTTCCAGCCCGAACAGGCCGTCGTACCACTCCTCGGTGAAGACGAACTCACCCCGCTCACCCGGCAGCAGTGCCCAGATCTCGTCAGCGGTAAAGCTCATGATCGGCGCCATCCAGCGCACCATGGCCTCGGCGATGTGATAGAGGGCGGTTTGACATGAGCGACGGGCCAGGCTGTCAGCCTTGGCGGTGTACTGGCGATCCTTGATGACGTCCAGATAGAAGGAGCCCATCTCGATGGAGCAGAACTGCATCAGCTTCTGGGTTACGCCGTGGAAGTTGTACTCGTCGAATGCCGCCATGATCTCGGCCTGTACCGCTTTGGCACGACCCACAGCCCAGCGATCCACCACCACCATGTCGGCAGGCGCCACCATGTCGGTCGCCGGATTGAAGCCGTTCAGGTTGGCCAGCAGGAAGCGGGCGGTGTTGCGGATACGACGATAGGCGTCGGCAGAGCGCTTGAGGATCTCATCGGAGACGGTCATCTCGCCGGTGTAGTCAGTGCTCGCTACCCACAGACGCAGGATATCGGCACCCAGCTTGTTCATCACGTCCTGCGGGCTGACCACGTTACCGATGGACTTGGACATCTTGCGACCCTGGCCATCCACGGTGAAGCCGTGAGTCAGCACCTGGTTGTACGGGGCCTTGTCTTTCATGGCCACACCGATCATCAGGGAGGACATGAACCAGCCGCGGTGCTGGTCAGAACCTTCCAGATACATGTCAGCCGACTTGCCGTTGAACTCGGGACGGGCATCAACCACCGATGAGTGGGTTGAACCCGAGTCGAACCAGACGTCCAGGGTGTCAGGCACCTTGTCGTACATGTCGGCATCGCTACCCAGCAGCTCGGCCTTGTCCAGATCCCACCAGGCCTGGATCCCGGACTGCTCGACCCGCTTGGCCACTTCGTGCATCAGGCGCACGGATTCCGGGTGCAGTTCCTGAGTCTCCTTGTGAACGAACAGGGAGATGGGCACACCCCAGGTGCGCTGACGGGAGATACACCAGTCAGGACGGTTCTCGACCATCGCCTGAATACGGTTTTTACCCCAGGCCGGCACCCAGCCGCTCTGGCCGTGCTGTTTGATACCGTCCTTCTCGATACGCTCGATCTCTTCCAGCGCACGCTGGCGCAGACCTTTCTGTTCCATGCTGATGAACCACTGCGGGGTGGCACGGAAGATGATCGGTGTCTTGTGACGCCAGCAGTGCGGGTAGGAGTGGTTGAACACCTTGTGATGCAGCAGGGCACTGCGCTCGGTCAGCACTTCGACCACAGAGGCGTTGGCCTTGAATACGTGCTGGCCAGCAAACAGCTCGGTATCCGGCAGGTACACGCCATTGCTGCCCACCGGATTGGCGACTTCCAGACCGTACTTCTGACCGACCACAAAGTCTTCCTGACCGTGGCCAGGGGCGGTGTGGACAGCGCCGGTACCGGCATCCAGGGTGACGTGATCACCCAGTACCACCGGCACGTCGAAGCTGTAGAAGGGGTGGTTGAAGCGCAGCAGCTCGAGTGCCGCGCCCTTGGCGTAGCCCAGATTGTGGAACTGCTCGATACCGGCACGATCCATCACGTCCTTGACCAGCTCGGCGGCCATGATCAGGCGCTCGGGGTGCTCGCCTTCAACCTGCACCAGCGCATAGTCGAGGTCGGCGTGCATGGCGATGCCGCGGTTGGCTGGCAGGGTCCACGGGGTGGTGGTCCAGATCACCGCAGAGATCTGGCCTTTGCCGGTGTGGCCTTCGGCACAGTCAAACTTGGCGGCAACGGTCGCCTCATCAACGGCCTTGAAGCGCACGTCGATGGAGGGGGAGTTTTTGTCGTAGTACTCCACTTCGGCTTCAGCCAGCGCGGAGCCACAGTCGGTACACCAGTGCACCGGCTTGGAGCCTTTGTGCAGGTGGCCGTTTTCAACGATCTTGGCCATGGAGCGGATGATGTTGGCTTCGGTGCCAAAATCCATGGTCAGATAGGGATGTTCCCAGTCGCCCAGCACACCCAGACGGATAAAGTCGGTTTTCTGCGCATCGATCTGGGTCTTGGCGTATTTGCGGCACTCGGCGCGGAATTCGGCAGCGGAAACCTTCTCGCCCGGCTTGCCGACCATGCCTTCCACTTTCAGTTCGATAGGCAGACCGTGGCAATCCCAGCCCGGCACATAGGGGGAATCGAAACCGGATAGGCCCTTGGACTTGATGATGATGTCTTTGAGGATCTTGTTGACCGAGTGACCGATGTGAATGTTGCCGTTCGCATAGGGGGGGCCATCATGCAGAATGAAAGAAGGCTTGCCCGCTTTGGCGCGGCGAATAGCGCCGTAGAGATCCTGATCGTACCAACGTTTCAGCATGTTGGGTTCGCGCTTGGCCAGATCGCCACGCATCGGAAACTCGGTTTCCGGAAGATTCAGGGTGTGTTTATAGTCGCTCATCAGTCCTGGGTTCCCTTCTTTGCTAAAAGAGTGCTGGGTAAATTGAATTGTGGCAGCCCGAACCAGGCTCGGGCCGCCAGGGCATCTCGTTCGATCTGCTCTTTCAAGGCAGTGAAAGAGGCAAACTTCTGCTCTTCGCGCAGCTTGTGGCGAAGCAGCACCTTGACCTGCTGACCATATAGATCACCAGAAAAATTAAATAGATGTACTTCCAATCTGGCTTGAGTACCGCTCAAGGTCGGCCGTACACCCACATTGGCGACACCGGGGAAGGTCTTGCCGGAACATATCACTTCCACCGCAAACACGCCACCGACCGGGATTACCTGGCGCTTGAGGGCCAGATTGGCGGTGGGAAAACCTATGGTGCGCCCCAGCTTGTCGCCGTGGGCCACCCGGCCGCTGATGGTATAGGGACGGCCAAGCATCAACTCGACTTCCGCCATCCGGCCTGCTTTGAGCGCCTCACGCACCAGGGTGCTGCTGACCCGCTGCCGTTCCAGCTGGAAGCTCTGGGTGCTGATCACCTCGAAGCCGAAGCGCTGACCCGCCTCCTCCAGCAGGTGGAAATCCCCTTGTCGCCCCTTGCCAAAGCGAAAATCGTCGCCGACCACCAGATAGCGCACCCCGAGTTTCTCCACCAGCAACTGCTCGATAAAGCTGGCGGCCGCCTGTTCGGCAAAGCGGTGGCTGAAGCGCACGCAGAGCATGCGGTCGATATCCAGCCCCTGCAGCGCTTCGTACTTCTCCCGCAACCGGCTCAACCGGGCGGGCGCCGCCGTGCCGGCAAACAGCTCCAGCGGCTGCGGCTCAAACAGCATGACGCAGGCGGGCAATCCCAGCTGGGCCGCTTTCTCCTTGAGACGTGCCAATACCGCATGGTGACCCTGATGAACCCCATCAAAGTTGCCAATGGTTAATACACATCCCCGGTGACGGGGCTTGAGATTGTGAATGCCGCGAATAAGCTCCATCAGTGCCTTGTGCGTTGCTGCCATGGAAATCGGCGGATTATATATCAGGCAGCAGGCAGGGTCAGCCCTCATAGCCTGATTTCAACTATCCGGAGCCAATCCCGAACCCCTGCGGCGCCATGAGGCACTATCCTCATGGCGCCACAGGCTCATGGCTACTGCTGCCCCGATTTAAGGTGACGCGGCCGAATGCCCAGCAGCAACAGCGCCACGGCGTAGATCCCCGCCCCCAGCGCCAGCAGCATGGTCAGCTGCAAACTGGCCTTGCCCATGCTCCATGCCCCCCACAGGGCCAGATCAGGGGACAAGTAGGCGAGCACGCCCCCCATCAGCACGCTGGCGACCAGCAGCTTGAGGCAGAAGACACCGGTATGACGGGAGGGACGATAGACGCTCTGCTGGTACAACCCCTTGAACAGCAAGGCCGCATTCAGGGTACCCGAGCAGGCGGTCGAGAGCGCCAGCCCCACATAACCGAGCGGATAGATGAAAATGAGGTTGCACCCCATGTTGGCGACCATCGACATCACCCCGATCCGCACCGGCGTTCTGGTATCCTGACGGGCGTAGTAACCCGGTGCCAATACCTTGATCAGCATCAGGGAGAGCAGACCTGTGGTGGAGGCCAGCAGGCTGGCGCTCGACATGGCCACTTCATGCAGGCCAAACTCACCGCGCATAAACAGCACGCGCAAAATGGGCTCGCGCATGACCCCAATCCCCACCATGGCGGGCAGGCCGAGCAGCATCACCATCCGCACTCCCCAATCCATGGTGCGGGAGAAGTCGGCCGGGTCGGCATCCACGTGCGTCTTCGCCAGCGCAGGCAGGATCACGGTGCTGATAGCCACCGCAAAGAGGCCGAGGGGGAACTCCAGCAGACGATCCGAGTAGTAGAGGTAACTGATGGCACCGGTCGCCAGGAAGGAGGCGAGCATGGTATTGATCAGCAGGTTGATCTGGCTGACCGACACGCCAAACAGCGCCGGGATCATCAGGGTGCGGATCTTCACCACCCCCGGGTGATGCCACCCCCACTTGGGCCACACCAGCATGTTGATCTGGCGTAAAAACGGGAACTGGAACAAAAACTGGACCAAACCGCCCAAAAAGACACCAATCGCCAGCGAGAGCTCCGGCTTGTCCATCAGCGGGGCAATCCACCAGGCCGCCGCAATCATGGTGATATTGAGAAATACCGGCGTGAACGACGACACCGCAAAGCGACCGAAGGTGTTGAGAATGGCCCCCGCCATGGCGGTAAAAGTGATGAACCAGAGGTAGGGGAAAGTGATTTTGAGCATCAGACTGGCGAGCTCGAACTTCTCGGCCGCCGGCCCGCCGTGCAGCCAGTCCCAGAACCAGCCCCAGCCAAACAGCGCGGTCAGTCCCCCTGATCCCAGCACCCCGAGCAGGGTAACCACGGTCACTATGCCCCCCAGGGTTCCCGCCACAGCTGCCAGCAATTCGCGCACTTCACTCTCGTCACCGTTTTTTTTGTACTCCGTCATCACGGGAACAAAGGCCTGGTTGAAGGCACCTTCGGCAAACAGGCGACGCAGAAAATTGGGGATGCGATTGGCAAAGAAGAAGACGTCTGCGGCCACCCCGGCACCGAGCAGATTGGCGATGACGATATCGCGAACCAAGCCCATAACGCGGGATGCCAGCGTCATTCCGGACACGATCATGCCGGATTTGATCAATTTCTTACTCAAGACGAGGCCTCTGGAACTGTCAGAATGAAAAGAATGCTGCTAGAATCGGCCGACAGTTTAACCGTCTCCCTACTGACACACCACCGGGAGGCGGTGTTTATTTGCACAAATCATTTGACAATATGTGGTTGGAAGGGCATATTTCCGGGCCTTTTCAATACACTCGCTAAGACAGTTTTAGGAGTTTTACCTTGGCTAACATCAAATCTGCTAAGAAGCGCGCTCTTCAGTCAGAAAAACGCCGTCAGCACAACGCCAGCCGTCGTTCCATGACCCGTACCTACCTGAAGAAAGTCATTGCTGCTATCGCCTCTGGCGACAAAGCTGCTGCGACTGCCGCTTTCGCTGTTGCTCAGCCGATCATGGATCGTATGGCGACCAAAGGCCTGATCCACAAGAACAAAGCTGCTCGTCACAAGAGCCGCCTGTCTGCCCAGATCAAAGCTATGGCTTAATCAGCTTCTGCTGATCAAAGCTGAAAAAACCGGCCTTAGTGCCGGTTTTTTATTTATCTGTACTGCAATAAAGTCGATGCAGCAAACTAATCACTTCACGCACCTCATGGCTGCGCAGCGAATAGTAGACCGTCTGGGCCTCTTTGCGCGTCGTCACCAGCTCATCCCGCCGCAACAGCGCCAGATGCTGTGACAAGGCCGACTGACTCAATCCCAATCGCTCGTTGAGCTCCCCCACCGACAGCTCCCGCTCCAGCAACTGGCACAGAATAAACAGCCGCCGTTCATTGGCCAGCGCCTTGAGCAAGGCCACCGCCCGACTCGCATTGGCTTCCATCTCTTCAAGTTGCATACATCTCTCCTCTGCCACTCATCGCCGATGATACGTGGTGACGGGTCGTTTTAAAACGACAGGGTGGCCGGCTGGATGGCGGAGAAGTTCTCCTGGCCGGAAAAGAGAAAGGTAAAATCGCTCTCGCAGACCCGCTTCACCGCCGGATGCTGGATCATCCGCTCGGCGAAGATGACGTAATACTCCTCCATCAGATCCTGGGTTTCCCCGATCAGCATCACCCCCTCCCCTTCGAGGATCTCCTCCCGATAGATAGTTGGGGCCATGAAAATCCCCTGATTGAAGAAACCAAACGCCTTCATCAAGGCGGCATCATCAAACTCGCCAAGAATGCTGGGGGAGACACCTTGCTGTTCGAACCACTGGGTCAGCTGACGCCCCATGGCGGTACGGCGACCGGGGATCAGCAGCTTGCGCTCTTCCAGACAGGCTGGAAAGGGCTTTTCAGGCAACGGCGCCTTGCAGAAGAAGCTGACGCCACAGCCGCCCAATCGTTTGGAGAGCAGGCCCGCATGCTGGCTGGAGTCCACCGGACAGTCGGAGAGGATCATATCGAGCTTGTGCTCGCTCAGCTGCTCCAGCAGCAGTTCGTGGGTTGATTCAAAACAGCGCAGATGGATGGAACCATCACTGGGGATGACGGAGAGCAGCACGCGGCTGGCAAGGCGCTTGGAGAGGGCATCGGCGATGCCGACGTCGAACAGGATCTTGCTCTCCTTGCGGTAGTTGACGATATCGAGCATCTCGTAGGAGAGGCTGAACATCTTGTCGGCATAGCGAAACACCAGCTGGCCCAGCTCTGTCGCCTCAAGGGAACGCCCCTTGCGCTTGAGTAGCTTGCCACCGAGGCGCTGCTCCAGCAGCTTGATCTGGCCGGTGACCGTCTGCGGGGTCAAAAAAAGGGCTTCCGCTGCCTGGGTAACGGAGCCCTTCTTCTGAGTCATCCAGAAATAGTAGAGATGGTTGTAGTTAAGGTGTGACATCCGATGGGGTTCCCGCTTGACGCGGACTCCGGTAGCAGCTGAGTTCAACCGCCAGAATGTCATACATGTCGCTGACCGAGTCAACCTTGTTCGCGCCAAACTGCGCCAGTAGTGTCTCCTTGAGAGTGGTTTTATCGGGCATACGCTCACCGCAATAACGCCGGTTGGAGTGCTTGACCATCTCGCCAGCCCGGCTGCTCAACGCCCGCTCGGAGAAGGTCTCGCCAAAGCGAGCCTTGACCTGCTTGTCCCCCAGCATCAGAGCACTCTCCACCACCCCGTTGAGATAAGCCGAACAGCTGGCGGAGGTTGCCTCCTGCCGACACGCTTCAAACCCGCCAGCCCACCCCATCGGGCTGACCAACAAGAGCACTAACCACGCCTGTTTTCTCATAACCCCTCCGCATTCTGATCCCCATCACGCTTGGGGAGTGACAATCGCAAGGCCAGATAGCCAGCCAGCGCAGCAATGCTCGATCCAACGAGGATCCCGAGGCGCGAGTAGCTGCCATAATCCAGCCCACCATGCTCAAAGGCGAGCGACGCGATAAACATCGACATAGTGAACCCGATACCACAGAGGATGCTGACCGCAAAAATCTGCTTGAAGTTAACACCGGGTGGCAGTTGGGCGATGCCCAGCTTCACTGACAGCCAGCTGATAGTGAACACCCCGAACGGCTTGCCGACAAACAATCCCAGCATGATCCCCATCGGGACCGGGCTCATCAGCGCAGAGAGGCCAATGCCGTCTAGCGATACCCCAGCGTTGGCAAAGGCAAACAGCGGCAGGATCAGGTAGGCACTCCAGGGATGCAGCGAGTGCTCCAGCGACTTGAGCGGCGATTCATAACGCTTGCCCTTGAGCGGGATCATGAAGCCCACCACCACGCCAGCCAGGGTCGCGTGGACACCGGACTTGAGCACCGCCACCCAGAGCACCAGACCGGCCAGCATATAGAGGCCTATCCTGTCCTCACCGCGGCGATTCATCCAGAACAGGGCGAGGATCGCCAGCATGCCGACTGCCAGCGCCTGCAGTGACAGCTGCTGGGTGTAGAAAAGCGCAATGATGATGATGACGCCAAGGTCATCCATGATGGCCAGCGCCAGCAGGAATACCTTGAGACTCACCGGCACCCGCTTGCCGAGCAGCGCCATCACGCCGAGGGCAAAGGCGATATCGGTCGCGGCAGGGATAGCCCAACCGGCGCGCGCCACTTCATCCGAATAGTTGAAAAAGGCATAAATCAACGCCGGTGCCAGCATGCCGCCCACAGCAGCGATGGCCGGGAAGGTCGCCTGTACCCGGGAAGAGAGTGCGCCCTCCAGCATTTCACGTTTCACTTCCAGGCCAACCAGCAGGAAGAAGATCGCCATAAAGCCATCATTGATCCAGAGCAGTAGCGGCTTGTTGATGTCGAGAGCCGCGATGCGCACCTGCACCGGCGTGTCGAGAAACGCCTGATACCCGCCAGCCAGCGCGGTATTGGCTAAAATCATTGCCAGCATAGCAGCCATGATCAGAATAATTCCGGAGGCGGCCTCCAGCTTCAGGAACTTTTTGATTACGTCACTCATGGTTAAATTTTCCACCGTATTGCTTTGGTTTGAGTCTATCTCCTGCAACAACCAATGGAAAATCGTTTCTTGCTGCTCAATACAACGAAAAAACCGAAGGCAAAATAGAACATGCCTGCTATAAGCAGGTTTTTCCTCGTCTCTGGCTACCGTCTTATTAATCAATAAAATGAATTTTCAATTATTTAACTGCATAAAAAAGGCGCCCTGAGGCGCCTTGTTATCAGATGGCGACGGGCGCCTTGATGCCGGGGTGGGGGTCATAACCCAAGATCTCGAAATCCTCGAACTGGTAGTCGAAGATGGAGTCGGGTTTGCGCTTGATCACCAGGGTCGGCAGCGGGCGCGGCTCGCGGGAGAGCTGCAGCGCAGTCTGCTCCATGTGGTTGGAGTAGAGATGCACATCACCGCCAGTCCAGACGAAGTCACCCACTTCCAGATTGCACTGCTGGGCCATCATGTGGGTCAGCAGGGCGTAGCTGGCGATGTTGAACGGCAGGCCGAGGAACACATCGCAGCTGCGCTGGTAGAGCTGGCAGGAGAGCTTGCCGTCCGCCACATAAAACTGGAAGAAAGCGTGGCAAGGGGCCAGCGCCATCTTGTCCAGCTCGCCCACGTTCCAGGCGGAGACGATGATGCGGCGCGAATCCGGGTTGTGCTTGATGTCATCCACCGCTTTCTGGATCTGGTCGATGATGGCACCATCAGCCGCCGGCCAGGAGCGCCACTGAGCACCGTAAACCGGCCCCAGATTGCCATGCTCGTCGGCCCACTCGTCCCAGATGCTGACACCGTGCTCTTTCAGATAGGCTGTGTTGGTGTCGCCGTTGAGGAACCAGAGCAGCTCATGAATGATGGAGCGCAAGTGGCACTTCTTGGTGGTCACCAGCGGAAAGCCCTCCGCCAGATTGAAGCGCATCTGGTGGCCGAACAGGGAGACGGTACCGGTGCCGGTACGATCGGACTTGACGGTGCCCTCATCGAGGATCTTCTGCATCAGGTCGAGATAAGCTCTCATTACTTTGCCTCCCTTGCTGCGTTACCGAACAGCTGCGGACGCTGGTAGGCGGCCCAAATCATCAGGGCACCGGCGATAATCATCGGGGTGGAGAGGATCTGACCCATGCTGATCTCCTGGAAGTAGAGACCCAGCTGGCTGTCCGGCTGGCGCACAAACTCCACCAGGAAGCGGAACAGCCCGTAGAACAGCAGGAACATGCCGGAGATGGCCCCACGGGGCGGATGCTTGCGCCAGAACAGGTTGAGGATGATAAACAGCACCACCCCTTCCAGTGCGAACTGGTAGAGCTGGGAGGGATGACGCGGCTCTGGGCCGGCCTCCGGGAAGATGATGGCCCAGGGCGCATCGGTAACCCGACCCCACAACTCGCCGTTGAGGAAGTTGCCAATCCGGCCAACGCCGAGACCAAACGGAATGAGCGGTGCCACAAAATCGGCCACGGTGAAGAAGTGGCGCTTGGTCTTGTGGGCAAACCAGACCATGGCGGTGATGACCCCGATGAGGCCACCGTGGAACGACATGCCACCGGTCCAGATCTTGAACAGGTAGGTGGGATCCGCCAGGAAGAGATCGAAGTTATAGAACAGCACGTAACCGACACGGCCACCGAGGATCACCCCGAGGAAACCGTAAAACAGCAGATCCGACACCTCGTTGCGGGTCCAGCCGCTGTTCGGCGCATCGGCGCGACGGTTGGCAAGCCACATGGCAAATGCGAAACCAAACAAGTACATGAGACCATACCAGCGTACCGATAGTGGTCCCAAACTGAATGCTACGGGATCAATCTGCGAGAAAACCCAATATCCATCGTGCTGCATATGCGGCCCCAGTCAAAATAAAAGCCGCATTTTCCGATCATTCGTCAGCAGGGACAAGGCATGATTATCAATCACTCTGTTTCGCTTTGTGACCGGCTCGCAGCAAACCGCCCAAACCATGCTCCTCCAGATAGCGGGCAAACAGGCCCCGCAACATGTGAGGATTGTCGTGCTTGAGGCCGTCCGCCAACAGGATGGTCAACTCATCCAGCCGGGACTGGCGCAGCACGTACTTGATCCGGGCGATGTTGTGGGTGTTCATACTGAAGCGACGATAGCCCATGGCCAGCAGCAGCAACACACCGACCGGATCACCGGCCAGTTCGCCACAGACTGACACAGGCTTCTGGTAGCGGTGGGAGGCATCGACCAGTTGCTGCAGGGCACGGATCACCGCAGGATGAAAGGCGTCGTAGATGTTGGCAACCCGGGAGTTATTGCGATCTACCGCCAGCAGGTACTGGGTCAGGTCGTTACTACCCACCGACCAGAAGTCGATGAGCGGCGCCATCTCCGGCAAGATAAAGAGAGCAGAAGGCACCTCGATCATCACCCCGAGGCTGGGGTAGCGGATCACCGCATCGCGGCTAGCCGCCTCTTCCGACACCTCCCGCCACGCCTGATCCAGCAAACGACGAGAGGCTTTGATTTCGCTGACACTGCTGATCATCGGCAACATGACGGCGAGATTGTCCAGCCCTTCGCTGGCCCGCAGCATCGCCTTGAGCTGCACCAGAAACAGTTCGGGGTGATCCAGGGTAAGCCGGATCCCTCGCCAACCAAGGAAGGGGTTTTCCTCAACGATGGGGAAATAGGGCAACTGCTTGTCACCGCCCACGTCCAGCGTACGCATACAGACCGGCCGGTTGCGGTAGGTCTCGAGAATGCCGCGATAGCGGGCAGTCTGCTCCCACTCCGAGGGGAAACTGTCCTGCAGCATGAAGGGGATCTCGGTGCGATAGAGCCCTACCCCATCCGCCAACTGGTTGAGGGAGATCTCGGTATCGGCACTGAGACCGGCGTTGAGCAGCAGGGAGACGGGGGTACCATCGGCGGTCTCGGATGGCAGGTTGTCGACGCTGCGCACCAAGGTATCGAGTGCCCGCTCTTCACTCAGCAGCTGACGATACTCGGTCAGGATCACCTGATTGGGTTCGATGAAGAGATCGCCGCTGTAGCCATCGACGACCAGCATGCAACCACCTATGTCGCCCAGGGGCAGATCGACCCCCATGATAGCGGCCACCCCCATGGCGCGGGCCAGAATGGCCGCGTGGGAGTTGGTTCCCCCCTTGAGCGATACCACCCCGGTCAGGTACTCGCGGGGCACTTCCGCCAGAATAGTAGCGGTCACCTCGTCGGCAACCAGCACCACCGGCTCGCCGATGGAGATATGTTCCGGTTCATTCTGCACCAGTCGACTGATCAGCCGCTGGGCAATATCCTTCACGTCGGTGGAGCGCTCCTGCAGGTAGGGATCCTTCATCCCCTTGAACTGCTCGATCAAGCGATCGCTGATGAGCTTGACCGCCGAGACCGCAGTCCAGTGCTCCTTGCTCACCTTGTTGCGAATGGGCTTGATGTAGCCGGGATCGTTCAGCAGATGGAGGTAAATGTCGAAGATCGCCACCGAATCCTGGCTGTAGCTCTCGCGAAAACGCAGCGCCAGACTTTCCAGATCGTGACGAACCTCTTCCACCGCCAGCTCCAGCCGCGCCAGCTGACTGACATGGTCTTCATCCTTGCGCGGGGTGATGGACGAGAGCGCCTTGCGGGGTCGCCACACCCAGGCCTTGGCAATGGCGATACCACTGGCTCCGGCAATGCCGCGCAGCGGCTTGCTCCAGTCGGTCTTCTGCAACCACCCCTTGGCCTGTGCCTGTGCTATACGCGCCGCCAGTTGCGCCGCCAGGGTGACCATGAAGGACTCTTCCCCCTCATCGAAGCGGCGACTCTCCTTCTGCTGCACCACCAGAATACCGACCACCTGACGCTGGTGCATGATGGGGGCGCCGAGGAAAGAGCGGAACGACTCCTCGGCGACATCGGGCAGGAACTTGAAACTGGGGTGGGCGGGGGCATCGGCCAGGTTGATCAGCTCTTCCCGCTGGCCCACCAGACCGACGATGCCCTGCTCGTAGGGCAGGGTCACCTTGCCGACAGCGGAAGGCGCCAGCCCGTCGGTAGCAGCCAGCCGATAGCGACGCACCTCGGGTTCCGAGACATACACAGAGCAGCAGTCCACTGCCATGGCGTGCCGGGTCTGGCTCACCAATGCCTGCAAGGCCTGCTCGAGGGTATTGGCCTCGGCCATGCTCTCGACGATACGTCTCAGTTCCGTTAACAACTAATCTGTGCTCCTTAGCGTTAGCGCGCGCGGTTGCGCCGCCCATCCTTTTTATTGACCTGTACTGCCGGCACTGGCATCGCCAGCGGGGCAAACTCTTTCATGACCCGGCGGTACACTTCCCGCTTGAACGAGACAACCTGACGCACCGGGTACCAGAAACTGACCCAACGCCAATCATCAAATTCAGGGTGGCCATGACAACCGAACTGGATCCGCGACTCTCTACCCGGATTCAGCTGTAACAGGAACCATTTTTGTTTTTGGCCAATACAGACCGGTGAACTGTCCCAACGGACAAGGCGTTTGGGTAAACGATACTTTAGCCAGTTGCGACTGGTGGCCATGATGGTCACATCCTCGGGCTTGAGGCCAATCTCCTCATACAGCTCTCGATACATGGCCTGCTCTGGCGTTTCACCATCATCAACCCCCCCCTGCGGAAATTGCCAGGAGTGCTGCCCATAGCGTTTAGCCCACAACACTTGTCCTTCACGGTTACAGATCACGATACCGACATTGGGACGAAATCCGTCACCATCAATCACGTGATCACCTTATAAAGGCTGAATCTATAAGGAGATTGTTCCACATTCACCCCGTGGCAGCAAACAAGGAGTGAATCCCCTGTTTCATGAATAACTTTCAATTTCAAACATACTTATAAACAAATCCAAGGATCCGATCCCCCAAGTTGCCCACCCAGACTGTGCATAAAGCTGTTAGCAAACGGGTATATACAGTACTTTTTAACTGTGTGTGAAAAGTGCCCCTCCGCATCACCACGTAATATTAAATATTAAAAAGCCTTATTATACATAAGCTTGAATCGAAAAAACCAGATCTGGCTCCATGTCACCCCCAGCGCCAGATCCACGATTAAGATTGTGAACAAGTTTAACTGCTCAAAGATCCACCACGGTGAAATTATCCACAGGAGTGGCACAATATCTACCCCATTAACCCTGTAAAAATGGGGTGGCATTCACAATTTTTTGTAACATATCAGCGACTCCACTCACTTTCATCCACTTATCCAAGATTTCTGTGGATAACTGTGTGTAACATCATGCACAAACCCTTGGACAACTATTTCGAGGTCAAACCTGATCTGGCTTACTGCTCGATAAAACAGATAAAGTACTTTAAAATCATAATGATGAACATCTAGCACTCAAATTATCCATGTTTGATCTTATCCGTTCAGGATCGGTTATAAAAACAACGATCCTGCGCGGGATCCTCCCCTGTTAGAATATGGCGAGCAAGATGGAGCCAAACATGCCAAGCAATCCCCAATCCGAACAGGAATTATTAAGCCGCGCCTACGCCATGGCAGGCTTCACCTTGGCGCAACTGGCTGCCGAGGCCGGTGTGCCAGTCCCCAACGATCTGCGGCGGGACAAGGGGTGGGTCGGTCAGCTGATCGAACTGCAACTGGGGGCCAGTGCTGGCAGCAAACCTGAGCAAGACTTCCCGGATCTGGGCATTGAGCTCAAGACGATCCCCATCGATCCTCAAGGCAAGCCACTGGAGACCACCTTCGTCTGCGTTGCCCCGTTGATCGGCGTCAGCGGCCAGCGCTGGGAGGAGTCGAACGTGCGCAACAAATTGTCACGGGTACTCTGGATCCCGGTGGAAGGCAGCCGCGAGATCCCGGTTGGCGAGCGGCGGGTAGGTATGCCATTGATGTGGAGCCCGAATGAAGAGGAAGACCGGCTACTACGTCAGGACTGGGAAGAACTGATGGACATGATAGTGCTGGGGGAAGTGGAGCAGATCAGCGCACGCCACGGCCAGGTGATGCAACTGCGGCCCAAGGCAGCCAACAACAAGGCGCTGACTCGTGCCATCGGCCGCGATGGTCAACCCATCATGACCCTGCCCCGCGGCTTCTATCTCAAGATCGATTTCACCCACAGCCTGCTGCAACGCTATTTTGCCTTGCCGGCTTGATCTGCCTTATCAACATCTTTGTCATATGGTGATATAAAAATAGGCAGGAGCCATTTTTAACTCACAGATAGGGAGGCGTCATGCCACTGACCAAGCAATTTCTGAAATCCAGACCCGAGGTCAAGGTGACCTTTGCCGTAGAGAAAGAGGCGGCCGCAGGTGCGCAGCAGGTGATGCTGATAGGCGAGTTCAGTCAATGGCAGCCGGTCGAGCTGAAACGGATGAAAAGCGGCGAGTTCAAGGCCACCCTCAATCTGCCGACCGATGGGCCGGGTTACTTCGAATACTGCTACCAACTCATTACTTCGGCAGGAGAAACGCGCTACGAGAATGACTGGGAAGCGGACGACTATGTGCCAGGGCCCTTCGGGCGCGACAATTCGGTAGTGCGAGTCATCCAATAGAGCCCCCCCGAAAAATAGACACAAAAAAGGCTCGCCATTGGCGAGCCTTTTCACTACCTGTCGAGCTATTTGCCGACGTGTCGGCACCAATTCGAATCGAATTAGTTGAGCTTCTCTTTGATACGGGCAGCTTTACCGGACAGGTTGCGCAGGTAGTACAGTTTGGCGCGGCGAACATCACCACGACGCTTCAGTTCTACACTGTGGATCAGCGGAGAGTGAGTCTGGAATACACGCTCAACACCTTCGCCGTTGGAGATCTTGCGAACGGTGAAAGCAGAGTGCAGACCGCGGTTACGCTTGGCAATAACGATGCCTTCGAAAGCCTGCAGACGCTCTTTGCCACCTTCTTTAACACGAACTTGAACACGTACAGTGTCGCCCTGGGCAAAAGCCGGGATGTCGGTACGCAGTTGCTCTTGTTCAAGCTGTTGAATAATCTTGCTCATTGTCTTTCCTTACCTAGGATAAACTGAAAACTCTACTAAACGCTGTCACGCACTTCGCGGACATACTCGGCAAGAAGTGATTCTTGCTCGTCAGTCAGAGCTAGGTTGTTAATAAGTTCCGGCCTTCTTTGCCAGGTTCGTCCGAGCGATTGCTTGAGACGCCAGCGCCGAATCACTTCGTGATTGCCGCTTGTCAGCGCCTCGGGCACCGCCAGCCCATCCAACACCTCCGGCCGAGTATAGTGGGGATGATCCAGCAGGCCATCCGTGAAGGAGTCCTGCTCGGCACTGGCCTGATCGCCCAAGACCCCCGGGACCAGACGCGAAACCGCATCGATCAGGGTCATGGCAGGCAACTCGCCACCACTTAACACGTAATCCCCGATAGACCACTCTTCGTCGACTTCGGTTTGTATCACGCGTTCATCGATACCTTCGTATCGACCGGCTACCAGAATCAGTTTCTGATTCGTCGCCAACTCGGTTACGCCCGCTTGAGTCAGCTTGCGTCCCTGAGGGGAGAGATAGATGACTTTCACCCCGTCTCCCGCTGCTTGCTTGGCTGCATGAATCGCGTCACGCAGCGGCTGAACCATCATTAACATGCCGGGCCCACCACCATAAGGACGATCATCGACCGTACGGTGTTTGTCGTGGGTAAAGTCCCGGGGGTTCCAGCACTCAATCTGCAGCAGGCCACTCTTGACGGCCCGACCCGTTACCCCGTGCTCGGTAATGGCTCGGAACATTTCAGGGAAGAGGCTAATCACCCCAATCCACATAAGAAACCTCCGGCACCCGTGTTAGCGCGGGAAACTAGAAACCAGGATCCCAATCAACTTCGATTGTTCGAGCAGTCAGATCAATATGCTTGATCACCTGCTCTTCCAGAAACGGAATCAACCGCTCCTTTGCACCAAAGGCATCTTTTACATTGGCCTCAACCACCAACACATCGTTGGAGCCGGTTTCCATCAATTCGGTCACCTTGCCCAAGTCGTATCCCTTGGTGGTCATCACGGAGCAACCAATCAGGTCACGCCAGTAGAACTCACCTTCAGGCAACGCAGGCAACAGATCGGCGGGTACGCCAATCTCGACATTGGTCAATGCCAGGGCATCCTCACGCACATCGATACCATCGAGTTTGCAGATCAGACCCTTGTTGTGACGCTTCCAGGCCGAAACCTTGAGTTCACGCCACACCCCGTTTTGCTGAATCAGCCAGGGGTTGTAATCGAAAATCGCTTCGGCAACATCGGTGAAGGAGTTCACTTTAAGCCAGCCCTTGATGCCGTAAACGGTACCCAGGGTGCCCAGAACTACAGGTTTTTCCACCTTAACTCCTTACCGTTTGGCTGATTAAGCAGCTTTTTTAGCGTCTTTGATCAGCTTGGCAACGCGGTCAGAAACAGCGGCACCAGTAGCAACCCAATGCTCGATACGAGCCAGGTCCAGGTTCAGCTTTTCGGCAGAACCAGAAGCAACCGGGTTGAAGAAACCAACGCGCTCGATGAAGCGACCGTCACGGGCGCAACGGCTGTCAGAAACTACTACCTGGTAGAACGGACGCTTTTTCGCGCCACCACGTTGTAAACGAATGGTTACCATATCGTCCTCATTAACATCTAATGAACAAGGCCCGCAAACACGCGGACCCTAGCTTAAAATAAGCCGCATAATTCTACTTGGATTCGTAATAATTGCAACCAAGGCAGCCATTTTTTGCGCAGGGCAGCAATGAAAAGGGTCTGCCCATGGCAGACCCTGATAGACAAGACAATCTCGTCAGAAGGGACCACGTCCGCCACCGAAACCGGGGGGCATCATATTCTTCATCTGGCTCATCATCTTGCGCATCCCGCCCTTGCCGGACATCTTCTTCATCATGCGCTGCATCTCGGTGAACTGTTTGAGCAACTTGTTCACGTCCTGCACCTGCATGCCGGAGCCTGCGGCGATACGGCGTTTGCGCGATCCCTTGATGAGGTCGGGATGGGCACGCTCCTTGGGCGTCATGGAGCTGATGATGGCCTCCATCCGCACGGTGAGCTTGTCATCCATCTGATCTTTGACGTTATCCGGCAGACCGGACATGCCGGGCAGCTTGTCGAGCATCCCCATCATGCCGCCCATGTTGCGCATCTGGGCCAGCTGCTCGCGGAAGTCCTCCAGATCGAAGCCCTTGCCACTCTTGACCTTGCTGGCCAGCTTGGCAGCCTTCTCTTTGTCGACGTTGCGCTCGACCTCCTCGATCAGGGAGAGCACATCGCCCATGCCGAGGATACGGGAGGCGAGGCGATCCGGGTGGAAGGGCTCCAGCGCATCGGTCTTCTCGCCCATACCGATAAACTTGACCGGCTTGCCGGTGATATGGCGCACCGAGAGGGCGGCACCACCGCGCGCGTCACCGTCCGCCTTGGTGAGGATCACACCGGTAAGCGGCAGCGCCTCGTTGAACGCCTTGGCGGTGTTGGCGGCATCCTGACCGGTCATGGCATCGACCACGAACAGGGTCTCGACCGGCTTGATGGTGGCATGCAGATGCTGGATCTCGGCCATCATGTCGCTGTCGACGTGCAGGCGACCGGCGGTATCGACGATCACCACGTCATAGAATTTCTTGCGCGCCTGATCGATGGCGGCGGTGGCGATGTCGACCGGTTTCTGGCTGGCATCGCTCGGGAAGAAGTCTACGCCGATATCGCAGGCCAGGGTCTCCAGCTGCTTGATCGCCGCGGGGCGATAGACGTCGGCACTGACGACCAGCACCTTCTTCTTGCTGCGCTCCTTGAGCAACTTGGCCAGTTTGCCGACGGTGGTAGTCTTACCGGCCCCCTGCAGACCGGCCATCAGGATGATGGCGGGCGGCTGGGCAGCCAGATTGAGCTGTTCGTTGGCCTCCCCCATCACGGTGACCAGTTCACCGTGAACAATCTTGATGAATGCCTGACCCGGGCTCAGGGACTTGGCCACTTCCTGGCCGACGGCACGCTCTTTGACACGCGCAACGAAATCACGCACCACCGGCAGGGCGACATCCGCCTCGAGCAGCGCCATGCGGACTTCGCGCAGGGTTTCCTTGATGTTCTCTTCAGTCAGGCGACCGCGGCCACTGACATTGCGCAAGGTGCGCGAGAGTCGTTCAGTCAAATTCTCAAACATGACGGATTCCGGTTCTTGGCGTAATAAATGGGGGCATTATAACCCAGAGCGGGCGCAAGGACGATTATTCACCGCACCGCCGCAATAAGTACCTTCTCCCTATATATGGGCAGATCGGCGGCAGCACAACTGGCGAGCACATCTTGTGCAAGGTATACTGCCCCTCTTGTATCTCTAAATGCTTGTGTAACAACGACCTGGTTATGATCGTGATCTCTGTTCTGGCCCTGGCGTTCTATCTGCTGGCCATCATCGCCTCCCTGCATCTGTTACTGAGCGCCAAGCCGGTGGGACAGCGCCCCCTGTTTGCCTGTATCGGACTGGCCCTGATCGCCCACGCCAGCGCACTCGGCTCGGAGGTATTGCAGAGTTCCGGCCAGAACCTGAGCATGCTCAACGTCGCCTCGCTGGTCAGCCTGATCATCAGTTGCTTCATGAGCTGCGCCACCCGCCGCTTCAACGGCTGGATCCTGCTGCCGGTGGTCTACAGCTTCTCGGCCCTGCTGCTAGCGGCCAGTGCCCTCATTCCCGGCCGCTATATCACCCATCTTGAGGCTCATCCCCAGCTGTTGCTGCACATCGGCCTCGCCCTGATGGCCTACTCGGTATTGATGATCGCCTGCCTGTTTGCCCTGCAACTCGCCTGTCTGGCCAAGCAGCTTAAATCGAGAAAAATCAGCAACCTGCCAGCCATGCCACCCTTAATGACCGTGGAGAGACGGCTGTTCCAGCTCATCTCTGTCGGCGTATTGTTGCTGACCCTCTCCATCGCCTCCGGCCTCTTCTTCCTCGAAGATATGTTTGCCCAGGGCAAATCCCACAAGGCGGTACTCTCCATCCTGGCCTGGTGTGTCTATGTACTGCTCTTATGGGGCCATCACACCTATGGCTGGCGCGGCCGCAAAGTCATCACACTGAGTCTGATCGGCAGCGTCATCCTGACCCTTGCCTACTTTGGCAGCCGCTTTGTCAAAGAAGTGCTGCTGAGCTGACCCTTAACGTAATTTTCACCACACCATCCAACAGGAGCCCTTTTTGGACAGCATCGCAACGAGCACATTACTGATTGTTCTCGTTATCTTGATCCTTTTATCCGCCTTTTTCTCCAGTTCCGAAACTGGCCTGATGTCCATCAACCGCTATAAGCTGCGGCATCTGGCACAAACAAAACACAAAGCTGCACGCCGGGTAGAACAGATGCTCTCTCGACCGGATCGACTGCTGGGCCTCATCCTGATCGGCAATAATCTGGTCAATATCCTCGCCTCCGCCATCGCTACCATCGTCTGTATCCGCTTGTTCGGTGATCTCGGCGTCGCCATCGCGACCTTTGGCCTGACCATCATAGTGCTGATTTTTGGTGAGGTGACACCCAAGACGCTGGCCGCCATGTACCCGGAAAAGATTGCCTATCCGGCCTCCTGGATCCTCAAGGGGCTCATGGTGCCACTCTCGCCCTTCGTCTGGCTGATCAATGGCATCACCAGCGGCCTGCTCAAGCTGCTGAAGATCAATCCCAACAAGGATGACTCCCTCAACACCGAGGAGCTGCGAACCATCGTCAACGAGGCGGGTAACCTGATCCCCCAACGCCATCAGGAGATGCTGCTCAGCATTCTGGATCTCGACAAGATGCTGGTCGAGGACATCATGGTGCCGCGCAGCGATATCTACGCCATCGACATCAACGATGACTGGAAGAGCATTCAGCGCCAGCTTGCCCACTGCGCCCACACCAAGATCCTGCTCTATCGCGACAACATCGACGACGTTGTCGGTTTTCTGCATGCCCGCGATGCCCTGCGACTCATCGCCAAGGATCAGTTCAACAAATCGAGCCTGTTGCGAGCAGCAGACGAGATCTACTTCATCCCGGAGGGGACCCCGCTCAACGTACAGCTGGCCAAATTCCAACGTAACAAGGAGCGGATCGGTCTGATTGTCGATGAGTATGGCGATATTCAGGGGCTGATCACCCTGGACGATATTCTGGAAGAGATAGTAGGCGACTTCACCACCTCCATGACGCCAGCACCGAGCGACGAGATCCATCCCCAGCCAGACGGCTCGTTTCTGGTGGAAGGCTCGGCCAGCGTGCGCGAACTGAACAAGGAGATGAACTGGCATCTGCCCATCGACGGTCCACGCACCCTCAACGGCCTGATCCTCGAGTATCTGGAGGAGATCCCCCAACCCAATATCGGGATCCGGCTGGCCGGTTATCCCATCGAAATCCTCGATGTGGAGAACAACATGGTAAAAATGGCAAGGATCATGCCGGCATCGTATCAGGCGGAGTCGGATCCGCAAGATTGAAAAAGGGCTGCCAGTGGCAGCCCTTTTCTATTGCTCATCGTCACTGTTCATCTTCATCATCCGGCTCCAGCACCAGCGTCGGGATCAACTCGCCAAACACCCTCTGTAGCTCGTCACGGTTGGCCAGCAGGTCTTGCAGCGTATAGCTGTCCATCACCGCCAGAAACGCATCCATCGCCTCTTTCAGCGCACTCTTGAGCAGACAGACAGAGACGATGTGGCAAGCGGGCGAGCCGCAGTCAATGCCATCCAGATTGCCTTCCAGCGCCCTGATCACCTGCCCGATATTGATGGTGGCGGGATCGCAAGCCATGCGAATACCGCCATTCTTGCCACGCTGGGATTGCAGATAGCCCAGCTTCACCAGCTGATTGACCACCTTCACCATGTGGTTGCGGGAAACGCCATACAGGGCCGATACCTTGGCAACGCTCGACAACTCCCCTGCCGGCAGGGTGGCAAGATAGAGCAGGGCTCTCAATCCAAAATCTGTATAACTGGTTAGTCTCATAAAACCTGATTAGCGCGATGCGAAAAGTGGAGTATTGATTCAAATCAAATAAACATCTAGGATGCCACTTATTAAATGACATTTTATATGTTCAATTAGAACGAGGCCCCTATGCTAGATCAAACCACCGTTGCCGTCATCAAAAGCACTATTCCGCTGCTCGAATCGGCAGGCCCTGCCCTCACCCAGCATTTCTACCAGCGGATGTTCAGCCATAACCCGGAGCTGAAAGATATCTTCAACCTGGCCCACCAACGCAGTGGCGGCCAGCCGCTGGCCCTGTTCAATGCAGTCGCCGCGTATGCAAAGAATATCGACAATCTGGGAGCGCTCGCCGGTGCGGTCGAGCGGATTGCGCACAAACATACCGGATTCCTAATCCAGCCGGAACAATATCACATTGTAGGTAGTCATCTCTTGGCCACGCTCAAAGAATTGGGCGGAAGTGCGGTCACCGACGAGGTGCTGGAGGCATGGGGCAAGGCGTATGGCGTGCTGGCAGACATCTTCATCGGCCGCGAACGGGAGATCTATCAAGAGAAGGCCAGTCAGGATGGCGGCTGGCAAGGAACCCGCACCTTCATCATCAAGGAGAAGCGGGCCGAGAGCGCCCTCATCACCTCCTTCCTGCTGACGCCGGAAGATGGCAAGCCGGTACTGACCTTCAAACCGGGCCAATACCTCAGCATCAAGCTGGTTCACCCCGAGCTGGAATATCAGGAGATCCGCCAATACTCCCTCTCCGATGCCCCCAACGGGCAGGATTACCGCATCAGCGTCAAGCGTGAGCCGCAGGGTCAGGTCTCCAACCTGCTGCACGATCACCTGCAGGTGAGTGACAAGATCGAGGTGATGCCCCCTACCGGCGATTTCTACCTGAAAGCCGACAGCCATACCCCGGTTGTACTGCTCTCAGCCGGTGTCGGCGTGACGCCGATGATGAGCATGCTCAACCAGCTGCTGGCGAGCGGCCATCAGGCCGAGATCACCTGGCTGCACGCCTGCGAACAGGGCGCTGTACACGCCTTCCGGGAGGATATTCAGCACAAGTCCCGCCAGCATCCCAACTTACTGAGCCGGGTCTGGTATCGGGAACCGGAGGCCAATGACGTGCAGGGTCAAGATTACGACCTGGCCGGCACACTGGAGCTGAATGCAGTGCAGGAGCGCATCACGCCAGAGGCTCACTACTACTTCTGTGGCCCCGTCGGCTTCATGCAAGAGATCAAGCGGCAGTTGCTGGCGGCTGGAGTGCCAGCCGGGCAGCTCCATTACGAAGTTTTTGGCCCCCACCAAGATCTCTAGGGCACGGGCAGCCATATAACAGAGGGAGGTTCCGGCCTGTCATGGCACGGCGGCTGGAACCGGACCCACAGGTGCAGATCTGTGGGTCACTTTTTTTGGCTCAGTGCATCGCCTTGGCGCGAGCCACCACGTTGGCCGGCATCCGGTTGCCAAGACGGCTGAGCAGACTCGCCGCCTTCTGGTGCAGCGCCTTGTCACCGATGACGGAGCCGTGGAGCCAGCGGTAGGCATCCTCATAATCGAGCGGGCTGCCCATCCCCTGCAGCAGCATCTCGACCCACTCAATGCGGGCCCGTAGGAAACCGAGGCTGGCCGCCTCGCGCATCAGGGTCTCGGCTCGCCCCAGATCCTTCTGCACCAGGGTTCCCTTCCAGTAGTAGCGGCCCAGCTGCTCCAGCGCAGGAGCCAACCCCTGATTGGCCGCCTCCCACATATATTGCACCCCGAGCTCGGCATTGGGTTTGGTACAGACACCCCACGCCAGCATATCCCCCCAGAGGAATTGATAGGCCGGGATCTTCATCACCGAAGCTCGCGCTTCGATATCCTGAGTCAGCTGACAGCGATCCTGCTTCACCTGAGTGAGGTGGCGCCCCTGCTCAATCCAGTTGAGCAGTTCATCTTGCCGATAGAGCGGCACCGCCTGCAACTCGCCAGCGGCCAGTGACACGGGAGGCGCAACCACAGCGGCTGGCTCCGCCGGTTTTGGCAGCGGCGCGGCCCCCTCGCCACTGCTGGCGACCGGCGTGACCGGCTCGGCCGGGAGCAAGACGGGGGCTGCCTCAGAGGGCGTAGGCGTAGCAGCAGAGACAGGCGCCGTTGCCACCGCAGCACTGCTTGCGGTCGGTGTCGATGCACTAACCGCTGGCGCATCGCTCGATACAGCAGCCGATACTGCCTCGACACCATAGAGGGGCGCGCTGAATGCACCGACAAGAACGAGAAGGGTAAGGGGTTTCATCATAAGGATCTCCTGCTGCACTCTGTTATCGGCACCAACCCCCATCCCCTTAGCCTGCCGGGCGGATCTCATCAATACAAAAGGGAGCCGAAGCTCCCTTGTTGGCACGGTTGACCCGCTTACTTGACGAAATCGACACCCAGCTGAATATCGGCTTTCAGGGTAGCCAGCATGCCTTCCATCGCGTCTTGCTCGAAGGCACTCAGCTTGCCATAGTCCAGCACGGTCTCGACACCGTTCTTGCCCAGCAGCACCGGCTGTGCGAAGAAAGTGGCGTGCTCGCCATTGCCTTCCACGTAGGCGCACTCGATGACGTTGGCTTCGCCCTTCAGACCCTTGATGAGCGACAGACCGAAACGGCAAGCAGCCTGACCCATCGAGAGGGTTGCGGAGCCGCCACCAGCCTTGGCTTCAACCACTTCGGTGCCGGCATTCTGGATGCGCTTGGTCATGGCAGCCACTTCCTCGACAGTGAAGGAAGCCCCTTCAACCTGGGAGAGCAGCGGCAGAATGGTCACGCCGCTGTGGCCACCGATCACGTTGACACGCACGTTGTCGACATTCAGGCCCTTGGCGGCGGCCACGAAGGTCTCGGCACGGATCACGTCCAGGGTGGTGACACCGAACAGGCGACGCTTGTCATAGACACCGGCTTTTTTCAGCACTTCGGCGGCGATAGCAACCGTGGTGTTGACCGGGTTGGTGATGATGCCGATCAAGGCTTTCGGACAAGTCGCCGCACACTTCTCTACCAGGTTCTTGACGATACCGGCGTTGATATTGAACAGGTCGGAGCGATCCATCCCCGGCTTGCGTGCCACACCGGCGGAGATCAGCACCACATCGGCCCCAACCAGCGCAGGAGTCGGATCTTCACCGCAGAAGCCCTTGATGGCGACATCGGTAGGAATATGACTGAGGTCAACGGCCACACCCGGGGTGACCGGGGCGATGTCATACAGGCTTAGCTCGGAGCCAGCCGGCAGGCGGTTTTTCAACAGCAGAGCGAGGGCTTGACCGATGCCACCAGCGGCACCCAGAACGGCAACTTTCATGATCAACTCCATGTTTAAGCGTAGGTTTAAGGTTGTTCGTTGTTGTGCGCCCAACCTTAATGGATCCCCCCATAAAAAACAATCTGATAACAGTTGCAGTCACGGGTTATGTGAGCCACGAAACACGCGGGAGCAAAAATTGGAGGGAAATACAAAAAGTTGGAGGAGAAGCACAGTTTTTCTGCACTTCCCCCTACCATAAAGAGGTGGTTGTGAGGGGTTCAGGATTGAAATGCCAGCGCCCGTTTTTCACACCAGCGAAAACCAATTGTTAACAATCCGTTCATCACCAGATAAAGCCCGCCTGCCACCCCGAACACCGCCAGGGTATCGTAGGTCTGGGCATTCAGCCCCTGCGCCAACCCCATGATGTCCATGATGGTGATGGTACTGGCCAGCGAACTCCCCTTGAGCACCAGGATCACTTCGTTGGAGTAGGCAGGCACCAGATGACGGGCGGCGTGGCGTACCTTCATCCAGAGGGTTTGGCGGCCGTTAAAACCAAGCGCACGACACGCCTCTACCTCACCGGCCGGGATGGCATCGAGCGCCCCCTTGAACAACCGGGTGGAGTAGGCCGCCGTATTGAGCCCCAGCGCCAGCACGGCGCAGAACCAGGGCTGCTTGAGCAGCGGCCAGAGCGGGCTGGCTTTCAGCCACTCGAACTGACCCGGCCCGTAGTAAATCAGGAAGATCTGAATGAGCAGCGGCGTACCGGTAAAGAGCAGCACCCACAGCTGCACCAGCTGGGTCGCAACCGGCAGGCGCAGCTCCAGCACCCAGGTCATCAGGGCCGCCAGCACAATCCCCAGCAGCAGGCTGAACAGGGTCAGCTCCAGCGTGGTGACAAGACCGCCCAGCAACGTAACGAGATACTCTTGCATCAGTTAGCCTCCGTAGCGGCGGGTGTAGCGGGCAGCCAGCCCGAGGCCATATTCACTCACCAGACTGATGGCCAGATAGATGAGGGCCGCGGCGGCATACCAGGTGAACGGCTCATAGGTACTGGCCGAGGCCATCTGCGCCTGACGCATCATCTCGTTCACCCCGATAAGCGACACCAGCGCGGTGTCTTTCAGCAATACCAGCCACTGGTTGCCGAGGCCCGGCAGGGCATGACGCCACGCCTGCGGCAACACGATGCGAAAGAAGATGTGGCTCTTGCTCAATCCCAGCGCCAGTGCTGCTAATCGTTGCCCGGCAGGCACCGCATTGAGCGCCGCCCGCAGGGTCTGGGTCGCATAGCTGGCGAACAGCAGGGAGAGCGCCAGCACGCCACAGGCAAACGGGCTGAACTCCACATACTCGCCGGTGATGAGGAACAGCACCTGGGTCGAGCCGAAGTAGATGAACAGCACCACCAGCAACTCGGGCAGGCCACGGATCAGCGTAGTCAGGGTAGCCACCGGCCACACCAATGCACGCTGCTTGCTGAGCTCGGCGGCACTGAACGCCAGTGCCAATACCATGCCCCCGACCAGTGATGCCAAGGCCAGCCCGAGGGTCATCCAGGCTGCATCCAACAACAGGCTCAACATGGCTTACTGCGCGAAGTATTTGTCGAAGATTTTCTGATAGGTGCCGTTGGCCTTGATCTCGGCCAGTCCCTTGTTCAGCTGGGTCAGCAGCTCCTGATTGCCCTTGGCGACCGCGATGCCAAAGCCGGTACCGAAGTACTTGGCATCAGTCACCGGTGCCCCCACCACCGCATACTCCTTGTGCTGCTTCAGCCAGTCGGCAGCAACGGCGGTATCGGCAAACACGCCATCAATACGGCCGTTCATCATGTCGAGGAAGGCACTCTGGTAGCTGGCATAAGGCACGGTCAACAGACCCTTGTTCACCCAGTTATCCACCAGATAGGACTGGTGAGAGGTACCATTCTGCACGCCGACTGTCTTGTCGACCAGCTCTTCCGGCCCCTTGAAAGCATCATTCTTGGCGACGAATACTGCCGAGTTTTCGTAGTAGATATCGGAAAAATCGACCTGCACGGAGCGCTCCGGGGTCACGTCCATGGCGGCGATGGCAGCATCATAGCGACGGAATTTCAGGCTGGGGATCAAGCTGTCAAAGGCCTGATTGTGGAAGCTGCACTCCAACTTGGCCTGCTCGCAGATGGCACGGGCCAGATCGATATCGAACCCTTGAAACTCGTTCTTGTCGTCCAGGTATTCGAACGGCGCGTAGGTGGCCTCGGTGGCGAACTTGATCTCTTTGGCCATGATGGAGGTACTCAACAGGCCCATGGCAGCAACCAACAACAGACTCTTTTTCATGACAGCTTCCTTATGGATTCAATATCAATGCATCAAGAATTCGGCAAACCGGCTGGTTTGCGGGGATTGAAAAATGGCGGCGGTGCCGGATTCGATGATCCGCCCCTTCTCCAGATAAATCACCTGACTGGCCACCTTGCGGGCAAAGTCGACCTCGTGGGTCACCACCACCTGGGTAATGCCGGTCTGGCTCAGGTTGCGGATGATCTCGGCCACCTCCTTGGTGATCTCGGGATCGAGGGCGGCAGTCGGCTCGTCAAACAGCAGCACTTCCGGGTCCATCATCAGAGTACGGGCAATGGCCACCCGCTGCTGCTGACCGCCAGAGAGACGGGCGGGCCAGGCATCGCGCTTGTCGGCCAGTTGCAGCTGGGCCAGCAGATAGGCCCCCTTCTCCATGGCCGCGGCCTTGCTCATGCCGAGCACCTTGACCGGCGCTTCAATCAGATTCTCCATCACAGTGAGATGTGGCCAGAGATTGTACTGCTGGAACACCATGCCCACCTTGCGACGCAGCAGTTGGGACTGGCGGTTGAATTCGGCAGCAGAGAGGGAGTTCGGGAAAGAAAATTCACTTTCACCAATCCGCAGAACACCCGCATCCGGGGTATCCAGCAGGTTCATCATCCGTAGCAGGGAACTCTTGCCAGCACCGCTCTGGCCCAGCAACACCAAGGTTTCACCGGGGGATGTCCGAAAGCTGACCTGTTGCAGAACCGGCACCTTGTGCCAGGACTTCTCGATACCTATTAATTCAATACCCATACAGCCCAATTGAATAAGTTTTCAAAATTTCATCCCAATTCTATCCCTAATAAAGGTTGATGCAAGCCATTTTTGAATCAATATGCAGAACAAGCGCCGCTTCCTTGCAAAAAACGGCATATGAATGCAAAATGGCCCCGCTGTTCGTATCTGCCGCCTGTATCGCACAGGCCGCCACACCTCCTCATTCGTGAGACCAAGATGAAACACAACGACAAGCAAGAAAAACTGGCCAAGGCCTTTAAAGCCTTGCTGAAAGAAGAGCGCTTTGGCTCCCAGGCAGAAATCGTCACCGCCCTGCAAGAGCTGGGCTTCGAGAACATCAACCAGTCCAAGGTATCGCGCATGCTGAGCCGCTTCGGCGCCGTTCGCACTCGTAATGCCAAGATGGAGATGGTCTACTGCCTGCCGGTGGAACTGGGCGTGCCCACCACCTCCAGCCCGCTCAAGAATCTGGTACTGGACGTCGATCACAACGGCGCACTGGTGGTGATCCACACCAGCCCGGGCGCAGCCCAGCTGATCGCCCGCCTGCTCGACTCCCTCGGCAAGGCAGAGGGGATCCTCGGCACCATCGCCGGTGATGACACCATCTTCATCACCCCGACCAGCGATACCGATATCGAAGAGCTCTACCTCTCCGCCCTCGAGCTGTTCGAACAGACGCCGTAATGGCCGCTACCGCGTCATCGCGGTCACGCCAGAACGAAAAATCCCGGCCAAGGCCGGGATTTTTGTTTTCTGCAGCTTCGTTAGGCGGGCTTATTTGCCCTGCGCCATCAGAAAACCCTCCGATGGGGCGAAGAAAGCGGCGCCGGTCACCGCCTTGGTGAAGCGCAGCAGGTGGTCGAAGTGACTGCCCTCCCCCTTGTACATGCTGGCCAGCATGGCGTTGAAGTGCTGCGGAGTGCGGCAGCAGGAGATGAAGTAGAGCCCCTGCTCGGTCATAGTGCCCCAGGGCATGCTCTGGCGCAGGATCTCCATGGACTCCCCTTTCGGCGTCTTGAGGTTGACCCGCTTGATGTGGGCGGTCAGCGGTTTGGCGGCAGACTCATACTCGATGTTGTCGGGCTTGGTACGACCGATAATGTCTTCCTGCTCTTTCTGCGCCAGCTTCTCCCAGTCGCTCATGGCGTGTACCCAGCGCTGGACATGAATGTAGGAGCCACCGGCAAACTCGCCATCGGCCACCAGCGCCACTTCGGCACGGTGTTCATCCTGCGGATTCTCGGTGCCATCGACGAAACCGGTCAGGTCACGGCAATCCAGGTTGCGGAAACCGCGCACCTCTTCGGCCAGTTCGACCAGTCCGGCCAGCAGCGCCATCACGCGGTGACCGGCGTGGTGCAGCACATCCACCCGATCGGCGCGCAGCTGAATAAAGAGATCAAACGGGGTGTTGGGAGCTTCCTGACCGTTGGCGGATTGCGCCATAAAGCTGCGGAACTGGGGCGGACGGGCGGCAGGGTAGAGACCATCCCAGGCATCGGCGCCAACGGCAACCAGACCGCTGAAACCGGCATCGGGGAAATCGGCGGCGACCGCCTGCCACAGGGCGGGCAGTTTGGCCAAACGGCCGACCAGTTCGGCGGCATCGCCGGTGCGATTGAACATCAGATAGAGGGCGTGCAGATTCGGCTCTGCGCAGATCCCGGCTTGGGCTTTCATATATCTCTCCCCTGAGTAGGCGTTAGCGTTACGGGCTATTTGCGTTGCGCGATTATAAACCAGAGTGGATCCAGTTCTTTGATTTCACGACGATATCACGCGTTCAGGGCAAAGGGTCAAACAACACCAGCCCATGGGGGGCAACCTTGATCCGTGCCCGCATCCCATCAAGGGGCTCGCCAATGCTAGCCTCCAGCTGCAGCTCGCCACACTCGAACAGCACCCGGCAGTGGTGGCCGAGGAACTGCTGCTCCACCACCTTGAGCTCGCCATCTGCGGCGCTCTCCAGCAGCAGTTGCTGAGGGCGGAGCATCAGCTGTAACTGCTCACCCACCGCGCGGCCATGAGGCTCGCTGCCACAAATGACCCCGAGCGCCGTCTGCACGCAGTGGCTGTCCACCACCTCGGCAGCCAGATAGTTGACCCCGCCGAGAAACTCCGCCACGAAGCGGTTTTGCGGGCGGCGATAGAGCTGCTCAGGCTGGCCCACCTGCTCGATGTGACCGGCGCGAAACAGCGCCAGCCGATCGGCGAAGGCGAACGCCTCCTCCTTGCTGTGGCTGACGAAGATGGCGCCGATCCCCTGCTGCTTGAGCAAGGCGCGGATCTCGAGGATCAGCTTCATCCGTACCTGGGTATCGATGTTGGAGAAGGGCTCATCCAGCAGCATCAATCGCGGCTTGCACACTAGCGCCCGGGCGATGGCCACCCGCTGCTGCTGACCACCGGAGAGCTGGTGCGGATAGCGATCCCCCAGCCCCTGCAGATTGACCAGCGCCAGCGCCTCGTCCACCTGCTGCTGGCGGGCGCGGCGATCGAGTTTGGTCAGGCCAAAGCCAACATTGTCGGCCACCGTCAGGTGGGGAAAGAGGGCGTAATCCTGAAAGATCATCCCGATATTGCGCGCCTCGGGCGGCACGCTGGCACCCGGCCCGTCGAGCAGGGTATCGCCGAGGCGAATCGAGCCCTCAGACAACGGCAGCAGCCCTGCGATGGCCTTGAGCAGCGTGGTTTTGCCGCAACCGCTCGCCCCCAACAGGCAGACGATCTCGTTGTCTGCCACCGTCAGGGAAAGCTGCTCCAGCACATTGCGGCCGTTGTAACGGCAGTTGACATTTTCAACCTGCAAACAGGACAAGGCTGACTTCCTCTCGTTTCTGGCGGCGCGCTGCGTTTCGGTTCAGCACACCGCATGCAATTTCATTGACCGACGCGGCGACTCAGTGGCCCGGAGTGTCCAGACTACGGTTGACCCAGATCAGCGGCAACAGCCCCACCAGCACGATGACGATGGCGCCGAGGGCCCCCCGTTCCAGCATCTCGTCCGAGACGAACTGGTAGACATGGGTCGCCAGGGTATCGAAGTTGAACGGCCGCAGCAGCAGGGCGGCAGGCAACTCCTTCATGGATTCGATAAAGACCAGCATGGCACCAGCAAACAGGCCGCGGCGCACCAGCGGCAAATGCACCCTGCGCAGCATGCCGCCATCCCCCTGCCCCAAGGATCGGGCCGCCATGTCGAGGCTGGGGGAGATCTTGCCCATGCTGCTCTCCACCGAGCCGATGGCGATGGCCACGAAACGCACCAGATAACCGAACACGATGGCGGTGAGGGTGCCGGTCAGCAGCAGGCCCGGGCCCTGATGGCCGAGCCACTCGGCCAGATCGTTGATACCAAAATCGAGGGCCGTCAGCGGCACCAGCACCCCGATAGCCAGCACTGTGCCCGGCATGGCGTAGCCCATGGCGGCGATGCGCAGGGGCAGCAGGCTTTTAACTCCACCGTCGAGGCGGCGGAAGAAGCCCAGCAGCAGGGCGATCCCCATGGCCAGCAGGGCAGTCAGCACCGAGATGAGCAGACTGTTGCCGGCGAAGCGGACAAACTCCGGCGTCCAGGAGAGTTCGAAGTAGCGCACTCCATAATCCAGCAGGATGACGAAAGGCAGGCCGAAACCGGCCAGCACCAGCCCCCAGCACCAGATCGCGGCCAGCCAACGCCGCGCCCCCTTGAGCGGGTAGCGCAGCGGCTGCTCGTGACCCATCGACTTCTGGAACACCTGCTGGCGCAGGCGGGAGCGACGCTCCAGCGCGATCAGCAGCACTACCGCCAGCAGCATCAGGCAGGAGAGCTTTGCGGCGGTGGCCAAACTGCCGTAGCCGAGCCAGGTGTCGTAGACCGCCGTGGTCAGGGTGTTGATGGCAAAGAAGTGGACGGTGGCAAAATCGGCCAGCGTCTCCATGGCCACCAGGGATACCGCCACCATGATGGCCGGGCGCGCCAGCGGCAGGCTGAGACGGCGAAAACTCTGCCAGGGGGTACAACCCAGCAGACGGCTGGAGTGAATGAGGCTGACCGACTGCTCCAGAAAAGAGGCGCGAGTCAGCAGATAGACGTAGGGAAACAGCACCAGTGCCAGCACCCAGGCGGCACCACCGAGCGAGCGAATGGCCGGAAACCAGTAATCGGCGGGGGATTGCCAGTCAAACAGGACGCGCAGCCCCGCCTGCAGCGGGCCCGAGTAGTCGAGCAGATCCGTGTAGACATAAGCCACAATGTAGGAGGGCATAGCCATGGGCAGCATCAGCGCCCACTGCAGGGCACGCCGCCCCGGCACCTGACACATGGCCACCAGCCAGGCGGTGGGCACGCCGAACAGCAGGCTGAGCAGCACCACCCCGATAACCAGCCACAGAGTATTGCCAAGATAAGCGGGAAGCACCGTATCGGCGAGATGGCGAAACAGATCTCCGTCAGCCGAAAAGGCAGAGAAGACGAGGGCAAGCACCGGCAAAGCCAGCAGCAGGGCGGTGGTCCAGCTGCCGGTAATCCATCCAAAATTTTTCATGTGTCCACAGATATTGATGGGGCCGTCGGCCCCATCTGATTACAAGTCGAATTTCACTTCATCCAGCAGTTGCAAGGCATCCTTGCGGTGCTTGGCGTAATCGCTGACCGGTAGCGCGTCAGACTTGAAACTGCCCCAGGACTTGACCATGGCGGAAGGCTCGACCCCGGCCTTGACCGGATACTCGGCATTCACGTCAGCATACATATGCTGGGCGGTATCGCTGGCCAGGAACTCCATCAGCTTCTGGGCGGCCTCTTTGTTCTTGGCATACTTGGTCATGGCCACGCCGCTCACGTTGACGTGGGCACCGCGATCCCCCTGGTTCGGGAAGTTGATATAGACAGCATCAGCCCAAGACTTCTGCGCCGGATCCTTCAGCATGGCGCCCAGGTAGTAGCTGTTGCCCAGGGAGACATCACAGATACCATCCTTGATCGCCTTGACCTGATCCCGGTCGTTGCCCTGCGGCTTGCGAGCCAGGTTGGCCTTGACCCCTTCCAGCCAGGTTTTTGCATCCGCCATGCCGTGATGAGCGATCATGGCGGAGACCAGGGCCACATTGTACTCATGCTTGCCGCTGCGAGTACAAATTTTCCCTTTGAATTCAGGTTTTGCCAGATCTTCGTAGCTGATGGAGCCCAGCTTGCCGAGGCGCTCCTTGCTGGAATAGATGGCGCGCACGCGAGTGGTCAGGGCGAACCAGCGGTTCTCTGGATCACGATAGATGGAGGGGATGTTCTCCTGCAGGATCTTGCTCTCTACCGGCTGCACTAGGCCCTTGTCCACCAGCTCGGTCAACCGGCTGATGTCGACGGTCAGCATCAGATCCGCCGGGGAGAGCTTGCCTTCCCGTTCCAGACGCTCGTTCAACCCCTCTTTGGCGAACACCACATTGACCTTGATACCCGACTCTTGCTCGAATTGCTGGATGATGGGCTTGATCAGCTCATCCTGGCGGTTGGAGTAGACATTCACTTCCCCGGCTGCAAAAGCCGATTGAGCCGCCAATGCAGAGAAAGCCAGTGCCAACATCTTCATTTTCATCATCCATTCCTTGATTAGATATATAGAGTGATAACGATTTCTGTTTGCATTCTGCATATATTTTATGAGTGGATCAAGCAAGCTCGTTATCACCACATCACATATTTACTCCCCCATAAATGAAAAGGGCCGAATGGGATCCCATTCAGCCTCTTTTGACCACTAGGTTATGTTAACAAGGCTTCAATGAGCGCTCATTTCATCAGGACTCCCCGTGATCGGGAGGTCAGCTGATCTGTACATCAAGGAGACGGCTCATCACAGCGCTTCATCGTCACTCTCGCCAGTACGGATGCGCACCGCTTGCAACAAGTCGTAGACAAAAATCTTGCCGTCGCCGATCTTGCCGGTGTAGGCCGCCTTGCTGATCGCCTCGATCACCCCTTCCACGTTATCATCGGCGGTGGCAATCTCCAGCTTCACTTTGGGCAGGAAGTCGACCTGATACTCGGCTCCCCGGTATAATTCTGTGTGTCCCTTCTGGCGGCCAAATCCCTTGACCTCGGACACGGTCAGACCTTCCACCCCCAGGTTGGCAATAGCCTCGCGGACATCGTCCAACTTGAACGGTTTGATAATCGCACTAATCAGCTTCATCTGGTTGCTCCCAATCCATGGTGTGTCATGAATCGGGAATCAATTCTTATGCCAAGTATTTTTATTGTTTTATTTCATATGGATAGATGTTAACGCCGGCACCGTTGGTCAGGCACTTCCCCAGAACAGGCCAGCGCGCCCCATAATGAGGCACCATGCCGCAGCGACCAGCGGGTATGCACCAAACAAGAGCAAAGCAGCATGTTAGTTATCTCCAACTGCATCACAATTCCCTGGCATGAGCTGCAATTCCAGACCATGCGGGCACAGGGCAACGGCGGACAACACGTCAACAAGACCGACTCCGCAGTCTGGTTGCGCTTCGATTACCGCAACTCTCCCAGCCTGACGCCCCTCTACAAGGAGGGTCTTGACAGGTTGAGCGACAGCCGGGTACACGATGGCTTTATCCTGATCCGGGTCGAGAGCCATCGCAGTCAGGATATGAACCGCAAGGAGGCGATGAGCCGTCTGCTGGAGTTGCTGAAGAAGGCAGCCTGGCGCCCCAAGGCCCGCCATGCGACCAAACCGACCCGCAGCTCCCAGCGCAAACGGGTCGATGCCAAGAAACGCAAGGGGGATATCAAATCCGCCCGAGGCAAACCGCAACTGGATTGAACAAGGGCAGAGCCGATGAACAGCAACATGAAATACGACTTCTGTGAGACAACCCGCGGCCCCCTGTTGGTCGCCATCGATCAGGATGGACTGCGCCACGTGGAGTTCATGCAAGGGGAGCGGCCCATCACGCCGCACGTTGACTGGCAACGGGACAACAAGGCGCTGGCCCCCTATCTTGCGCAGTTCAGCGCCTATTTCGCCGGCAAGCTGCAACGGTTCGACCTGCCCATGGCGGCCCGAGGCACCCCGTTTCAGCAGTCGGTGTGGGGCGCGCTGTGCGACATTCCCTATGGCGAAACCGTCAGCTATCTCGAGATTGCCCAGACCATCGGCAATCCCAAAGCAGTGCGGGCCGTGGGTGCCGCCAATGGCCGCAATCCGCTGAGCATCATAGTACCCTGCCATCGGGTGATCGGACGCAGCGGCGATCTGACCGGCTATGCCGGCGGCATTCCCATCAAGCGCTGGTTGCTGGCACTGGAACAAACACGGCGAACATTCAAATTAACCCCTCAAGTCTGATCGCCGGGATTGCTGACAAGATGAACAGAAAATGAAGAATAGCCTCAGAACAACTTCAGATAGAGCCAGGCATCATGTTCCCATACTTGAGTGGTCCAGCTCATTTACCGCTCCAAGTAGCACCCATGTGACGCTTCCAATCTGTTTTTTTCCCCGCGCCTCCTCCGAGGCGCTTTTTTTGTGCCAACGCAACAGCCCCCCCCTCCGGCTGAGTGACCTGAGCGCGATCCCCTTGGTACTAGCGTAAAAACAAAGAGGCGAAGGATCCCCCTTCGCCTCTGACGTGACCGCTGGCTACTCGCTCTGGGGCAGGAACTGCAGCTCCGGCGCCGAGGAGGTCAGCACATCGGCACAGTAATCCCAGGTTGAGATGCGATAGTGCTGCAAGTCTTCATCCAAATGCAGGCCGTCTGACTCCTGATGAAACCAGCTGGCAAAGCGGGAGGGAGTTATGAGCTGGATCTGCTCTTCGATGGCGTGACTATCCTTCCCCTCAGCCAGATCGCAATCCTCAATGACCCGCAGGGCATAAATATGGCGAAAATGCACCCGGCAGAGGATTTGCGGGGGCAGGTCGATGCTGCGCGCACGCCCCAGCATGATGGTCAGGGAGTCGCTCCAGAGATTTTGGTGCAGCTCTGCCACAACCAGACCGGGCGGTAGTTGACGGGATGGGGCCCAAGGGACGGCAACCTGCCGAATGGCATTTTTCTGTTCCATATTCACCTCGCGACGACTCACTCCCTGTCTTGAGTTTATCTGAACCACATAGTCCCGGCGAAGGCAATCGGTGGACAATAAAAACGAACAATAAAAAAGCCGACGTATCAAACGTCGGCGAATAAAAAGTGCTTACAACAGAGGATTCACATATTCAGACCCGCGGGTCGCAAGATTGGTTCCCTCTTTTTGCAATTAATTTTCGGCGCGTTTAAACATCAGGGTATTGGCGTCCGACTCTTCCGGCACGAAGTTGTAGCCCTCAGCGTTGAAACCGGTCAGCTGCTCCACCTCGGTCAGACGGTGCTTGATGATGTGACGGGCCATCATGCCGCGCGCCTTCTTGGCGTAGAAGCTGATGATCTTGAACTGGCCATTCTTCTCATCCTTGAATACCGGCGTGACGATCCGTCCTTTCAGGCTCTTGGGGCGCACCGACTTGAAATACTCGTCGGAGGCCAGATTGATCAGCTCCTCATCCCCCTGCGCGGCCAACGCGTCGTTGAGATGGTGCGTGATCACCTCGCCCCAGAACTGGTAGAGATCCTTGCCGCGACGGTTGTCGAGCTTGGTCCCCATCTCCAGCCGGTAGGGCATCATCAGGTCGAGGGGGCGCAACACGCCGTAGAGGCCGGAGAGCATCCGCAAGTGTGCCTGAGCGAAGTCAAAATCGGCCTCGCTGAAATCCTCCACTGCCAATCCGGTGTAGACATCCCCCTTGAAGGCCAGCAGCGCCTGACGGGCGTTGGCGGGGGTGAAATCTGGCTGCCACTGCGCAAATCTGGCGGCGTTGAAACCGGCCAGCTTGTCGCTGATCTTCATCAGGGTGGCGATCTGGTCCGGGCTCAGTTGACGGGCCCGGTTAATCAGCTCTGCGGAGTGATCCAGCAGCTCGGGTTGGGTGAAACGGGGGGTCACCAGCGGTGACTCGTAATCCAGCGTCTTGGCCGGGGAAACCACAATCAGCATAATGTTCCTTTATAGCGAGGGGCCGAACGGCAGAGCGGCCCCAAGATTCATTCATCCAGCGTCACATTCTCCAGCGCACCGGATCCAAACTGCTCGCGACCGGAGAGCTTGATAAGCAACCGCAGGTCGTTGGCGGAGTCGGCGTGGGCAAGGGCCTCACTGTAGCCAATCAGGCCGGCGCAGAACAGGGCGAACAGCGCCTGATCAAAGGTTTGCATGCCCAGCTCGGCAGATTTGGTCATCACCTCCTTGAGGCGGTGCATCTCTCCCTTGCGAATGATGTCGGTGATGAGCGGGGTATTGAGCAGGATCTCGAATGCCGCACTGCGCCGCAAACCATCGACACTCGGCACCAGTTGCTGGGCAACGATGGCCCTGAGGTTGAAGGAGAGATCGAACAGAAACTGGCGATGTTTCTCCTGCGGTACCAGATGGAGAATGCGGTCCAGCGCCTGGTTGGCATTGTTGGCGTGGAGAGTAGCGAGACAAAGGTGGCCGGTCTCGGCGAACTGCAGGGCAAACTCCATGGTCTCCTGACTTCGGATCTCGCCGATCAGGATCACGTCCGGCGCCTGACGCAGCGAGCTTTTCAGCGCCACGTCGAACGATTCGGTGTCTATCCCCACCTCACGCTGGGTCACCAGACTGCGGCCATGTTGATGGACGAACTCCACCGGGTCTTCCACCGTCAGGATATGGCCATCGGCATGCTGATTGCGATAACCGATCATGGCCGCCTGGGTAGTTGACTTGCCCGCCCCCGTGGCCCCGACGAACAGCACCAGCCCTCGCTTGGCCATCGCCACCTCCTGCAGGATCCTGGGTAGCTGCAGATCTTCAAAGGTGGGTATGCGGGTCTCGATGCGGCGCAGCACCATGCCAGGCAGCTCCTGCTGCCAGAAAGCGCTGACCCGAAAACGGCCCAGCTCCTCGCGATGGATGGCGTAGTTGGCCTCCTTGGTGCGGATGTAACGCTCGAAATGATCCGAGCTGAGGGTCTCCCTGACCAGCGTCAGCGCCCCCTTCTTGTCGAGCGGCTCTCCCCCGAGCGACACCAGATGGCCGTTCACCTTGAGAATGGGCGGCGAGCCCACCGTCACAAACAGATCCGATCCCTTTCGCTCTACCAACTGTCTTAGCAGATCATCCAGATTCATCATTTATCCCTCCCTGGGATCCAGTCCCTTAGACGCTGTTGGGATCGACGGCCTTGGCCTTGGCATCGAGAGAGGCCACCACGCCGCGACTGACCAGCTGTTTGAGGCTCTGATCCATGGTCTGCATGCCGTGGGTCATCCCGGTCTGGATCACCGAGTAGAGCTGGGCGATCTTATCCTCCCGGATCAGGTTACGCACCGCCGGAATGCCCATCATGATCTCGTGGGCCGCCACCCGGCCACCACCAATGCGCTTGAGCAGGGTCTGGGAGATAACTGCCCGCAGAGATTCGGAGAGCATGGAGCGCACCATGTCTTTCTCCGCACCGGGAAAGACGTCGATGATACGGTCGATGGTCTTGGCCGCCGACGAGGTGTGCAGGGTGCCAAACACCAGATGGCCGGTTTCGGCGGCGGTCATGGCCAGGCGAATGGTCTCCAGATCGCGCATCTCACCCACCAAAATGATGTCCGGGTCTTCCCGCAAGGCCGAGCGCAGGGCATTGCTGAAGCTCTTGGTATCCCGGTGTACTTCCCGCTGGTTCACCAGACAACGCTTGTTCTCGTGGACGAATTCGATGGGGTCTTCGATGGTGAGAATGTGGTGATGGAAGTTCTCGTTGATGTAGTTGACCATAGCCGCCAGGGTAGTCGACTTACCGGAGCCGGTCGGGCCGGTTACCAGCACCAGACCCCGCGGGAACTCGGAAATCTTGCGGAAGATCTCGGGGGCATCCAGATCCTCGAGGCTCAGCACCGTGCTGGGGATGGTACGAAATACCGCACCCGAGCCACGCGCCTGCTGGAAGGCGTTGACCCGGAAACGGGCCAGATTGGGCACCTCGAACGAGAAGTCGACCTCGAAGTTCTCCTCCAGCTCCTTGCGCTGATGGTCGTTCATGATGTCGTAAATGAGGGCATGCACTTCCCGGTGTTCCAGGGCGGGTAAATTGATCTTGCGAACCTCGCCATCAACCCTGATCATCGGAGGGACCCCGGCCGAGAGGTGTAGATCCGAGGCTTTATGCTTTACACTGAAAGCCAATAACTCTGTGATATCCATAGACTTGTCATTCTCCCATCACAAGATCACTAACGAAATATGAACCAGATTGCCCAGCACCTGTTTCAGGTAAAGGAACGTATTGCCCAGGCCGCCGAACGGGCGAGCCGCAACCTGCAGCAGATCCGCCTGCTGGCCGTGAGCAAGACCAAGCCGGTCGAGGCCATCATGGTTGCCCATGCCGCAGGTCAGCGCTGCTTTGGCGAATCCTACGCTCAGGAAGCAGCGGCCAAGATCGATACCTTGCGCCAACAGTCGAAATATAGCGACATAGAGTGGCACTTTATCGGCCCTTTGCAATCGAACAAGTCCAAACTGGTCGCCGAACGGTTTGACTGGGTGCAAAGCGTGGATCGGGACAAGCTGATCGACCGCCTCAACAACCAGCGCCCAACTACAATGGCACCGCTAAATGTTTGTCTGCAAATCAATATTAGCGGAGAGAGCAGCAAATCCGGAACGTCGGAACAAGAGATTTTCCGCCTTGCCGAGCTGGTCTCCCAAAGTGAGCGACTGGTGCTGCGGGGGCTGATGGCCATTCCCGAGCACACCAGTGACGAGAGCGTACTGGCCGCCCAAATGACCCGCATGCAGACTCTGTTCACCGAGCTTGCGCGACAATACCCCACGGTGGATACCCTCTCGATGGGGATGACCGAAGATCTCGAACTGGCCATCGCCCATGGCAGCACCATGGTGCGAGTCGGTACCGCCATCTTCGGTGCCCGTGACTACTCATAGGCAGGCTGGCGGATAACTCAGACGTCCGCCTCTTGCCGCGAATTCATCAACAGGAGCGTTTGATGGAACACCGAATTCTGGCGTCTGGTGGTGCAGGCAGCGCCAACCCCGCCACGACCCCATGTGCAACAGGAGCATCTGATGCAGCATAGAACGCTGGCCTTTATCGGCGCGGGCAACATGAGCCGCAGCATCATCGCCGGATTGGTCAAGGCGGGTTATCCCGCCGGGCAGATCACAGCCGCCAACCCCAGTCTGCCCAAGCTGGAGGCGCTGGCGAGCGAACATGGCATTCGCATCACCCAGAGTAATGCCGAGGCGGCCCGCGACGCCGAAGTGATCGTGCTGGCGGTCAAGCCGCAGTTGATGGCCGGCATGCTGGCAGCGCTTGTTGCCGAGCTGGGCTCCCTTGAGGGCAAGCTGCTCATCTCCATCGCGGCCGGTATCAAGGTGGTGCGCCTTGGCGAGATGGCCGGTGGCCATGACCGCATCATCCGCACCATGCCCAATACCCCGGCCCTGCTGGGTCTGGGGATGACCGGTCTCTACGCGCCCGAGCATATTGCCGCCGCGGATCGCGACTTTGCCGAGCAGATGATGCAGGCGGTCGGCAAGACCCTCTGGGTGGAGCAGGAGTCCGGCATCAACGGCGTCATCGCCGCGGCGGGCAGTGCCCCGGCCTACTTCTTCCTCTTTATGCAGGCGATTGCCGAAGAGGCAGAGGCACTGGGCTTCTCGCCCGAACAGGCACGCCTGCTGGTGCAGCAGACCGCGCTGGGCGCAGCCGCCATGGTGGAGCGAAACCCCGAGCTGGCGCTACAAACCCTGCGTGATCAGGTCACCAGCAAGGGTGGCACCACAGCCGAAGCCATCAAGACATTCCAGCAACAGGGGCTGATGCCGCTGACTGCGCAAGCCATGCAGGCGGCCGTTGCTCGCGCCACCGAAATGGAAACCCTCTTCTAACAGGAGCCCAGATGAACACTGCTTACTTTCTGATTAACACCGTTTTCGATCTCTACCTGATGGTGATCCTGCTGCGCGTCTGGCTGCAGTGGGCCCGCGCCGACTTCTACAACCCGATGAGCCAGATGGTGGTCAAGCTGACCAATCCACTGGTGATCCCGCTGCGCCGCGTTATCCCGGGCTTTGGCGGCATCGATCTCGCCTCCGTGGTGCTGGCACTGGTCATCGCCTTCGCCAAGCTGGCCCTGCTCAAGAGCATGAACGTGCTGCTGGCGGATTGGCTCAGCATCAGCCTGTTTGCCGCGCTGACCGTGCTGAAGAAAGCGGGTTCGATGATCTTCTGGGTACTGCTGATCCGCGCCATCCTGAGCTGGGTCAGCCAGGGCCGCAACCCCATCGAATACGTGATGCATCAGCTGACCGAGCCGTTCCTCGCCCCTATCCGCCGCGTACTGCCGGCACTGGGCGGGCTGGATCTCTCGGTGCTGGTCGCCTTTATCGGCCTGCAAGCCATCAACTACCTGCTGGGTGACCTGTTTGGCCAGCTGTGGTGGATGATTTGATGCCAGCCGTCCTGCAACAAGGGGATGAACTGGTACTGCATCTGGTGATCCAGCCCAAGGCGAGTCGGGATCAGATCATCGGACTGCACGGCGAAGAGCTGAAAGTGGCCATCACGGCGCCGCCCGTCGATGGCCAGGCCAACAGCCATCTGACCAAGTTTCTGGCCAAGCAGTTCAAGGTGGCCAAGGGACAGGTCACCATAGTGCGGGGCGAGCTGGGACGGCACAAAACCGTCGCCATCGACAGCCCCAAACAGTTGCCGCAAGAAGTGAGTGCACTGCTGAATGACACGCAAGGCTGAATGAATCGGCCTGCGCCCACCGTAGAGATGAGAGGGATGACAGATGAAAACAGCCTGGATGAGTGGCCTGCTGGCACTGCTAATGACCCTGCCGCTCAAGGCAGAACAGATGAAGGAGCTGGGGCCTTGGCTGGTGCACTACAACGCCTTCAACGCCAGCTTCCTCACCCCCGAGGTCGCCAAGGCGTATGGACTGGAGCGCAGCCGCTACAACGCCATCATCAATATCGCGGTACAGGACAAGCAGAAAGTGGCGCAAGCCGTGGGGATCACCGGTGAGGCCAAGAACCTGACCGGCACCCTCCGCACCCTGAACTTTCAGGAGGTAAAAGAGGGGGATGCCATCTACTATCTGGCGACCCTCCCCTACCGCAACGAAGATACCTATCAGTTCACCCTGAAGATCATGGGCGGCGGGCAGCAGCAGACCCTCACCTTCCAGCAGACCTTCTACGTCGACTGAGCAGCAACAGGAGGCCCCGACCAAGGTCGGGGCTTCATTTTATCCATATGACAAGGGCGCCATCAGGGCGCCCTTGTTACATCTATTCCGTACCGCTGCCCTTACAGAGCGAGGAACAGACCGGCCAGACTGCGCCAAGAGGTAGGGTCAGAGTCCCAGCGCCCGGGTGATCTGCAGTTTGAGGGGATCATCCGCCGGATTCTGGTTGGCGCCGTAGCTGGCGATCAGCTTGCCATCGCGCCCCACCAAATACTTGTGGAAGTTCCAGTTCGGCGCATCCCCGTCAGCGGCAGCTGCCAGCCCCTTGAACAGCGGCACCGCATCGGAGCCCCGCACCGCAACCCGATTGAACATGGGGAAGGTGACGCCGTAGTCGCGGCGGCACACCTCGGCAGTCTTGGTCTCGTTGCCCGCCTCCTGCCAGAAGTCGTTGGAGGGGAACCCCAAAATAATCAGTCCTTTGTCCTTGTAGCTCTGGTAGAGCGTCTCCAGATCGCGGAACTGGCCGCTGTAGCCACAGTAAGAGGCTGTATTGACCACCAGCACAACCTTGCCCTCGGTCAGCTGACAGAGGTTGTGGCGCTGGGTGCTGTTGAGCTCCCGCATCTCCACATTGAAGTAATCGGGGCAGGCCGCAGAAGCCGCACCAGCCCCCAATAGCAGTAACAGAGTTAACCATTTCATCGCCAAGACTCCTTTTGTTTTGTCCATCATACGCGGTTACGACAGTTGCAGTTCACGCTCAATGCAGGGGAATGCCGGTCAGCCAGCCGTGGCCCCAGAAAACCAGCAGCGCGGTGGCCGCCAATCCGGCCCCGACGTTGATGCCGGTAGCGGTCCAGTTGGCTGCCGGGCGCGGTGCTTTTTGCCACTCCCGCACCGAAATCCAGATCATGCTCACCAACGCCCACAGCCCGATGCCACCAAACAGCACCAAGGATCGCGCCTCACTGTTGACCAGCAGATGGGCCACCGCCCACAGCAGGGTGCCGAGCAATTGGGGATGCACCAACCAACGGCGCAGATGGTTGGGCCCTTGGCCGGAGAAAAAGAGGATCAGCGCAAAGGGCATCATCACCGTCATGGTCATCGGCCCCCAATCCGGCAGGAAGTAGAGCGGCAGCGAGCTGGCCGACCGCCAACCGGCAATGATGCAGGCGATAGCGACAAACACCAGCAGGGAGAAGAGCCCCTTGTAGCGATTTTCACCCAGCCGCTCGCGCAGCTGCGCCCGATGGGCCACCGCAAAACAGGGGTAGAGATGGATCAGGATAAACAGCGCAACCCCCAGCGTCAGCAGGAACATGCGTCTCTCCTTCTATTTGGTACGACCACTATGCCGTAAAGGGAGAGATGTGCCTATCAAAACCGCGCAGCCCCATGGGGTCAAAGGTGTGGCAAGGCAAAGGCACCGAAAGAAAAAAGCCGATCACAGAGGATCGGCGAAAAGTGCTAAGGGCTGCCAGACATCTCGCAGGATGGGAGATGCCCCAAACGGGGATATTGAGTAGCCGATAACGCGCATTGGCCCAACAGGATCAGCCCTTGAGCTGATAGAGTGCCGCCACGTTGCGCGCAGTGAGCTGAATATTGGTGCTGGCCGTCTCCAGCGCCTCCGGCAGGGACATGGCGCGGTTGACCACGGCGAACACCGCATCCAGCCCGTGCTCATGGACCACACCACAGTCATCGGTCAGGCAACCCGAAATACCGATCACCGGCTTGCCGAACTGCTTGGCACAGCGTGCGACACCGATGGGGGTCTTGCCGTGAATGGTCTGGCTGTCGATGCGGCCCTCACCGGTGATGACCAGGTCCGCATCGGCCACTTCCTCAGCCAGCTTCAGGGCTTCAATCACGATCTGGATGCCGGGCTTGAGCTCGGCACCGAGCAGGCCAACCAGCGCGGCGCCCATGCCACCGGCAGCGCCCGCCCCCGGAATATCCTTCACCTGCTTGCCGAGGGCCTGCTCGATGCAGTCGGCATAGCGGGAGAGGTTGGCATCGAGCTGCGCTACCATCGTCGGGGTCGCCCCCTTTTGCGGGCCAAACACTGCCGAGGCGCCTTTCGGGCCACACAGCGGGTTGTCCACATCGCACGCTACCTCGATAACCAAATCGCTCAAGCGCGGATCCAGACCGCTCAGATCGATGGTCGTCAGCTCACCGAGACCTCGACCGCCCAACGCGATGGCAGAGCCATCGGCTGTGAGCAACTTGCCGCCGAGCGCCTGGATCATGCCGGCACCGCCATCATTGGTGGCACTGCCGCCGATACCGAGGATGAGGTGTTTCACCCCCATCTCCAGCGCAGCCAGGATCAGCTCGCCGGTGCCGACGCTGGAGGTGTTCAGCGGATTGCGCAGTTCCGGCGCCACCAGATGGATGCCGGAGGCGGCGGCCATCTCGATGACGGCGCGCTCGCCATCCCCTAGCAAACCGACGAAGCCCTGAACCTTATTGCCGAGCGGGGCGGTCACCTCGACCGGCAGGATGCGGCCACCGGTGGCATCCACCAGGGATTGCACCGTGCCTTCGCCGCCATCGGCCATCGGCAATTTGACGTAGGTGGCACTCGGCAACACCTGCTTGAAACCGGCCTCGATGGCATCGGCCACCGCCATGGCGCTGAGGCTCTCCTTGAATGAATCGGGGGCGATCACAATTTTCATAGCAATTCCTTAGGCGAGGCCAAACACGCCAAACATCAGGGTGGAGACGGTAGCAATGGTCAGACCGACCGCCGTCTCGTAGGGGATCAGCTTGAGACGCTCGCCCACTCCCATGTGGACGCTGCCACCGGTCGCATGAAAGAAGGAGCCGTGCGGCATGTGGTCAAACACGGTGGCACCGGCGTGGATCATGGCGGCGCCTGCCAGACCGCTGACACCCAGTTCAAGCAGGGTGGAGCTGAAGACGTTGGAGGCCACCACGGTACCGGCAGTAGTCGAGGCGGTTGCCAGCGACATCAGGGCACCGGAGATGGGGGCCAGCAGGTAGGAGGGCAGACCGGAGGCGGTCAGGCCGCTGATCAGCACATCCTTCAGGCCGGAGTTGGCGATGATGCCGGCCAGGGTACCTGTACCCAGCAGCATGATGGCAACCGGTGCCATGCGGGCCAGACCCGAGACCGCAAACTGGTTCACCTTGGTGAACTTGCCCATCATCAGGGCGCCGACCAGGCCACCGAGGGGCAGCGCGATGAGCGGATCCACCACGATACCGGCAACCGGGCGCAGGGCCAGCAGCAGGATGGCGACCAGCGGTGCACTAATGGCAGCGGCAAAGCCAGGCAACTTGCCCCCCTTGAAGCTCACCACCTCGTCGGCTCCGACCTTGCTGCCCCTATTATTGAGGCGCTTGGCCAGCCAATAGGCCATCACCAGACCGAACAGACCCGGGATGATGCCCGCCGCCATCACCGACGTGAGGGGCAGATGGAAGGCGTCGGCCGCCGCAATGGCGTTGGGGTTGGGGGACATGACGTTACCCGCCTTGCCGCCACCGACCATTGCCAGCAGGATCGCCGCCTTGGAGAGGTCGGCACGACGGGCGATGGCCAAGGCAATCGGGGCAACCGTGATGACGGCCACGTCCACGAACACGCCGACCGCGGTCAGGATCAGGGTGGCCAGTGCCAGCGCAAGCAGGGCACGGGTTTCACCGAGCTTCTTGACGATGGTTTCGGCGATGGTGGTGGCCGCGCCCGATTCAATCAGCACGCCCGCCAGCACACCGGCCGCCAGAATCCGCATCACGGCGGTAGTGATCCCCTGGGCGCCGCCGATCATCAGGGCGACGGTCTGGGTCAGGTCGGCACCGCCAATCAGACCACCGGCCAGGGCACCGACGATCATGCCGTAAGCGGGCGGCACCTTCTTCAGAATGAGGATGATGGCGATGGAGAGCGCAGCGATGGCGCCAAGGGCTGTAACCGGGATCATGACGGACACCTTGAATGGGAGTGAATGGCCCCCATTATGGCGATCCGCAATCAGAATTCTTTGGTCAAATAACCAAATATTGCGTCACAAAAAAGACGTAATTTGTTTATTTGTACAATCACAAATCGAGATTGAGGCCGAGATAGAGCAAGAATTTGTCATCTAACTTATTGAAATTCAAACCGGTTATCTGCTCGATCCGGCTTAGTCGATAACGCAGGGTATTAGGGTGGATAAACAGGGCGTCGGCACAGCGATGCAGATCACAATCCTGCAAGAAATAGTGGCGCAGCGTTTTCAGTAGCGTTCCCTTTGCATCCTCTCGCGCCAGCTTCTGCAGCGGGGTGCGCAGCTGATCCGCCTGCCAGGAATCCGCCAGACTCCCCAGTAACACCGGCAGCCGATAATCCTCGAAGAAGTAGACCTGCTTGCGCGGAGCCTGGCGCATGCCACGACGCAAGGTATCCCGCGCGGTCTGGTAGGAGCGCGCCAGCCCGTCGGTGCCGGCGAAGTAATCGCCCACCGCAATATGCACCTTGAAGTGGGGAATACGGGCCAGCAACTGCTTGATGCGGCTGCGTTCCTGCGCCGATTGCCAGAGGCCATCGCTGAGCTGAGCGGGCTTGAGCACCACGATTTCGTCCAGCCCGTTGATGGCCACCAGATTGTCCCGCTCCGGATTTTCCAGCTGATGGACCAGCTCCCGCAGGCGAGCGGGATCGGCCTCCTCCAGCGCCAGCACCGCCACCACCCGTGGCTGGGCCAGATCCAGCCCGAGAAAGCGGGCCGCCTGCAGCAACTGATCGCCCCGCCCCTCGCCACGAATAAGCTGCAGTACCAGCTCCTCCTTGTGGCGCTTGTCCCACTGCAACTGCTCGGTGAGCGCTGCCTGCTCGAGGATCAGCTCGGCGGTCATCCGCACCAGCTCGGCATAAGCGCGCACAACGTCCGGCTCACCGGAGATGCCGATGACCCCGATCAGCGCCCCCTGATAGGTAATGGGCAGGTTGATGCCGGGGCGCACCCCCTTGAGCTCGCGGGCGGTCGCTTCGCTGATCTCCACCACCCGGTTCTCGGTGAGCGCCAGCACAGCCCCCTCATGACGCTGGTGGAGCCGCTCCGGATTGCCGGACGCAATGATAAGACCGCGCTCATCCATCACGTTGACCGAGAACGACAGGATCTTCATCGCTCTGCTGACAATCTGCTGCGCGAGTGTGTCATTTAGCTGCATAACATCTCCGGACAAGGGACGACTGGTGGCCCGCCAACCCGCAGCGGGAAGGCAAAGATGCCACATCATCAAGACAAGCGAGAAGGGGATCGCTAGAATAGGCCACTTTACCCGATGTGTGCCCCGCCATGGAGCAGGAACTTGGTGCTGTCACCTCTGCCCGGGCAGGCCCATCCCTCCGAAATATGGACTCTGCTATGGATTATGAATTTCGCCGCGACCCGTTCGGTGGCTATCGCGCCCGGTTCTCCATGGGCCACGAGGCCATCGGTCAGTGGTTGATCGACGAAGTGGGCAAGGATGAAGAGAAGATCGACGAACTTTTCACCATCATCGATCAGCTCTCCAACCGCACCCGCACTGAGTACCGGCTGCTTGGTGGCGATTACTCACTGCTGCTAACCCACGAAGAGGCGGAGGTGAAGGCCAACGCCCTTAATATCGAGCTGGACGAGGATCTCGACGATCTCGCCTACTACGATGATGAACAGCTGGCCATGTGCGGGCTGGAAGACTTTGCCCAGGTGCTCACCTCCTGGCGCGCCTTTATCCGTAACGAGGATATGGGCTGATTGACCCCGTTTTGCCAATTCAGGCCGACCGCCATGGTCGGCCTTACCAACCAACAGGATTGACTATGTCTATTTACGATTTTGATGACGAACTGCCGGAAGACGAAGAACAGGAATCCACCAAGAAAGTCGCTGCGCCTGCCAAGAAGAAAGGCAAGCAGGTGATGAACACCCAGGTCAACCTGAGCCCGCGCGATGCCAGCCGCCTCAACGGCATGCACGTTGAAGCCATCACCACCCTGGACGACGTCAGCCTGCCGAAGAACGTCATCTTCAAGGCTGGCCTGATCGCCCTGGGTGAGCTGGAAGCCAGCAAGCGCGCCGATATCATCGCCCGCGTGATCGCCGAATCCGGCCGCTAAATCGCCCGGAGAATGGACGCGCCAGCGAATTGTCCATTCCGCCCCATCTCCGCTGGCACAACATAAAAAGCCGGAGCCACTGCTCCGGCTTTTTATGTTGCACGGTTACCCATCCGCAGGCCAGCGCCTGACGGTCAGTTGCGCGGCGTCTTGCCCTTGAACTGCTTGACGCTGCGCTTGGCCTGGGTACGGCGATTGGCCTGCTTGTCGCGGGGCGGGCGCTTGCCCGCGCCACTCGAAGGCTGGTCCGTCACCGGGAAGCCAGCCAGCTCGCTTACCGGCAATTCACGGCCGGTCAGGGCACGGATCGCGCTCAGCATCTCGGCTTCAGCGTGACAAGTGAGCGAGAGGGCCAGACCGCTTCGCCCGGCCCGGGCGGTACGGCCGATGCGGTGCACATAAACGGGGGCACTGGCCGGCAAGTCCAGATTGATCACCACCGGCAGCGCCTCCACATGGATGCCGCGCGCCATCAGGTCGGTGGCCACCAGCACCCGAACCTTGCCCTCTTTGAAGTCACCAAGCGCCTGCTCGCGCACCGCCTGCTCCTTCTCACCGTGCAGGGCCGCCACAGCAATCCCCGCCTTGGCCAGCTTGCGGGCCACCCCGTCGGCATCGTCCCTCGCACTGATAAAGACCAGCACCTGTGGCCACTCGTGGGCCTTGATCAGGCTGATGAGCGTCGGCACCTTGCTGCTCTTGTTGACCAGATAGAGCTGCTCCTCGATATCATCGGCCACGCTGTTGCGGGGATCCGCTTCGACTCGCAGTGGATCCGTCAACAGACCTGCCGCCACCTCATCCAGCTCGGCTGGCAGGGTGGCAGAGAAGAGCAGGGTCTGACGCCTGGTGGGCATGGCCTTGATCAGCCACTGGATATCGGGCCAAAAGCCCATCTCCAGCAGGCGATCCGCCTCGTCCAGTACGAGGGCTCGCACTCCGGCAAGGGTCAACCGCTGCTGACCCAGCAGATCCCGCAGTCGCCCCGGGGTCGCCACCAGCAGTTGCGGCCCCTGTGCCAGCTCGGCCTGTTGCTGCTCCTGCGCCACTCCACCGCACAGGGTCACCAGTCGCATCCCCAACGCTTCGGCAAGACCTTGCAGCACCCCGCTCACCTGAGCGGCCAGCTCGCGGGTCGGCACCAGCACCACACCCTGTACCTCTGAGATGGCGGGATCCAGCCGCTGCAACAGCGGCAGGCCAAACGCCAGGGTTTTACCACTGCCGGTGCGGGCCAACGCCAGCAGATCCCGCTCAGCCAGCGCGGCAGGGATCGCCAGTTGCTGCACCCGGGTCGGGTGCTTGAGGTCAGTTGGCAAGGCCGCCAGCAGGGCAGGCGCGAGGGCGAGTTCGTTAAAGGTCATGGCGTTACGCAGATATCGGCAGAGTGAAGAGGTGGAGGCGAAGTCTAGTGAGCGGGGAGAGAGAAGTAAAACCCAATCCATCATGACCTGCGCAGAGAGAGGGAGGACGACACCAGTTCTGACACCTGGCGAAGAGAGAGCTGTCATGATCGGACACATCACCATACTGCTGCTGATAATCGCGCAGCGTGGCGAGCAACAATGCCGCCGAACAGGCCAAACCGGAGCGAATTGTTAATCCTCATCCCGGTGAACGGCCGGGCCGCTCAATACCGACAAGAGGGGACCATTCATGATGTGGTGCGCGCCATCGAGCAACTTGCCGCGACCGGCACAAGCCCACTGGCAGAACCATAAAAATCCCGCCGAAGCGGGATTTTTGTCGACCTGACGCGATTACAGCACGGCCAGCGCCGCGGCGTAGTTCGGCTCGTCGGCCACTTCGGCGACCAGCTCGCTGTGCAGCACCTTGTCATGCTCATCCAGCACCACGATGGCGCGAGCGGTCAGCCCGACCAGCGGACCGGAGGAGAAGGCAACCCCGTAATCCTCCATGAAAGCCGCACCACGCAGGGTGGAGAGGGTCACCACCTTGTCCAGCCCTTCGGCGCCGCAGAAACGGGACTGGGCGAACGGCAGATCGGCGGAGATGCAGAGCACGACTGTGTTATCCAGCGCGCTGGCCTGCTCGTTGAACTTGCGCACAGAGGTCGCGCAGGTAGGGGTATCAACGCTCGGGAAGATGTTCAGGATTTTGCGCTGACCGGCAAAGCTTGCCAGGGTCACGTCGGAGAGATCCTTGGCCACCAGGGAGAAGGGCTTGGCTTGCTCACCGGCGACCGGGAAGTGACCAGCGACGGAAACCGGGTTGCCTTGCAGAGTGACTGAGTTGCTCATGTGTTATGTCCTTTATTGGTGTAGTAAAAATCCGGGTGATCAGTATAGGGGCGGCGGGACCAGAGAAACACCCGCGAAGACAAGGGATATAAAGGGGTTGACCTTGGACTTAACACCAAGGTTTAGACTCCTTCTCGGTAATCAGGGATCTCGCAGGGGCGGGATCCATCAAGAGGGACTCATCATGAGCAAATCCTGCTGCAATCATCAGCACGCCGCCCCCATCAAGGCCGTCAGCAAGGCGGCCCCCGGCCAGAGTGAACATCACCACGATAGCCACTGCTGCGACAACACCACGCCCGTCAGTTGCTGTTCAACCCCGACGCCTCATGAGCACGCATCCCGTGACGGCAATGAATCACCTGGGGATGAAGAGCCTCCCCGAGGAAGTTACCACGATAAAGCGTGCTGCAGTGCCCCCTTATCGCCGGCTCACGATCATAAGCATGAGCATGAGCATGAGCATGAGCACGATATGCCCCCTGCCGACCCGCTGGTTGCGCCGGAGCAAGGCAACAGCCGCCATAGCTGGCAGGTGATGGGAATGGATTGCCCCAGCTGCGCCCGCAAGATCGAGACCGCCGTCAGCCGGGTGAGCGGCGTGCAGCAGGCGCGCGTGCTGTTTGCCACCGAGAAGCTGGTGGTGGATCTGGCCCCCGGCCTCTCCCCCGATCCCGTCACCGCCGCCGTGCTGGCCGCAGGTTTCCAGCTCAAGGGGGAAAGTGCTGACAAGCAGGCAGCTGGCCGTAAGCAAGCTTCACAACAGCCCCTGCAAGGCAATCTATTCGGTAACTTTTTGGGCAAATATTGGCAGCCCCTGTCACTGGCCGGCCTGATGTTGGTCGCCGCCCTGCTGCCGAAAGAGCTCGGTCAGCCACTCTTTACCCTGGCGACCCTCTGGGGTCTGTGGCCTATCTCCCGCAAGGCGTGGGCGCTGACCAAAAGCGGCTCCCCCTTTGCCATCGAGACCCTGATGACGGTCGCCGCCGTGGGGGCCCTGTTCCTCGGCGAAACCGCCGAAGCGGCCATGGTGCTGCTGCTCTTTATGCTGGGTGAACATCTGGAGGCCTACGCCGCCGGGCGCGCTCGGGCCGGGGTCACAGCCCTGATGGCGCTGGTGCCTGACAAGGCGCTGCGGATCCGTACCACTGCCGAGGGCGAGATGCGGGAAGAGGTAGCTGCCGATGAGCTGCGTCCCGGCGATATCATCGAAATCGCCCCGGGTGCCCGTCTACCTGCCGACGCCCGCCTGCTCGACGCCCTCGGTGCATTTGACGAAAGCGCCCTGACCGGTGAGTCTATTCCGGTGGAACGCCGTCAGGGTGACAAAGTGCCGGCCGGCAGTCTGGCTGCCGATCGAGTGCTGCGCCTTGAAGTCGTCTCCGAGCCCGGCAACAACGCCATCGACCGCATTCTGCACCTCATCGAGGAGGCCGAAAGCCAGCGCGCGCCCATCGAGCGCTTTATCGACCGCTTCAGCCGCTGGTATACCCCGGCCATGATGCTGGTCGCCCTGCTGGTGGTGCTGGTGCCGCCCCTTGCCTTCGGCCAGAGCTGGGACGAGTGGATCTATCGCGGACTGGCGCTGCTGCTGATCGGCTGTCCCTGCGCGCTGGTCATCTCCACCCCGGCAGCGGTCACCTCGGCGCTGGCCGCGGCAACCCGTCAGGGGGCGCTGATCAAAGGGGGGGCCGCACTGGAACGACTGGCCCATATCGACACCGTAGCCTTTGACAAGACCGGCACCCTGACCCTGGGCAAGCCGCAACTGACCGAGCTGGTGAGCCTCAATGGCCAACCGGAGACCGAGTTGCTGGCACTGGCGGCTGCCATCGAGCAGGGCTCCCACCACCCGCTGGCCCGCGCCGTGGTCGCCAACGCGACCGAACAGGGGCTGACGCTGGCGGAGGCCCGCGACCTGCGAGCCCTACCGGGCATGGGCGTTGAGGGACGCATCAACGGCGAACTGTGGCAACTGCTGGCACCGAGCCGGGTGGCGGCCCTGAATATGGAACAGCAAACCCGGATTGCTTCGCTGGAGCGGCAGGGCAAGACCGTTGTGGTGCTCTGCCAGAGCAGCGATGCTCAGGCGTTGCCAGTCGCCCTGCTGGCGCTGCGGGATCAGATCCGGCCGGAGGCGGCGGCTGCGCTGCAAGAACTCCATCAGCTCGGGCTCAACAGCATCATGTTAACCGGGGATAACCCCCGTGCCGCCGAGGCGATCGCCACCGAGCTGGGCATGGGCTGGCGTGCCGGTCTGCTGCCGGAGAACAAGGTAGAAGAGATCGCCAAGCTGGCCAGCACCCGGAAGGTTGCCATGATCGGCGATGGCATCAACGATGCCCCCGCCATGAAACGGGCCAGTATCGGCATCGCCATGGGGGGCGGCACCGATGTGGCGCTGGAGACCGCCGATGCGGCGCTGACCCACAACCAGCTCGGCGGCATCGCCGCCATGATCCGGCTGTCGCGGGCCGCGCTGGCCAACATCCACCAGAATATCGCGCTGGCACTGGGACTGAAGGCCCTCTTCCTGGTCACCAGTCTGCTCGGCATCACCGGCCTGTGGATTGCTGTGTTGGCCGACACCGGCGCCACCGCGCTGGTCACTGCCAACGCCCTGCGGCTGTTGCGCAAGCGCTGATCCCGCACAGCCAGAAACCGTGAAATAACCAATGCCGCCCCACCGGGGCGGCTTTTTTGCAGCCGGTGGCGGAAAATAAAAAGCGCGCCTGCCGGTCGGCAGTCGCGCTTTGCTTACTCTCTCGGAGTTATCCCACCCTTGGCAAGGTGGAAATCAACCCGGGGACGCCGAGCCAGCCCCCAGGCTCAATGGGATTGCTTACTTGGGCGTGCACTCCTGAACAATACCAGTCCCTGGCTTGGCACCGGTTGGATCGACCTTCACCAAGAAACTCCAGTAACCCTGCGGGAGTGTCAGGCTATTGTTCTTTGCGCCAGAGCCGGGCTTGGCATAAGCGAATGCATAACCCACTTCCGGTTCAATGGCTCCACCACCGTTGTACAGGTACTCAAACTTCCAATCCTCATCGGCAAGCTTGAACTCTGTAGTACCGCTGTAGTTAAACACCACTTGATAAATGGCCAGATCCCCATCCATTCCTTTGTAGGAGAGCTGGTGTTCAGGCTTAACGCCCCATTCATTCAAACCGCCTTTGACGAACAGGTTATGTTCCAGCGGATTGCCCGCTACCGTCTCCAGCACCTTGCAGCTCTGCACCGGCTCGGTGAAGCTGACGCTCAGGGTAGGCTTGTCCTTGTTCATGGCGGTAAAGACAAACTTGTAGCTGCCCGCCTTGTCCACATTGAACGGCAGATCCCCGCCGTTGGCGCAGAGCGCGCTGACCTGGCCGATTGCCAACTGGTCGGTATCGCTGCACTTGCCGTAGTTGACGGGGCCGCCCCAGTCGCTGCCGGCGATCTTCACCTGGGTCGTCCCCAGCTGATCCGTCGTCACTTCGGTGGTGAACTCATAGGTGTAGTTGCCACTGAAGCTCATCTTGTTGACCGGATCCCAGGCCCCCAAGAAACCACGGACAAATACCTCGGTATCACCGAAGGGGGGCAGCGTGCTCAGGTCGGTCTTCTTGCCCACCGGCAGGCCCGCGCCCTGTGCGCCAGACTGCGGCTTGACGAACACGGCGGCAGACCAGGCCCCCAGCGTCAGTTGGCCGTTGTCATAGGCGGCGCCGCTGGCGATGCTGTCGACTGCGCGATGCTTGCTGCTCAGCACCATACCGGAGAGATCGATGGGCTGATCGTTGCCGTCACGGAAGTCACCGATACTCTGGCTCTGGTTGCTGGCGTTGATCATCACCACCAGACCGTCGATGGCCGGATCCAGATCCGCCCCTACGCTGGCACCATCATCCACCGTCATGACGATGAGGCCCGGCACCTGATCCGGCCCGGTGTTACGGAAGTCGACCCGCTTGATCACTTCGCTACCGCTACCCAGGGTGAACAGTGGGGAAGAGGCGCGCAGTTCCGCCAGCTCCTGATAGAAGCCGACCATGGTTGCCATCTGTTCCGAGCTGGGTTTGGCATGCATCGGCAGTACTTTTGCAATCAACTCGTAGTTGTCGCGATCCTTGTCGGCACGCGGCAAGCCCTTGTCGTAGTTGTTATCTTGCAAGGTGTAGTCGAGCTTGTTGTACCAGTCACCCGAGTCGTAGCTGTCGCGTTCCATCGATTTGGAGCGCAGCAGTTCGCTACCGGCATGGGTGAACGGAATGGCCTGACCCAGCATGGCGGTCGCCAGCGACACGGCTTGCATCCGCAGCAGGTCGGCGCCTTCCGCAGCCTTGTAGACGTTGATATCAAACAGGGTCTGGTTGTCGTGCTTGGAGACGTAGTTCTGGATCTCGATCGGATCGACCGCATAACCGGCCGCTTGGCCGTTATAGTCGACATCCGCCCCTTTCTTGGGCACGCCATCCTTGTCGGTCAGCACAAACTCTTTCAGGTTGCCGGCCATGCCAAGGCGAACCAGGTCAGCCTGATGCAGCGCGGTGTCCAGCTCGACCTTGCTCATCTCGTTCTCGTCAACAAGTGCGCCGTTACCAAAGCCCTGGGTTTGGCGAATGCCATCACCGCCATCAAACGGGCTGCCGCCACGCACTGCATCACGCAAGCGATCGGAGAAGGAGCCGATGCCGGTGCCGCCGAGGTTCTTCTGGGTGGCCTGCACGAAGCGCTTGTCGTTTTCTACTTCGCCAAAGTTCCAGCCTTCACCGTAGAAGTACATCTCGGGGTTGACCTCTTTGACTGCGGCGAGCGCCTTGACCATCTGATCTTTCGGGTGGTGGCCCATCAGATCGAAGCGGAAGGCATCGACCTTGTAGTCACGGGCCCAGGTCACCAGCGAATCTTCGATCAGCTTGGCGAACATGGCGTGCTCAGGGGCGGTGTTGGAGCAGCAGGTGGAGGTTTCGACGTTGCCGGTATCCTGATTGAGGCGCTGGTAGTACCAGGGCACAATCTTGTCGAGCACCGACTTGTTGCCAAGACCGGCTTCGTTGGTGTGGTTGTAGACCACATCCATTACCACGTTCATGCCGATGTCGTTCTTGATGGCCATGACCATCTCGCGGAACTCTTTGATCCGCGCGGTGCCATCGGCATCGGTAGCGTAAGAGCCTTCCGGCACTGTGTAGTGGAACGGATCATAACCCCAGTTGAAGGAGTCAACGCCACGGATGTAGCTATACAGCGCTTGCACATCTTCACTGCGCGGGTCCAGCGTGGCCAGCACGTCGGCGATGGTGTCGCTACCGGTACAATTAGCTGCATACTTGGCATCATCTTTAACGGCCGGGTTCACCTCGCACAGCTTGCTAAATGGATCGCTGATATTGGCGACCTTGGCCGGATCTTCATTCACGGTGGCGATATCGAACACCGGCAGCAGGTGCAGGTGGCTGACGCCACTCTTGGCCAGCTCTTTGAGGTGCTTGACCGGTGCGCTATCGGTTTCGGTCAAACCGACAAATTTGCCGCGCTTGTCAGCGTCGGTCGATTCATCGTTACCGGTCAGATCGCGAATGTGGGCCTCATAGATCACCATTTTGGCCAGTTCGGCAGCGCTCTTCTGGCTGTGCGGGCTCTTCAGATCATCCCAGCCATCCGGTTTCAAGCTGGCATCATTCAGATCCACCACCTGGCTGTATTCGGAGTTCATCGCCAGGCTCAAGGCGTAGGGGTCGGTGACCTCATATTTTTCAATCTGGCGAGTGAGCGGGTGGTAGACCTCCATGGCATAGCGGTAGTACTGACCGACCAGATCGCTCTCCCCTGCCACGCTCCAGCTGCCGCTGGCATCGTCGAAGGTCATTGCACGTTTTTCGACAAACTCTTTCTTGTCGTTATAGAGTGCCAGCTCGACCTTGGTAGCGGTCGGAGCCCACAGCCGGAAGGTCACCTCGCCACCTTCGACCACTGCACCATAGCCGAGCTTGGTCGCCTCGGGGGCATAGATCGCATCGAGGGCGCCGGCGCTCTGCACCAGGGTGGCCCCCTGCAGGATACCGTCAGTATCGGTGCCGATGGCCACCAGCTCACCCTTGAGCAGGGGCTTGAGATCTTTACCGGCAGGCAGGGAGAAGGCGGCTGCATCCTTGAGATGCGGATATTTGGCCTGCTGCTCGGCAGTCAGACTGGTCGCGGCCAGGCTGATATAGGGGAAATCGAACACGCCATCGGCATTGGCCTTGATGGTGCCCGAGTCAGTGTAATAGAGGCGAACGTGGGGCTTGTCCTTGCCCCCTTGCCAAATCAGGGTATTGCCATCGATCAAATGAGCGCTGGCCCCCGCCACGCCAAAGGCGGCGGTGAAGGCCTCGGTACGGCTGCCGAAGATTTCGTTCTTGCCCGCGACGATGGCCACGGTGCGATCCGAGTGCTCACTGAAGATCACCTTCATATCGCTGCCAGTCAGGTTGGCCAGATCGCCGTTGCGGGCAATAAAGTTGATGCACCCTTCCACCTTGCTGAGTGGGACCACCCAGGCCGGACCAAAGCTGTCGACCTCAGCAGGAGTCTTGCTCTGGTCATCCCACCCGCTATTCAGGCCGCTATCCGCCGTGGCGTTGCAGGCGTCGTTGTTCCACAGATGCAGGCTGTGGTTGGCGAAGGGGCCCGTGACACCGCGCGCTGCGCTGCTCTGGGTATCGACCAGGGCGATCACGGCCTCGTCGGAACCCGCCATCAGCAGCTCGGCCGGGGGCTGGACATTGGGAAGACGAGCGACAGGCTCATCCTGAGGGGGGGGGGTAGGAGTCGAAGAACTGTTGTCGTTACAGCCTGACAAAAGCGCGAGGAGTGAGGCTGTTACCAGCGCCACTTTGGTCTTTTTCATATCCATATTTTTATAATTCCCGCTGTAGTTAGTCTCGATAGTCGAGCACCTGGTCATTGCCAGGCGGTGTCATATTAATCAGCGGCAATCGATTCAAATGTGAGCGGAAGGGCAAAAAAACCATCCTGTTTCAGCAAGATAACGTTTTCAGGCTGAAACTTCGATCCGGCTCACAGACCTCGCGGTCATTTGGCCTCATATCTGGAAAACGGCAGTCACAGGGTCAGAAAAGCAATGTCTGATCCAGTGGATAGACAAGGAGTTAGCGATGAAACGGATTGAAGAGCAGGCAAGACGACTCGATCAGGAGTATCAGGCGATCGGGCAACTGTTCGACCAGTTCTGCCAGCAGGCTGGTGCCCTGGCCGAACAGTATCACTTCTTCAACTGGCCCGATTATGAAGACTCGCCCCCGTTGAGCCGCGCCTTCACCCTGCTCGGGGAACCCCGCGAGCTGCGGCTGCGCTGTCAGCCCGGTGAGCGCTCCGCCCTCAATGGCCTGATCCAGGTGGTCTCGGAGGATGGCGCTATCGATGCCAGCCTCGGGTTTCGCGCCGATGGCCAGTTGCTGCTGGAGTCCGGCAAGCTGCTGGACAACCCGCCAGGACTGCTGCTCAAGCTGATGCTCGGCGCGATCTGGCAACAGAAACCGCAGGCCGATCTCGCACAACAGGAGCACTAGCAGCAGGGCCAATTGTTAACTCGCTCGGGCCATAACGAAAGCAGGAAGCATCCATAATAGTCTGCATCTGTTCAATGCTGGAGTGATGGGATGACGCCAGAGCATCATGCCTCGCTACGCCCAGTCTGCTCGGCAGCAGATGCTTTGCTGCTATTCCGGCTGCAACGGATCCGCCACCTTCCCCTCCAGCCGCCTGACCGGTTTTTGCAGGATCAGGTTGGCCGGATAGGTGACCAGATCGCCGTTGTCATCGCGCACCCGCACGTAGAAGAGACCAATCTCTGTGATGACGCCGGTGACCGAATCATCCTTGTCAAGGATGCGGATCCGATCGCCAATTCGGTAGGGAAAGGCGAAGAAGATGGTAATGCTGGCGGTGATATTGGAGAGGATCGACCACTGGGCCACCATGGCGACCCCCAGCACCGCGAAGAAGGACGACGCGAGCACCACCAGTCGAGAAAAGTCCAGTCCCCACAGACCGACCAGCACCAGCAAGGTGGCGCATCCGAGCAGAAAGTGGAAAACATGTTCCACATAGATGACCCGGCTTTCACTTACCTGCTTGCTCTGACCGAGCGTCATCAAGCTCTTGTGGATCAGCCGCCGGATCAGGGTATGTCCCAGCAACAGCAGTAGTGTGAACCCTATTGATTGCCACATGTTACGCCCCCTACCACCAGCGTCTGTACTTGAGCCAGATAGCCAGACCGATCGCCAGCGTCACCAGCCAACCACAGAAGACCCAGAAAGCGATCGAACTCTCGGCCCCGGGCATCCCGCCGAGGTTGATGCCAAACAGGCCGGTCAGGAAACTGGCAGGCAAAAACAGCAACGCCATCACTGACATCTGGTAAGCCCGGCTGTTGGTCGCCTCCGTCATCAGATTATTGATCTCGTCTGCCAGTACCGCAGTGCGCGCCACCCCGGCATCAAGATCATCGAGCCAGCGCCGCAGCCGGTCGGCGATATCGAGCAGACGGCGGCGATCATCCTCATCCAGCCAGCTGATCTTCTCATTGGCCAGGCGGGCCACCAGATCTCGCTGGGGAGAGAGATAACGGCGGATAATGATGAGCTGTTTGCGGATCAGCGCCAGCTGGCCATTGGCGGGCAGGTCGCGTACCAACACCATCTCTTCCAGATCGAGGATCTTGTCATGCAGCTCCTCAACAAACTCTCCCGCCCGATCCGTGAGGGCATCGCACATTTCCACCAGCCAGTCGCCCGGCGAGTCGGCACCGCCCCCCAGTTCGAGCTGGTTGAACACATCGAGCTCTGAGAGCAGTGGACGACGACGGCTGCTGATGATGAGATCCGGGGTAATGAAGATGCGCAACGCCACCATCTCTTCGGGCCTGTGCTCCCTGTTGTGGTTGATGCCACGCAAGACCAGCAGCACTGTATCCCCCATTCGTACCAGTTTGGGGCGACTGCTCTGACCGAGCAGCGACTCTTTAGCCGCCTCGCTGAGCAAGGGGCTCTGCAGCAGCCAGCGGGCAGCCTCAGGGTTGCCATAATCCAGATGCAGCCAGCCGGGGTGTGCCGCCGGGACCTCGCTTCCTGCTGCGAGCGGCGCCATGCCCCCCTTGCCATCCAGGGTCAGGGCATAAATTACATCAGTGGGCACCCGATCCATCTCGTCTCCTTCTCGTTGCATGTGCTGGGCCCAGCTTACACCAAAGGCGGGGCGGACTCAGCCCCGCGCCGGACGGAAGATAGCTGTGTTAACATGCCCACTCCCGTTTTTTGCCCGCTTTAACTACAGGAAACCATGCCATGCCCATCTGGGTTGATGCCGATGCCTGCCCCATTCCGGTCAAGGAGATCCTCTACCGCGCCGCCCACCGCGCCCAGGTCGTCACCACCCTGGTGGCCAATCAGGGGTTGCGGGTGCCGCCCTCACCCTTTATCAAGACCCAGCAGGTGGAGAAGGGATTCGATGTGGCAGATCATGTCATTGCCCAGCAGGTTAAGCCCGGCGATCTGGTGATCACCGGCGATATTCCCCTCGCCGCCTGGGTCATCGATGCCGGTGGTCAGGCGCTCAACCCTCGCGGCGAGATCTACACCCGCGAGACCATCAAGGCGCGGCTCGGCATGCGCAACTTTATGGAAGAGCTGCGCTCAGCCGGCGTGCAGACCGGCGGCCCGGCCCCCTTCAACGCCGCCGACAAGCAGCGATTCGCCAACGCCCTCGACAAGTGGCTGGTCAAAGGCAAGCTGTAAAGAGACCCTAAAGGCGCCCTTGCTGGGCGCTTTTTAGCCGTAACATCCTGATTTTTAAAATAACAGCTGACCACAACCATCAGGCTGGTAAGATGCGCCGCCATCTTGTCCACACCGTAATCATCATGACCGCTCAAGGGCACCTGCTCTTCTCCGTTACCTGCACCCTGATCGCCCACAAACTGCAGCTCACTCCGGCCCTGGCCGATGCCAGCCTGTGGCAGACCATACCCGCCGCCCTGGCCAGCGCCCTGTTGCCCGACCTCGATCACCCCAGATCCGTGCTGGGACAGCGACTGCCGTGGATCGCCAAACCCCTGTCACGGCTGCTTGGTCATCGCGGCTTCACCCACAGCCTGCTGGCCGTCGCCGCCGCCATTTGGGGGCTCAATCAAAGCCTGCCACCGGGCACCCTGTCGATGGGGATCAAGGATGCCCTGATCGTCGGTTATCTCAGTCATCTGCTGGGGGACTGGCTCACCCCGGCAGGCATTCCGCTCTTCTGGCCCATCAAGCGCCGCTTCCGGCTGCCGGGCTGGCCACTGCGCAGTGGCGGCGCCATCGAAACCGGCTTTTGCACCCTCACCCTGCTGGTTGCCAGTTGGTGGACCAGCGGTCTCCCCTTGCACTAGCACAGGATGGTAAGAGGGAGGCGGGGGGCGTTCAAATTTCCGCCACATCCGGTGCCACATTCTGGTATGATGCGCGGCCTTAGCGCTCGCGCATCCCCGTTTTCTCCGATATAGAGTCCTTTTGTGAACAACAGCGAATTTAGCAGCCTCAATCTCTCCCCCGCCCTGCAAGAGAACCTCACCAGCCTGGGTTACCTGCAGATGACCCCGATCCAGGCCCAGAGCCTGCCCCTGGTGCTCGATGGCAAAGACCTGATCGCCAAGGCAAAAACCGGCAGCGGCAAGACTGCCGCCTTCGGCCTCGGCCTGCTGGCCAAGCTCAACGTCAACCGCCTCGAAGTGCAGGCGCTGGTGCTCTGCCCGACCCGCGAACTGGCGGATCAGGTGGCTCAGGAGATCCGTCGTCTGGCGCGCGCCCTGCCCAACGTCAAGCTGGTCACCCTGTGCGGCGGCACCCCGACCGCACCTCAGTCCGCCACCCTGAGCTTTGGTGCCCACATTGCCGTCGGCACCCCGGGTCGTATTCTCAAGCATCTGGAGCAAGGCACGCTGGAGCTATCCGGCCTCAAGACGCTGGTGCTGGACGAAGCGGATCGCATGCTGGACATGGGCTTTGGCGAAGATATCAACCGGGTCATCAGCTATGCCCCCGAGCGCCGTCAGACCCTGCTCTTCTCCGCCACCTATCCGGAAGGGATCGCCCAGATGAGCCGTGGCGTGCAGCGCAATCCGGTCGAGGTGAGCGTGGAGTCCCTGCACGAAGGCAGCGCCATCGAACAGAAGCTCTACGAAGTGCCTGCCGGTCAGCGCCTCGATGCCCTCACCTGGCTGCTGAGCCACTACCAGCCGAGCTCCTGCGTGGTGTTCTGCAACACCAAGCGCGCCTGTAACGACGTGGCCGACCATCTGGCTGCCAAGGGCTTCTCGGCGCTGGCATTGAACGGCGATCTGGAACAGCGCGAGCGGGATCAGGTGCTGGTGCGCTTTGCCAACGGCAGCGCCACCATTCTGGTGGCCACCGACGTGGCGGCCCGTGGTCTCGACATCAAGGAGCTGGGCGCCGTCATCAACTACGAGCTGACCTATGATCCGGAAGTGCACGTGCATCGCATCGGCCGTACCGGTCGTGCCGGCCAGCAGGGTCTGGCTCTGAGCCTCTATCAGCCGAACGAGGCCCAGCGCGTCAACTTCATCGAAGAGTACCAGCAGGCCCCGATGCCGCTGGGTGATCTCGACAGCATCGGCCGCGATATCAAGCCGATCGCCCCGCAGATGGTGACCCTCTCCATCGATGCGGGTCGCAAGACCAAGGTGCGGGCCGGTGACATTCTAGGCGCCCTGACTGGCGAAGGCGGCATTGCCGGCGCCGATGTCGGCAAGATCCAGATCGCCGAGCAGTACTCCTACGTCGCGGTGAAGCGCAGCGTAGGGAGCGCCGCCCTCAAGCGGTTGCAGGAAGGCAAGATCAAGGGTCGCAGCTACCGCGCCCGCAAACTGGGCTAAGGTTCTTTGCAAGCCGTTAGCCAGACCACAGGCGCCTGACAGGCGCCTGTTTCATATCTCCGATGCCGCCATGCGGCAAGACAGGCACCATGACCCAAGCAATCCAAACCGATGTGAGCTGCCAGAACTGCGAAGCCTGCTGCTGCCGCCTCGAAGTGATGCTCTTTACCGATACCGGCGTGCCGGACCGTTATGTACTGGAAAGGGAAGGCGAGATACCGGTTATGCGCCGGCTGGACGATGGCTGGTGCGCTGCCCTCGACCGCAACACCATGATGTGCCGTATCTACGAGGTGCGGCCGCTGATCTGCCGCGAATTCGAAATGGGTGAGCCCGACTGCGTTGACGAGCGGGACAAGTGGTTTATCACCCTGAAGTGACCCGGACGCTCGACCGCACTCTCGACCACACTACCCGCGATGATGTGCCACATCCATGAGATGCGGCCGCTGACCTGCCGTGAAATCGAAATGGGCGAGCCCGATTGCGTCGACGAACGGGACAAGTGGTTTATCAAGCTGGCGTAAATGGTGGAGAGGGCGTTCAAGGCCCTTTTGATTGTTGGCGTTGGCGACCGGTGGTGATCCGTCAGGAGAGCGCCAACCCGATGGAGAGCAGCAGGCTGAACAGAAAGGCGCTGATGGCTGTTTTCTTCAGGGCGCCGGTCAGCACCTCGCCATCGTAGCTTTCGCGCAAGGTACGGGCCGCATCGCTGAGAGGCTTCATGGCGGGCAGGAAGATCCACGGCCAGAAACTGGCGGGCTGAGTCAGGATAAAGGCGATGGTCGCCAGCAGCGCAGCCCCCAGCAGCACCCAGTGATAGGCGATGGCGCGGTTGCGGCCAAGGCGCACCGCCAGGGTGATCTTGCCGCTGGCGGCGTCGGTCTCGATGTCGCGCACATTGTTGATATTGAGCACGGCGGTGGCCAGCAAACCACAAGCGGTAGCGGGCAGCAGCAGATCCCACGCCAGACTCTTGGTAAAGAGGTAGTAGGAGCCGAGCACCCCCAGCAGACCGAAGAACAGAAACACCGAGATATCGCCAAACCCGCGATAACCGTAAGGGGTCTTGCCCACGGTGTAGGTCACCGCCGCGACGATGGCCGCACCACCTAACACCACAAATGCCAAAATCTGCAGCCACTGGCCGCCGAAGGCGCTGCCCAGCAACAGCAGGCCACTGGCCACCGCCGCCAGTGCAGTCAGCGCCATCGCCACGCACATCTGCTTTTGGGTAATAAGGCCGGAGACCACCGCCCGCTGTGGGCCGATCCGCTCACCGTTGTCGGCACCGGAGACCGCATCGCCGTAATCGTTGGCCAGGTTGGAGAGGATCTGCAGCAGGATGGCGGTCAGCACGGAGAGCGCCATGATGGTGCCATCGAAGGCACCGCGGCTGGCAGCCAGCCCCGAGCCCAGCAGGATGGAAGAGCAGGCGAGCGGCAAGGTGCGCAAACGCGCCGCCAGCAACCAAACAGAGAAGGTATTTGTCATATTGTGATGGCCAAACAATCGGATTTTGATCGTGTTAAGGGTTATCGAACCGGATTTGGGTATACTTGGCCCCGGAGAGTGAAGCTCCCGCGGGCGATTTACATGGACGAATGGGCAGATAATATATAGGAAATCCTCGCCCTTTGGCATAAACCTACGGCATCCTGCTACCGGATCGCTCGTTACTACCCGGCTCAGACAAGAATCCATGTTGGCTCAGACCCATATCAAGCAACAACTGGACGCCCTGCGTCACAGCAACGTCAGCGGCTTCGTGCGGTTGCGAGTAGCGATCGAGACCCGCTCCTTTCTGGGCTGGCTCGCGGCGCAAACCCTCTATCCCCGCATCTACTGGCAGGCCCGTGGAGAGGATCGTCCCGAGTATGTTGCGCTGGGGGCCATCCATGAGCTGACCGAGCCGCACGCCATCAAGCGGGTGTGTGCCAACACGGCTAGCCAGCATCATGACGACAGCCCCCGCTACTATGGCGGACTGGCGTTCGATCCGGCCCAATCCGGTTGGCAAGGGTTTGGCCCCTGCCGTTTCGTGCTGCCCCGCATCGAGCTGGTGCGCCGTGGCGAGTGCGTCAGCCTCTGCCTCAACCTCTGGCTGGATGACGACAATCTGGAGGCCGAACTGCAAGCGGCCGAAGCCGCCCTCGATGCCCTGCGCCCGGAAGCGCCGCTGCCCGCCCTGCAAAAGCAGCCCTGGCAGCGACAGGATTGCCCCGGCCCCGCCCAGTGGCAAACCCTGGTAGAGCGCGTTACCGCCCCCGATTTTCAGGCGCACACCCCCAAGGTGGTGCTATCGCGGGAGAGCGTGCTGACCAGTCCGAACCATGATGCAGATATCAATCCCTGGACCATGCTCGACCAGTGGGCCCGCCACGCCCAGGACTGCTTCCACTTTGGTTTTCAATTCTCCCCCGAGCAGGCCTTTATCGCCTGCTCCCCCGAGCGGCTCTACCGCCGGGAAGGGAGACACCTCTTTACCGAGGCGCTGGCGGGCACCATCCGCCGCTCCGGCGATGAAGAGGTGGATGCCCAACTGGCCGCCGAGCTGCTGGCCGACAGCAAGAACCGGCTGGAGAACCGGCTGGTGCACGCCGACATCCTCAACCGACTGGCGCCACTGACCCACGATGCCAGCCTGACCGAGCCGCGCATTCTCAAACTCCGGCTGCTGCAACACCTCAAGTGCGATATCGAAGCCGAGCTCAAGCCCGGCGTCTGCGACTGGCAGTTGCTCGATACCCTCCACCCCACACCGGCGGTCGGCGGCGCCCCGCGCGAGGCGGCGCTGGCCTTTATCCGCGAGTTCGAGCCCTACGATCGGGGCTGGTACGCCGGTGCCTGCGGCATGTTGAGTCGGGAGACTTCCGAGTTCTCGGTCGCCATTCGCAGCGCCCGCATTCAGCCGGGCAGCGTCACCCTGTTTGCCGGTGCCGGCATTGTCGCCGGTTCCGAGCCTGTCGCCGAGTGGGCCGAGCTCGACAACAAGATCGCCAATGTGCTCTCCCTGCTGGGATAGTCATTCACCCTTTTCACGCTACGAGAGCCCCTATGCCCACCCGTAAAGAGCCTGCCAGCGAAGAGTTTGCCTGCCCCCCGTTTTCGAGCCAGCACGCCACCTTCAACCACGTCTGGTCCTCCCTCTTGCTGGAGGAGCTCTTTCGCCTCGGGGTGCGCGACATCGCGCTGGCCCCCGGCTCCCGCTCTGCGCCGCTGACCATGGCGGCTGCGGCGCATCAGGGCTTTCGTTGTCACCTGCACTTTGACGAGCGCGGCCTCGGCTTTATGGCGCTGGGGCTGGCCAAGGGGAGCAACCGGCCGGTGGCGGTGATCATGACCTCGGGCACAGCCGTGGCCAACCTCTGGCCCGCCGTGGCAGAGGCCCAGCTCACCGGTGTGCCGCTGATTATTCTCTCCGCCGATCGTCCTCCTGAGCTTATCGACAACGGTGCCAATCAGGCGATCGACCAGCAGGGGATCTTCGGCCACTACCCCGTCTATCAGCAGAATCTGCCGAGCCCCACCCCGACCATTCCGGCCGCTTTCGTGCTGAGCTCGGTAGATCAGGCGCTGGCCAGACAGACGCTCACCCCCGGGGTGGTGCACTTCAACTGCATGTACCCCGAGCCCCTCTACCCGGGCGAGCACTATCAGGATTTCTCGGACTATCTGGCCCCCCTCGGTGACTGGCTCGGCTCGCGCAAGCCATGGAGCCCGTGGCAACAGAGCGAGGCCACCTGCCCCCCTCAGGCACAGTGGGAAACCTTTCGGCAACAGCGCGGCATCGTTGTGGCTGGTCGCATTACCGACCCGAAGCAGGCACAGACCGCCGCCGCGCTGGCGGAGCAACTCGGCTGGCCGCTGCTGGCGGATCTGCAGAGCCAGATCCGCTTCGATAGCCGCAACCTCATCCATATGGATATGGCGCTCAACGACCCTGAATTCGTCGCCGAGCTGGGCCGGGCCGACGTGCTGTTGCAATTTGGCGCGCGGCTTGTCTCCAAGCGGCTTGGCCAGTTCATCAAACACCATTCATGGCAGGATTACTGGCTGGTGGATCCGCAACCGGCGCGGCTCGATCCCGACTACCGACTGCGCAACCGGCTGCTCTGCTGTGCCAGCGCCTTTGTCGCGGCCCATCCGGTCACCACCCGGGCCCCTTGGCACACATTGGCCGAGCTGCAACACAACGCCAGCCAGCAGATCGCCGCCGCCTGCAATCGCTTCTCGGAGCTCGGGGTCTGCCATCGCCTCAACCGCCTGATCGAAGGACAACTGTTTGTCGGCAACAGCATGCCGGCCCGACTGATGGATATGCTCGGTGAAACGGGCAAGGGGCCGAGCCGGGTGATGACCAACCGCGGTGCCTCTGGCATCGATGGCCTGATCGCCACCGCCTACGGTTTTGCCCAATCGGCCCGGCCGGGCAGCGATGAGCCCACCACCCTGCTGCTTGGCGATCTGAGCGCCCTGCACGATCTCAACAGCCTAGCCCTGCTTGGCAAGGCGAGCCGACCGCTGGTGGTGATCCTGCTCAACAACGATGGTGGCAGCATCTTCCGTATGTTGCCGGTGCCCACCGAAGGGGAGCTGCTGGAGAGCTACTACCGGCTGCCCCACGGCCTCAGCTTTGAACATGCCGCCGCCATGTTTGGCCTCGCCTATCGCGCACCGACCACCCTGGCCGAGTTCGAACGCGATTACCGCGCCGCCCTCCAACATGGCGTTACCTTGATCGAGATCCGGGTACCGAGCGAGCAGGTAGCCGATGATCTCAAGGCGCTGGGAGCCGCCATCCGTGAGCGGTAACAACACACCGCTGGTGCTGCTGCACGGCCTGCTGGGGGATGGCGGCGACTGGCAACCGGTGATCGACCGGCTGCCCGCCATCCACTGCATTGCCCTCGATCTGCCGGGTCACGGCCAGCATAGCGCTCTCAACGTCAGCGACTTTGAGCAGAGCCACCAGTGGCTGGTCGCCGAGCTGGCCAGCCGCAACATTGAACGCTATCTGCTGGCGGGTTACTCGCTGGGGGGGCGACTGGCCCTCTATCACGCCAGCCAAGAGCCCGCCGGGCTGCAGGGGCTGCTGCTGGAGAACTGCCACCCGGGGCTACCGGCCAGTGAACGGGCCGCCCGCATCCAGCATGATGAACAGTGGGCGCAGCGCTTCGAGCGCGAGCCGCTGGCCAACGTGCTGGGCGACTGGTACCGGCAAGGGGTGTTTGCCGACCTTGACGACGCGGCCCGGGCCCGCCAGATCGCCCGCCGCCTTGGCAACGACGGTCTGGGCATCGCCACCATGCTGCGCACCACCTCGCTCGGCAAGCAGCCGGATCTCGCCCCCTGGCTCATGGCGTGCCAGCTGCCGGTCACCTGGGTGAGTGGCCAGCGGGATCACAAATTCCATCAGCTGGCTTGCCAGCTGGCGAACCAAGATCGCAGAATCAACCACTTGGTGCTGGATGGCGGCCATAATCTGCACGCCCATCAGCCAGAATCCTTTGCCCGACTCCTCGCGGAGTGGGTCAACCAACAAGAAGAGACGAGTCATGATTGAAGCAATGACGGAAGCGGAACTGTACGCACCTGTTCAACATGCCGGGATTGCTCAACTCTATGTTCAACTCGGTGCTCAACTGCACTCGACCAGATCAGAAGGAAAAAACCATGATTGAAGCAATGACGGAAGCGGAACTGTACGCTCCTGTTGAGTGGCAGGATTGCTCCGCCGGTTACGAGGACATCCTCTATCACAAGTCCAACGATGGCATTGCCAAGATCACCATCAACCGTCCCCAGGTACGCAACGCCTTCCGTCCCCGCACCGTCAAAGAGATGCTGCAGGCGCTGGCCGATGCCCGTTATGACGATCAGATCGGCACCATCATCCTGACCGGTTTTGGCGAGAAAGCCTTCTGCGCCGGCGGCGACCAGAAGATCCGTGGCGACTACGGTGGATACCGCGATGATGAGGGAACTCACCACCTCAATGTGCTCGACTTCCAGCGCGACATCCGCACCTGTCCGAAACCTGTGGTTGCCATGGTGGCCGGTTACGCGGTCGGTGGCGGCCACGTGCTGCACATGATGTGTGACCTGACCATCGCCGCCGACAACGCCCAGTTTGGCCAGACCGGCCCGAAAGTGGGCTCCTTCGACGGCGGTTGGGGTGCTTCCTACATGGCTCGCATCGTCGGCCAGAAGAAAGCCCGTGAAATCTGGTTCCTCTGCCGCATGTACGATGCGAGCCAAGCCCTCGACATGGGTCTGGTCAACACCGTCGTGCCGTTGGCGGATCTGGAGCGCGAAACCGTGCGCTGGTGCCGTGAAATGCTGCAAAACAGCCCGATGGCGCTGCGCTGCCTGAAAGCCGCCCTCAACGCTGACTGTGATGGTCAGGCGGGCTTGCAGGAACTGGCGGGCAATGCCACCATGCTGTTCTACATGACCGAAGAGGGTCAGGAAGGCCGCAACGCCTTCAACGAAAAGCGTCGCCCCGACTTCTCCAAATACAAGCGGAACCCCTGATGACACTAGCCCTGTATCGCTATCAACTGCCTTTTACCCAGCCACTGACCTTTCACGGCAAGGTGGAGGTGGCGCGAGAGGGGCTGTTGGTGCACATCAACGACGGCTGGGGGGAAATCGCCCCCCTGCCCGGCTTCTCGAAAGAGAGTCTGCAACAGGCAGAGGCAGAAGCCCTTGCCACGCTGGCGGCCCTGGCCGCCGGCAACACCCCGAACCCCGTGCTGCCGTCGGTGCAATTTGGCCTCGACTGCGCGCGCCGGACATGGCCCGAGCAGCGCAACCCGCTGCCGGAGCCCTATCCCCTCATTCAAGGCTCCCCCCAGGAGCTGCTGAAAAACTGGAAAATGTGGCTGCATCGCACGCCCAGCAAGGCCAAGCTGAAGGTGGCGCGCTACCCGATGCGTGACGAGCTGGCGCTGATCCGCCTGCTGTGCGATCGCCTTCCCTCCCTCAAGCTGGTGCTGGACGCCAACCAGGGCTGGACCCGCGAGGAGGCTTGGGCCTTCTGCGGCCATCTCGACCCGAACCGCATCGAGTATCTGGAAGACCCTTGTGCCGACTTTGCCGACATCGCCTTTGTCGCCAACCGAACCGGCATGCCGGTGGCGCTGGATGAGCTGCTGGCGCAAGGCAAGCCGTGGGAGCCGATCCCGCAACTGCGCGCGCTGGTGCTCAAACCCACCCTGCTCGGTTCACTGGCCAACAGCGAAGCGCTGATCGCTCGCGCCCGCGAACTGCGGCTCAAGGTGATCATCTCCTCCTGCTTCGAATCGGATCTGGGCCTGAACCAGCTCTTTCATCTGGCAGGCGAATGGACGCCGGAACAGGCCCCGGGCCTCGATACCCGCCGCTGGATGGCAGGCAATCTGCTGGGGGACGATGGCAAACCGGATCTGAGCCGACTGGAGCAACTGTATTACCGTGATTGACCCCTCCCGTTCACCCGAACAGACGCTTTGCCCGGTACGCCACCGGGCAATTTCCACCCCGAACCACATTGCCATCCACACCGGCTCGCCCCTCAGTTACCGCCAGCTCGATGACCGCCTCAACAGCCTGTGCCAACAGCTGGAACAGGCCGGCGTGCGCCGTGGTGATCATCTGGCAGCGGTGGTGCGCGGGGCGCTGGAAGATGTGCTGCTGGCTTGGTCCTGCGTGCGCAGCGGCGTGGTGTTCTGCCCGCTCAATCCCGCCTTTCCCCTCGAAAAACAGCGCGAGCTGGCGGTGCAACTCGATGCCGACGCCTTCTGGTCGGCAGGGGAGATCCCGGCAGGCAACTGGCAATCCTTGCTGCTCGACTTCACATGCGAGCTGCTGGCAAGCGAGGAAGCGTGGCCGCTGGCATCGACCCAGCTCAACAACATGATCCTCACCTCGGGCTCCAGCGGCGCGCCGAAAGCGGTAGTGCACCGGCTCTGCAACCACCTTGCCTCGGCGCGCGGCTCTGCCACCCTCATGCCCCTCGATGAGGAATCCGGCTGGCTGCTCTCCCTGCCGCTGTTCCATGTCGGCGGCTACGCCATCCTGTTTCGGGTCTTTCTGGCGGGCGCCACGCTGGTGCTGGATCAGCGTGAACGCCCCCTCAAGGAGCGGTTGGAGTGCCAACCCATCACTCACTTGTCTCTGGTGCCGACCCAGCTCTGGCGCCTGCTGGCAGAGGGCTTTGACCCTGCTCGCACCCGCCTGCGCGAGTTGCTGCTCGGTGGCGCCGCCATCCCGCAACCGCTGGTGAGCCGCCTCTGTGCCATGGGGCTCGAACCCAAGGTGAGTTATGGCCTCTCCGAGATGGGTAGCCAGGTTTGCACCACCATCCCCGGCGATGCCGGTGTGGTCGGGCTCCCGCTACCGGGACGGGAAGTGTGCATCCGGGAGCAGGAGATCTGCGTGCGCGGCGCCACCCTGTTTGCCGGTTACTATCGGGCAGGCGAGCTGGAACTGCCCCTCGATGGCGAGGGCTGGTTTCATACCCGCGACAAGGGACGCTTCACTGCGGCAGGGGAACTGCTGGTCGAGGGGCGGCTCGACAACCTCTTCATCTCGGGGGGCGAAAACATCCAGCCCGAAACCATAGAGCAGCGACTGGTGGATCATCCCGCCATCGCCCAGGCGCTGGTGGTGCCGGTGCCGAGCGACGAGTGGGGGCAACGCCCCGCCGCCTTTATCGACTGGCACGGCGAGCCGCGGCCTTATGCCGAACTGGCCGCCTGGCTCCGCAGCGGCCTGCCCGGTTTTATGGTGCCCGACCACTGGCTCCCCTGGCCCGATCTTGGCGGCAATCTCAAACCCTCACGCCAACAGTTGGGCAAGGTTGCGCGACAACAGATCGCTCATCAATAGCGATAACCCCCGATCATCAGGATAGATGCACAAGAAGGCCATTTTATTGATTTGTCTGACATAAAAAACAGATGTCAGCAAGGGCAACGACTCCGCCCGCTGATAGCGCTTCACCTGCCCGAATGAGGCGCTCGCTCGCCGTCAAACCTGACGCCAGCGGCCGAGTTGTAATAGAATGCAGATAGCCTCCCCAACTCCAGACCCTGACCGCACCTCGCATGAAGAAGTTTGCCAAGATCCTCCTCGCCAGCCTGCTGATACTGCTGGCACTGATTGCCTCGGTGCTGGCCTATAGCGAATGGATCGTCTCGGATGCCCGCCACTACACCTACGATCAGGTGGATGAGGTGCCCTACAACCGGGTTGCGGTGGTGTTGGGCACCTCCAAATACCTCGCCGGTGGTGGCCCCAACTACTACTTCAAGTACCGTATCAAGGCAGCCGCCGAGCTCTACAACAATGCCAAGGTGGACTTCATCATCGTCTCCGGTGACAACGCCACCGTGCAGTACAACGAGCCGCGCCAGATGCATCGCGCCCTGATCAAGGCAGGAATCCCCGCCTCTGCCATCTATATGGATTTCGCCGGATTCCGCACCCTCGACTCTGTGGTTCGGGCCAGGGAGGTATTCGGTCAGAGTCACTTTACCGTGGTCTCCCAGGGCTTTCATAACGAGCGGGCCATTTTTATCGCCCGCCATTTCGGTATCGACGCGGTCGGCTTCAATGCCGAGGACCCCAGCGCCTATCAGGGGATCCGCACCCGGGTGCGAGAAGTCTTTGCCCGCCTGATGGGGCTGGTCGACCTCTACGTGCTGGACAAGGGGCCCAAGTTTCTCGGAGAGCCGGTCCCCATCGGTCTGCCTGTGCCTTGCCACTCGCTGAGCACTCTCGGCACCCTGCACCCCTGCCTCGCACAACCCAAACCGGCGGTGGATGAGGTTAAGCCAGCGGCGGCAACGGCGCCACTCACTCCCGCTAAAGCCGCCGCCGAGGCGCCTACCCTCATCCAGCCCACATTGCCGATCGCCCCTTCGGCCGCCAGCACCGACCCGGCTGCCCCCTAAACAGAGGACCCGCCAGCGGATTGATCTGCCGAGCCAGACGGGTCGTATCAGGGTGACGGGTCGCGGCATAGATCATCGCAGGGGGGAATAGCAATGAATGAGAGCGTGGTAGTAATAGGGGCTGGCGGCGGGATCGGGGCGGCTCTGGTGGTACACTGGCTGGCGACGGGTGCCGGGCCAGTGATTGCCATCAGTCGTCAACCCGTACCAGCGGGCCTCTCATCGCCGGCTCTTCACTGGATCCGTTGCGATTACAGCGATGAGCAGATGGCAGACGTGGTGGCCTGCATCGCGCAGTTGGCGCCAAGACCGCACCGTGTGGTGATCTGCAACGGCATCCTGCATCAGGGGGAGATCCAGCCAGAGAAGCGGCTGGAAGCGCTCAATCTCGACGCCATGACCCGCCTCTATCAGACCAACGCCTTGCTGCCGCTGCGCTGGATAAGCCAGCTGCTGCCACTGTTTGGCCGCGAGCCCTGCACTCTGGCCGTGCTCAGCGCACGGGTCGGCAGCATTGGCGACAACCGCGCTGGCGGCTGGTATGGCTATCGTGCATCCAAGGCAGCCCTCAACATGCTGCTCAAGTGTGCCGCCATCGAGCTGGCCCGGCGGGCCCCCGGCGTCAAATTGCTGGCCTTCCATCCCGGCACCGTGGATACCCAACTATCCCGCCCGTTTCACGCCAATGTACCGGCGGGAAAGGTGCAGAGTCCCGAGCAGGTAGCCGACCATCTGATTAACCTGATGAACCGGCTGCAACCGGATGGCGAACTGAGCTTTCTCGACTGGCAGGGCAAACCTATCGAGTGGTAGAGGAACTCAGGAGACGCGCCAGCAGCGCCCGCAAGCTCTTGATCACGGCGGGCTTGCCAGCCAGTTGCAACCTCGCAGCCAGTCTTCCCCAGTCAGCATATTGCCAGATGGTGGCGATCAGAAGATAACGCTCTTCAGGAGTCAGTGAACCCAGCACAGCCAGATGGCGCACCAGCCACAGCTGCAAGCTGGATTGGCTCAGTTCGAACGGCTTGTGATGCAGGGCAAAGCACTCAACCTCATCGCGCTCGTACTCGCCAAGCTCCGCTGCGGTAGCGGTGCTGCCTTGCAGACATTGCCATACCAGCTCGGGATCCAATCCTTTCAACTCACCCGCCAGCAGGGTCGGCAGCTGGCGTACAAAACGCTGCTGCCATTGATTCAACTCGATCTCATGCTCGGGTTTCAGCGCTTTGAGCAGCAGGGCTGCGTGACAGCCGCTGGCGGCATCCCGCTGCAGGCCGATGCGCAGCACCGTCAGTCCTGCCTTGCGCCAGAAGGGGAGCAGGTCGGCGCTAGCCGAAAAGGCAGAACCGAGGTAATCGATCCCCGCCTGACGATAATGTTCTTCAAGCCTGCCAAGCAGCAGCGAACCCAGTCCGTGGCGGTGCAGCTCGGGGTGGATGGCGATACGCATCACCCGGGCGTAACTACGCCCCCCCGCCGTTTTAAAACCGGCGTGGGCCAGCAGCGACTGGGGCAGCAGATGGCCGCGCGGACGGCGGCGACCGGCCCAGATCGCCTCGGCCAGTTCGGGATCTATCTCCCCTTCCCGCGCCACCAGCGCCACCCCCAGCAGGCTCGCATCCTGCTCCAGCAGATGGATGTCGAGATCCGGGCTCTCCAGCAGGGATCTGAGATCGCTCGGCGTGGTCTGGTAGTGGGCCAGCACCAGCAAGCCGAAGAGCTGGTTGAGCAATGCCTCGTCGCTCGCCAGCGCCTCCTGACTGACCAGACGCCAGCTCGGGCTGGTCGGCGGCAAGGGCGTTGCCACTTCGGCATTGAGGCCGAGCAGGCGGAAAATCAGCGGCTCCAGCGGATCGCGCTCACTCCAGCGGATGGGCTCAGAGAGGTGGATCTCCTGCCACTGCGGGGTCTGACTATCGAGCACCCGCTTGAAGCGCAGGTGAAAACCGCGTCCCGTCCCCTCGTAACCGTGCTCGGTAGTGGCAAACACGATGCGGCTGTGGCGGGCCAGCATAGCCTCGAGCAGCGGGCTAGGAATGGCAGCCGCTTCATCCACCAGCAGCAGATCGGGATTCATCGCCTCTTGCACCAGCCGATCCGGCGAACAGTAGCTCAGCCCGGTCAGCTGTTCAGGCGTGGTATCTAGCCCGCGAGCGGCGTGGGCAAACAGGGTCGCCACCGTCGCCTGCGAGGGGGCCGTCACCACTATGTGCAGCCCGGGCTGCTGGCGCAGCAGCTCGGCGGCAGCCAGCCCCAGCAGTGCACTCTTGCCACGGCCGCGGTCGGCGCTCAGCACCAGCGGCCGACGACGATGGCCGTGCAACACCTTGTGGATGGCGGGTAGTGCCCGTGCCTGGTCGTCACTCAACGCCCGCTCCGGCCCAAGCAGTTGCCACGGTAACGAGCAAACCGGCAGCTCCAGAGAGAGGGCAGGATCACCCTCCAGCAACCGCACCAGCCGGGCGATAAAGCCGTGGCCCGCCCGGCTCGCCTGCTCCGGCTGGGCCACCAGCCGAATCCGGTCGGGATCCGGCCATGCAGGCCACTGTGTTCTGGGCGGGGTCAGCAGCAACAGCAAGCCACCGGCACGCAGGGTGCCTGCCAGCGCTCCGAATGCGTCGGGGTGAAAACCGCTGAACGTATTGAAGACGAGCGTGTCACACTCCTGACCGAGCCGCTGCAGCGCCTTGGCGGCCGGTTGCGGGGCATAACACTCAGGCCCGGCGCCCAGCCAAAATACGGTCTCGCCGAGCAGGGATTGGGCGCGGGCAATGCACTCGACCTCCTCCCCCTCCAGCCAGATCAGGCGCCGCTCGCCGGCGCGGGCCAACGCCTCGCGCAGGCTGTTGAGCTCAGGGGGCGTCATGAAGCTTGGCGGTCAGCCGGTTTGCGGGGCTCGAACATGCGATCCCCCATCTGATCGATAAAGGTGTGTGCCTTCTGCACCATGAAACGCTCGGCATCGGCCGGATTGGCAAACAGATCGGAGCGGATGAAACGGTGGGTTTGCAGCACGCCGTCCAGCTCCTTGGTGATGCGCCCCGCCAACCGATACTGGCCACCTTCGGCCATGGGTTCCGGATAAATGAGATAGCCGGCATATTCGGTGGGAGTGACTTCAGGCGCCTTGGTCGGCTCGCCCCCGAACAGGGCGCTGAACAGTTTCTTGAGCATGGTGATCTCCTCTGGTTGCCAGCATTGTCCCCAAGGGGTTGCACAGTGGCAAGCAAGGGATCTTATTACCAATGGTTACTTGCATTACGAACCATTCTCATTTAGATTTCACTCAATTCCACAAGAGGTGACCATCATGTACGTCTGTTTGTGCCGTGGCATCACAGATACCCAGATCCGCAAGGCAGTGCAGTCAGGTAAAAGCGAATTCCGCCAGCTCAAGCAATCGCTCGAGGTGGGTGCCCAATGTGGCAAATGCGTGCGCATGACCATGGAGATCATTGCCGCCGAACTCGACAAGATGGAGCAGGAGCAACCCGTGCTCTACTACGAAGTGGCCTGATCCGGACACCTTTTTTCTGATGCGATCCGCCAACAGGGTCACCCTTCTCTCAAGCGAGCTGGCTCGCAGACCTCTTGTTGTCACTTTTCTGGACTAAGCTCTAACGATTGAAGCCTCAGGCACGAACCAAGGAGCACTGTCGATGAAAGGAGACCCCAAGATCATTGCCCACCTCAACAAGGTGCTGGCCAATGAGCTGATTGCCATCAACCAATACTTCCTGCACGCCCGCATCTACGATGACTGGGGCCTCAAGGCGCTCGGGCACAAGGAGTATCACGAGTCCATCGATGAGATGAAGCACGCCGACGAGCTGGTCAAGCGGGTGCTGTTTCTCGAAGGGCTGCCCAACTTGCAGGATCTCGGCAAGCTGCGCATCGGCGAGACCGTCGAAGAGATGCTGCGCTGCGATCTGTCACTGGAGATGGACGCCATCCCCGACCTGAAAGTGGCCATCGCCTACGCCGAATCGGTGCAGGATTACATCAGCCGCGACCTGTTTCAGGAAATACTTGAAGATGAGGAGGAGCACGTGGACTGGCTGGAGACCCAGCTCGACCTTATCGATCGCATCGGGCTGGAGAACTATCAGCAGTCACAGCTGCACCACGGCTCCTGAGCCCACAGGACCCAAAATACAGAGACCCGCCAGCGCGGGTCTCTTCATTTGGGCCGCCATTCATTGGGCCACTATTGACTGAAAACTTTTCGACAGGATCACAGTTAATACGCCCGGCGCAGCATCTGTCACGGCTTTCGATTAGGATACGGCTCTACTCAAACAACACTGCTACGGATGATGTCCATGGAACAGATTGCACGCGAGATGGCACCCCACAAGCGGGTCGCACTGGTGGCTCACGACAACATGAAGACCCCTCTGCTGAACTGGGTGATGCGCCGCAAGGAGGAGCTCAAACTCCACCACCTCTATGCGACCGGCACCACAGGCACCATGCTCGGCAAAAAGGCGCAGTTGCCCATCACCTGCCTCTTCTCCGGCCCCATGGGTGGCGACCAGCAGCTCGGCGCCCTGATCGCCGAAGGGAAGATCGACGTGCTGATCTTCTTCTGGGATCCGCTCAATGCGGTGCCCCACGATCCGGATGTGAAGGCGCTGCTGCGCCTCGCGGCGGTCTGGAACATCCCGGTCGCCACCAACGAAGCGACCGCCGACTTCATCATGGACAGCCCCCACATGCAGCAGGCGTTCAGCGTACAGATCCCGGATTACGCCAGCTACCTCAAGGCGCGCACCGAGTGATCGGCTAACCCATCATGCAAGAGGGCCGCAACAAGCGGCCCTCTTTTATTGGGAAAATGAATCAGCCAGGGAAACAAACCGGCACCGGCTTATAGTGCCCGGGCGAGAATGCGCGCCACCCGATCCGGGTCGATATCCTGCTGCTCACCGAGCGCGGTGCGCCCAACCCGTTTGAGGTTGGAGCAGATCGCCGGAATGCAGCTCTCGCTGAGACCATAGTCCGCCAGCCGGGTGCCCAGCCCCATCTTCTGGAAGAACTGCTCGGTGCGGATGATCGCCTCTTCGATGCGAAATGCCTTGTCCTCACGGGTTGAATGCCACACCCGCTCAGCAAACTGGGCCAGCTTGTCCTGCTTCTGGCTCGCCCGCTCACGCAGCAGCGAGGGGAGCACCACCGCCAGACTCTGGCCATGATCCAGCCCGTAGAGCGACGTCAGCTGATGGCCAATGGCGTGAGCGGCCCAATCCTGCGGCACCCCGCAACCGATAAGGCCATTGAGCGCCAGGCTGGCGGCCCACATCAGATTGGCCCGCACCTGATAGTTGGTCGGCTCCGCCAGCGCCTTGGGGCCGTTCTCCACCAGCACCTGCAGCAGCCCCTCCGCCAGCCGATCCTGCACCTCGCCGCCGACCGGAAAGGTGAGGTACTGCTCGGCGATATGGACGAAGGCATCCACCACCCCGTTGCCGGTCTGGCGCGGCGGCAGGCTGTAGGTGGTCGCCGGATCGAGTACCGCAAATTGCGGCTGCACCAGCGGACTTCTGAAGGAGATCTTCACATCCCCCCGGCTCACTACCGAGGTGGGATTGTTCTCGGATCCGGTGGCAGGCAGGGTCAGCACACAGCCCATCGGTAACGCCTTGTGCACGCTCGCCTGCTTGCCGCAGATATCCCAGGGATCATCCCCCTCGTAGCAGGCCGCCGCCGCGACAAACTTGGTGCCATCGACTACCGAGCCGCCGCCGACCGCTAGCAGGAAGTCGATGCGCTCGCGCTTCACCAGCGCCACCGCCTCCATCAGCAGTTCGTATCTGGGATTAGCGCCGATGCCGGAGAACTCCTGCCACGTCACCCCTTCCAGCGCCCGGGTCAACTGCTCATAGACGCCGTTTTGCTTGATGCTGCCGCCGCCATAGAGCACCAACAGCCGACTGCCGGGCGGGATCAGCTCCGGCAGACAGGCAATCTGCCCCTCACCAAAACAGATGCGGGTCGGGTTGGTATATTGGAAGTTGTACACGGCGGGATCCTCGACTTGAACAGAGCGGGGACATTGTGCGCCTGTGAGGGGGTGAGGTCAAAAGAGGTGGCAGAAGCTTGCCCATCGGTGCCGATCGGGTAGATATCAGAACAGCGGCAGGATCAGGCAGTTTTGGCCTCATCTGTGGATGAGCTCTGCTTGCCGGTCAGGCGATCCATCGCCTCCTTGAGCATCTTCTCTCGCTGCTCGTTGAGCGGCTTGCTCTGCTCCGCCCGCTCTTCCGGCGTCAGCGTCTTGTTGTCGGCGATGGTCTTGAGCTTCTCTTCGATCTCGTTGAACTTCTTGCGATCGAAACCGAGCGCCTTGTCCACCAGCTGCTGCACTGCGCCCCCCTTGTCGGAGCTCATATCCAGCGCCGGTGGCAGCTTGTTGTTCTTGGCAAGGTGTTCGTAGGTCAGCACCTGCTGGGCCTGGCTGGTCATGCGCTGGCTGGAGAGGCTGACCATCTCCTCCCAGCCACCGCCCTGACCGCCGCTACTGGCACTGTTGAGGGTAGCGAGGGCGCGGTTGTTGGATGCGCTCTGGGCAAGCTGCTGGCTGTAGGGTTTGATATCCATGGGGGCTCCAATTCAGTGCTCATCTGCGGCAATGGGCACAGGCTGATCCGGTCACATGGGGCGTCAGGCCCCACCATTATCAATTAAACCAGCAAGTTACAGGCCAACTTGTCAGATGGTGCAAGATCCCGCGCTATGGCGGATCTCACCACGTCCCCCACGCAAGCTGGCGTCAGAATCATGACTCATCTGCTGCCGGCTCTCGCTGTTTTGGCACATTTCGCCGCCAGCTCGCCTCGACGCCAGATAGCTGATGACCGATCTGACCAAGTGCAGCGAGAAGAAATATTCGGAAGAGGAGTTCAAAAAGATCATGAGTCTGTGACCGGCTCACCAACGCAAAGAGGCTCCAACGGGAGCCTCTTTTGCTTTCATCACCTGCCGCAATCAGCGGCGGCTGATAGTGAGCGGGCCGAAGGTCTGGGCCACCGGCATGATCTCGATGCTGTTGATGTTGACGTGGGCCGGTTGCTGGCTCACCCAGAGCACGGTATTGGCGATATCTTCCGGCTGGATAGCCTCCACCCCCTGATAGACGGAGGCCGCCTTGGCATCGTCACCGTGGAAGCGCACGTTGGAGAACTCGGTGCCGCCGCACAGACCCGGCTCAACGTTGGTGACGCGGATGGCGGTGCCCGCCAGATCTGCGCGCAGGTTGAGGCTGAACTGCTTCACGAACGCCTTGGTGGCGCCGTAGACGTTGCCGCCCGGATAGGGGTAGGTGCCGGCGATGGAGCCGATGTTAATGACGTGGCCGCGATTGCGCGCCACCATGCCCGGCAGCAGCAGGCGGGTGAGCAGGGTCAGACCGCTGATGTTGGTGGCGATCATCTGCTCCCAATCCTCGAGATCCGCCTTGTGGGCCGGCTCCAGCCCCAGCGCCAGACCGGCGTTGTTGACCAGCAGATCCACCTCGCTCCACTCGGCTGGCAGAGCGGCGATGGCAGCGCGGGTGGCCGCCTTGTCCTGCACATCGAACGCCAGCGGCAGGAACTGCTCGCCCAGCTCGTCAGCCAGCACAGCCAGCCGCTCGGCACGGCGACCGGTGCCGATGACCTTGTAGCCCGCCTGCACCAGCTGGCGGCTGATGGCCTCACCAAAACCGGACGAGGCGCCCGTTACCATTGCAATCATCTGAACCTCCATTATCTCAACCGATATTGTTATTTATGTTGTTGAAACCAATCTGATTTATTCATCGCTCAATTCACGTCCGGTCGCCTTGCGCCAGACAAATACCACCATATGGAGCAGAAAGAGGGCCGAACCACCCAGCGCAAACAGCAGGCCGGTGAGGGCGTTGACCGAGGTGTCGGCGCCGCACCACCACCAGACCAGCCAGCCACTCAGGCCGATGACAAAAGTCTGGATGGCGCAGACCGGACAGCGCCCCAGCTTGGCCCTGATGGCGGTGGCAAGACAGTTGTCGCAGCTCATCCTGCTCCTCGATTCTGCTCGTTCAACATGATCAGTTGGCCTGTGAAGACGGCTTGCGCGCCTGAGTGCGAGCCACTCTGCGCCGCTCACGCTCCTCGTCGCTCACCAGCGGCAGCACCAGCCGGTGGGCATGCTGGTCGCGGCCATAGTAGTCCGCCAGCCGCTGCTGGGGACGAAATCCCAATCCCTGATAGAGCGCCAGCGCCTCTGCGTTGGCATCCCCCACTTCGAGGCGAATCGCCCCCCAGCCAGCGGCCTTGCCCTCGTGGATCACCTGCTCCAGCAGACGGCGGGCCCAGCCCAGACGACGCACAGTCCAGCGGATGGCGAGGGCCTGAATGACCAGCCGATCCCAGCCTCTGTGCTCCAGCAGGCAGAGATAGCCCATCAGCTGATGTTTCTCATCCAGCAGCAACAGGGTGCGCCCCTTGGCGTGGGCCAGCAGATAGTGCCAGCGGTTGCGGCCAAAGGCGACTTCGGGGGGAAAACAGTAGCGTTCCAGATTAACGATGGCGCCCAGATCATCGGTTCGGGCCGCACGCACGGTCAACACGGGGAGTCCTTGTTCGGTTATTTATCTTCAGCACCAACAATGCGACTTGTATCACAAGTTACCAAAGCGTCATATTAGGCACTGTAACCTCTTGTTTCCCCTCGCGCCATTGTCGTGCTTGTCGGTGCATCGAAGCCCACTGGGGATCCTGCCGCTTAAGGCAGTTTCATCTGTGGAGCCGAAAATATGAGTACCTATGTCATCGTCGAAGAGCTGGGCGACTGGCCCTGTCCTGCCGATTATCTGCTGACCGCCCGCACCTATCTGCAACATGGCGTACCGACCACCGGCGGCCGACCCCGCATCATCAACCTCTGCCGCAATCTGGAACACCTGAGCGCAGGCTACTACTGCTCACTGCTGGCCCAGGCCCGCGGCCACCACTGCCTGCCTGGCCTGCAAGCCATCAGCCGACTGCAACCTCAGCAGCCACCGGCCAAACTGTGGCGCAAGGCACAAGGGTGGCTGGCCCAGCAGAGCGAGGATCGGATTAGGGTGCGCGCCATCTTCGGCCAGTGTGAACAGAGCGAGCTGGCGGGGCTGGCCCGTTACTACTACGGCCTGAGCCAGCTGCCGCTGCAGGAGCTGACCCTGAAACGCGGCCGTCACGGCTGGTCGGTACGCCAGCAGCAGAGCCTGTCGCCGCTGGAGCTGAGCCCAAGCGAGAAAGAGTTAATGCTGCACCACGCTCAGGCACTGGTGGGGACCGGTGACGAGGAGCAGGCGGCGCCGCTCTACCAGCTCGCTATTCTGGTGGATCCCGATGACGGCCGAGCCAGCAGTGATGGGCTGGCGCTGGAGCGCTTTATCCGGGCAGCTGCCGCCCAGGGGATCCGGGCCGAGATCCTGCCCCCCTCCGCCATCGAGCGGCTGCCGGAATTCGACACCCTCTGGCTGCGCGCCGAAACCGCGGTCGGCCACTACACCTTCGAGTTTGCCCGCCGCGCCGAGCAGCTCAAGATGCCGGTGATCGACAGCTCCCGCGCCATCCTGGCCTGCAGCAACAAACTCTACCTCTACGAGTTGATGGTGCGCAGCGGCGTGCCCATGCCGCCGACCATGGTGGTGACCCGCCGCGGCCGCCATCATGTGGATGAGCTGGTACAGCGGCTCGGCCTGCCGCTGATGGTGAAGGTGCCCGATGGGGCGCAGGGGCGCGATCTCGCCATGGCCAGCGACGAGCAGCAGCTGGCTCGCCTGCTGGACGAGGGGCTGGCCCGCTCCGCCCTGCTGCTGGTGCAGAGCCGGATCCCCGCCGAATTTGACTGGCGCATCGGCTTTCTCGACGGCTCGCCGCTGTTTGCCTGCCGCCGCTACCGGCCCGAGCCAGGCAATCGCATTCGCCGCCGCCAACACCCCCTCGACATGAGCCGCATCGAAGCGCTGCCGCTGGCCGAGGTACCGGAGCGGGTGTTGCAGACCGCCCGCCGTGCCGTGCATCAACTTGGCAATGGCCTCTACGGGCTCGATTTGCGCCAGCAGGGGCGTGACTGCGTGTTGCTGGAGATCGTCGACAACCCCTGGATCCGCGGCGATATCGAAGACAAGGAGGCGCAGGACCTCTACGAACGGCTGGCCCGCGCCTTTCGCCAGCGGCTGGAAAACCGGGGCCAGACAAACTCATAACCGCCATGACCTCTTAGCCCACAATGACAAAGAGGGCCCCGCGATGGGGCCCTCTCTCATATCAAAGCGTGCTGTTGCTAACTTATTGCAGACGCAGGAAACGCCCGCTCAAGGGCGGTATCTCCACCGTCACGCTGCTGCCGCCGATAGCCAGACTCTCGCCGCTCTGCAGATCCACCAGCGCACTGCCGCTGCGCAGTTTGCCCGCCGGCAGGTTGTAGCTGAGTGCCGTGGTGGAGAGGTTGAGCAGATAGACCACTTGCTCCCCCGCCGTCTGCTTGATGTCGCCATAGAGGCTGCCATCGGCCACCAGTTTGACTCGCTCCCCCTGATAGAGGGCGGGGTGCGCGGCGCGCATCGCCAGCAGTTGGGCCAGCCACTCTTTCAGCTCTGCCTGTTCGGCACTGGCAACAAAACCGGTAACAGCGGGCACCTTGCCATCGCTGCGGGCCACATGATCGTCGCACAAGCCCTGCGCCGCACAGTCGCCGCTGACCTTGGCAGCAAAACCCGGCACCTCGTCGCCAAACTCCTCGCCATAGTAGAAGGTGATGGGGCCGGAGCGGGCAGCGAGGAAGCCGAAGGCCGCCTTGTGGCGCTGCCAGTAGTCTGCCTGATTGAAGTTGCCGCGCTCCAGCAGATCGCCGAAACGCACCAGATCGTGGTTACCCAGCATCAGGTTTGGCATGGCGTGGTCGGGGTAGTTCTCCACCTTGTTCCAGCTGGCATCAAGCACGCTGGCCCCCTGGCCGCCCTTGCCGGACTCCTCCACCGCCAGCGCCTGCACGATGCCGTAACGCAGCGGGAAGTCGAACGCCGAGGCGAGCGCCGGATTGTCGCTGCTGCCGTAAGCTTGGGCGCGAATGTCGTCAGCCCCCTTCCATACCTCGCCCACCATGTAGCCGAGTGTGCCCCACTGCTGACCGGCTGCCTTGCGCGCTGCACTGACCTGCTCCACCTCACTGCGAATGGCGCGCCAATCATCCAGCCCCAACTGATAGGCCTGATCGAGGCGCCAGCCGTCGATGCCGAACTGCTCGACCCAGTAACGGGCCACCTCCTTGAAGTAGGCGAGGCTCTCCGGCCTGCTGTAATCCACCAGCTGGCCGGGATAACCGGCACCGCCGCTGGTGAGTTCTGGCAGACGCCCCTCTGGCGAGGGCTTGCTCACCCCTACCTTGTTGACGTGACCAAACACCCCGTCGAGGAAGACATAGAGGCCGCGCTGGTGCGCCGCATCCACCAGCTGTTTGAGCTTGGCATTGCTGCCAAAGTTGGGGTCCACGGTGAAAAAGTCACAAGCGAAGTAGCCGGTGGCATCGAGCTTGTTATCGCCGCCTTGCCCCGCGCAGGAGTCGAACACCGGGGTGAGCCAGATAGCGTTGACGTTGAGACTCTTGATGTGATCGAGACTGTCGATGATCCCCTGCAGATCACCGTTGTGCTGGGAGGGGCCATAGCCGACGCCGTAGTTGGCACTGCCGTCACCATCGGCAAACGACTCCACCATTACCTGATAGATGCGCAGGTTGCAGGCGGGTTGATCGTCGCCATAGCAGGCACGACTGGCCGTGGCGACCGGAGGGTGGGTGACCGGCGGATTGACGACGGGGGGAGAGCTCTCCCCGCCTGAACTACCACCGCCGCCGCAAGCCGCAAGTAACAGGGCGGCCCCGAGCAGGCCGCCATAGCGTAACGTTCCCTGTTTCATTGTTATGTTCCCGCTGTGAGAGCAGGCGTCTGATACGCCTGTTTTTCACCATGATAGCGATGCTCACACAGCGGTGTCTGTGACTGAAAACGTTATCTGACTCAACTGGTTAGAGCACACCCGTCGAGGCAAAACGGTCGTTGACCGAGAGCCAGCAACCAGTCGGCCGGCAGGGCGATGTCGTTGGCCCAGCGACCGCCGGTATTGCGGCGATCCGGGTTGGATAACGTCTTCATGCCGCTGTTTTGCCGCAGGCTGAAGTTGTCCATGATGTGGTCGATGTCGTTGTCCCACAGGGTCACCTCTAGGATGCTGGCGGGACGGGTTGCCACTACCACAACAGGACCCATATGTCACACCCCATCCTGACCGGCTGCACCGTGACAGGCGCGCTCACCGGCCAGCAGGGCAAGGGGGGGCGCATATGACAAGCCATACATTTTCCTTATGTATGTGTTTGTTTTGTTATTTTCATTCAACTAATCAAACCTTTCAGCAAGAGAAAGGTTTGCCATCAGGCCGCAAAAAAGGCCTGCGGCGCGAAAGCGGCAAGCCTCTGTCAGGTGAAGCGAAAGCAAGTTGACAATCTGTTGCGCAGGTTTTACCCAAGTGGGTTCAGAAAGGCAAACGACCAAACATGCCAGTCACAGGGACCTGGCGTTGGTTCACAAAAAATGGGGGTTAGCGGAAGGCTTCATGCTCATCGATGGGGGAGATCAGGTGATAGACCTCGTGGGCTGACAGAGTACAACCGACGGGCCACTCCAACTGGTGGTGACGGTTGATGAAGACCCTGGCACAGTGACGCTCGCCCTCCAGCTTTGCAAACAACGGCTGGGCTCGCCAAGGGGTCAGATCCAGCACGCCCGTGGTGCCATCCGATAACACCAGAAACAGGCGCCATCCCCGCACATACTCGACATCGATAAAGACCGGCATCCCTTCGGCTCCGATTGAGATAATTCTCGGCAATTATAAACACCCGCCCCCCCCATCCATACACGCTGTGGCTCACATTTTACCCAGCAGATTATGCTGTGCTCATTAACAGCGCGACATCACATTTTTAGATGATAAATGTGTTAATGTTGACTTTTAACGAAATTTAATGTAACCTTATAAGATTTTATCTGTCATAACCTCACAACAAGTAAAAAACGTGTGTAGACAGACGTTTACAGTCTCATTCAGGAACACACATGACAGTTCTCAAACAGCGATTCGGCCCGTTTTGGCCCTTCGCCGTCTTCTGCGCGCTCGCGCTTTTTTCTCTCTCTTTCAGCCGCATCGCCCTCGGTCTCTGGCAACTGGAGCGGGTGGATGCCGTGGCCGGTTGGCAGGAGATGCTACTGCAAGGGATCCGGGTCGATTTTGCCACCCTCTGCTGGGTCTGGGGCGTCCCCGCCATGCTCACCCTGCTGCTGGCAGGCCCCCACGCCATCGGCCGTGGCTGGATGCAACTGATGCGGGTGTGGCTAACCGTCGGCCTCTGGCTGATGCTGTTCCTCGAGATCTCCACCCCCTCTTTCATCACCGAGTATGGCGTACGCCCTAATCGCCTCTATGTGGAGTACCTTATCTATCCGAAAGAGGTGTTTGCCATGTTGTGGGCGGGGCGCAAGGCAGAGCTGCTGCTTGCTATGGTCTTCAGTGGCGCCGTGCTGGCCGGTGGCTGGTGGTTGAGCAGCCGTCTGGTGCATGGCCTCAGCTTCCCCCGCTGGTATCTGCGTCCGGCGTTTGCCCTGCTCATTCTGGCCATAGGTTTTCTCGGTGCCCGCTCCAGTCTCGGCCACCGCGCCCTCAATCCGGCCATGGTCGCCTTTGCCGAGGATCCCCTGGTCAATGCCCTGACGGTAAACTCTGGTTACTCCCTCTTCTTCGCCATCAAACAGATGGATGCCGAGGAAAATGCCAGCCAGTTTTACGGCAAGATGGCCGACCAGAAAGTGATCGATATTGTACGTCAGGAGAGTGGACGGGCCCCCCATGAGTTCAGTTCGGACACGCAGCCCAGCCAAACCTTCAACGAAGCGAGCTTCAAGGGCAAGCCGAAGAATCTGGTGATCCTGCTGCAGGAGAGTCTGGGCGCCCAGTTTGTCGGCTCCCTCGGCGGCCTGCCGCTCACACCCAATATTGACGCCCTCTCCCAAGAAGGGTGGGCATTTGATCGGCTCTATGCCACCGGCACCCGCTCGGTACGCGGCATCGAGGCGGTGCTGACCGGCTTCACGCCGACCCCGGCCCAGGCGGTGGTCAAACTCGGCAAGAGCCAGACCAACTTCTTCACCATCGCGGATCTGCTCAAGCAGCGGGGTTACGACACCAGCTTTATCTATGGCGGCGAGAGCCACTTCGACAACATGCGCAGCTTCTTCCTCGGCAATGGCTTCAGCACCATCGTCGAACAGAAGGACTTCAAGAACCCGGTGTTCGAGGGATCATGGGGCGCTTCCGACGAAGATCTGATGGCCAAGGCCGACGAGACCTTCAAGGCGCTGCATAAAGAGGGTAAACCCTTCTTCAGTCTGGTGTTCAGCTCCAGCAACCACGATCCGTTCGAGTTTCCCGACGATCGCATCGCCCTCTATGAACAGCCCAAGCAAACCCGCAACAACGCGGCCAAGTATGCGGATTACGCCATCGGCGAGTTTTTCAAGAAGGCGAAGCAGTCGGATTACTGGAAGGACACCCTGTTCCTGGTCATCGCCGACCACGACAGCCGGGTCGGAGGCGCCAGTCTGGTGCCCATCCCCCGCTTCCATATTCCGGGGGTTATCGTGGGCGATGGCATAACGCCGAAGAAGGACACGCGTATCGTCAGTCAGATCGACATGGCGCCGACCCTGCTCTCCCTGATGGGGATCAGCGCCGACTACCCTATGCTCGGCAAGGATCTGACCCGCATGCCCGCCGACTGGCCGGGGCGCGCCATCATGCAATACGACAAGAACTTCGCCCTGATGCGCGGCAAGGATGTGGTGATCCTGCAACCGGAGCGCGAGACGGAGGGCTATGTCTACGATGATGCCAGCGAGAAACTGACCCCGGCTGCGCAGCCGGACACCTTGAAGGAGGATGCGCTTGGTCTTGCCCTGTGGGGCAGCATGGCCTATCAGAAGAGTCTCTATCAGACGGCCAAGGATGAACGCACCGCAACCAATTGAGCCACCCGTGCTGATTAGCAGAATAGAAAAAACCGCCAGCTGGCGGTTTTTTCCATCTATCCATACTGTCGGCCCACTGGCCGTTATCGCTGGGGAAAGCAGGGCAGGGAGCGGCTGAACTTGTGCTCGAATACCAGCGAGGTTTCGAGGTGCACCACCTCCTCGCGGGAGGTGAAGTGATCAAAAACGAAGTTGCGCAGGTGCTCGGTGTCGGAGACACACAGGTGCACCAGAAAATCATCCTTGCCCCCCATGTGGAACAGACTGATCACTTCGGGCAGCGCCAGAATGGCATCGCGGAAGGCATCGATGATCTGGCGGCTGTGGCGGGCCAGCTGCAGGGAGACCATGGCCTGAATGTGGCCACCGAGGGCCTGATAATCCACTTCGCAGTGCGCGCCCTTGAGCACACCATCCTGCTGCAGCTTGCGCACCCGCTCCAGACAGGTGGAGGGGGCAACGCCCACCAGCGCGGCCAGATCCTTGTTGGTCATGCCCGCATCCCGAAACAGATGGGCCAGGATATCCAAATCCAGTTGATCCAGGTTTCTCATCTTAACTCCTTGAACCGCTCAATTTTTTAGACTCTGCCCGTAAACCGGGGCAAACACAACGGCCATTGACATCTCCCCTACCCCGGCACCCAGCAGGTGCCGCTGACCCTGGCACTCGATCAACTGCGGTTGGCCGGTGCCCACGGGGTGGTGACCCTGATGGCGAGCGCCGAGCTGACCCGGCTCGAACTGACGCCGCTCGGCCAGCAGGTCGAGCACGAAGGGATGCGCTGGTTCCATCTGCCCATCGAAGATGATCTGGCCCCCGATGCCACCTTCGAAGCCGCCTGGCAACAAGCGCTACCGCAGCTGCGCGAGCTGCTGGGGGATGGCAAGCCTCTGGTCATCCATTGCAAAGGGGGGAGCGGCCGCACCGGTCTGGTCGCCGCCGCGCTGCTGATGACACTCGGCCAGTCGCAGCAAGAGGCGATGGCCGCCATCAAGGCGCACAGACCCAAGGCGTTCACGTTGGCCTGCCACCGCCTGTGGCTCGACCAGCTGGCCGAACGGCTGGCGCAGGGAGCAGGGAGGTTGACTACCTCCCCCCTTGGTCGTAGGTGAAGACCTTGCCGATATCCTCGAGCCGATAGCTGGTGAGCTGATAGACGTAGTAGTTGAGCCAGTTGGCAAACAGCAGGTGGCCGTGGCTGCGCCAGCTGGCGCGTGGCGTCAGGCCCGGATCGTTATTCGGGTAGTAGTTGACCGGAATGGCCGGGGCGAGCCCCGCGGCCAGATCCCGCTGATACTCCCCATCGAGCGTCAGGGCATCGTACTCCGGGTGGCCAGTGACAAACACCTGACGGCAATCCTTGGTCGCCGCCAGATAGACTCCCGCCTCTTCTGACTCGGCAAAAATCTGCAGGTCGGTGTGAGCACGAATAAGGTCGCCATCAAACGCCGCATAGCGGGAGTGGGGGGCAACAAACTCGTCATCGAAACCACGCAGCAGCGGTTCGTGCTCATCGAGGCGATGATGATGGTACACACCGGAGAGTTTCTCGCCCCGGGTCTGCTTCTCCATGCCGTAGAGCGCCTTGAGCGCCGCCTGCACAGCCCAGCAGAGGAACAGGGTGGAGGTGACATGCTGATGGGACCACTGGATGATCTCGACGATGCGCGGCCAGTAGACCACCTCCTCGAACTCCACCAGCCCGAGCGGCGCTCCGGTGATGATCATGCCGTCGTAGTTGTTGCCACGCACCTGCTCGAAGTCGTGATAGAAGTTCTCGAGGTGGGCCTGCGGCGTGTTCTTTGACTCCCTGTCATCGATGCGCAGCAGATCCACATCCACCTGCAGCGGCGAGTTGGAGAGCATCCGCATCAGCTGGATCTCGGTCTCAATCTTCTTTGGCATCAGGTTGAGGATCAACACCCGCAGCGGGCGGATGTTCTGGGTGACGGCCCGGGATTCCGTCATCACGAAGATGTTCTCCTGCCCCAGCACTTCGGCGGCGGGTAACTGATCCGGGATCTTGATCGGCATGCTTACTCCCTGTACTGCATCGGTAAATATGTCTGGACATCCAGAAGCCTATAATAAAGCTCCCGCCCTGTCATCAGATACCTTTTGTATTCACCCCCGCCTTTGACTAGCATACGGCTCAGTGTCTCTCCTGCTTCCAAGATAATGACCGGTATCAAGATTTCCGTAGATCGACTGCAAGTCGGCAATTATGTATCCCTGCCACTGGGGTGGCGCGAACACCCATTCCTGTTTTCCAGCTTCAAGATCAAAAGTGAAGAAGAGATCGAGCTGATCCGCCGTCTCGGCCTGAAACTGGTCACCATCATTCCCGACAAGAGCGACGCCCCGCCCAAGCCCCTCAATCAGGTACAGCCTCAGCCACAAGAGAGCTCAGACGCCGCCCAGCGCCAGGCACAGATGCAGCAGGAGAAAAATCGCCGCATCGAGCAGTTGCAACAGTACCGCCGCGATCTGCAGCAGTGTGAGAAGCAGTTTCAGCAGTCGCTGGCGCAGGTGCGCAGCGTGATGAGCAAGATCCAGTCCCACCCCCTCAATGCCATCGGCGAGGCGCAGGAGCTGGTCAACGCCATGACCGAGCAGTTGCTCTCGGTGGACGAGATGGTGCTCCATCTGGTCTCCGACAGGGAGGATGGCAACAACCTCTACTTCCACTCCCTCAATGTCAGCGTGCTCAGCATGCTGCTGGCCAAGGAGTGCAAGATGTCGGCCGACCAGATCCGTCAGATCGGCATGGGGGCGCTGTTCCACGACATCGGCAAACTGAAGATCCCGAGCCAGATCCTGCGCAAGACCGAGCCCCTCACCAGGCCGGAGCAAAACCTGATGGCCCAGCATCCGCGCTACGGTCTCGACCTGCTCAATCTGGCCAAGGATTTCCCGGCCGAGGCAAAAGGGATCGTGCTGCATCACCACGAATATCTCGATGGCAGCGGGCCGGAAGGGCTCAAGGGTGGTCAGCTCGATCCACAGACCCAGATGGTGTCGATGATCAACGAATACGATAACCTCTGCCACATGCAGGCCAAGGTGCCCTACTCGGCCCTGAGCGGCCTCTACAAGCAGCGCAAGGCGCAGTTCAATCCGGAGTACCTCAGCATGCTGATCCGGTTGATGGGGATCTACCCGCCCGGCAGCGTGGTGCAACTCTCCAGCGGTCAGGTCGGGCTGGTGATGTCGGTCAACGCTTCCCGCCTGCTCTACCCCTCGGTGCTGGTCTACGATCCGCGCATTCCCCGTCAGGAAGCCGCCATCATCGACCTGCAGCAAGCCGAACTGTCGATCGCCAAGGTGATCCACCCCAAACGGCTGCCGCCCGCCGTGTTTGAGTATCTCAATCCACGTACCCGGATCAGCTACTACTTCGAACACAACAAAGCCTGATTGTCCTGGCCCGAGGCCAACCGTTGTCATCCGTTTAACCCAAGGAGCCCGCCATGCGTATCGAGATCATCAGTACCGGAGACGAAATAGTGACGGGTCTGGTGGTGGATACCAACGCGGCCTGGCTCAGCGCTCTGCTGCTGGAACAGGGGTGGCAGGTGCGCCGTCGCCTGACGGTGGGGGACAACCTCGTCGACCTGAAAGCCGTGCTGCAAGAGAGTGCCAGCCGCGCCGAGGTGGTGCTGGTGTGTGGGGGGCTCGGGCCCACCGCCGACGATCTCACCGCTCTGGCCGCCGCCGAGGCCTTTGACCAGCCGCTCACCCTCTTCCCCGACTGGCTCGCCACCATCACGGCCCGCTACGCCAGCCGTGGCCGCCCGATGGCACAAAGCAATGCCAAACAAGCCTGGTTGCCGCAGGGGTGCGAGATCCTCGACAACCCGGTCGGCACCGCCTGCGGCTTTGTGGTGCGAAGTGGCCAGAGCCAGATCTTCTTCACCCCGGGCGTACCGTTCGAGTTCAAGCAGATGGTGCGCGAGCAGATTCTGCCACGCCTCAAACAGCTGGCCGGGGCACAGATCGATACCGAGCTGCGTCGCTTTTACACCTTCGGCGTCTCGGAATCTGCCCTCAGCGACCTGCTGGATGCCGCCCCCTGGCCCACCGGCATCGAACTCGGTTACCGCTCCGCCATGCCGCTTATTGAACTGAAGCTGATCGGCCACGGCGCCAGCGCCGCTGACATGAAGAACGCCAAGAAAAGGCTGCTGAGCACGATCCGCCCCTGGCTGGTTGGCAGCGGAGATACGGAACCGGCGCAGCAGATCCTCGCGCTGCTGCAAGGCAAGCCGCTGGCTCTGCTGGAGGGGGAGAGTGGTGGCGCGCTGCTGGCGCTTTGTCACGGCCATCCCCGGCTGGAAGCCCGCTTCAGCGCGCAACTGGCAGATGAGCTGGCGCAGTTGCCGACTGCCGATACGGGCCTGCAACTGACCATAGGGCGAGAAGGGGCAGAGGGTGTGCCACTGCAGCTTAGCGCCGATGGCAAGCACATCGGTCAGACGGTCAAGGTCAGCCATCCAGACCCGGAGAGCCGCCGCAAGATCCTCGCCTTTGCCGCGCTCGACATGCTGCGCCGCCACCTGTTGGGTGAGCAGGCGCTCGGCGATTACCTCACGCTGGACAGAACGACACAACGCGGCGGTTAACCACAATCCCTCACCCGGCCAGTGCAGGCCATGCCGCTGGCTGATATATCCGGTCACTCTCCGGCATCCCTCTTGGCTTCATCGCCGAACAGAACACCATTTATACGACCACTATTTATCCGTCTCTTGTCACCGATCCGACCTCAATCCATTGACCATTCGGAGGAGATATCTGAATACTGCCCACTCTCAGGATTGACCACTCGCTTTATTACTCATTGAGAGATTAAATGACACTAGAGGAGCGAGCCGCTCGTTACGTTCTCATCCAGCAAGGAGATGCGGTGTTAAGCAAAGCGTGGCTGCTGCTATCAAGCGATATGGAACTGGTCTGCCTGCGGATTGCCGCCGGTCTCACCAAACCAGTCACGGAACAGGATGTGCAAGCGTTGCTCCTCGCTTCCAACTGTCGCCGCTATCAGCCCCTGCCCGAGGGGATCAAACAGGCCATCAGTCTGCTCAATACCCTGCTCACCAACCCTGCCGCCCCCGTGCCTGCCCATCCGATCCCTGTCGGCAAACGTCATGATGCCAGAGTCACCATTGTGGTGGAAAAGGACCAAATGAGCGCCAACGCCCAGATCACTGCCGACTGGGGTGGCAAGTACATTACTCTGGAACAGCTCCAAGAGGCGATCGGCCAGAGTGAAATCAAACAGGGTGTGAGCGAGCCCCTGCTCACTGCCGCCATCCAGTCAGCCAGGGAGGCCGCCCCCGGCAGCCAGCTCAAGCTGGTGATTGCCTGCGGCCAACCTGCCGTCAATGGCCAGGATACCCGCTATGAGCGGCTGGTGGAGACACCGGCCGAGCGGATCCTCAAACCGCAGGAGCTCGGTCATGGCAAAGTCGATCTGCGGGATCTCGGCTCCATCGTCACCGTCAAGGCCGGTGCTCCGCTGATGCGCCGTCATCCGGCCACCGTCGGGGTACCCGGTTTTACCGTGACCGGTCAGGAGTTGCCCGCCAAGGATGGCAAAGACAGCCCGATGAGTGCTGGCGAGGGCACCTTCATCTCCCCCGACGATCCCGATCTGTTGATCGCCGGTCGGGCTGGCCTGCCCTGTCAGGAGAAAGCGGGCATGAAGGTGGACGAGGTGCTCAGCGTCAAACAGGTGGATGCCCGCCACGGCCACATCACTTTTGAAGGGGGACTGATCGTCAATGGCGACGTCAACCCGGGCATGAGGGTGCGGGTCAGCGGCGATATCGTCATTGGTGGCTTTATCGAAGGGGGCGTGATCGAAGCCGGCGGCAGCATCACGGTTCGCCACGGCATCATAGGCCGCCGCAACGAGCAGGGGGAGTACCTCTGTCAGCTCTATGCCCAGGGGGAGATCCACGCCAGCTACGCCCAGTATGCCCAGCTGGAAGCGGGGGGGGATATCCAGATCCAGAGTCAGCTCAGTCACTGCTATAGCCGCAGCGGGCAGGATATCAAGGTGGGTGACAGCAACATGCGCAAAGGCACTCTGCTGGGTGGCACCAGCATTGCCAATCGCCTGATCATGGCCCCCAGCCTGGGGGCCGAGGCCGCCAACCATACCCGGCTGCAGATCCTCGGCGGCTACTTCACCCACAAGGAGCAGGAACACCAGCTCAAGCTGCGCCAACAGGCGTGTCAGGGCCAGCTGGAGAAAATCAAGGAGCTGGTCATGAAGTTGCTGCAACTGCCCGGCGACAAGCGTAATCCGGATACCCTGCGCAAGCTCAAACCGATCCGGGACCATCAGCTAGCCGAGCTGGCCCAGCTCGATGAGCAGCTCACCGCCAACCAGGAGGAGCTGCGAAACTTGATGGCTCAGATGGAGGTCATTGCCACCCAGCATCTGTTCTCCGGCATCGAGGTCGAGATGGCCAGCTTCAAACGCAAGGTTACCATCACCCGTGGCCCCACCCGTCTGACTATTCACGATGAGCAGCTGGAGATGACCCCTTACGAGGGGCACAAATAGGTCAACATGGACGGAATCATCGCTGAACCGGCCGTGATCCCGCCGCCGATTTTCGCTACACTCGCCACTTCCTTGGCCCCACCGGGCGGGCCAGCCAGACTCAGGTAGTGAAAGATGTACAAGCTGATCGCATTGGATATGGATGGCACCCTGCTCAACCCGCAGGGCCAGATTACTCCCCGCACCCACGCCGCCATCACGGCCGCCCGCGCCAAAGGAGTCACCGTAGTGCTGGCCTCAGGCCGCCCGTTGGAAGGGATGAGCCGCTATCTGGAAGAGCTCGGCCTCACCACAGAACATGATTACGTCATCTGCTACAACGGCGCGCTAGTGCAACAGGTAGCCGATCAGCGTATCATCCGCAGCCAGCTGCTGACCGGCAGTGACGCCAGCGCCGTCGCCAAACTGGCTGACGAGCTGGAGGTGAACGTCCACGGTTTCTCGGTCACCCGTGGCCTGATTAGCCCCCGCGTCAGTACCTACACCGAGCACGAATCCCGCCTGATCGGCATGCCGATCAATCTGATCGACTTCGCTACCCTGCCTGCCGACGAGCAGATCATGAAGGTGATGATGATCGACGAGCCACCCCAGCTCTCCCGCGCCATCGAGCGACTGCCTGCAGCGCTCTATGAGCGCTATACCGTGGTCCAGAGCGCCCCCTTCTTCCTCGAGTTCATGAACAAACAGAGCAACAAGGGGACCGGCGTCGCTGCGCTGGCCGAACACCTGGGCCTGACTGCCGAGCAGGTGATTTGTGTCGGGGATGCGGGCAACGATCGTCACATGATCGAGTATGCAGGTCTCGGGGTTGCGATGGGCAATGCCACCGACGAGATCAAGGATCTCGCCCAGCACACCACAGCCCGCAACGATGAAGATGGTGTGGCCCAGGTGATCGAGCAGTTCGTGCTGAACACCTGATCGTAATCGAGCGCCACTGCGCCCGATAAGGAAATGAAAACGGGGAGGCTGTCAGTCTCCCCGTTTTTTTCTGGTTAGTTATCTGCGTGATGAGATCACTGGTTCGCCAGACACTGGGTATGGGAACCCGGTTGCAGGTAAGGCATCAGCAGGGGTGCCATCCCCTTGAGCACCTGCACCGGCAGCGCCGAGGTGAAGCGGAACTTGTCGGACTGGCTGCCCGGTACATAGGCGGTCAGGGTACCGAAGTGATCATCACCCAGATAAAAAACGAAGGTCGCGGTACGGTTGCGCGCCAGCGAGCTGGTCACGTTGCCATAACGACCGACGGTCTCGATGCGGTTATCCCCGGTCCCGGTCTTGCCCCCCATCGGCAGCACGGTGCCGTCCGGCAGGGTAAAGGCACCGGCGATACGTCTTGCCGTGCCCCCTTCAACAACCTTGGATAGCGCATTGCGCAGGGCTGCCGCCACCTCTGCCGGCATCACCCGGGTTCCCTCGGAGTGCTGCGGCTCAAACTCGGTCTCGAAGGGCGTCCCCTTTGCAAACGAAAGGTGCTCGATACGCAAGGTCGGCGAACGGACACCACCACTCTGGATAATCCCCATCAGCTCAGCCAACGCGGCCGGGCGATCACCGGAGCTGCCCAAGGCGCTCGCCAGGGAAGGTACCAGATGATCGAACGGATAACCCAGCTTGGCCCAGCGCTGATGGATGTCGAGGAACGCTTCAACCTCCAGCATGGTGCGGATCCGGCTGTCACGGGCGCTGCGATGACGGGTCTTGAACAGCCAGCTGTAGACTTCCTGCCGCTCATCACGACTGGCCGCTACCGCGTCGGCAAAGGTCGCCTTGTCGAACTCCTTGAGATAGGCCAGCAGCCACAGCTCCAGCGGGTGCACCCGGGCAATATAGCCCTGATCCGGCAGAGAATACTTGCCCGGGCCATAGCTGACATAGAGCTGGTTGATCCGCTTCGCACTCAGCTTCTCTCGCGGCAACCGCTCCGCCAGGAAGGCAGCAAATGTCGCTTCGTCGGCTTCCGGCATCAGATAGCGGTGAACCGCCGCCAGACGTACCGCGCTCGGTTTGAGGCCGTCGAGGAAGGTATCGAGCTGCTCTTCGGAGGTCTTGCCCCGATATTTGCGCCAGAAGCGCAGCAGATAGGTCTGCCCCTCTTTGTCGGCAAATTTGACCAGATACTCCTGACGGCGGGGATCCTTGTCATCCTTGAGCAACTGGGCACGATTCCCCTCCTTGTAGAGGCTATAGCGCACGATATCCCGCATCAGCCGCACAAAGGGCAGGTTGATGGACTCACGCAGAGAGTCACGCAACGTCGGAATACGCCCGTTATCCTCACGGCGGAAGTTGTTGAAAGTATGCATACCGCCACCGGTAAAGAACCCCTCGTTGGGGCTGGCGGAGTATTTGCGATCCAGCGCAGTTTCCAGCATCACCGGCAAGCTCTTGTCCTGAGCCGTCATCAGATAGGAGATGGCCCAGCGGCTAAGGTTGTCCTGAGAGACGGCCACCAACTTGCGCAGATTCTCGACCGGCATCCCGGCATAGTTGTCGTGCAGCTCGGCCACAATCTCCAGATAGGTGGTCAGCACCCGCAACTTGGCCGTTGAGCCCAGCTCCAGCTTGGAGCCTTCATTGATATCAAAGGGCTGATCGGTGTTGTCGGTCTGCACCCGCACCTTGAAACCTTCCGGCGACTTCTCGAACAGGGTGAAGCTGTAGCGCACATCGCCGGTCTTCTCCGGCGAGAGCAAACGCTCGCCAAACAGGCCTACCTGGGCGGCAAACGCCGGATCGGCCAACTGCTGCAGATAACGGGATACTTCGTTCTGCAGCGGCATATTGAGGCTGGTATCGGCCGTCAGATCCATCCGGTCGAGGTCATAGAGCTGCACCCCGAGCTGACGGCTCAGGCGAGTACGGGCAACCTGTAACCCCTTGTTGTTGTTAACCTTGGTGACGGCAGGGGACTGCAGGAAGTCACGGAACGAGATCTTGGCCTTGAGCGCGGCCTCCATCAGGGGCGGCGTGATCATCCCCTCCTGCACAAACAGGCGCAGGTAGCTGTCGGTCAGGGTAGCCAATGCCTCTCGCCCCTGAGCCAGATAGTAGGAGGGGCGGCGGTGCGCAATCATCAAAGAGACCACCTGACGCAGGGCAAGCCCCTGTTCGGCCAGCGGTGCGTTCTGGTTGCGGGCGGGGTCCAGCAGACGGTTCACGTCATCGACATTTGCACCAAACCAGACCCAGAGACCATCTCCCAGACCATGGACTTCACCATATCCCGGCGCAGCCGAGAGCGGTACCGAGTTGAGGTAGGCCCAGGCGACCAGTTTGCGCGCTTCAAGGGTTTCCGGCCCGAGACGATAGGCCCGCACACTGGCAGAGGCCATCTGACGGATCTTCTCGGTCGGCGACAGGGTCAGGCCATCCGGCGAGTGGCGATACTTCTCCACCTGGGTCGCCAGGGTACTGCCACCGGCAGATTGATCCTGCATATCGAGCGCCTTGCCCACCTGGGAGAGCGCCGCCTTGGCAAAGCGGGGCCAGTCGACAGCCGGGTTGGCCAACGGCTCTTCGTTGCTCAACAGATCGCGGTTCTCGATAAAGAGCAACGACTGGATGATGAACGGTGGAATGGAGTCAAAATCCGGATAGTGATGGGTCGGATACTTGAATTGATAAAAAGGTTCTGCACGGCAGTCGTGCAGCGTCAGCCCTGCCTGCACCTTCTCGGTATAAGGGACGAAAAAGCCACGACTGGCATAGTCGTAGAGTGCATCGGAGAACCGAGCCTGCTTGCTGATTCCGTAACCGCGCTGCAACAGCCGCTCCTGCATCATCGGCAGTTGAACATAGCCAAGCCGCTTGTCGAACGGGCCATCCTCAGGGAAGGCGATCTGCTTACTCTGGCCCGGCTCAACCTGATAAGTGAGCTTGGCGGCGTAGCGGGAGATCTCCTGAGATTGCAGCGTCGAGGTTTTCATCTCATAGCCAACCAGAGCGATCCCCCCCCCCAGGCACAATAAAATGAGAAAACAGAACAACCAACGCCACCAGGGACGACGCTTGCGGTTTGGATTCCCGTCCGTGGTCTGGACAGATGAATTTTGAGATGCCACTTGTGTCAAATCCGTTTGTTTTGATGCGCCCATATCAGCCCCACCATGGTTGCGCAATTTATTGTATTTCACTCAAGCTTAGTCTTTTCAAGTCAATGGCTTGAAACTATTGACTGCTCTAATTGTGATGGTAACAGGGCAATTCTAAAAAGGGGAGCCGATTGTTGCAGGAGTGGCAGAGATCCGAGCTGATAACAAAACACCGGCCAATGGCCGGTGTCTCTTAGCGTGAAAGCTTAACCCTTACTTATGAGAGCTCATGCCCTTCAGTTTGGAGCTCAACTCTTTACGCTCTTTGGAGAGCTCGGCGTTCTTGATGATGTGATCATCCACGCGCTCTTCATAGTCGGTACGCATGTTAGCGATGATCGCCTGCACATCATCAATGCTCATGCCCGGCTTGATGTAGTCGCTCAGGTTATCGAGCAGCAGTACGCGCTTCTGGTTGTCACGGATCTTCTTCTCGTTATCCGCAATTTCACGCTTGAGTTTGTTCTGGCGACGGGACATACGCACATATTCCAGTACATCGCTGAAGGTGGACTTGTTTACTTGTTCCATATCGATACCACTGACTTAAGGTTGATAAAAACTGGCCAAGTTACACCTGGAACCCGGCAAACTCGGCGCGGGACAGGCAAACTCAAGATGTCATTACTCTACCGAGTTATAAGCGAGATACAACCCTAATCGCGCGCCATGAACAGAGTTTGGCCAAAAGTAAACCAGTAAAATGGTTGATAATCCGCCAGATAAGGCTTCGGAGGTGGTACGCAAGCTGGGACGCCAGGATGTGTTGGTGCGCTTGACGACCAGTCCACAGGCACGCAAGAAGTGGTCGCAACTGCCGGACACGGTGGAAGCCCGTTTGCTGACCCGCAACATCAACGGCAAGGAGCGTCAGGTGTTGACCTCGATGGTCGACCCGATGCGCTTCCCGGGGGCTGACATCGTCGAGCTCTACAGCCATCACAGGGATACACGGCGAGTCAGCTGAGTTTTCACATGGCGTCGGTGTACTTGATCCATGAACTGAGCTGCATGGCTAATAACATCATG